>NZ_CP140706.1:5900000-6604192 GCF_034555375.1 Pseudomonas sp. B33.4
TGCCCGGCGCACGGACACCAATCCACAAACGCGCTGTCTGTAGACTTGCTTCAGAGATGATTTGGTTATATTTTATACAGTTATTTCATCTTCATCATGTCATTCATCTTTTCCAATTCATCATTTTTCAAAGTCAAAATTACCTATGACCACAGAACCGTCTAAAGCGCCTCCGCTTTACCCGAAGACCCACCTGCTCGCCGCAAGTGGAATCGCCGCCCTTCTTAGCCTGGCTCTCCTGGTATTCCCTTCCAGTGATGTTGAAGCCAAAAAGACGACCCTGAGCCTTGAACTGGAAAGTCCCGCTGAACAACTGACACAGGATCAAGACGCTGCTGATGCGGCTCAAGCCACAAATGAGCCGGTCGCTTCACCGTTTGCTCAAATCGAAAACAGTGACGAAAACACCCCACAAACCGCTGAAGCTGCACCTGTGCCGGCGCCTGCTGCGGAGAAAACAAAAGCTCCCGGCCACCGCGAAGTCGTTGTCGCCAAAGGCGACACGCTGTCCACGCTGTTCGAAAAAGTCGGCCTGCCAGCTGCTTCCGTACATGAAGTTCTGGCCAGCGATAAACAAGCCAAACAGTTCAGCCAACTCAAACATGGCCAAAAACTCGAATTCGAATTGAACCCGGAAGGCCAACTGACCAGCCTGCACAGCAAGGTCAGCGACGTCGAAACCATTACCCTGACCAAGAATGACAAGGGTTATGCCTTCAACCGGGTCACTGCAAAACCTACCGTTCGCACCGCTTATGTCCACGGCGTAATCAATAGCTCGCTCTCCCAATCTGCCGCGCGTGCAGGCCTGTCCCACAGCCTGACCATGGATATGGCCAGCGTCTTTGGCTATGACGTGGACTTCGCTCAGGACATCCGCCAGGGTGACGAATTCGACGTGATCTACGAGCAGAAAGTGGTCAACGGCAAGTCAGTCGGCAACGGCCCGATCCTGTCCGCACGCTTTACCAACCGCGGCAAAACCTACACCGCCGTGCGTTACACCAACAAACAAGGCAACAGCAGCTACTACACGGCTGACGGCAATAGCATGCGCAAGGCGTTCATCCGTACGCCGGTGGACTTCGCCCGCATCAGCTCGAAGTTCTCCATGGGCCGCAAGCACCCGATCCTCAACAAGATCCGCGCCCACAAAGGCGTCGATTATGCTGCGCCACGCGGTACGCCGATCAAGGCTGCCGGCGACGGTAAAGTCTTGCTCGCCGGGCGTCGCGGTGGCTACGGCAACACCGTGATCATCCAGCACGGCAACACTTACCGTACGCTGTATGGCCACATGCAAGGGTTCGCCAAAGGCGTGAAGACTGGCGGTACCGTGAAACAGGGCCAAGTGATTGGTTACATCGGCACTACCGGCCTGTCCACCGGCCCGCACTTGCACTATGAGTTCCAGGTCAATGGCGTTCACGTAGACCCGCTGGGGCAGAAGCTGCCAATGGCTGACCCGATTGCCAAAGCCGAGCGCGCTCGTTTCCTGGCCCAGAGCCAACCGCTGATGGCGCGCATGGATCAAGAGAAGGCCACCATGCTGGCTTCGAGCAAGCGTTAAGCCATGGCCCTGTATATCGGTGTAATGTCTGGAACCAGCCTCGACGGTCTGGACATTGCCCTGATCGAACAGACTTCGGCGATCAAGCTGATCGCCACGCACTACATTCCCATGCCTGAATCACTGCGCGCCGAGCTGCTTGGCTTGTGCGCCAGCGGCCCTGACGAAATTGCCCGCTCGGCAATTGCCCAGCAAAACTGGGTGAAGCTCGCCGCGCAGGGTATTTACACTCTTCTCGATCAGCAGCGGCTCAAAGCCGAAAGCATTCGTGCGATCGGCAGCCACGGCCAGACCATTCGCCATGAACCGGCGCGCGGCTTTACCGTGCAGATCGGCAACCCTGCCCTGCTGACCGAATTGACCGGCATCACTGTCGTCAGCGACTTCCGCAGCCGCGATGTCGCTGCCGGGGGCCAGGGCGCACCCTTGGTACCCGCTTTCCATGAGGCGTTGTTTGAAGAGCGTACCGGTAATCAGGCGGTCTTGAATGTCGGCGGTTTCAGCAACCTGAGTCTGATAGAGCCGACCAAGCCTGTAGCCGGTTTCGACTGCGGCCCGGGGAATGTTCTGATGGACGCGTGGATCCAGCAGCAGCGCGGTGAAAACTACGATCGCAACGGACAATGGGCTGCCAGCGGCACAATCGAGCCAACCTTGCTGAAAGCCCTGCTCAGCGATCCGTTCTTCATGACTAAAGGCCCGAAAAGCACCGGCCGCGAAGTGTTCAACCTTGCATGGCTGGAACAGCACCTTGCGCGACTACCGAGCTTCGCGCCTGAAAACGTGCAGGCTACGCTGCTCGAACTTACCGCACTGACCATCGTCGAGTCGCTGCAAAGCGCTCAATCCGCGACTCAAGAATTGTTGGTCTGCGGCGGTGGCGCGCACAACGCCACGCTGATGAAGCGTATGGCCGAGTTGCTGCCGACCACCACGGTCGCCAGCACTGCGACCCACGGTGTTGATCCGGACTGGGTTGAGGCCATGGCCTTCGCCTGGCTCGCCCATTGCTGCCTCGAAGGTATCGCCGCCAACCGCCCGAGCGTCACCGGCGCCAAAGGTCTGCGCGTACTCGGCGCGATCTACCCCAACTGACCAAAACACGGGCAACAAAAAACGCCGCAGAACCGTAAGGTTCTGCGGCGTTTTGTTGTCTGCAGCGAAGGACGATCAGATCGAGAACGAAGACCCGCAACCACACGTCGTGGTGGCGTTCGGGTTCTTGATCACGAAGCGCGAACCTTCCAGACCTTCCTGGTAATCCACTTCAGCACCGGCCAGGTACTGAAAGCTCATAGGATCAACCACCAGACTCACGCCTTCGCGCTCGACGATGGTGTCGTCCTCGGCCACATCTTCATCGAAGGTGAAACCGTATTGAAACCCTGAACAACCGCCGCCCGTAACGAATACGCGCAGCTTCAAGCGATCATTCCCCTCTTCATCGACCAGGCTCTTCACCTTGTGCGCGGCACCGTGGGTGAATTGCAAAGCCGTGGGGGTGAAGGATTCGACGCTCATGCTGACTATCTCCCGGCGTTACGCCGCCATAATGCGTGATGACGCGCATTATCCGCTTCTCCTAGAAAATCGGTCAACTATTGTTACGGTATATCAATAAACCCGATCAACTGTTCAGAATGCAAAAAGGCCCGTTTGACGGGCCTTTTTGCTATGCGACTTAAAGTGTTACGGCAGCATACCGGCATGGGACAGGCCGAAGCGCTCATCCAGACCGAACAGGATGTTCATGTTCTGTACCGCTTGGCCCGACGCGCCTTTGACCAGATTGTCGATCACCGACAACACCACCACCAGATCGCCATCCTGAGGACGGTGAACGGCTACGCGGCAAACGTTGGCGCCGCGCACGCTACGGGTTTCCGGGTGGCTACCGGCCGGCATTACGTCGACGAACGGTTCGTTGGCATAACGCTTTTCGAACAGTGCCTGCAGATCCACCGAACGATCCACCACGGTCGCGTAGAGTGTGGAGTGAATGCCACGGATCATCGGCGTCAGGTGCGGAACGAAGGTCAGACCGACATCCTTACCCGCCGCACGACGCAGGCCCTGGCGAATTTCCGGCAGGTGACGATGACCTTTCACCGCGTAAGCTTTCATGCTTTCCGACGTTTCGGAGTACAGGGAGCCTACAGCCGCACCACGACCGGCACCGCTGACGCCGGACTTGCAGTCGGCGATCAGACGCGCAGTATCAGCCAGACCCGCCTCCAGCAAAGGCAGGAAACCCAGCTGGGTTGCGGTCGGATAGCAACCTGGCACCGCGATCAGACGGGCTTTCTTGATCTGCTCGCGATTGACTTCCGGCAGACCGTAAACCGCTTCGTCCAGCAACTCAGGCGCGCCGTGTGGCTGGCCGTACCATTTGGCCCATTCTTCAGCGTCTTGCAGGCGGAAGTCTGCCGACAGGTCGATGACCTTGGTGCCTGCCGCCAGCAGTTCGCCCGCCAATGCGTGAGCCACACCATGCGGCGTGGCGAAGAACACCACATCGCAAGCGCCGAGGGTTTTGATGTCGGGCACGCTGAACGCCAGGCCGTCGTAGTGGCCGCGCAGGTTCGGGTACATGTCAGCCACGGCCAGACCGGCCTCGGATCGGGAAGTGATCACCACCACTTCTGCCTGCGGATGCTGTGCCAACAGACGCAGCAATTCGACACCGGTGTAACCCGTGCCGCCGACGATACCGACCTTGACCATGACCTGCCCTCAAAGAACCCACTGGAAAGCCGTCGATAATAGGGGCCGCGCGCGCCTGCGACAACCGTCAAGGTGACGTGCGGACGCTCAAGCCTCTACTATCTGGCCTACCGTGATTAAGGAAATAACTAAAAATGCTCTATCTATGGATCAAAGCTTTTCACATTGTCAGCATCGTTTGCTGGTTTGCCGGGCTGTTCTACTTGCCGCGACTGTTTGTTTATCACGCGCAAAGCGAAGACACGATCAGCAAGGAACGCTTCAGCGTCATGGAGCGCAAGTTGTATCGCGGCATCATGGGCCCGGCAATGATCGCCACGCTGATCTTCGGCGGCTGGCTGATCTACCTCAACCCAAGCATCTTCAGCATGGGTGGCTGGATACACGCAAAACTGACTCTCGTCGTATTACTGATCGGCTACCACCACATGTGCGGCGCACAGGTAAAACGTTTTGCCCGTGGCGAAAACACCCGCAGCCATGTCTTTTATCGCTGGTTCAATGAAGTTCCGGTTCTGATATTGCTGGCTATCGTAATTCTGGTCGTGGTCAAGCCGTTCTAACTTCAACAAGAACAGATCTTTGGGGTATTCATCATGTCGCTGCCCGCTTTGCTCGAACAACGCCTGCGCCTGCCTGTGGTGGCCGCGCCGATGTTTCTGATTTCCAATCCTGAGCTGGTGCTCGCCTGCTGCCGCAATGGCGTGGTCGGCAGTTTTCCGGCACTGAACCAGCGCGAAAGCAGCGGCTTCAAAGCCTGGCTGGAACAGATCGAAGCGGGACTGGCGACACTGGATAACCCGGCGCCGTATGCGGTGAACCTGATCGTGCACAACAGCAACCCGCGCCTGCAGGCGGACCTGAACATCTGCGTCGAACACAAAGTGCCGATCGTCATCACCAGTCTCGGCGCGGTGAAGGAGTTGGTCGACGCGGTGCACAGCTATGGTGGTCTGGTATTCCATGACGTGACCACTCGCCGCCACGCCGAGAAAGCGGCTGAGGCCGGTGTCGACGGCTTGATCGCCGTCGCGGCCGGCGCCGGCGGTCATGCCGGGACCTGGAGCCCGTTTGCGCTGATCGCCGAGATTCGGCAGTTCTTCGACAAGACGCTGTTGCTTGCAGGATGTTTGAACCATGGCCATGAGATTCTCGCAGCTCAACTGCTTGGCGCGGATTTGGCCTACTTCGGTACGCGATTTATCGGCACCACGGAAAGTCATGCGCCTGACGCGTACAAGGAGATGCTGCTGACAGCCAAGGCTGCGGACATCATTCATACTCCAGCGGTGTCGGGAGTGCCGGCGAGTTTTATGCGCCAGAGCCTTGAGTCCGCCGGTTTCGATATGGCCGCTCTGCAAGGCAAAGGCGAAGTGAACTTCGGCGACAAGCTCAAGCCGATCAGCGATGAAGCCAAAGCCTGGAAAACCGTGTGGTCTGCCGGTCAAGGCGTAGGGCAGATCGATGACCTGCCGAACGTGGATCAATTGATCGCGCGACTGGACGCGGAATATCGTCAGGCACAGGAAAACGCGGCGCAGCTGACGAAACACTGGCCACGCTAAGAAAAACCAGGCCAGCCCCGTCGGACTGGCCTTACACTGCTGACCTTTCAATCTCTTCGCGACAAGGATGCCTCGGCCATGAGCGAACCCCGTTACAAGATCGTATTCGACGGTGCTCTGCAGCCCGGTGTCGATATCACAACCGCCAAACTCAATCTGGCGGATCTGTTCAAAAGCGAAGTCGCCGCGATCGAGCGCCTGTTCAATGGTCGCGCCGTCGCACTTAAACGCGATTTGTCCCACAGCGATGCGCAGGCTTACCTGCAAGCGCTGAGCAAAACCGGAATCGACGCAAGGATCGAAGCAGAAACAGCCATCGAGCTGAACCTGGCCGATGTTCATGAGCATGCTTCGGCTGCGGCGGAACCTGATTCCCCTTATGCACCACCTCGCGCCAGCGTTGGCGAACGTCTGCCGGAGTTTGCCGAACTCAAGCCGTTCAGTGTCGAAGGACGAATCGGACGTCTGCGTTTTCTGGCGTGGACAATGGTGCTGAGCCTGGTGACCCTGCCCATCATCGGCGTGTTCGCTCTGCTGGCGCTGGGGTTGGTCAGTGGCGACTCCACCACTGGTCTGATCATCGGCGGGATCTTCGCCTTCTTCCTGTTTATCGCCTTCCTGATCGTCAGCATTCTGTTCAGCGTTCAACGCCTGCACGACATCGGCTGGTCGGGTTGGCTCTGGCTGCTGAACCTGGTGCCGTTCGTGGGCAGCTTCTTCCCGCTGGTCATCATGGTCGTGCCGGGCAACAACGGCGCCAACCGCTACGGCCCACCGCCGCCGCCCAACAGCACCGCAGTAAAAGTCTTGTGCTCACTGTGGATCGTGTTTTTCGCGCTGATCTTTGCCGGTGGAATGCTCGGCGGGATCTCGGCCATTCAGCAGGAATACGAAAGCAACCTGGAAAGCCGCTACGAAAGTGGCTCGGTGACGACTGATGAAGTCGAAGTAGAGGTCGAATCACCCGTGGATTCCGCCGACGAAGCAGCCGAAGCGGCGCAGGCCCCTGTAGACTCTGCAAAAGAATGAACAGCGCTCCCCGCCGTGACACCCGCGTCGCTGGCGCGGAGCTGTTGCGATGGAGAATTGCATGACCCGTTACGCTCTGATCACTGGCGCCTCGAGCGGCATCGGCCTGGCCATGGCCGAAGCACTGGCCCGGCGCGGCCGCAGCCTGATTCTGGTGGCTCGACAGCGTGATCAGCTGGAAAGTATTGCGATCGAGTTGACCCAACGCTTCGGTGTTGAAGTGCTGTTCCGCGCCTGCGATCTGGGCGAGCCGTTGCGTCTGTCCGGCTTCCTGCTGGAGCTCGAAGAAGGTGATCGGCAAATCGACTTGCTGGTCAATTGCGCCGGTATCGGCACCTGCGGCCCGTTCCTTGCGCAAGACTGGATGACCGAGCAGGATCTGATCGAAGTAAACATTCTCGCCCTCACCCGCCTTTGCCACGCCATCGGCAACAGCATGGCGCTGCAAGGCGGCGGGCAGATTCTCAATGTCGCCTCGGTGGCCGCGTTCAATCCCGGCCCATGGATGAGCACCTACTACGCCAGCAAGGCGTATGTGCTGCACTTCTCCGAAGCCTTGCGAGTTGAGCTGAAACAAAGTGCTGTAAAGGTTTCGGTGCTCTGCCCCGGCCCGACGCGAACGGCATTTTTCCGTACGGCGCAACTGAACAGCGACAAATTCAAAGACAGCAAATTGCTGATGAGCCCTGAGGAAGTCGCGCTGTACACCGTGCGCGCCCTCGACAAGAACCGGGCGATCATCATTCCAGGGCGGCGCAACCGCTGGTTCGCCTTTTTGCCTCGACTCGGTTCGCGCTGGCTCAACCGCACCATTGTCGGCATGGTCAACAAGGCTTACTGCCCGCGCTGAATTGTCCTACAGGTAAAACACTGGGCGGGATTAGCCGCCCTGAGTACACTCAGACCAGCCCAAACAACGGAGAAAACAGCAGTGGATACTCTGTTCACCAAGATCATCAACCGGGAAATCCCGGCCAAGATCATTTACGAGGACGATCAGGTCCTGGCGTTCCACGATATCGCCCCTCAGGCACCCGTACATTTTTTGGTGATTCCGAAAAAACCGGTGCGCACCCTCAATGATTTGACCGAAGACGACAAGGCTTTGGCCGGGCATATCCTGTTCACTGCGCAGCGTCTGGCGCTGGAACTGGGCTGCGAGGAAGGTTTCCGCGTGGTGATGAACTGCAATGAGCAGGGTGGGCAAACTGTCTACCACATTCATATGCACGTACTCGGTCAACGGCAGATGAACTGGCCACCGGGCTAATATCCAGCAAACCTGTGTAGGAGCCGCCGAAGGCTGCGATCTTTTGATCTTCGAGTATCAAAAACAAGATCAAAAGATCGCAGCCTTCGGCGGCTCCTACATAAAGCAAAAAGCACATCCAGTGTGACTGATGACCCAGCGCAAACCTTCCCCGGCCGATTCAGTTAAACTGGCCGCCGAGATTCTTTCCGGAGGTCAGCATGACTACCCAACGTCACTACTCGCCGATTGACCGTCTTCTGCTGCAAGCCGATGCCGCGATGCGTACCCTGCTGCCTTTCAGTGGCCAGCCGTACCGTCCGTCGCCAGCGATTTTGCAGCCGGACACGCAGATGAGCGATGAAGACACCCGCCATGTCGCCGGCCTGATGCGCATCAACCATACCGGTGAAGTCTGCGCCCAGGCGCTGTATCAGGGACAGGCGCTGACCGCCAAGCTGCCCCAGGTTCGCGAAGCCATGGAGCACGCAGCCGAAGAAGAGATTGATCATCTGGTCTGGTGCGAACAGCGCATCCATCAGTTGGGTAGCCACACCAGTGTGCTCAACCCATTGTTTTACGGGATGTCGTTCGGGATTGGCGCAGTGGCCGGGCTGATCAGCGATAAGGTCAGCCTCGGGTTTGTCGCGGCAACCGAGCATCAGGTGTGCAAACATTTGAATGAGCACCTGGAACAGTTGCCGGCCGAAGATGAAAAGTCCCGAGCGATTCTGGAGCAGATGCGCATTGATGAAGAACATCACGCGGAAAGCGCGCTGGAGGCGGGCGGCTTCCGTTTTCCGGCGCCGGTGAAGTTCGGGATGAGTATTTTGGCGAAGGTGATGACCAAGAGTACTTATCGGATCTGAGATCCGTTTTGACGCTGGGTCCCCCTTCGCGAGCAGGCTCGCTCCCACAGGATTATCTTTTCCAGCAATAAAAAAGGCGACTGCCCTGAGACAGTCGCCTTTTTTGTACCCGGGAATCTTAGGTCGGCATGTTGCGCGCGTAGAAGATTTCGAGCATTTCATGTTTCACCCGGTCGGTCACCTGAGCCCGTTGCTCAGGTGACAGATTGCTGGTGGCGTCGCCGAACAGGTAGTTGTCCAGTTCGAAGTTCTTCAGCAACATTTTGGTGTGGAACAGGTTTTCCTGATACACGTTCACGTCGGTCATCTGGTACGCGTCGCGAGTGTCTTCGGAAAGGTAGTTCTGGATCGAATTGATCTCGTGGTCGATGAAGTGCTTGTTGCCTTCAACGTCACGGGTGAAGCCGCGCACACGGTAATCCACAGTCACAATGTCCGAATCGAACTGGTGAATGAGGAAGTTGAGCGCTTTCAACGGTGAAATTACGCCACAGGTCGACACGTCGATGTCCACACGGAAAGTCGCAATACCAGCGTCCGGATGGATCTCCGGATAGGTGTGCACCGTGATGTGACTCTTGTCGAGGTGGGCCAGGATGATTTCGGGCAATGGACCCGGGGATTCTTCGATCTGACTTTCAGTCGGGGTCACCGGCTCTTCAGAAATCAGAATCGTGACGCTGGCACCCTGAGGCTCGTAGTCCTGACTGGCAATGTTCAGGATGTTGGCACCAATGATCTCGACAACTTCTGTGAGAATCTGCGTCAGGCGTTTCGCGTTGTACTCTTGATTGATGTACTCGACGTAAGCCTGCTGGTCTTGCGGGGTTTCCGCGTAGCAGATGTCATAGATGTTGAAGCTCAAGGTCTTTGTCAGGTTATTGAACCCGTGGAGCTTGAGTTTGCTTTTCACCGTTAAAAACTCTCTATGTATGCGGCGCAGCCGCGTGATCAAGCATGCCCGTCAAGTGCGAACAACGCACCTGCGTAGGACGGTTAACACCTCTTCGCGATGGCGATTTTGGTTATCTGTTCAGGCGGCTGATCCGTCGGCTGACCGATCACTGCCCTGAAAAAAGTGGCGCATTATGCAGACGTCAGCGGGGGATCGCCAGAGTCTGCACTGCTTTTATGATAGTTGAATGTCGGTTCAACCGAGTTCGACGATTTCGTAATCGTGAGTGATCGCCACGCCAGCCGCGCCGAGCATGATCGAGGCCGAGCAATACTTCTCTGCAGACAACTCGATGGCACGTTTGACCTGAGCTTCTTTCAAGCCACGGCCCTTGACCACAAAGTGCATGTGGATCTTGGTGAATACCTTTGGATCTTCGGTCGCGCGCTCGGCTTCGAGGAAGGCTTCGCAGCTTTCAACGGCCTGGCGGGACTTTTTCAGAATGCTGACCACGTCGAAGTTGCTGCAACCGCCAACACCGAGCAGGAGCATTTCCATTGGGCGAACACCCAGATTGCGACCACCGGCGTCCGGCGGACCGTCCATGACCACAACATGACCGCTGCCGGATTCGCCGAGGAACATGGCTTCGCCAGCCCATTGGATGCGTGCCTTCATCGCCAAGACTCCACTGTAGAAAAAAGGGTCGCCAGCTTAGCACAGGGCTTTGTTCGGGCAGCGGCGGCGTTCCTAGGACGGATGCCTCTGCGGCGTAGGTAATTTCTCGAATTTTCGACGAAGTGTCTGTTAAGCTGGCGCCAATTCGCTGGCGCCCATGCCAGCTGTGTAGCGACCGCCTTCAGCGCCTCATAAAAAAATCAAACATCACCGTGCAGTCTTTTCGGGATACAACCATGGTTGCTATTACCCCCACACCCAAAATCAAGAACCTCGACAAGCTGTTGATGCATTGTCAGCGCCGTCGCCATGCGGCCAAGAGCAACATCATCTGTGCGGGTGATCGCTCCGACACGCTGTACTTCATCATCAAGGGCTCGGTGACGATCCTGATCGAAGATGACGACGGCCGCGAGATGATCATCGCTTACCTCAATGCCGGGGATTTCTTTGGCGAACTGGGCCTGTTCGAACAAGCCGGCCAAGAGCAAGAGCGCAGCGCCTGGGTGCGGGCCAAGGTCGAATGTGAAACCGCGGAAATCAGCTACGCCAAGTTCCGCGAATTGTCGCAACAGGATCCGGACATTCTTTACGTACTCAGCGGACAAATCGCACAACGTCTGCGCAACACCACGCGCAAGGTTGGCGATCTGGCGTTCTTCGATGTGACCGGTCGTGTTGCCCGCTGCCTGCTGGAGTTGTGCAAGCAGCCCGACGCTATGACTCACCCGGACGGCATGCAGATCAAGGTGACCCGTCAGGAAATCGGTCGGATTGTTGGTTGTTCGCGGGAAATGGTCGGTCGCGTGCTCAAGGATCTTGAGGAACGCAATCTGGTCGATGTGAAAGGCAAGACCATGGTGGTCTTCGGTACCCGTTAAAGCCGAAACTCAGGCGCTGTACATCTGCGCCAGCATCAGACGAAACAGCTCATCGAGACGCGCCAAGGCTTGTGGCGCGTTGAATTTCTCGTGCAGGGCAATGTGGCTCTGCGCCCGCACCCGCTGCTCCAGGCCGCACGCTTCGTTGAAGCGATTGACCGCTGCAACCATCGATTCGCGCTCGTCATCCATCAGCATCGCCCCGTGCACCAGACCGACCGGACGCTGTCCGCCCTGACTCTGTCGCCAGCGCTGAGCGGTACCGACCATTTTGCGGCCGTCGAGATTGACGTTGAAGCGACCGTCGCAGAACGCACCGTCGATTTCACCCAACGACGAGACACCGCCCAACTCATCCAGTAATTGGCAGATCGGATCGCAGAGACGACGGTAGCCGGTTTCGATACGGTTCAGGTCGCCTTCGCTGCGTGGTGGCGCGTAGACCAGAGCGATATTGATTGTCGCGGCAGATTGCGGGACGGGTTCGCCACCGGTTTCACGTAACAGGACCGGCCAACCGGCAGCGGCGGAGACTTCGCAGGCATGCTCGAAACCGGGCAGACGATTGAGGCGGCGCGGCATGACCAGGGCGCGATCGCTGGGTTGCCAGAATAGGAGGCCGAATTCTGAGTCGCCGGCGCAGACCGAGGCCAGCAAATCCTGTTCGGCTTGCAGGCCGGCTTCGATGGTCAGGGGGGTTGGCAGCGACATGGAAGGCTCCGGCAGATCTGGAATCTTTGGGGATTTCTAGTACCTCATCGCGAGCAGGCTCACTCCTACAATTGGAACGCGTTCCCCTGTAGGAGTGAGCCTGCTCGCGATGGCGTCGACTCGGTCTGGAGCGAATCAGTCGAGGGTCGAACCGCTGATCGACACGCCACGCTCCGGGAAGAACAGACGCTGCAGTTCAGTGCCCGGATTTTCCGCACGCATGAACGCTTCACCGACGAGGAACGAGTACACGTCGCTGATTTCCATCAGTTCGACATCAGCACGATTGAGGATACCGCTCTCGGTAATTACCAGACGATCGCGCGGAATGCGCGGCAGCAGGTCGAGGGTGGTTTCCAGGCTGACGTCGAAGGTGTGCAGATTGCGGTTGTTGACCCCGACCAGCGGTGTGTCGAGGGTTTTCAATGCACGCTCCAGCTCATCGCCATCGTGTACTTCGACCAGCACATCGAGACCGACGCTTTTGGCGACGGCGGCCAGCTCGGCCATTTTCACGTCATCGAGTGCGGAGACGATCAACAGCACACAGTCGGCGCCCAGCGCACGGGCTTCAACGATCTGGTAAGGATCAATCATGAAGTCCTTGCGGATCACCGGCAGGCTGCACGCGGCACGAGCCTGTTGCAGGTACGCATCGGCGCCCTGGAAGTAATCGATGTCGGTCAGTACGGAAAGACAAGTCGCCCCACCCTTCTCATAGCTTTTGGCGATGTCGGCGGGAACGAAGTTCTCGCGGATCACGCCTTTGCTTGGCGAAGCCTTTTTGATTTCGGCAATCACCGCAGGCTGTTTCTTCTTCGCCTGCGCCAGCAATGCCTGGGCAAAGCCACGGGGTGCATCGGCCGCCTTGGCCAGACTTTCCAGCTCGCTCAGGCTGACGCGAGCACTACGCTCGGCGACTTCCTGAACTTTGCGCGCCAGAATGTTTTCCAGAACCGTCGGTACACTCATCCCTCATTCTCCACTCTGAATACCGCGGTAAAGGCACCCAGCTCCTCGAGTTTTTCCCGAGCGAGACCGGTGTGCAGCGCGTCGTGCGCAAGCTCGACGCCCTGTTTCAAACTGCTGGCCACGTCAGCGGCATACAGCGCTGCACCGGCATTGAGCACAATCATTTCGGCGGCTTTCTGGCCGTTTTCGGTTTTGCGCTTGCCGAGAGCATCGCGGATCAGCGCCAGCGAGGCTTCCGGGCCGTCGACCGACAGACCGTGCAAACTCTGGCTCTTCATGCCCAGATCTTCGGGCTCGACCCAATATTCGCTGATCTCGTTGTTTTTCAGCTCGGCGACAAAAGTCGGCGCAGCGAGACTGAACTCGTCCAGACCGTCCTTCGAATGCACCACCAGCACATGCTTGCTGCCCAGACGCTGCAAGACTTCGGCCAGTGGCCGGCACAGCGCCTTGTTGAATACGCCCACTACCTGATGCTTCACACCGGCCGGATTCGTAAGCGGGCCGAGCATGTTGAACAGCGTACGCAAGCCAAGATCGCGGCGCGGGCCGGCGGCGTACTTCATGGCTTTGTGGTGGGTCTGGGCAAACATGAAACCGATGCCGACGTTGTCGATGCAACGCGCGACCTGCACCGGCGTCAGGTTCAAATAGATACCGGCGGCTTCGAGCAAATCGGCGCTGCCGCTCTTGCCCGAGACCGCACGGTTGCCGTGTTTGGCCACGGTGCAACCGGCTGCCGCGACGACGAACGAAGAAGCGGTCGACACGTTGAAGATGTTTGCACCGTCACCGCCGGTACCGACCACATCGACCACGCCATCAAGGGTCTTCAGTTCAACCTGATCGGCCAGCTCACGCATCACCGACACGGCGCCGACGATCTCGTCGATGCTTTCGCTCTTCATGCGCATGGCCATCATGAACGCGCCGATCTGCGCGTCGGTGCATTGGCCGGTCATGATTTCGCGCATCACGTCGCGCATTTCATCGGTGCTGAGGTCGAGGTGTTCGACGATACGGCTCAGGGCTGTCTTGATATTCATGGGAAGTCCTTAGCGCGTGCCGCCGGTTTGTTTGAGGAAGTTGGCAAACAGCTCATGGCCCTGTTCAGTCAGGATCGACTCGGGGTGGAACTGTACGCCCTCAATGTTCAGGGTCTTGTGCCGCAGGCCCATGATTTCGTCGACCGAGCCGTCATCGTGTTGCGTCCACGCGGTCAGCTCCAGGCAATCAGGCAACGTCGCGTGCTTGACGATCAGCGAGTGGTAGCGGGTGACGGTCAGCGGATGATTGAGGCCGGCGAAAACGCCCTTGTCCTCGTGGAATACCGGACTAGTCTTACCGTGCATCACTTGGCGGGCGCGGACTACATCGCCGCCAAAAGCCTGGCCGATGGACTGGTGGCCAAGGCAGACACCGAGGATCGGCAGCTTGCCGGCGAAGTGTTTGATGGCTTCGATGGAGATGCCAGCTTCGGTCGGCGTGCAAGGACCTGGCGATACGACGATGCGCTCAGGCTTGAGCGCTTCGATTTCAGCGATGGTCAGTTCGTCGTTGCGCACGACTTTTACGTCGGCACCCAGCTCGCCGAGGTATTGCACAACGTTGTAAGTAAAGGAGTCGTAGTTGTCGATCATCAGCAACATGGCGTGTCGAACCTCTTGAATTCTGATTTGAAAACAGCCTTCAGATCACTTGCCCGCAGGGCGCTGCACGATGTCGGACGCAGGAAGATACGTCGGCACAGCGGCATTTCAAACAGGCAAGGAAGGCAAAGCGATACAGATCCGGCGGGGCCGGCAGAAAAGATTCAGGCGCGCCAACGCCAGCGGGCGTGTGCCTTGATGACTTGATCCAGAAGTTTGCTGGTGATCAACACGGGGAAGGTCTCGTTCATACGTTCCGGCACAGTAACTTAGCTGGGCGGAGCGTGCAATATGGCCGGGGCTGCGGGAGATAAAAGCTGGGGAGGATTCGCGACCGATGGCAAAACGCCGGGAGTTTTTGGTACTGTCGTTTCGTTCACCTACAACAATAAATAAACGGACTTGCTCATGATCAAACAGACGTTGTTTGTACCGCTGGCTGGCTGCCTGCTCGCACTGGCTTGTGCTCAGGCCAATGCTGCACCCAATCCCTATTCGAATTTCATAGTTTTCGGCGACAGTCTGAATGACGCCGGAACCTTCGCCGACACTGGCGGACCGGCCGGCTCCACCGAGCGATACACCAACCGGACCGGGCCGGTTTATCAGGATGGCAGCGGTGAACTGTATTCATTGAATTCCACGCAGTTGCTCGGCGGACGCCTTGGCTTTTCGCCAGACCAGACAGCCTCTTCCAGCTCGGCAGTGCGTGCCGAAAACGGCCAGGCCGACGGCAACAACTGGGCCGTGGGCGGTTATCGTACCGACCAGATTCTTGACTCGATCACGACGCAATCCGCCACCGGCGAGCGCACCCGTGCCGGTTACCTGCCATCGAACGGCTTTCGCGCTGACCCGAATGCGCTGTATTACATCTCTGGCGGCGGTAACGACTTCCTGCAAGGGCGCATTCTCAGCCTGCCGCAGGCCAACGCCGCCGCCGATCGACTGGCCGACAGCGTGCAAACCCTGCAAACCGCCGGCGCCAAATACGTGATGGTCTGGCTGTTGCCTGATGTCGGCCTGACGCCAGCCATCAACGGTACGCCCCTGCAAGCCTTCAGCAGCCAGCTCGCCACCCAGTTCAACAGCCAGTTGGTCACACGCCTGCAAGGCATCAACGCCGAAGTCATTCCGCTGAACATTCCGGTGCTGCTCTCGGAAGTGTTTGCCGATCCTGGGCGCTTTGGCCTCGCCACCGATCAGAACCTGACCGCGACCTGCTTCAGTGGCAGCGGTTGCACCGAGAACGCTCGTTACGGGATCAACAGTGCGACACCCGACCCGACCAAGCTGATATACAACGACGGTGTACACCCGACCGAAGCCGGACAAAAGCTGATCTCCGACTACGCCTACTCCCTCCTCGCCGCACCTTGGGAACTGACGCTGTTGCCGGAAATGGCCCACGCCACCGTGCGCGCGCACCAAGACGAACTGCGCAACCAATGGCAGGCAGACTGGGAGAACTGGCAAGCGGTCGGCCAATGGCGCGCCATTGTTTCGGCTGGCGGCCAGCATCTGGATGTCGACAGCCAAAGCAGCGGCGTCAGCGCCGATGGCAGCGGTTACAACCTCAACGTCGGTGGCAGCTATCGCTTGAATGAGGCTTGGCGCGTCGGTGTCGCTGGCGGTTTCTACCGGCAGAACCTGGAGGCCGGGCACAACGACTCGGACTACAAACTCAACAGCTACATGGCCACGGCATTTGCCCAGTTTCAGCAGAACCGCTGGTGGGCTGACGCGGCGTTGACCGGCGGCAAACTCGACTACGACAACCTCAAGCGCAAGTTTGATCTGGGCGTCAGCGAAGGTGCGGAAAAAGGCGATACCGACGGCAGCCTGTGGGCTTTCAGCACCCGTGTCGGTTACGACATTGCCCAGCCGGGCAGCGAGTGGCATCTGTCACCGTTCGTCAGTGCCGATTACGCCAGCGTTGATGTCGATGGTTATTCAGAGAAAAGCAACCGTGCCACAGCGTTGACCTTCGATGATCAGACCCGCGACTCGAAACGCCTGGGTCTGGGCTTGCAGGGCAAGTACAACATTACCCCGCAAACTCAGGTGTTCGGCGAGTACGCTCACGAGCGTGAGTACGAAGATGACGTGCAGAAGGTCCGCATCGCGCTCAATACCTTGCCGGCCAATGACTTCAAGCTTGAGGGCTATACCCCGCAAAGTCATTTGAACCGTTTGAGTCTGGGCGTGAGCCACAAACTGACGGCTGATCTGGCGCTGCGCGGCGGGTATTCGTTGCGCAAGGATGATGATTTTACCCAGCAGGGTGTGAATGTCGGGGTTGTGCTGGACTTCTAAACCGCAGGCACAAAAAAAGCGGCGCCCTCACAGGCGCCGCTTTTTTATTGCCGAACACAGATCAAAATGTAGGAGTGAGCCTGCTCGCGATAGCGGTGGGTCAGTCAACAAATCTGTTGAATGTTAATCCGCAATCGCGAGCAGGCTCGCTCCCACAGGGTTTTGTGTTGGCTCAGCTTTCCGGGGTTTGTTCGGCCAGGGCCACGGCGCGGAACATCGCGCGGCGCTTGTTCAGGGTTTCTTCCCATTCCAGCGCCGGCACTGAGTCGGCAACGATGCCACCACCGGCCTGCACGTGCAGTTCGCCGTTCTTGATCACCGCGGTGCGAATGGCAATCGCGGTGTCCATGTTGCCGTTCCAGGCAAAGTAACCGACCGCACCGCCGTAGACGCCACGCTTGACCGGTTCCAGTTCGTCGATGATTTCCATCGCGCGAATCTTCGGCGCACCGGACAAGGTGCCCGCCGGCAGAATCGCCCGCAGTGCGTCCATCGCCGTCAGCCCTTGTTTCAACTGGCCGGTGACGTTGGAGACGATGTGCATCACGTTGGAATAACGCTCGATGACCATTTTCTCGGTGAGCTTCACCGAACCGATTTCCGAAACGCGACCGGTGTCGTTACGACCGAGGTCAATCAGCATCAAGTGCTCGGCAATCTCCTTGTCGTCCGACAGCAGGTCTTCTTCCAGCGCCACGTCCGCTTCTTCGGTCGCGCCACGAGGGCGAGTGCCGGCAATCGGGCGCACGGTGATCAGGTTGTCTTCAACCCGCACCAGCACTTCCGGCGAACTGCCGACGACGTGGAAGTCGCCGAAGTTGAAGAAATACATGTACGGCGTCGGGTTGAAGCAACGCAGCGCGCGATACAGATCGATCGGTGCAGCCTTGAAGTCGATCGACATGCGCTGCGACGGCACAACCTGCATGCAGTCACCGGCAAGGATGTATTCCTTGATGGTGTCGACGGCTTTTTCGTAATCGTCCTGAGTGAAACTGGAACGGAACACCGGATCAGCCGCTTGCTGTTTGCTGAAATCCAAGCCTCGGCGCGGAGTGATCGGCTGGCGTAGTTTCTCGAGCAACGCCTGCAATTGCGCCTGACCTTGTTCGAAGGCATCCGCCTGCGCGGGGTCGGCCAGCACGATCGCGTGCATCTTGCCGGCGAGGTTGTCGAACACCACAACGGCGTCAGAAACCATCAGCAAAATGTCCGGCACGCCCAGTGGATCCGGGTTCGGGCACTTGCCCAAGCGCTTCTCGACATAACGCACGCAGTCGTAACCGAAGTAACCGACCAGACCACCGTTGAAACGCGGCAGACCGGCAATGGTCGGCACGTTATAGCGAGCCTTGAAGGTTTCGACGAAGGCCAACGGGTCTTCAACATCGTGGCTTTCGGTTTCAACGCCATCAACGGTGACGCTGACGTGATGATCGTGAACGCGCATGACCGTGCGGCATGGCAGACCGATGATCGAGTAACGGCCCCACTTCTCGCCGCCCTGCACCGATTCGAGCAGGTAGGAGTTTGGCTGGTCGGCCAGTTTCAGGTAGATCGACAGCGGCGTGTCGAAGTCGGCCAAGGTTTCACAGGCCAACGGAATGCGGTTGTAGCCGTCAGCAGCCAAGCGCAGGAATTCTTCGCGGATCATAAGGTGCCTCGTGGTGTGAGGGGCAAATCAGTCAGGTATGCAAACGCGCCGGCAGGCCGGCCAGGAACAAGTCAGGCGCGCCAACGCCAGCGGGCCAGGGCCTTGATGACTTTCATCCAGAGTTTGCGAGTGACCACCACGATGGCGTTTCCAGAATGGGATTGAACAGCGTCGGGCAACGTTATCCCAGCGGCCGTACCGAGGCAACCGGGAATTAGCTTGCGCAGATCGTCGATCACCAAGGCCGGCGATTCTTCTGCAATCGGTCGGCCGTGGTTGTAGCCGTAACTCAGGGCCACGCACTTGACCCCCGCCGCTTTCGCCGCCAGCACGTCGCTGCGCGAGTCGCCGACGAACAGCGATTGCGAGGCCGGGATGTTGGCCATTTTCATTACGAAAAACAGCGCGGCCGGGTCAGGCTTCTTCTGCGGCAAGGTATCGCCGCCGATGATCCACTTGAAGTAGCGGCCGATCTTCATCTGATCCAGCAGCGGCGCGACGAAGCGCTCCGGCTTGTTGGTGATCAGCGCCATGGCCACGCCTTGCTTGTGCAGCCACTTGAGGGTGTCGCGCACGCCAGGGTAGACCACGGTCAGCTCATGGCTGGCGCCGTAAGCCTCCATGAACACTTCCAGCGCATGCTCGGCCTCGACGTCATCCACCGCCGCATGATCGATACCACCGGCCAAAGCGCGGCGCACCAGAACTGGCGCGCCGTTGCCGACCCACTCGCGTACCGATTCGACACCGGCAGGCTGGCGACCGAGGGAGAGCAGCATGTTGTCCACCGCTGCTGCCAGGTCCGGAACCGAGTCGATCAGCGTGCCATCCAGATCGAACATCACCAGCCGTGGCAGTTTTCCCGGGAACAGCTGCTCAAACCCGCTCATGGGCGCGCCAGCGCCAGTTCGGAACGCATCTTGTCGATGACTTCCTGATAGTTAGGCGCATTGAAGATTGCCGAGCCGGCAACAAAGGTGTCCGCGCCAGCAGCCGCAATTTCACGGATGTTGTTGACGTTGACGCCGCCGTCGATTTCCAGACGGATGTCACGGCCCGAAGCATCAATGATCGCCCGCGCTTCACGCAGTTTGTCGAGGGTGCCGGGGATGAACTTCTGCCCGCCGAAGCCCGGGTTGACGCTCATCAGCAAGACCATGTCGACCTTGTCGATCACGTACTTGAGCACGTCCAGCGGGGTCGCCGGGTTGAACACCAGACCGGATTTGCAGCCGCCTTCACGGATCAGTTGCAGTGAGCGATCAACGTGCAGTGTGGCTTCCGGGTGGAAGGTGATGTAGGTCGCGCCGGCTTCGATGAAGTCGCCGACGATACGATCCACCGGGCTGACCATCAGGTGCGCGTCGATCGGCGCGGTGACGCCGTACTTGCGCAACGCGGCGCAGACCATCGGGCCGATGGTCAGGTTTGGCACATAGTGGTTGTCCATGACGTCGAAGTGGACGAAGTCGGCGCCAGCGGCGAGAACGTTGTCTACTTCCTCGCCGAGGCGGGCGAAGTCGGCGGAGAGAATCGACGGAGCAATTACGAAGGGCTGCATGACGCACCTTTTCTGAGCTAAATCACGATGGCGCGCATTGTATACCTCAAGTTTCCAAGCGCGCACCGTGACCGCGATGATTGGGTTGTGCCATGACCGATGACCGGCGCTGACTCAGTAAGCCGCGCGGTAGATCTTCTCGATATCGACGGCACTGAGTTTGCGCGGGTTATTACGCATCAGCCGCTCGATGCCCGCCGCTTCCACGGCCATCGCCGGGATCGCCTCTTCCGGGACACCGAAACTGCGCAGGCCGGCAGGAATTTCCACAGCCGCGCATAAGTCGGTCATCGCCTGCACGGCTTTGTCCGCCGCCTCGGTTGCACTTAGATGAGCGGTCTGCACCCCCATGGCTTCGGCGATATCCTGCATGCGTTCGACGCAGGCCATCTTGTTCCAGGTCATGACATACGGCAGCAGCAACGCATTGCTCACACCATGGGCAATATTGAAGCGCCCGCCCAGCGGATACGCCAGCGCATGCACTGCGCCGACCCCGGCATTACCGAACGCCATGCCGGCCATCAGGCTGGCGGTGGCCATGTCTTCGCGCGCTTGCAGGTTGGCGCCGTTGGCATAGGCCTTGGGCAGGGCCTTGGCGATCAATCTGATCGCGCCGAGCGCCAGCGAGTCGGTGATCGGCGAGGCGTTGACCGACAGATAGGATTCGATGGCGTGCACCAGCGCGTCGACGCCACTGGCGGCGGTGACACTGCGCGGGCAGGTCAGGGTCATTTGCGGGCTGACCAGCGCCACGTCCGGTAATAGAAAGTCGCTGACGATGCCTTTCTTCAACTGCGCGACTTTGTCCGAGAGGATCGCTACGTTGGTCACTTCGGAACCGGTGCCGGCGGTGGTCGGGATGGCGATCAGCGGCGGGCCCTTGCGCGGCACTTGGTCGACACCGAACAGATCTTCCAGCGCGCCGTGGTAGCCAGCGTAGGCAGCGACACTTTTGGCGATGTCGATGGCACTGCCGCCACCGAGGCCGATCAAGCCGTCATGCCCGCCCTCGCGGTAGACGCGCATGCAGTCCTCGACGATGGCGATTTCCGGGTCGGGCAGCACGCGATCGAAAATTTCGTACTCGCGCCCGCCCAATTGGCACAGCGCCAACTCGACAGTGCCGGACTTGACCAGCGCGGCGTCGGTGACGATCAGGGGGTTGTCGATGTCCAGGCGCGAGAGTTCGGCGGCCAGTTGCTCGATGGCGGCGGCGCCGGTGATCAGTTTGTGAGCGATTTTGAACTGGGACAGACTCATCGTGCGCAGCCTCTTATAGATGTGGGAGCTGGGCACAAGATTAGCTGGGGATTTGGGGTTGTCTGCTATTCAGGTCATGAATGATCAAAAGCAAAAGCCCCTCACCCTAGCCCTCTCCCGGAGGGAGAGGGGACTGACCCTAGCCCTCTCCCAGAGGGAGAGGGGACTGACCGCGGTGGATGGAAGAGGTACACCGACATGCGATACCGAGTCGAACTCAGGTTTTGAAAAGCACAACGATCTGCTCCCTTCCCCCTCGCCCCCTTGGGGGAGAGGGCTGGGGTGAGGGGGTAAGCTTTTGATCTGGCCCTTAAACCTGAGCAGTCCGCAGTTTTTCGCTGCGTCCGCGCAACCATTCCAGGGTCAGCAGCAGGATCACGGAGAAGGCAATCAGCAAAGTAGCCGCAGCAGCAATCGTCGGACTCAAGTTCTCGCGAATCCCGCTGAACATCTGCCGAGGCAACGTCGCCTGCTCAGGCCCGGCGAGAAACAACGTCACCACCACCTCATCAAACGAAGTCGCAAAGGCAAACAGCGCCCCGGAAATCACCCCCGGCGCAATCAGCGGCAAGGTCACCCGGCGGAACGCCGTCAGTGGCGATGCACCGAGACTCGCCGCCGCCCGCACCAGGTTGTGGTTAAAGCCCTGCAATGTTGCCGACACGGTGATGATCACAAACGGCACACCCAACACCGCATGCACGACGATCAGCGAGAAGAAGCTGTTGCCCAAACCCAACGGCGCGAAGAACAGATAACTCGCCACACCGATGATCACCACCGGCACCACCATCGGCGAAATCACCAGCGCCATCACCAGCGATTTGCCAGGGAAGTCGCCACGGGTCAGGCCAATCGCCGCCAGCGTACCGAAGACCATCGCCAGCACCGTCGCCGCCGGAGCAACGATGATGCTGTTCTTCAGCGCACGCATCCATTCCGCCGAGGCGAAGAAATCCTGATACCAGTGCAGCGAGAAGCCTTGCAGCGGATAGACCAGAAAACTGCCCGAGTTGAACGACAGCGGGATGATCACCAGCACCGGCAGAATCAGGAACAACAGAATCAGGCCGCAGAGAATCCGCAGGCTGTAGAACCACACCCGTTCGATGGGCGACATATAAGGACTCAGCATCTCGAATTCCCCTTAGCTCAGGCGCAGGCGACTGGCGCCCACCAGCCAGCTGTAAATCAGATAAAGCACCACGGTCGCCAGCAGCAATAGCCCGCCGAGTGCGGTGGCCATGCCCCAGTTGATGCTGGTGTTGGTGTAGAAGGCGACGAAGTAGCTGACCATTTGATCGTTCGGGCTGCCGAGCAGCGCCGGGGTGATGTAGTAGCCGATGGCGAGGATGAACACCAACAGGCAACCGGCGCCGACACCGGCGTAGGTCTGCGGGAAGTACACCCGCCAGAAACTGGCGAACGGGTGGCAGCCGAGGGAAATTGCGGCGCGCATATAGGTCGGCGAGATGCCTTTCATCACGCTGTAGATCGGCAGGATCATGAACGGCAGCAGGATGTGCACCATCGAGATGTACACGCCGGTGCGGTTGAACACCAGCTCCAGCGGTTTATCGATGACGCCCATGGCCATCAGACCACTGTTGATCAGCCCGCCCGATTGCAGCAGCACGATCCATGCGGCGACGCGCACCAGAATCGAGGTCCAGAACGGCAGCAGTACCAGAATCATCAGCAGGTTGCTTTGCCGCGATGGCAGGTTCGCCAGCAGGTAGGCCAACGGATAAGCCAGCAGCAGGCAGATCACGGTGATGACCAGGCCCATCCAGAACGTGCGGGCGAAGATGTCGAGGTAGATCGCTTGATCCGGGGTGGCCGGGGCGATTTCGCCGAGGTCGTCGATGCGGTGATCGACGGCCGCCAGCAGGTAATACGGGGTGATGCTGCTGGTGTTGCGTTTGACCGCTTGCCAGTAGGCCGGGTCGCCCCAACGTTCGTCGAGACCTTCCAGGGCTTCTTTATAGGAGGCCGGTTCGCTGGAGAAAGGCAGCGCCCGGGCGGTTTTGGTCAACAGGCTGCGATAGCCGGCCAACTCCATGTTCAAGCGTTTGGACAGATCGCCCAGCGTTTGGTTTTTGCGCGCTTCGGCGAGGTCTTCGCCGGCCGCTTTGTAGACCGGTTCAGCGGGCAGGCCACGGCCGTCCCAACTGGCGATGGCCGCCACGGTGCGCGGCATGCCGCCGACCACTTCGGGGTTGCCGACGCTTTTGTAGAGCAGCGCCACGATCGGCACCAGAAACACCAGCAGCAGAAACAGCACCAGCGGCGCAATCAGCGCTTGAGCCTTCCAGCGGTTGACCCGCTCGGCGCGCTTGAGCTTCTGCTTCAAGGTGGGGCTGTTGCCCTCGTTCAGGGGAACGGCGATGGCCATGACGTACTCCGCAAATCTTTGGATGGGCGGCATCACACATAGCGATACCGCATTACATCAACACACAAAAAACACATCGCACCTGTAGGAGCTGTCGAGTGCAACGAGGCTGCGATCTCTTGATCTTGAAAGGCAAAGTCAAAAGATCGCAGCCTGCGGCAGCTCCTACCGGGCGAAGGATTACTTCGCAGCCCAGGAGTTGAAGCGCTGCTCCAGTTGCTCGCCGTTGTCAGCCCAGAAGCTGACGTCAATCTGCACCTGGTTGGCGATGTTTTCCGGGGTGGTTGGCATGTCTTTGAGGACATCCTTGGCCAGCAGCGGCACGGCCTGGGTGTTGGCCGGGCCGTAGGCGATGTTTTCCGAGTAGGTCTTCTGCTGCTGCGGCTGTACCGAGAAGGCGATGAACTTCTTCGCCGCTTCCGCACGCTTGGCGTCGAGACCTTTCGGGATCGCCCAGGCGTCGAAGTCGTAGATGCCGCCGTTCCACACCACTTTCAGATTGGATTCTTTCTGCACCGCCGCGATCCGACCGTTGTAGGCCGAGCTCATCACCACGTCACCGGAAGCGAGGTATTGCGGCGGTTGTGCGCCGGCTTCCCACCACTGGATGTTCGGCTTCAGCTCATCAAGTTTCTTGAACGCGCGATCCTGGCCACCCTTGCTCGCCAGTTCTTTGTAGACGTCTTTCGGCGCCACACCATCGGCCATCAAAGCGAATTCGAGGGTGTACTTGGCGCCTTTGCGCAGGCCACGCTTGCCCGGGAATTTCTTGGTGTCCCAGAAATCGGCCCAGCTGGTTGGCGCGGTTTTCAGCTTGTCGGCGTTGTAGGCCAGCACGGTCGACCAAACGAAGAAGCCCACGCCGCACGGCTGAATCGCGCCTTTGACGTAATCTTCGGTTTTGCCGAACAGCGCCGGGTCGAGTTGTTCGAACATGTCTTCGTCGCAACCACGGGACAGCTCTGGCGATTCAACTTCCACCAGATCCCACGACACGCTCTTGGTATCGACCATGGCTTTGACCTTGGCCATCTCGCCGTTGTACTCGCCAGCGACGATCTTGCCGTTGCCCGCCGCTTCCCACGGTGCGTAGAAGGCTTTGACTTGCGCCGCCTTGTTCGCCCCGCCAAACGACACCACGGTCAAATCCGGGCCAGCGGCCATTGCGCTTGCCGCACCCATCAGGCCCAGGGTCAGGGCGGTGAACTTCAGGGATCTCAACATTTATTGTTCTCTCCACGTGCAGGGTTGGTGTTGGTATTGCCGGGGCGATCAGTTCGCCTCTAGAAGAGGATCAAGCGCGCGTACGTGCTCGACCTGCCAGCCAAGCGGAACCACGTCACCGACGGCGAGCGCAGGATCGAGCTCGGCAATCGGTTGTTTCACGAAGAAGTCGGTCTTGCCACAGACTTCCAGGCGCACCCGGACGTGGTCGCCCAGATAGATGAATTCCGCCACCCTCCCTGAGAAGCGGTTAACGCATTGATGGCTCGAACCGTTGAGGCTGACGCGCTCCGGACGGATCGACAAAGTCACCGGTTCGCCGGTCTGGCCGACATTGACCGCCAGCGCCTCGACCTTCTCGCCGCGGCCCAACTCGACCACACAGCGCTCGCCGCTCTGGCTGAGCAGGCGGCCATTGAGGCGGTTGTTTTCACCGATGAAGTTGGCGACGAAGGTGTTTTTTGGTTCTTCGTAAAGGGTTCGCGGCGGGGCGATCTGCTGGATCTCGCCTTGGTGGAAGACGGCGACGCGGTCAGACATGGTCAGCGCTTCACCCTGATCGTGGGTCACGTAGACCACGGTCACGCCGAGGCGCTGGTGCAGGTGTTTGATTTCCATCTGCATGTGTTCACGCAGCTGTTTGTCGAGGGCGCCGAGCGGTTCGTCCATCAGCACCAGTTGCGGTTCGAACACCAGCGCGCGGGCCAGCGCCACACGTTGCTGCTGACCACCAGACAATTGCGCCGGGTAGCGCGAAGCGAACGCGTCGAGCTGGACCATGCTGAGGACTTTCTTCACGCGGTCGCTGACGTCGCTTTTGTTCAGACCGCGCACGGTCAGCGGAAACGCGAGGTTTTCCGCCACGGTCATGTGCGGGAACAGTGCGTAGTTCTGGAATACCATGCCGATGTCACGTTTGTGTGGCGGCACGTTGTTGATCGAACGCCCGGCCAGCAGAATCTCGCCAGCGGTCGGTGTTTCGAAACCGGCGAGCATCATCAGGCTGGTGGTCTTGCCGGAGCCGGATGGCCCGAGCAGGGTGAGGAATTCGCCTTTGCGAATGTCCAGGTTGAGGTCTTTGACGATCAGGTTCTCGCCGTCGTAGCTCTTCTGCACTCCACGAAAGCTGACCAGCACATCACTGGCCCCTGCGTTTGTATCGACCTGGCTCATACCCACACCTTTGTTGTTGATGACTGCTTGTGGATTAAGCCTAGTGGTTGCTGACAGGCGCGCAAATCGGGGCGCAGGAGAGAATCGCCTCAGCCGGATGGAAGGTTGGGGGTAGGGATTGCCCTACAAGGATGGCGCTAATGGATAAAGCAGTGGCGAGGGTTGAGCTGCAAGCTGCAAGAACAAACAAAAGCGCCTGTCGCTAACAGATATGCCCGAAATTTCTGGCGCTATGGAGATCCCCTGTAGGAGTGAGCCTGCTCGCGATAGCGGTGGATCAGCCAACAAAGCAGTGAATGATCCACCGCTATCGCGAGCAGGCTCACTCCTACAATTTCGATCGCGGTGCTCTTTAGAGGAGTTTGTGTTCCATCGCGTATTTGACCAGTTCGGCCAGCGAGGTGATGTTGAGCTTTTGCATCAGCCGCGCCTTGTGGGTGCTGATGGTCTTGCTGCTCAGCGCCAGTTGCTGGGCGATGTCGTTGACATTGGCGCCTTGGGCCAGACGCTCGAACACCGAGAACTCGCGCTCCGACAGCAACGAATGCAGCGGTCGTGCATCGGTCAGACCAACTTCAAAGACCATGCGATCGGCCAGATCGGGATCGATATAACGCCCTCCTGCCGCGACCTTGCGAATGGCAGTGAGCAACAGCGCCGGATCGCTGTCCTTGGTCGCATACCCGGCGGCGCCGACCTTCAGCGCCCGCGCGGCCATCTGCGCTTCGTCGTGCATCGACAACACCAGAATCGCTGGCGGGTTGTTCAGTGCGCGGATGCGTGGAATCGCTTCAAGGCCATTGACGCCGGGCATGGAAATGTCCAGCAGCACCACTTCACACGGCAGGCTGCGCAGGATTTCGAGCAGTTGCTCGCCATTGCTCGCCTCGCCCACCACTTGCAGATCCTTGGCCAGGCCAATCAATTGCTTGATGCCCTCGCGGACGATAGTGTGGTCTTCGGCTACCAGTACACGGATCACTTGCCTCTCCTCGATATTTGCATTGACGCTAAAAGATCGCAGCCTGCGGCAGCTCCTACATTGAACGCATTCCCCTGTAGGAGCTGCCGAAGGCTGCGATCTTTTAGCGATCCAGCGGCACCCACACTTTAAGACTGGTGCCCTCCCCCGGCTCACTCTCCAGCACCAATCGCCCGCCCATGATCAACACCCGTTCGCGCATGCCCACCAAGCCGAACGAAGTCGGCCGACCGGCAGCGGCGACAAATCCTACGCCATCATCACTGACCGTCAGGCACAATTCATCGCCCTCCAGCGCCAGCGTCAGCTCGACAGTATGCGCCTGAGCATGGCGCATCACGTTGGTCAGCGCCTCCTGCAAAATCCGGAACAGACCAATCGCCTTGGCATCACTGAGCACCGGCAGATTGTCCGGCACCTGCACCAGACACGGAATCTGCGTCCGCGCCTCGAAGCGCCGCGCCTGCCACTCGATTGCCGACGCAATCCCGGCATCGAGAATCGGTGGGCGAAGCGCCGTCGCCACATCGCGCACCAGCTGAAACAACTGGGCGATCAGACGCTTCATGCTGTTCAACCGTTCGTTCAGACCGGGATCGAGTTGCGCGTAGGCCAGTTCGCACATCGAGGTTTCCAGCTTCAGCACCGTGAGCATCTGCCCCAATTCATCGTGAACCTCGCGGGCAATGCGCGCTTTTTCTTCCTCACGCACGCTCTCAAGATGAGCCGACAGTTCGCGCAGTTGCTCACGGGATGCCGCCAGCTCAAGCTCGATACGCTTGCTCTCGGTAATGTCCCAGACGATGCCGTCCCACACGTAGGCGCCATCCTCCAGCTGCCGGGTGATTGCCTTGATCTCGGCCCAGCGCTGCTCGCCCTGACGCGTGAGGATTCGGCCCTGCCACGACCAGTCGCTGTCAGTGTCCAGCGCCTGATCTTGAGTGCGGTGATAACTGACCTTGTCGTCCGGATGCACCAGGCTGCGCAAACCCATGTCGCGATGGGCGATAGCAGCTGGCGCATAGCCGACCAGGCTTTCGCTGCCTTCACTGATATAGGCAAAGTCGATCTGCCCGGTCACCGGTGCCCGCTCCAGACGGAACACCAACCCCGGCACATTCGCCGCAATGCCTTGCAGACGTGCCTCGCTTTCCTGCAACGCCGCCAAGGCGCGACGTCGCTCGGTCACATCGGTGAGGTAAACCACCAGGTATTCGCTGTCGCGAAAGCGCAGAAAACTCAGCGATACATCCGCCGGCAAAACACTGCCATCGGCGCGCACGCAACTGGTTTCGAAACTTAATGGCCCTTCTTCACTGGCCCGCGCGCGCTTCCACAGATTGAGCCAGCGATCCATGTGCAGACCCGGCTCGAAGTCGATCAGCGGTCGCTCGATCAACCCGCCTGAGGGATACCCGAGCATGATTTCTGCCGCGCGATTGGCGTAACGCACGTGGCTGTCCCAATTGACCCAGAGAATGCCGACGGTACTTTGATCGATGGAGAATTGGGTCAAGCGCAGGGCTTCTTCGCTGGCCGCGCGCAAGGCAATGTCTTCCCGGGCCGCCAGTAGTCGCTGTTCGAGGCTGTGCTGTTGGCGGCGTTGCCAGAACACGATCGCGACACAACTGAGCAGCATCACCGCGAACAACAGGCTGAGGTTCTGCCAAAAACCCGGTGACTCCGACAGGCGTGGGTATTTCGGTTGCAGCCATTGGTTGTGCAATTGCTCGAGATCTTTGGCCGGGATCGCGCGCAGCGCACTTTGCACAATGTCGGCCAACTCGGGCCAATCGCGGCGTGAGCCGATTCGCAGGAGTTGTGGCAAGCCAATATCGCCAACCACCACCAGGTCCGAGAACTCCGGCTCTATCGACAAGCGTCCGAGTTGCGCTTCATCGACCACGGCGTAGGCGGCCTGTTGACTCAACAGCAACTGCAAGGCCTGACGCTCGAGCGGCACGCCTTGCAGGTTCAGATGCGGATAGTTGCCGCGCAGATAGTCGGCGGTGGTACTGGGCATGCGCACAGCAACACGAACCTGGCTGTCGAGTTTCTCCAGATCGACCACGCCACTGGCCTTCTGATCGCTGACCACCAGTTGCGGCACGCGCATGTACGGATCGGAAAACTGCCACAGGCGCAGCGCACTCGGCGTTTGACTGAGGCCCGGAGCGATATCGATCTCGCCCTCGCGCACCGCGGTTTCCAATTGTGCGAGGTCCTGAAAATTGCGCCAGCTCAGTTCAACACTGAGCGCCTTGGCCAACAACTTCATCAGTTCGACATTGGCCCCGGACAGCCGCTGCAAGCGCCGGTCGTATTGTGCATAGGGCGCTTGCAACACCAGACCGACGCGCAATTCATTGTGCTGCGCCAGCCATTGCTGCTGGCTCGGCGACAACTGCGCGAGATGAGACGGCGGCGCAGGCGCCGCCCAGCCCATCAAGGGAAACCACAAACAGCCGATAACCCACAGGCAGCAAAATCGCTTCATTGAAGTCTCATACACTGACAAATTCTGACCAACCCATTAGGCTGCCGGGATACTTTCTGGCCTGGAATAACCGATGCCCTCTGTCTACCGCCTGGCAATGCCAGCATTGTGCCTGTCGCTGATCCTGCCTTGTGCGTTTTCCGTCGAAGCCGCCGACCCGGCACCTGCCGCCGCTGCGGAAAAAGCTGTCGAAGAAAAACCCGCCGAACGCCAGCCACTGCTTGAGCGTAGTCAGGAAGAGGCGGCCGCACTGCAACGTAAGGTCCCGGCGCAAGAACAGCAACAGCTGCAGGCTGGCGGCGATACCTTCCTCGCGCTGTGGAAACCGGCCAACACCGCCGAACCCAAAGGTGCGGTGATTATTATCCCCGGCGCTGGCGAAACCGCTGACTGGCCGCAAGCCATCGGCCCGTTGCGGCGCAAATTGCCGGATGCAAAGTGGAGCAGTCTGAGCATCACCCTTCCGGACCTGCAAAGCGATGCCATTGCACCTCGCGTGGTTGAAGCGCCGGCCGTGCCGAAAGCCCCCGAGTCCGGCAGCAAGGACTCCACCACCGCGCAGCCGATCGAGCAAGCCGCTGGCGGTGAAGCCGAAGTGGCGGATCAAGTGGTCGCCGAAACCACTGAAGAGCAATCCAAGGCTGACGCCGAACGCATCTTCGCACGCATCGATGCAGCGATTGCCTATGCCGAACAACAGAGTGCGCGCAGCATTGTCGTCCTCGGTCACGGCACCGGCGCCTACTGGGCCGCGCGCTACTTGAGCGAAAAACAAACGGCACAGGTGGAGAAATTCGTCATGATCGATGCGCAGATGCCGACCAAGGCCAAGCCGCCCCTGGCCGAACTGACGCCAACGCTGAAGCTGCCGACGGCGGATATTTTCTACATGGACAAGCCGCTGGATCGCAATGCGGCGCTGGAGCGCATGCAGGCGAGCAAACGTTTGAAGACTTCGGCGTTCAGCCAGGTTGCGCTCAAGGCTTTGCCGGACAACAAGGCTGAACAAGAGCAATTGTTCCGCCGGGTGCGGGGCTGGCTGAATCCACAGAACCCGGACTGACCGGTAAACCGCGTCGCCCCCTTCGCGAGCAGGCTCGCTCCCACATTGGATCTGCGTACACAATCCATTGTGGGAGCGAGCCTGCTCGCGAAGGGGCCAGCGCAGTCGCTACACATCCAACGGTTAGCGAAAATCCCGCCGCTCACGAATCAATGTGTAGGCATTGTGCAGTTCGCGCGTGCGCTCGGTCGCTTCACGCACCTGCACTGGCGTCGCCCCCGTGCCGGCAATCTTGTCCGGGTGATGACGACTGAGCAGGCGCCGATAGGCGCGCTTGATCTGCGCCGGTTCACTGGACGCCGACACGCCCAATAAACGCATCGCCTCCTGATAACTCACCGCTGCACTGACAATCGGCCGCTTGCCCGGTTCGTAATCGCTGGCCAATGCCTGCACCTGATGCGTCGTCCAGCCCAGCCACTTACCCCACTGCGCCAACAACTCACGCTCGCTGACGCCCGCGCGACCATCGGCCCAGACCATCCGCCAGCAGGCGCGCAATACGCCTTCGGCAGCATGCGGTTGCGCACTCAGACGCTTCAGATAACCCCGCAGACTGTCACTGCCGGACTTGCCGCGGTTGAACGCGGCAATCGCCCGACGAGTTGCCGGCTCACCCATTTCCAGCGCACGCATCTCGTTACGCGCCTGCTGGATGTGCCCGTCGGTGACCCGACCGTCGCTCTTGGCCAGACGCCCGAGCAGCACAAACAGCAACTCATCGTTGCGCAGCATCGACCGACCGCCGAGTTTTTCCCGCAAATGCCCCCAGCTCTGCAAGTGCAGACGCCGATCCAGCGCCTGCCCCAACAACGCCCCAAGCATGGCCCCCGGAATGCTGGCGATCGCAAAACCCGCTCCGGCTCCAATCAGAGTCCCTGGCCACAACATGTCAGCGACTCGCTTCTATCAGGGTTTCAGCTTCTGCCAGACGCTCGTGTGTGCCGACATCGACCCAGTGACCTTTCAGCCGTTCGCCGGTGACTTCGCCTTCTGCCATGGCTTTACGCAGCAGCGGTGCGAGCTTGAAAGCGCCGTCCGCACAGCCGTCGAACAGCTGCGGATGGAGTACGGCGATACCGCTGTAAGTCAGGGTCGCAGCGTCGGCTTGGCCATCGATTACCCGACCATCGACCAGGGAAAAGTCGCCAGTCGGGTGATGCGCCGGATTGTCCGCCAGCACCAGATGTGCGAGCCCGTTGATCGGCTGATGCAACACGCTGAAGTCGTAATCGGTCCAGATATCACCGTTCACCACCAGGAACGCATCATCGCCGAGCATCGGCAGCGCACGGAAAATCCCGCCGCCGGTTTCCAGTGGCTCACCTTCCGGCGAGTACTGAATGCTTACGCCAAACTGCGCACCGTCGCCCAGATAATCTTCGATCTGTTGACCGAGCCAGGCGTGATTGATCACGATCTCGTTGAAACCCGCTGCCGCGAGGGCGCGCAGGTGGTACTCGATCAACGGCACACCGCCGGCACGCACCAAGGGTTTCGGCGTGGTCAGGGTCAGCGGGCGCATGCGCTCGCCTTTGCCTGCCGCCAGAATCATTGCCTTCATGCTGTTGCTCCACCCCGCAGGCTGGTGAACAGCGCTTGCAGTTCCGCCAGTTCAGGACGACGCGCGATCACTGCTTCTATATAAGAGAAGAAGCGCGGCACGTCGGCCAGATAGCGCGGTTTGCCATCACGATGACAAATGCGCGCAAAGATGCCGATGACTTTCAGGTGACGCTGTACGCCCATCAGGTCGCTGGCGCGCAGGAAGTCTTCGAAGTCCGGCTGCACCGGGATGTTCAGCGCCGAGGCTTGTTGCCAGTAGCTTTCCAGCCAGTCGCGTACACGCGCTTCAGGCCAACTGAGGAAGGCGTCCTTGAACAGGCACGTCACGTCGTAGGTCACCGGGCCGTAGACCGCATCCTGGAAATCCAGCACGCCGGGGTTCGGTTCGCTGAGCATCAGGTTGCGCGGCATGTAGTCGCGGTGCACGAGGACTTTGGGTTGGGCCAGGGCGCTGTCGATCAACAGATCGCTGACATGCTGCCACTGCTGTTGCTGAGTCGAATCGAATTCGACGCCGAGTTCACGCTTCACATACCACTCAGGGAATAATTCCAGCTCACGACGAAGCAGTGCAACGTCATAACTCGGCAGCGGCGCCACCATCGGCAATTGCTGAAAAGCCAGCAGTGCCTGCAGGGCATCGTCGAACAATTGATCGGCGTTCTCGCCATCGATCACGTCGAGATAGGTCTTGTTACCCAGGTCATTGAGCAAAAGAAATCCGCGATCGAGGTCTTCGGCAAAAATTTTCGGCACATTTATTCCGGATTTCGCCAGCAAAAAGGCGATATCCACGAACGGTTTGCAGTTTTCCTGGGGTGGCGGCGCGTCCATCACAACGAAGCTGCGACCCTCGCCCTCCCAGCGGAAGTAACGGCGGAAACTCGCGTCACTGCTGGCCGCGGTCAACGTGGCCGGGGGCACGGTGCCCCAGCCCTGATCTGCAAACAGGATTGCCAACTGCTCATCGAGCCAAACTTTCAGGTGTTGCAAGCGTACATCTTGATCAGGCATTGCAAGGGTCTCCGACGGCGCTAGCCGTCAAGCGGGTCATGCTTTATTATCCAGCATCTTTTTCAGACCATCGAGAGGCGTGCGGCCCACACCGCGGGCAGATGGCACGCAGGAAGCCCGGACTAATAAGATGGCATTGAAATCCCCCGCGTTTCGTAAAAAATTTCCGTTGTTGGTAACCGGCAGTCTGCTGGCTATGCAACCTCTGGCCAGTCAATTCGTTGTAGCCGCCGAGCAGTATGACTGCTCCGTCTCGGCTTCGGGTGGTTGGGCCTGTGCGCCCAAATCAACCGCTGCTGCGTTGCCGCCGCGTCCGGTGCATGACGGCAGTGCCGTCAGCGCTACCGGCGAAGCTGCGACCGAGAACGGTTCGGTTGCCGACGCAGCGCCTAAAACGGCGCTGGTCACCGAAGCCAAGGGCCGCGGTCTGAAATCCCGTAGCGAAGACTTCAGTCACCTCGACTGGGTTCCGCGCGAGAAGCTCACCGCCGCTCAACTGGCCGAGACCGGGCCTTACTGCTCTGGTGCCTATATCGAACCGATTCGTCCTGGCATGAATGACAAGACGAACAAAAGCGATGCTCCGACCTTTATCGGCGCAAAAGCCTCGCGCTATAACACCGATGATCAAGTCGGTACGCTGGCCGGTGATGTTGTCCTGCGTCAGGGCAGTATGCAGGTCGAATCCGACGAGGCCAGCCTGTATCAGGCCGAGAGCCGCGCCGAACTCAACGGCGATGTACGTATCCGCGACAACGGCGCGCTGATCGTTGGCGATCACGCCGACGTCCAGCTCGACACCGGTGAAGCCAAGGTCGACAACGCCGAATACGTGATGCACAAATCGCGTATCCGCGGTAACGCGCTGTACGCCAAGCGTGCCGAGAACGCGATCATCCGTTTGAAGGACGGCACGTACACCACGTGCGAACCGAACAGCAATGCCTGGCAGCTCAAGGGCAACAACATCACCTTGAACCCGGCCACCGGTTTCGGTACCGCGACCAACGTGACGTTGCGCGTAAAAGACATTCCGATTCTGTACACGCCGTACATCTACTTCCCGATCGACGACCGTCGTCAGTCGGGCTTCCTGCCGCCGACCATTGGCAGCGGCACCGATACTGGCTTCATGCTGGTTACACCGTACTACTTCAACCTGGCGCCGAACTACGATGCCACGTTGTACCCGCGCTACATGAGCAAGCGCGGCATGTTGGTGGAAGGTGAGTTCCGTTACCTGACCAAGTCGAGTGAAGGTCAGTTTGGCGCGGCGTATCTGAACGATGACGATACCGAGCGCAGCAAGCAGACCGACTACGAAAAAACCCGCTACATGTACAACTGGCAGCACAAGGGCGGTCTCGACTCCCGTGTGTTTACGCAGGTTGACTACACGAAGATCAGCGACCCGTACTACTTCCAGGATCTGCAGACCGATCAGATTGGTGTGAAGTCCAGCGACTTCGTCAATCAGCAGGGACTGGTGTCCTACCGTGGTGATTCGTATACCGCCACGCTGAACGCTCAGCAGTATCAACTCGCAACCGTTTCGAACATCACGCCGTACGGCCGTTTGCCGCAGATCACCTTCAATGGTCAGCTGCCGTATCACCCGGAAGGCCTGAACTTCGATTACGAGACGGAGCTTGTTCGGTTTGATCGTGACTTGAAGACCGGTAATTTCCTGGACGAGAACGGTGGTCCAGTCAACGCTGATGGAACCATCGGTACACCAAGATTGGATACCAATGTTGCTGGCCTGGCTCGCGCCAACGGTGATCGACTGAATCTGAAACCAGGCGTCAGCCTACCGATGAACTGGACCTATGGCTTCCTCAAGCCATCGCTCAAGTACCAATACACTCAGTATCAATTGGACTTGGACAGCAAAGGCAAATCCGACATCAATGCCCTGTCGCCGGAAAACCAGAAACTTTACGGAACATTCAGCAGTAACCAGAACCGCGGCGTACCAATTGCCAGCATCGACAGCGGCCTGTACTTCGATCGCAATACGTCCTTCTTTGGCAAGAACTACCGCCAGACACTGGAACCGCGACTGTTCTACCTCTATGTACCTGAGGAGAATCAGGAAGATATTCCAGTATTCGACACCAGCGAATACACCTTCAACTACTCGTCGCTGTTCCGTGACAACCGTTTCTCCGGCTCCGACCGTGTCGGCGACGAGAACAAGCTGTCGCTGGGCGTGACCAGCCGCTGGATCGAAGACGACGGCTTCGAGCGTCAACGCATCAGTGTCGGCCAGGCTCTGTACTTCAAGGATCGCGAAGTTCAACTGCCAGGTATCGATGCCAAAACCCGTGACGACGCGAAATCCAACGTTTCGCCATACGCACTGGAATACGAATACCGCTGGAACCGCGATTGGCGCACCACGGCCGACTACAACTGGGATCCGGACAGCCGCAGCCCGCGTTCCGGCAGTGCGATGTTCCACTACCAGCCTGAAGACAACCCGAACAAGGTTATCAACGCCGGTTATCGCTATCGCAATGACCAGATTCGCTACGACCAGAACACCGGTAAATGGGCAGTGGGCGGTGGTGACTACGGCACTCCTGGCCAACCTGGCTACGTGAAGGATTACTACAAGATCCAGCAGCATGACTTCTCGGTCATCTGGCCGATCGTTCCACAGTGGAACGCGATCAGCCGCTGGCAGTACGACTACAACCGCAACCGTACGCTGGAAGCCTTCGGTGGTTTCGAGTACGACAACTGCTGCTGGAAACTGCGCCTGATCAACCGTTACTGGGTTTCCTATGACGAGTTCAGCCAGGAAGCTCCGCAAAACGAAAAAGGCGACCATGGCGTCTTCCTCCAAATTGTTCTGAAGGGACTCGGCGGCCTCACCGGCGCCAAGGTAGAGAGCTTCCTCGACAAAGGCATTCAAGGTTATCGTGAACGTGAAGACCAAGCTTTCTGATTGTCTGCGCCCGCTGATGCTGGGCGCGCTGTTCCTGGGTACGGCGGCTAACGCCGCCGTACAGTCCATCGATAAAGTGGTAGCGATCGTCGACAACGACGTGGTCATGCAGAGCCAACTGGACCAGCGCGTCCATGAAGTGCAGCAGACCATCGCCAAGCGTGGCGGTGGCCTGCCACCGCCTGGCGTACTGGATCAACAGGTGCTGGAGCGTCTGATCGTCGAAAACCTGCAACTGCAGATTGGCGAACGTTCCGGCATCCGTATCACCGATGAAGAACTGAACCAGGCCGTCGGCACCATTGCTCAGCGTAACAACATGACGGTTGACCAATTCCGCGCAGCCCTGGCTCACGACGGTCTGAACTATGACGACGCCCGTGACCAGATCAAGCGCGAGATGATCATCAGCCGTGTACGTCAGCGTCGTGTTGCAGAACGCATTCAGGTCTCCGAACAGGAAGTGAAAAACTTCCTCGCCTCCGACCTGGGCAAGATGCAACTGTCCGAAGAACTGCACCTGGCCAACATCCTGATCCCGACGCCGGAAAGCGCCAACTCTGACGCGATTCAGAGTGCTGCCCGTCAGGCCATGGAGGTTTACCAGCAGCTCAAGCAAGGCGCCGACTTCGGTCAGATGGCCGTGGCCAAGTCCGGCAGCGACAATGCTCTGGAAGGCGGCGACATGGGCTGGCGTAAAGCCGCACAATTGCCACCGCCGTTCGACCGCGAGCTGAGCAGCATGGCCGTTGGCGACATCACTCAGCCTGCGCGCACTCCGGGTGGCTTCATCATCCTCAAGCTGCTGGCCAAGCGTGGCGGCGAAGCGCAGATGCGCGACGAAGTGCATGTACGCCACATTCTGGTCAAGCCAAGTCCGATCCGCGACGAAGCCAAAACCAAAGCCTTGGTGCAATCGCTGTATGACCGCATCCTGGCCGGTGAAGATTTCGCCGAACTGGCGAAAAACTACTCCGAAGACCCGGGTTCAGCCCTTAACGGCGGCGACCTCAACTGGATCGACCCGAACGCACTGGTGCCGGAATTCCGCGAAGTGATGGCCAAGACCCCACAAGGTCAGCTGTCCAAGCCATTCCAGACCCAATACGGCTGGCACGTTCTCGAAGTCCTTGGCCGTCGCGCCACCGACAGCACCGAACAGGCCCGCGAGCAGCAAGCCATGACCGTACTGCGTAACCGCAAATACGATGAAGAGCTGCAAACCTGGCTGCGTCAGATTCGTGACGAAGCGTACGTAGAGATCAAACTCCCTGGTGCAGACCAGGCAGCGCAGTGAAACCCAAGCGTTTCGCGCTGACACCCGGCGAACCAGCCGGCATCGGTCCCGACCTGTGCCTGCTGCTCGCTTCGCAAGCCCAGCCACATCCCCTGATTGCCATCACCAGCCGCGACCTGCTCAAAGAGCGGGCCGCGCAGCTGGGGCTGGCTGTCAATCTGCTGGAGGTCGGCCCGAATCACTGGCCGGACGCCCCGGCGCCCGCAAACAGCCTGTATGTCTGGGATACGCCACTGAGCGCCCCCGTAGTTGCCGGGCAACTGGACAAGGCTAATGCCGCTTTCGTCCTCGAAACCCTGACCCGCGCCGGTAACGGCTGCCTCAACGGCGATTTTGCCGGGATGATCACCGCGCCCGTTCACAAAGGCGTGATCAACGAGTCGGGTATCGCGTTCTCCGGACACACCGAATTCCTTGCCGACCTGACTCACACCGCCCAAGTGGTGATGATGCTCGCCACTCGTGGTTTACGCGTGGCGCTGGTCACCACTCACCTGCCCCTTCGCGAGATTGCCGACGCAATCACACCGGAGCGGCTGGAGCGAGTGACGCGGATTCTGCACAGCGACCTGCAAAACAAATTCGGCATCGCCCAGCCACGCATCCTGGTCTGCGGACTCAATCCGCATGCCGGTGAAGGCGGCCATCTGGGCCATGAAGAAATCGACATCATTGAACCAACATTAGAGCGCCTGCGCGGCGAGGGCATGGACCTTCGTGGCCCGCTGCCTGCCGACACTCTGTTTACCCCCAAATATCTGGAGCACTGCGACGCAGTGCTGGCGATGTACCACGACCAGGGTTTGCCTGTGCTCAAGTACAAAGGCTTCGGCGCTGCCGTCAACGTGACCCTGGGCTTGCCGATCATCCGCACGTCGGTTGACCATGGCACAGCTCTGGATCTGGCCGGCAGCGGCAAGATCGATACCGGCAGCCTGCAAGTCGCCCTGGAAACCGCCTACCAGATGGCCGAGACCCGTTTATGACCGAGCAATACCAACACAAGGCGCGCAAACGCTTTGGCCAGAACTTCCTGCACGATGCCGGCGTCATCGACCGCATCCTGCGCTCCATCAGCGCCAAGTCTGAAGACCGCCTGCTGGAAATCGGCCCGGGCCAGGGCGCATTGACCGCCGGCCTGCTCAACTCCGGCGCGCAACTCGATGTCGTGGAACTGGACAAGGATCTGATCCCGATCCTCAACCAGCAGTTTGCCGGCAAGAACAACTTCAACCTGCATCAGGGCGATGCACTGAAGTTCGACTTCAACACGCTCAACGCCGCACCGAACAGCCTGCGTGTGGTCGGCAACCTGCCGTACAACATCTCGACACCGCTGATTTTTCACCTGCTGAACAACGCCGGCATCATTCGCGACATGCACTTCATGCTGCAGAAAGAAGTGGTCGAGCGTCTGGCTGCAGGCCCTGGCGGCGGTGACTGGGGTCGCCTGTCGATCATGGTTCAGTACCACTGCCGCGTGGAACATCTGTTCAACGTCGGCCCGGGCGCGTTCAATCCGCCGCCGAAAGTCGACTCGGCCATCGTTCGCCTGGTACCTCACGCCGTGCTGCCGCACCCGGCCAAGGATCACAAGTTGCTCGAGCGCGTCGTCCGCGAAGCCTTCAACCAACGCCGCAAGACCCTGCGCAACACTCTCAAGCAATTGCTCAGCAATGCCGAGATCGAAGCCGCCGGCGTCGATGGCAGCCTGCGTCCGGAGCAACTGGATCTGGCCGCGTTCGTACGCCTCGCCGACCAGCTCGCCATCCAGGTCCCGGCCTCCCCCGCCGCCGACTGACAAACGATGAACGCTATCGGGCAGGACGCCACTCTGGTTTACTGCCCGATACTTGCCTAGACTGATTCCCCATCAGCTACGCCCCGCGTTCCGCTTCGTTTAAGGCCCCTTGCATGTCCGATTCCCGTTACCAGGTCGATGTCAGCGTCGTTACCCGCTATCTGGCAGACCAATCGCAACCCGAGCACGACCGCTTCGCCTTCGCCTACACCATCACCGTGCAGAACAATGGCGCCATCCCGGCCAAGCTCCTTTCGCGGCACTGGGTGATCACCGACGGTGATGGCCATGTCGAGGAAGTACGCGGCGCCGGCGTCGTGGGTCAGCAACCGTTGATCGATGCCGGGCAAAGCCACACCTACAGTAGCGGCACGGTGATGACCACCAAGGTCGGCACCATGCAGGGCACTTATGAAATGGTCGCCGACGACGGCAAACATTTCGATGCGATTATCAAACCTTTCCGTCTGGCGGTGCCCGGAGCCTTGCACTGATGGCGACGTATGCCGTCGGCGACCTGCAAGGCTGCCTCGAGCCGCTCAAATGCCTGCTCAGGCAAGTCGCGTTCGATCCGAAACTCGACCGGCTATGGCTGGTCGGTGATCTGGTCAACCGTGGCCCGCAGTCGCTGGAAACCCTGCGCTTTCTATATGGCATGCGTGAATCGCTGGTCTGCGTGCTCGGTAACCACGACCTGCATCTGCTGGCTGCGGCTAAAAATATCGAGCGTTTGAAGAAGTCCGACACGCTGCGCGAGATTCTCGAAGCGCCGGACTGCGCCGAATTGCTTGAATGGGTGCGCCAGCAAAAGCTCATGCACTACGACGAGCAGCGTGACGTCGCCATGGTCCATGCCGGCATTCCACCGCAATGGTCACTGCGTCGCGCCTTGAAATGCGCTGACGAAGTCGAAACCGCCCTGCGTGACGACAACCTTTTTCCGGCCTACCTCGACGGCATGTACGGTAACGAGCCGGCGAAATGGGACAACGACCTCAAGGGCGTGGCCCGTCTGCGTGTCATCACCAACTATTTCACCCGTATGCGTTTCTGCACCGCCGACGGCAAGCTCGACCTCAAGAGCAAGGAAGGCCTCGACACCGCGCCACCGGGTTACAAACCGTGGTTCCAGCATAAGGATCGCAAGACCAAAGGCCTGCGCATCATCTTCGGCCATTGGGCGGCACTCGAAGGCAATATCCATGAGCCAGGTATCTCGGCGCTGGACACCGGTTGTGTCTGGGGCGGCAGCCTGACCCTGATGAACGTCGACAGCGGCGAACGCCTGTCGTGCAAATGCGATGAGCATGGCGGCCTTGCCCCGACCGTCGCACCACTTATCCCCGAAACTTCGCCAGTCAGCGCACCGCGTTAGACTGCGCTTTCAGCCGAGCAACAGGAACCCGCCATGAGCGAATTCAAACGAATCCCCCCGGAACAGGCCCAGGCCCTGCGTGAGCAAGGTGCCGTTGTCGTCGACGTCCGTGATCCTGCGACTTTTGCCGCCCTGCATATCAGCGGCTCGAAGCATCTGGACAACCATTCCCTGCACGCCTTCATTCAAGGCGCTGACCTTGATGCGCCGACCGTGGTCGTCTGCTACCACGGTAATTCCAGCCAGGGTGCTGCGGCCTATCTGATCAGCCAAGGCTTCTCCGACGTCTACAGCATGGACGGCGGCTTTGAGTTATGGCGTACGACTTATCCTGCAGAAACCGCGCAAGGCACCGCCGAATAATTTTTTTGTCACGCGCAGGCCCCGGCTGCCGTGGGCCTGCGCGGGCAGACGAACGGTCTTGCCACAACTAATTACGTATCTCGCCTTTACCTCCCGAATTCCCAACTATCCTTAAGCCCAGGCCATCCAAAACAGGGGAGAGCCGGTACACCGGCGCACGGGTCATCGGGAGTGACTTTCACGATTGTCGATCGTGGAAGTGTTCTGGGGGGTAAACAATCGGCTGCTACTGCGGCTGCTTGCCAGCATCGACTGAGTGATCCGGCGTCGGCTCCACGTATCGAGCGAGGTGACGTCATGAGTATCTTTAGCCACTTCCAACAACGCTTCGAGTCCACACGCCAGGAAGAACTCTCGCTGCAAGAGTACCTGGAGCTGTGCAAGAAAGACCGTAGCGCCTACGTTTCCGCCGCCGAGCGTCTATTGCTGGCCATCGGTGAGCCGGAACTGCTCGACACCTCGACCAACTCGAGGCTGTCACGCATCTTCTCCAACAAGGTGATCCGTCGCTATCCGGCCTTTGAAGACTTCCACGGGATGGAAGAATGCATCGACCAGATCGTCTCGTATTTCCGCCACGCCGCCCAAGGCCTGGAGGAGAAGAAGCAAATCCTTTATCTGCTCGGCCCCGTCGGCGGCGGTAAATCGTCCCTGGCCGAGAAGCTGAAACAGCTGATCGAGAAAGTGCCCTTCTACGCGATCAAGGGTTCGCCGGTATTCGAATCGCCGCTGGGTCTGTTCAACGCCACCGAAGATGGCGCGATCCTCGAAGAAGACTTCGGTATCCCACGGCGATATCTGAACACCATCATGTCGCCATGGGCGACCAAGCGCCTGGCCGAATTTGGCGGCGACATCAGCCAGTTCCGCGTGGTCAAACTGTATCCGTCGATCCTCAATCAGATCGCCGTGGCCAAGACCGAACCGGGTGACGAGAACAACCAGGACATTTCCGCACTGGTCGGTAAGGTCGACATCCGCAAACTCGAGGAATACCCACAGAACGACGCCGACGCCTACAGCTACTCCGGTGCGCTGTGCCGGGCCAACCAGGGCCTGATGGAATTCGTCGAAATGTTCAAGGCACCGATCAAGGTGCTGCACCCGTTGCTGACCGCCACACAGGAAGGCAACTACAACAGTACCGAAGGTCTTGGCGCGATTCCGTTTACCGGTATCCTGCTCGCCCACTCCAACGAATCAGAATGGCACACCTTCCGCAACAACAAGAACAACGAAGCGTTCATCGACCGGATCTACATCGTCAAAGTGCCGTACTGCCTGCGCGTCAGCGACGAAGTGAAGATCTACGACAAGTTGCTGTTCAACAGTTCTCTGGCCAAAGCCCATTGCGCGCCTGACACCCTGAAGATGCTCGCGCAGTTCACCGTGCTGTCGCGCCTCAAGGAGCCGGAAAACTCCAACATTTATTCGAAGATGCGCGTCTACGACGGCGAAAACCTCAAGGACACCGATCCGAAAGCCAAGTCGATTCAGGAATATCGCGACTCGGCAGGCGTCGACGAGGGCATGAACGGTCTGTCGACCCGCTTCGCGTTCAAGATCCTGTCCAAGGTCTTCAACTTCGATCCGCACGAAATCGCCGCCAACCCGGTACACCTGCTCTATGTGCTGGAACAGCAGATCGAACAGGAACAGTTCCAGGCTGAAACCCGCGAACGCTACCTGCGCTACCTCAAGGAATACCTGGCACCACGTTATATCGAATTCATCGGCAAGGAGATCCAGACCGCTTACCTCGAGTCTTACAGCGAGTACGGCCAGAACATCTTCGACCGCTACGTGCTGTACGCGGATTTCTGGATTCAGGACCAGGAGTACCGCGATCCGGAAACTGGCGAGATTCTCAACCGCGTCGCACTGAACGAAGAACTGGAGAAAATCGAGAAGCCAGCCGGCATCAGTAATCCGAAGGATTTCCGCAACGAGATCGTCAACTTCGTGTTGCGCGCCCGCGCCAACAACAACGGCAAGAACCCGACCTGGCTCAGCTACGAAAAACTGCGGGTGGTCATCGAGAAGAAAATGTTCTCCAACACCGAAGATCTGCTGCCAGTCATCAGCTTCAACGCCAAGGCCAGCAAGGAGGATCAGCAAAAGCACAACGACTTCGTCACTCGAATGGTCGAACGCGGCTACACCGACAAACAGGTACGGCTTCTTTCCGAATGGTACCTGCGGGTACGGAAGTCGCAGTGAAGCAGCTGCAAGCTTCTAGCTACGAGCTGCAAGAACAAAGCGCGTAACCCACTGATGCCCGGGAACCTGCTTTTACTTGCAGCTTGAGGCTCACAACTTGAAGCTGCCCGGAGGGCTTCCTATGAGTTATGTGATCGACCGACGTCTGAATGGCAAGAACAAGAGCACGGTGAACCGCCAGCGTTTTCTGCGGCGTTACCGTGACCACATCAAAAAGGCCGTCGAAGAGGCGGTCAGCCGCCGTTCCATTACCGATATGGAACACGGCGAACAGATCAGCATTCCCGGTCGCGACATCGACGAACCGGTGCTTCACCACGGCCGCGGCGGCAAGCAGACCGTGGTACATCCCGGCAACAAGGAATTTACCGCTGGCGAACATATCGCACGGCCACCTGGAGGTGGCGGCGGACGCGGTCCGGGCAAGGCCGGAAACTCCGGCGAGGGCATGGACGAATTCGTCTTCCAGATCACTCAGGAAGAATTCCTCGAATTCATGTTCGAAGATCTCGAACTGCCGAACCTGGTCAAACGCAACCTGAGCGGCACCGACACCTTCAAAACCGTACGCGCCGGGATCAGCAACGAGGGCAATCCGTCACGGATCAACATCATCCGCACCCTGCGCTCGGCCCACGCACGGCGCATCGCGCTGTCCGGCAGCAGTCGCGCGAAACTGCGTGAAGTCAAAGAAGAACTTGAGCGACTGAGGCGCGAAGAGCCGGACAACTTCGGCGATATTCAGGAACTCGAGGCCGAAATCGAAAAACTCAGCGCGCGCATTCATCGCGTGCCGTTCCTCGATACATTCGACTTGAAGTACAACCTGCTGATCAAGCAGCCCAATCCCAGTTCAAAAGCGGTGATGTTCTGCCTGATGGACGTCTCCGGCTCCATGACCCAGGCGACCAAGGACATCGCCAAACGCTTTTTCATCCTCTTGTACCTGTTCCTGAAACGGAACTACGACAAGATCGACGTGGTGTTCATCCGCCACCACACCAGTGCCCGGGAAGTCGACGAAGAAGAGTTTTTCTATTCACGGGAAACCGGCGGCACCATCGTATCCAGCGCATTGAAGCTGATGCAGGAAATCATGGCCGAGCGTTACCCGAGCAACGAGTGGAACATCTACGCGGCGCAGGCTTCCGACGGTGATAACTGGAACGACGACTCGCCGATCTGCCGCGACATCCTGATCAACCAGATCATGCCGTTTGTGCAGTACTACACTTACGTGGAGATCACCCCGCGCGAACATCAAGCCCTGTGGTACGAGTACGAACGCATCGCCGAAGCCTTCTCTGACACTTTTGCCCAGCAGCAACTGGTCTCGGCCGGGGATATCTATCCGGTCTTCCGTGAACTCTTCCAGCGCAGGTTAGTGACATGACCGCCAAAGAGCAGAAGCGCCAACCCATTTCCACCGGCTCCGAATGGACGTTCGAGCTGATCCAGACCTACGACCGCGAAATCGCCCGGATCGCGGCCCGCTATGCCCTGGATACCTATCCCAACCAGATCGAAGTGATCACCGCCGAGCAGATGATGGACGCGTACGCGTCGGTGGGCATGCCACTGGGTTATCACCACTGGTCTTACGGCAAACACTTCCTCAGCACCGAAAAATCCTACAGCCGTGGGCAGATGGGCCTGGCCTACGAAATTGTGATCAACTCCGATCCTTGCATTGCCTATCTGATGGAAGAAAACACCATCTGCATGCAGGCGCTGGTGGTGGCGCACGCGTGCTACGGCCACAACAGTTTCTTCAAGGGCAATTACCTGTTTCGTACCTGGACTGATGCCAGCTCAATCATCGATTATCTGGTGTTCGCCAAGCAGTACATCATGCAGTGCGAAGAACGCCACGGCATCGATGCGGTGGAAGACTTGCTCGACTCCTGCCATGCCCTGATGAACTACGGCGTCGATCGCTACAAACGGCCGTATCCGATTTCCGCCGAAGAGGAACGCCGGCGGCAGAAAGATCGCGAAGAGCACATGCAAAAACAGATCAATGATCTGTGGCGCACCATCCCCAAAGGCGCGGACAAGTACAGCGACAGGGACAACGCACGCTTCCCCGCCGAGCCGCAGGAAAACATCCTGTACTTCATCGAGAAACACGCGCCGTTGCTGGAGCCGTGGCAACGCGAGATCGTGCGTATTGTGCGCAAGATCGCCCAGTACTTTTATCCACAGCGCCAGACCCAAGTGATGAATGAAGGCTGGGCAACGTTCTGGCATTACACGCTGATGAACGACCTGTATGACGAAGGCCTGGTGACCGACGGCTTCATGATGGAGTTTCTGACGTCACACACCAGCGTGGTGTTTCAGCCTGGCTTCGACAGTCCGTACTACAGCGGCATCAACCCGTATGCGTTGGGTTTTGCCATGTACCGCGACATTCGGCGCATGTGCGAAGAACCGACCGAGGAAGATCGTCACTGGTTCCCGGAAATCGCCGGTACCGACTGGCTATCGACCATCAAGTTCGCCATGAGCAGTTTCAAGGATGAGAGCTTCATCCTGCAGTACCTGTCACCCAAGGTCATCCGTGATCTGAAGCTGTTCAGCATTATGGATGACGATCAGAAGGACGACTTGCTGGTGCCGGCCATCCACGATGAACCCGGTTACCGGATCATCCGCGAAACCCTGGCCGCGCAGTACAACCTCGGTAACCGCGAACCGAACGTGCAGATCTACAGCATCGATCGGCGCGGCGATCGCTCGCTGACCTTGCGTCACCAGCAACACGATCGCAAACCGCTGGGCGACTCCACTGACGAGGTGCTTAAACATCTGCATCGCTTGTGGGGCTTCGATATCCACCTGGAAACCCTGCAAGGCGACCAGATCATGAAAACCCATCACGTTCCGCCACGCAGTGAACACAGCGAAGGGGATTACGGCCGGCTCGACCTCGCCGTCATTCATCTTTGAAACGGTTCCGGCCTCCGAAAGTCCGACGCAAGAGTTATCCTGTCGGGCTAACGGAGGTTTTTTATGCAGATTTTCAAGGTTGGCGGTGCCGTACGTGATCGCTTGCTGGGCAAACCGGTTACTGACATCGATTGGGTAGTGGTCGGCGCTACCACGGAAGAAATGCTCGCCAAGGGTTATCGCCCGGTCGGCGCGGACTTCCCGGTATTTCTTCATCCGAAAAGCGGCGAGGAATATGCCCTCGCCCGCACCGAGCGCAAAAGCGGTCGCGGTTATGGTGGCTTCACGTTTCACGCCAGCCCCGAAGTGACGCTTGAGGAAGATCTGATTCGTCGCGACCTGACCATCAATGCCATGGCCGAAGACGATCAGCAAAATCTGACTGATCCATATCATGGCCAGCGCGATCTTGAAGATCGAATCCTGCGCCACGTTTCTCCGGCGTTCGCCGAAGATCCCCTCCGCGTTCTGCGTGTTGCCCGCTTCGCCGCGCGTTATGCCGGGCTCGGTTTCACGGTCGCGCCAGAAACCCTGGAACTGATGCGTCAGCTCAGCGAGTCCGGTGAACTGGAAGCGCTGACCGCCGAACGCAGCTGGAAAGAAATCTCCCGCGCGCTGATGGAAGATCAGCCACAGGTATTCATTCAGGTACTTCGCGATTGCGGCGCGCTGAAGGTGCTGATGCCGGAAGTCGATGCGCTTTTTGGCGTGCCGCAACCGGAAGCGCATCACCCGGAAATCGATACCGGCCTGCACACACTCAGCGTGCTGGAGCAGTCAGCGCTGCACAAACAACCGCTGACCGTGCGCTGGGCTTGTCTGCTGCATGACCTCGGCAAAGGCCTGACACCGGAAGAAGAATGGCCACGGCATATCGCCCACGAGCACACCGGGCTGAAGCTGATCAAAGCGGTCAATGAACGCTTCAAGGCGCCGAAGGACTGCCAGGAGTTGGCGCTGCTGGTTGGCAAGTACCACACCCATGGACACCGGGCGCTGGAGTTAAAGGCTTCGACATTGCTGGAACTGCTGCAGAGTTTTGACGTGTATCGCCGACCGCAGCGCTTCGAAGAATTTATTGCTGCGTGCGAGATGGATGCGCGGGGACGCAAAGGGCTGGAACAGAGAAGTTATCCACAGGCGGATTACTTGCGAGGCGCCGCCAGGGTTGCGCGGGAAGTCGCGGTACAGCCGTTGCTGGAGAAGGGATTCAAAGGGCCGGAGCTGGGCGAAGCGCTGAAGCGTGAGCGACTGAAGGCGTTGAAGATCTACAAAGACGCTGCGTCCGCTTGAAGAGCTTCGTCGGATCGCCGCCCGGAGCCGGCTCGCTCTCACAGGGAAATGCATTCCAAAATAGGGGAGCGAGCCTGCTCGCGAAGACGTCAGTCGATTCAACACAAATCTGAGGACGTAAGCTGCTGCCCGCGCCACTCAAACCCAACCGGCGCCAGCACCTGATCAATCTGCGCCTCGGCCCACAACGTCGCGAAGCTTTTCCCCACACCCGGATGCATGCGATCCGGCGCAATCAGCGACAACGGCCACAACACAAAGGCATTTTTCAGAATTTCCGCACGCGGCAAAACCAGACCGTCAAAATTACCCGCCAGTTCGCCATACAGCAGCACGTCGATATCCAGCGGCAAGCCCTTGCGATCCGGTGCGTAACGACCGTTATCAGCCTCGATGAATTTCAAGCGTCGATCCAGTTCCATCAACGGCAGGTCGGTATACGCCGACACCACGAAATTGAAGAACGGCCCGCTCTTGATACCCACTGGCTGGCTCTCGAACACCGCCGAACAACGGATATCCACCAGAAACGTCGCCAAAGCATCCAGCCCGGCGCGCAAATGGGTTTCGCGCTCGATATTGCTACCGAGCCCGAGATAGACCTGAGTCAGCGACATCCGCGCTCAATCTCCACACCCACGCCGCCCTTGGCCGCTGGCACCGCACCAGGCTTGGTCAGCTTTAGCCGAACCCAAGTGATCTTGAATTCGCTCATCAGGACTTCGACCAGACGCTCGGCGAACGTCTCGACCAGCTGAAACTGCGCCTGCTCGGCAAAGGCCTGGATTCGCGTGGATACGCTGGCATAGTCGAGCGCCAGGGTCAGGTCGTCACCGGCAGCGGCCGGGCGATTGTCCCAGGCGAAGCTAAGATCAAGTCGCAGGCACTGTCGGATGCCGCGCTCCCAGTCGTAGGCACCGATCACGGTGTCGACTTCCAGGCCCTCGATAAACACTCTGTCCAAGCACTTCTCTCCACTGCACGACAAGGGCGCAATGCGCCGTTAGAATCAGGGCGTCCTCGCCCGGAATAGTTAGCATGTTTTGGTTACTGGCGACTCTCGCCTACCTGCTCGGCTCGCTGTCCTTCGCCATTTTGCTCAGCCGCCTGACCGGAAATCCGGACCCGCGAATGAGTGGCTCGGGCAATGCCGGCGCCACCAACATGCTGCGCCTGGCCGGTCGCAAACTGGCGATCCTGACCCTGCTCGGTGATCTGTGCAAAGGCCTGGTGCCGGTGCTGATCGCCTCGGCAGCGGGCCTTTCGCTGCAGGATCAGGCGTGGATTGGCGTATGCGCCGTGATCGGTCACCTGTTCCCGCTGTATTTCCGCTTTCGCGGCGGCAAGGGTGTCGCCACCGCTGCCGGCATGCTGCTGGGCCTGTATCCGCCTGCAGCACTGCTGGCAGTATGCGCCTGGCTGCTGACGTTTTACCTGACCCGCACCAGCTCGCTGGCGGCACTGATCGCCACGCCGCTGACCCTGCCGTTGCTGGCCTGGCAGGAACCGGAAGCGCTGTTGCCGATGAGTGCGCTGACACTGCTTATCGTCTGGCGCCACCGCGGCAATCTACGCGACCTGTTTGCCGGGCGCGAACGGCATTTTTAAATACCGTCCATGAACGACACTCATCACAGCGCCGACAACTGCTCCATCGGCCAGCGCGCCTGCACGCTGATGGCCAGGCTTTCCTGCTGACCGGCCTGCAAGCGCTGGCAACCGGCAAACGCGATCATCGCGCCATTGTCGGTGCAGAACTCGGGACGGGCGTAGAACACATCACCCTTCATGTCGCCAAGCATCTTTTCCAGCGAAACGCGCAAGGCTTTGTTGGCACTGACGCCACCAGCGATCACCAGACGTTTCATGCCGGCCTGTTTCAGGGCACGCTTGCACTTGATGGTCAAAGTCTCCACCACGGCCTGCTGGAACGCCAGCGCGATGTCGCAACGGGCTTGCTCGTTGTCGTCCCCGGCGCTGACGCACTGCTGCCAGGCGTTGAGCGCTGAGGTTTTCAGACCACTGAAGCTGAATTGCAGGCCCGGACGATCACACATCGGACGCGGAAAGGTGAAACGTCCTGCGACGCCCTTCTCCGCCAACTTGGCGATTTCCGGCCCGCCCGGATAATTTAGGCCCATCATCTTCGCGGTTTTATCGAACGCTTCGCCGGCGGCATCGTCGAGGGTCTCGCCGAGCAGACTGTATTGGCCGATGGCATCGACCTGAACCAGCTGCGTATGACCGCCGGAGACCAACAAAGCGACGAACGGGAATTCCGGCGGTTTTGGCTCGAGCATCGGCGCCAGCAAGTGGCCCTCCATGTGGTGCACACCGAGTGCCGGAATGCCCCAGGCAAACGCCAGCGCCTGGGCGCAGGAAGCCCCCACGAGCAATGCACCAACCAGCCCAGGACCCGCGGTGTAGGCGATCGCATCGATCTCGGTCGGCACGCAGTCCGCCTCGGCCAACACCTGACGGATCAAGGGCAGCATGCGCTTGACGTGGTCTCGCGAGGCCAGCTCCGGCACCACGCCGCCATAGGCGCGGTGCAGGTCGATCTGGCTGAACAGCGCGTCGGCCAGCAGGCCGCGTTCACTGTCATATAATGCGACGCCGGTTTCGTCGCAGGAGGTTTCTAATCCCAGTACTAGCATGGGTTTGCGCCTTGTTTAGGCTGACTTCGAAGGCGCGCATAATAGTCGCCGCGTGATGCCCCGACCAGCGGTTTTCGATCAGAGGCTTTGCATTCCGAGCGATGAGGGGTTAACATCCGCAACCCTTAAAAACCGACGTCTTCAAGTGCTCTTTTGCCGCGAGGATGTTGACCCCGGTAATGAATGAAGGTAGCTCTGGATGCCAGCCGTCAAAGTTAAAGAGAACGAACCCTTCGACGTAGCTCTGCGTCGTTTCAAGCGCTCCTGCGAAAAAGCCGGTGTACTGGCTGAAGTTCGTAGCCGCGAATTTTACGAGAAGCCAACTTCTGAGCGTAAGCGCAAAGCAGCAGCCGCTGTTAAGCGTCACGCCAAGAAAGTTCAGCGCGAACAGCGCCGCGCCGTTCGTCTGTACTAATACACAGACGTTCGTAGCAAGCTTCTTGCCTAAGCCCGGCTCTCAGCCGGGCTAATGGCATTTGCGTAAAACGCTTGATGCTTCACCGTCGAAGCCGCACACGCGACCGAGACAAATCTGCTTCACGCGTCAGACCTGGCTCTTTTGCCAGCGGTGCACGTCTTTTCTGACGAGCCTTTCAAGGCTACTGACGAGCACACCCACTGATTCCTCTCACGACGATCAGCCCAAGGCACCTGCATGCGTGCCCGCTTTATTGAGCTATCCGAGGCCCTCAACCGGCCGTCAGCGGATTCAGCGCAACACTTTCAAATAGTCGAAGACTGATGAGTACTAACGTCAGTGGATTTTCGGCAGATACACTTCCCGACAGCGATTACGCAGACGACACCGGTCGAGCCGCATATTTTGCGTGCCTACAGTAACGACCCGCGTCCGAATGCCCTTCGTATCGGACTATTTACAGCGCAGACGATGAGAACGCCATGGCCGGGCTGATACCCCAGAGCTTCATTGACGACCTGCTGAACCGCACCGACATCGTCGACGTGGTCAGCTCGCGCGTGCAATTGAAGAAGGCCGGCAAGAACTACACCGCCTGCTGCCCGTTCCACAAAGAGAAAACCCCGTCCTTCAGCGTCAGCCCCGACAAGCAGTTCTACTACTGCTTCGGCTGCGGCGCGGGCGGCAATGCCCTCGGCTTTCTCATGGATCACGACAACCTGGATTTTCCTCAGGCTGTCGAAGATCTGGCCAAAGCCGCCGGCATGGAAATCCCTCGCGAAGAAAGTGGCCGCCCACACAAGCCGCGCCAGCCGACCGATTCGCCGCTGTATCCGCTGCTCACCGCTGCCGCCGACTATTATCGGCAAGCACTCAAGAGCCATCCATCGCGCAAAGCGGCAGTGGATTACCTCAAAGGTCGCGGCCTGACTGGCGAGATCGCCCGGGATTTCGGCCTCGGCTTTGCTCCGCCGGGCTGGGACAACCTGTTCAAGCATTTGAGCAGCGACACTTTGCAGCAGAAGGCCATGATCGACGCCGGCCTGCTGATCGAAAACGCCGAAACCGGCAAACGCTATGACCGCTTTCGCGATCGCGTGATGTTCCCGATCCGCGACACACGAGGGCGCATCATCGCTTTCGGCGGCCGCGTCCTCGGCGACGACAAGCCGAAATACCTGAACTCACCGGAAACCCCGGTATTCCATAAAGGCCAAGAGCTCTACGGCCTTTATGAAGCGCGCAAGAACAACCGCAACCTCGACGAAATCATCGTCGTCGAGGGCTACATGGACGTCATCGCCCTCGCCCAGCAAGGCCTGAAGAATGCCGTCGCAACGCTGGGCACCGCGACCAGCGAAGAACACTTGAAGCGACTGTTCCGTGTGGTACCGAACGTATTGTTCTGTTTCGACGGCGACCAGGCCGGCCGCAACGCCGCCTGGCGCGCACTGGAAGCAACGCTGTCGAGCCTGCAGGACGGACGTCGCGCACGCTTTCTGTTTCTGCCCGAAGGCGAAGACCCGGACACCTTGGTTCGTGCCGAAGGCACTGACGCATTCAAGGCCCGGATCAATCAGCACGCTCAGCCACTGGCCGATTATTTCTTCCAGCAACTGACCGAAGAAGCCGACCCGCGCTCGCTTGAGGGCAAGGCGCACATGGCCACCCTCGCCGCACCGTTGATCGACAAGGTGCCGGGCGCGAATCTGCGCATTCTGATGCGTCAGCGCCTGACCGAAATTACCGGTCTGAGCAGCGAGACCGTCAGTCAGCTCGCACAAAGCGCGCCGCAGGAAGCACCGCCCGCCTACGATCCGGGCATCGATTACGACGCAATGCCGGATTACAGCGACTACCATCAGCCGCAGGCACAGGACATGTATGTGCCGCAGCAGGAGTGGACGCCGAAGAAACCCGGTGCTGGCGGCAAAAAATGGGACAAGAAGCCCTGGGACAAGAACGGCAAGCGTGGCGGTGATCGCGATCAGCAACGCCCGCGCACACCAATTGGCGTCGAGTCGCCGACCCTGACCGCCCTGCGCACATTGCTCCATCACCCGCAATTGGCCGAGCGCGTCGAAGATGCCGGACACATTGCGGACGAGAATCAGACCAACGCCCAGTTACTTGTGGCGCTGCTCGAAGCGGTACAGAAGAATCCCAAGCTAAACTCATTTCAGTTGATCGCGCGATGGCACGGCACTGAACAGGGTCGCCTGCTCAAGGCACTGGCAGAAAAGGAATGGCTGATTGACGGAGATAACCTTGAACAACAGTTTTTCGACACCATTACTAGCTTGTCAGCCCGCCAACGCGAGCGAAATCTGGAACAGTTGCTCAGGAAAGCGCGTCAAAGCGAACTGAGCATTGAAGAGAAAAACCAACTGCGCGACCTACTAAGTCGCAATGTTTCCGCATCAAACCCGACCTCAACTGGCGCGTGAGGTCATAGCTCAGGTATAATCCTCGGCTTGTTTTTTGCCCGCCAAGACCTTCAGTGGATAGGGTGTTATGTCCGGAAAAGCGCAACAGCAGTCTCGTATTATTGAGTTGATCAAACTGGGTCGTGAGCAGAAGTATCTGACTTACGCCGAGGTCAACGACCACCTGCCCGAGGATATTTCAGATCCTGAGCAGGTGGAAGACATCATCCGCATGATTAACGACATGGGGATCCCCGTACACGAGAGTGCTCCGGATGCGGACGCCCTTATGTTGGCCGACGCCGATACCGACGAGGCCGCTGCGGAAGAAGCAGCCGCCGCGTTGGCAGCGGTGGAAACCGATATCGGTCGCACCACTGACCCAGTGCGCATGTACATGCGTGAAATGGGTACGGTCGAGCTTCTGACTCGTGAAGGCGAAATCGAAATCGCCAAGCGTATCGAAGAGGGTATCCGTGAAGTGATGAGCGCAATCGCGCACTTCCCTGGCACGGTTGACCACATTCTCTCCGAGTACACTCGCGTCACCACCGAAGGCGGCCGCCTGTCGGACGTTCTGAGCGGTTATATCGACCCGGACGACGGCATTGCGCCGCCTGCCGAAGTGCCGCCGCCTGTCGAAGCGAAAGTGGCGAAAGCCGACGACGAGACCGACGACGATGAAGCCGAATCTTCCGATGACGAAGAAGAAGCCGAAAGCGGTCCGGATCCGGTCATCGCTGCCCAGCGCTTTGGCGCCGTGGCTGACCAGATGGAAATCACCCGCAAGGCCCTGAAAAAGCACGGTCGCAACAACAAGGCAGCGATTGCCGAGTTGCTCGCACTGGCCGAGCTGTTCATGCCGATCAAACTGGTACCGAAGCAATTCGAAGGCCTGGTCGAGCGTGTTCGCGGCGCCCTGGATCGTCTGCGTCAGCAAGAGCGTGCGATCATGCAACTGTGCGTACGTGATGCACGTATGCCACGCGCTGATTTCCTGCGTCAGTTCCCGAGCAACGAAGTCGACGAAAGCTGGTCCGACGCCCTGGCCAAAGGCAAGAGCAAGTACGCCGAGGCCATCGGTCGCGTACAGCCGGATATCATTCGTTGCCAGCAGAAACTGATCGCGCTGGAAACCGAAACCGGTCTGACCATCGCAGAAATCAAGGACATCAACCGTCGCATGTCGATCGGTGAGGCCAAGGCCCGCCGCGCGAAGAAAGAGATGGTTGAAGCCAACTTGCGTCTGGTGATCTCGATCGCCAAGAAGTACACCAACCGCGGCCTGCAATTCCTCGATCTGATCCAGGAAGGCAACATCGGCTTGATGAAAGCGGTGGACAAGTTCGAATACCGTCGTGGTTACAAGTTCTCGACTTATGCCACCTGGTGGATCCGTCAGGCGATCACTCGCTCGATCGCCGACCAGGCCCGCACCATCCGTATTCCGGTGCACATGATCGAGACGATCAACAAGCTCAACCGTATTTCCCGGCAGATGTTGCAGGAAATGGGTCGCGAACCGACCCCGGAAGAGCTGGGCGAACGTATGGAAATGCCTGAGGACAAGATCCGCAAGGTATTGAAGATCGCTAAAGAGCCGATCTCCATGGAAACGCCGATCGGTGATGACGAAGACTCCCATCTGGGTGACTTCATCGAAGACTCGACCATGCAGTCGCCAATCGATGTCGCCACTGTTGAGAGCCTGAAAGAAGCGACTCGCGAAGTACTGTCCGGCCTCACTGCCCGTGAAGCCAAGGTACTGCGCATGCGTTTCGGTATCGACATGAACACCGACCACACACTCGAAGAAGTGGGCAAACAGTTTGACGTAACGCGTGAGCGGATCCGTCAGATCGAAGCCAAGGCGCTGCGCAAGCTGCGCCACCCGACGCGAAGCGAGCATCTGCGCTCCTTCCTCGACGAGTGATACCAGAACCCCCGGCCCAGGCCGGGGGGTTTGTTTATATGGCAGATTAAATCCTTCGCAACGCCCCTCCCCCGCATACCCCGTCTACACTCGAAACAATCATCCCCGAGCCATAACGAGAGCGTTATGCCCAGATTGGCGTCCGTGCTTTTTTTGCTGTCATTGATGATCTGGACCGCAACGGCTGACGCGCTGACTCTGACCGATGAAGAACGTAGCTGGCTGGCGGCTCACCCGGACTTGCGCCTGGGTGTCGATGCATCGTGGCCGCCCTTTGAGTTTCGCGACGATCAGAGCCGCTATCAGGGCCTGGCTGCCGACTATATCGACGTGATCCGCCAACGTCTGGCGATCAAATTGACGCCCATCGAACCGGTGAGCTGGACGGTGGTGCTGGAACAAGTGAAGTCGGGCAAGATCGACCTTCTACCCGGCATCATGTCCACCCCTGAACGCCAGACCTATCTGTCGTTCACCCGCCCTTATCTCGACTTCCCGATCGTCATCCTCGCCCACATCGGCGGCGCACAACCGCGCAAACTCGACGACCTGTACGGCTTGAAGATCGCCGTGGTGGAAAACTACGCGCCCCACGAACTCCTGCGCACCCATCACCCTGATCTGAATCTGGTGGCCATGCCCAATGTCAGTTCGGCATTGCAAGCGTTGGCGACCGACGAAGTGGACGCCGTTGTCGGCGATCTCGCTTCCAGTGTCTGGAGTCTGCGTCAGCTCAAGCTCGACGGTTTGTACGTCAGCGGCGAAACCCCGTATCGCTACCAACTGGCAATGGCCGTGCCCCGTGACAACAAGGTACTGGTGGGGATTCTCGACAAAGTACTGGCCGACATGAGCCCGGATGAAATCAGCAGCATTCAGGAGCATTGGGTCGGCAACGTGCTTGATCACCGGACATTCTGGTCGGATCTGCTGGTCTACGGCTTGCCGGGGCTGTTGCTGCTGGTAACGATTCTGGCAGTAGTGATCCGCATCAACCGCCGCCTGAGTTCGGAAATCGCCCGACGCATCGACCTCGAACAGGAACTGCGCAGCAGCGAATACCACTATCGCGGCCTGGTCGAGAGCCTGTCGGCCATTGCCTGGGAAGCGCGGATGAGCGACTTCACCTACAGCTATGTGTCGCCCCACGCCGAAGACTTGCTCGGCTACCCACAATCCCATTGGCTGATCCCCGGTTTCTGGCACAACATCATTCATCCGGCCGACCTGACTCGCACGCAAAGTTACTGCAAAGAAGCCCTGCGTGAGGGGCGCGATCACATCGTCGATTACCGCGTGATCACCGCTGATGGCCGCTGCCTGTGGGTACGCGACATCGTCAGCCTGATCGAACATGGCCACGAGCCGGTGATGCGTGGCTTGATGATCGACATCAGCGAAATCAAGCGCACTGAAGAGGCGCTGCGGCTTTCGGAGCAGAAATTCGCCTCGGTCTTCCAGCAATGCCCGGACATTCTGGTGATTGCACGGCTGTCGGATGGCTGCCTGCTGGAGGTCAACGAAGCGTTTGAAGAACAGATCGGGCTGAAAGCCGAGGAAGTGCTGGGGCAAACGGCGACCGACCTCAATATCTGGGGCATTCCCGGCGTCGGTCCGGGGCTGCTGCAGCGTTTGCAGGCGGGCAGTATTCGCAATCTGGAGATGCCGTTTCGCCGCAACAACGGCCAGCTGTTTACCGGCCTGATTTCCGCCGAGCCGTTTGACCTCGACACGACCCCTGCGCTTGTCGTCGTGGTACGTGACATCACCCAGCTCAAGGAAACCCAACAACAACTGCAAACCTCCGAAGAGAAGTTCGCCAAAGCCTTCCATGCCTCGCCGGACGGTTTGTTGTTGTCGCGCCAGAGCGATGGCCTGCTACTGGAGGTCAACGAAGGTTTCAGCCGCATTACCGGGTTCAACAGCGCCATGTCGGTGGACCGCTCGGCGCTGGACCTGGGGATCTGGGTCAATCTCAATGAACGCAAACAGATGCTCGATCTGTTGCATCGCGACGGCTTCGTCCGTGACTTCACCTGCCACATCCGTCGCAGTGACGGGCAGATTCGTCTCTGCGAGGTCTCCAGCCGTCCGCTGCCGATCGGTGAAGAAGACTGCATGCTGACTATCGCCCGGGACATCACCGAACGTCACCTGATGCAGGAAAAACTGCAACAGGCCGCCACCGTGTTCGAAAGCACCGCTGAAGGCGTGTTGATCACTGACACCCAACAGCACATCAGCGCGGTCAACCGCGCCTTTACCGAGATTACCGGTTACAGCGAAAGCGAAGCGCTCGGGCATACACCGCGCTTGCTCGCCTCCGGCCTGCATGACAGCGCGTTCTACGCGGCAATGTGGCACCAGTTGACCGACGAAGGTCACTGGCAGGGCGAGATCTCCAACCGGCGCAAGAACGGCGAGTTGTACCCGAGCTGGCTGACCATCAGCGCGGTACGCAATCGCGACAAGTTCATTACCCACTTTGTCGCGGTGTTTGCTGACATCTCCAGCCTCAAGCATGCCCAAGCCAAACTCGACTATCAGGCGCACCACGACCCGCTTACCGGCCTGCCGAACCGCACACTGTTCGAAAACCGCTTGTTGATGGCACTGAACAGTCAGCAGGAAAACGGCGGCCAGGGCGCCGTGTTGTTTCTCGATCTCGACCGTTTCAAACACATCAACGACAGTCTCGGCCATCCGGTCGGCGACCTGCTGCTCAAGGGCATCGCCGTGCGCCTGAAAGAGCAACTGCGAGACATCGATACCGTGGCGCGTCTGGGCGGCGACGAATTCATCATTCTGCTACCCGGTCTGCAACAGGCCAGCGACGCCGACAACATCGCTACCAAACTGCTCAACTGCTTCGGTGCGCCATTCCAGGCTGGCGAGCATGAGTTCTTCATCAGCGCCAGCATCGGTACCAGCCTCTATCCACGAGATGGTTGCGACGTCGCCACACTGGTGAAAAACGCCGACGCGGCGATGTACCGCTCCAAGGCCAAGGGCCGCAACCGCGTCGAGAGCTACACCCGCGACCTCACCGCCCAGGCCAGTGAACGCATCGCGCTGGAACACGAACTGCGTCGGGCCATCGAGCGTGACGAACTATTCCTCTATTACCAGCCGAAAATCAGCCTCGACGACCATCGCCTGGTCGGTGCAGAGGCGCTGATTCGCTGGCGTCATCCGACTTTCGGCGACGTACCGCCAGAGCACTTCATTCCGCTGGCCGAAGAGAACGGCATGATCCTGCAGATCGGTGACTGGGTGCTCGAGACCGCGTGCCGGCAGATGTTCGAATGGAATCAGGTCTACGACAGCCTCGGCCCACTCTCGGTAAACCTCGCCGGTGCGCAACTGCGTCAGCCGAATCTGCTCGGACGCATCGAACAACTGCTCAAGGACAACCGCCTACAGCCGGATTTACTGCAACTGGAAATTACCGAGAATTTCATCATGAGTCAGGCCGAAGAGGCGCTGGCGGTGTTGCACCAGCTCAAACACCTCGGTGTACAACTGGCGATCGATGACTTCGGCACCGGATATTCTTCGCTCAGTTACCTCAAACGACTGCCCTTGGACATCCTCAAAATCGACCAGTCATTCGTTCGCGGACTGCCCGACGACCCCCACGACGCGGCCATTGTCCGGGCCATCATCGCGCTGGGCCGGAGCATGCAATTCACCGTCATCGCCGAAGGCGTGGAAACCCAGGCGCAACAACAATTCCTCGCCGCTGAAGGTTGCGAGCAGATCCAGGGCTACATCGTCAGCTTGCCGCTACCGCCAGAAGAATTCGCCGCGACGTTTCTTCGTGTAACCGTATCGGATTATTCGGATAGCACAGCCGAGAAACCGTCGCTATAATCCGCGACCTACTGAGGGCCTATAGCTCAGTTGGTTAGAGCAGAGGACTCATAATCCTTTGGTCCACGGTTCAAGTCCGTGTGGGCCCACCAACTCCAAAGCCGCGCATTGCGCGGCTTTCGCGTTTCTGGCGGAACCATCGCGGATACAGTCCTATGGTCTAAAGGTACAAATTAGGTACAGTGCGGCTTCGCTTGCACGCCTTTGGAGTCATTCAGATGGCCACAATCGTCAAAACCCCTGCCGGCACCTGGAAGGCCGTCATCCGCAAACCGGATGGCCGACCAACGCCAAAACCTTCCGCACCAAACGCGACGCCGAAGACTGGTCACGACGCACCGAAGACGAAATGGTGCGCGGCGTGTATATCCAACGCTGCGGCTCCGAGCGACTGACGCTCGAAAAGGCGCTCCAGCGCTATCTCCGTGAAGTGAGCCCTACCGAGAAGCCGACTACACAGCAAGCAGAGGCCACCAAGGCGCAGCAGTTGATACAGCATCTGGGCAAGTATTCCCTCGCGGCGTTATTGTCTGAGGTGATCGCTAACTATCGCGACACCCGCCTGGGCTCACTCACCAACCGCGGCAATCCCACGAGTAACAATACCGTGCGGCTGGAGCTGGCTTTGCTAAGCCATCTGTTCACGGTTGCGATTCAAGAGTGAGGGCTCGGATTGACCTTTAACCCAGTGCTCAATATTCGTATGCCGAGCCCATGCGAAGGTCGAAACAGACGTCTCATGGCTGATGAGGAAAAACGCCTATTGGCAGCAGTGAACAAGCACAGCAACCCCATGCTGGGGTGGATTGTCCAGATTGCCCTGGCAACGGGCATGCGCGCTTCTGAGATCGCGAGCCTAAATCGCTCACAGATTGATATCCAAAAACGGATAGTGCGGCTCTCAGATACGAAAAACGATAGCGCTCGTACCGTCCCTCTGAGCAAATTAGCTACCGAGGTATTTCGTACCGCCCTGGCGAATCCGGTACGTCCTATCGATTGTGATTTGGTCTTCTTCGGCGAACCAGGAAAGGACCAAAAGCGTCGCCCTTATGCGTTCACGAAAGTCTGGGGCACGATCAAGAAAAAGGCTAACGTACCCGATTTCCGCTTCCACGATCTTCGACACGAAGCTGTCAGCTTGTCGAGGGAGGACTTTCTGATCAGGAGGTTTCCGCGATCAGCGGTCATAAATCGATGCAGATGCTCAAGCGCTATACGCATCTACGTGCCGAGAATCTGGTGCGTAAGCTCGATCAGTTTGGCTGAGTTTCCGAACTTAAAAAAGAAAGTAGCAGCTGTTTGGCTGCTGCCTTCTATTGTTTTCCTTTTGTTATATTTTGTTTTGTTATCCTGTGTTTTTAGTTGTTACCAATTTGTTTTTCAAGACAGCCTCACTACTGTTGGCGACAACTTCCCAGCAACCCACTTTCCTTACTGTCACCAAAGTTAATTGATAGCTTTCTCCGAATATTACAAATGATACGTAAGCCAACGTAACTACGGAGAAACATATGACTTCCGAACAATACCTTTTGGACCGGTTTGGCCCGTTGATGAGCATGGCTCAAGTCGCAAGCTTGTTGCGACCGCTCTGCAGACGGATTCAGAGTAGCGATGTACAGCGACTCAGAACTCTCCAGAAAGTTGAAGCCTGCGGTTGTTCGCGTTGGGCGTCGAGTCTACTTCCGCACTCCGCAAGTCAACCAGGCACTGTCTGTTGATACTCCAGTTCTCCAGGCTTGAACATGAGTTACAGGACTATAGACTGGGTTTTTAACCTGCAGCTACCTGCGCAAGACAAGCTCATTCTCGTTTATATCGCTAAATGCGAAAACGAACAGGAGCCCTGTAATGCCAGCGTAAAACTATTAGCTGCTAAATGCGGCGTTTCGGCCCGAACAGTACAAAGGACTTTGAAGAAGCTTTGTGAAGCCGGACTTGTCTCCTCTACCCAACGGTTTAGAGCTGACGGCTCACAAACAGTAACTTCTACACTATTAACGTTGAGCGGGTTGTCACAGCTATGTCACCCCCCATGACATTCAACTGACAGGGGGGGGATGTCAGCCGGGTGTCACCGCCCGACGCCACGCAGATGTCAGGCCTTGAACTACCAAATAAAACCAAATCAAAGCCACCACTACCTTCGGACACGTCATCTAGGCATCTGGTTTATCCACAAGGGTTGACGAAGCATTCCAAGGATTCAGTTGGCAGGATCCTGCATGGAATCCCCACCGATGCCGCCCAGACGCTTCTGGATGAACTGGCCGGGGCTATGGCCGCAGATTTCATCAAAAAGGGACCTGAATACTGGCTCTCTGGGGTAGCGATGAAATATCGGGCTTGGCAATTCAAACCGAACCTTGGTTTGGAGATAGCAAAAAACAGAAGACCTCAGGCGAGCCTTCCTTCACCAAACAAGCCGCCGGCAAGCGAGGTGAAAGTGGACCGAGGAGTGGGGAACAGATTCCTTGCCAAGTTACGGCCACAGCGAACGCCATGATGACGTTTTTTAAGAACTTTAGGCCTCTCCGCGCTCCGCTTGGGCAACCCCTTCGGTTGCACCCCGCGTCCTATCCTTGCCGGACTGGCGGCAGGGGCACGTCCTGCCGCTTCGGTTACTACCCCTGGCGCTAGGCTTGGACGCTTGCAGCTGTATCAAGGGTAAAGGCTGCGCCCATCATCCTCGCCCGTTCGGTGCTCGCCCTGACGGGCTCCGCTCCGCTTCGGCCTCCGGTGATGCCCTTGACCCAGCTTTCAGCTACGAACTAGTAAATTAACTAGCACAAGTGTCTCGCTCAAAAGACCAAGCTTATTTTCTGAAAATTAGCTTCTTGTAGGCCATGCAAACGTATCGGGAACAACTTGATAATTAGCTCGTTTTTTATTATTACATTCAGGGCAGGAAAGCACCAAATTAGTTGCATCATTAGTACCGCCACTAGCGATGGGCACCATATGATCAATATCATAGGTTTGATTCGGCAAAGAAACCAACGCTGCAGGCCCACCGCAATAATGACAAAGCCCGCGCTCACGATGAACAAGTAAATTATCAACCCACACCGGGAAATATGTCGCTCTTGGCAGCTGTCCATCTTTAGCTAGAAATGGAAATTCTGATTTTAAAAGTGGAGAAATCTCCTTTGCAAGTCTTGCATTAAAATCGAATAAGAACTGCTTCCGCTGCCACAAATGAGAAAATGCGGACCCTACAAGAACCCGAAGCCCTCCTATGAAATAATCTCGATATTTATTGCGAGCGTCAATGATACCCTCATCTGTTTTCCTATAAAACTCTCTCGGAACAGCTAGCTGCATATGCCCGAACATTCCAACCACATAATCCACAAAGTCGGAGTACTCGCCAATCCAGTCTAGATCGTCATAAGAATATATATAAAAATTCGTGTACGCGATATCGTCAAGAACTTTATGCAGCGCCGTGTTTTCGGATATATTTACTGACTCAAGCGCAATTTTTTTTAAATCAATAAACTCAAACTCGACCTTCTCACCCTCGTCAATAGGTCTCCGATAAACAAAACGCTCGACCGCTGAAACGAGATCATTGGAAGGCCCGCCAATTACAACCCCGCCAACATTTCTATTTCTTTTCATCTAAATCCCTTAGAAAAATATCTGTAGCAAAATTAATGCCGTAGCACACTGTTAACTGCTTCCAATTCGAGGCAACGCATTGAATTAATGACACCGCCCTGGCTTTACTCAGCGTAATAGCATTTTGCAATCAGCGCTACTAGCAACACAACAGAGTCCTGAAAAATCAGAAATCGTTGCAATGCGGATTTTGGGGCTCCCTCAGCCTCAATGATCAACCAACGGTCACTTGCAGCGGAGAGCTGAGTAGCAGGGTTCCCCTCTGCTGTAGATACGAAGTCTACCGACGTAAGCAATCCATGAAATAAAAGCGTGAGCACACTGCTATTCATCAGCAGTCCGAGTAAGACCTTCAAAGGCGATCTCAAGCGCAACTGACAGCATTCATAGGCTCCGCTCCGTTGGGGCGTCCGATGATGCCCTTGACACATCTTCCAGCTGAGACGGCGCTCTAGAGCTTACAAAATCACTAAAGCTCAGATCGCCGCTTACAAAAGCCTGAGCACGAGCTTCATCTTCAGTGCTTAGGCTATAACCCGAAAGCTCAGTCGATGCTCGAGCATAATCGACCGCTTCCTGTCTGCGCTTCCGCTCTTCGTCGGTAATGGTATTTCGTAGCTTCATACGATCACTCCGAAACACCGACAGATTAATAACAAGACAAATTCAGCGCGGACTCAGTGGGTCAAGGGCGGCACCACAAGCCGCAGCCCGCGAAGCGGGACCGGGTGAGGATGCCGGCGAAGCGAACCCTTGACGCACTTTTCACGATGACCCTATTGGCTGGGTTGCGGGAGGCGTTATGCCCGCGGCCCTTCCACCCGGCAAGGGGCAGGAAGCCCAAAGGGGGCAGAGCCCCTTTGGGTAAGCCCGCCAAGGCGCGCAGGGCAAACACACATGCAGCCAGAAGAAGTCAATGGAGGACGAATAGCCTTGTCCAATCCTTCCACCTTTCGCATGTCCCCAATTCTTACCTAAGTTTTGCATTACGTGTTGCCGGCAAGCTGGATTCCAGAGGGTATTACCCGCCACCAGATGATTTGTACGGCCAGCTGTCACCATCATGCCGGACTCCATATCGCGCGCGTGCTAGGAGCATTCATCATCCGAGCAGCAGTTCGAATAGGCGAGGCAGCGCCCTGAGCCATCGCGCGAAGCGTGACTGTCGCACTGCTGAACCCACCGGCAAGCTGCCCTGCAACTGAGTTCGCCTCACCCAGCAGCCAGAACATAACAATGGTGAAGGTAACCAGAACCAGAGACGTGAACAGCGGATTTTGCTCACTATCCAGATCAACGCTGTTTATCAGCGCATCGAACCCTTTGAACGCCAACCCTACGACAGCCCCCATGAGGGCGATCCGCAACACATAGGTCATAACCTGGCCAAACCAGCTATCGAAAAAACGAGTAGTGGCGGGCCACATCAAAGCGATGAGAAAGAAAGTCGAAATTTGAATCAGATCGCGAGAAAGTTAAAAGAAGGTGACTCCCGATCCTATTCAGACAGAATTGATAAAGGGGTTAAGCGCAATCATCGACAGGCATACGGATGTCGTGAGTACAGCTATCCGTGCCAGCCTTGAACGCTTGGATCTTGAGTGAGCTACACCAGACACAAGCCACATGGGGCCGAACCACCTGGGCAAATTCAGCGTGACACATTGGCTTGGCTTCACAGCTTTCCAAACGCCCTATGGCGTTTGGACGACCTTCACTCAAGAATTTGTACATAGGCAGAGAGCAAAACCGCGCCCATTCACTTGTGAAGAGCAAGCTGGATCGTCAAATTCATTTGGAACCTAATTGAAAAGCTCGATGGTTCAGGGCCAAGCAGCTCTCTTAGCGTTACGCCATGGTCAAACCTAGCGCATCTTGGGTAGGCTCAACGTAAAATTGCGTAATAGAAGCTCGATTTGGCGCAATCAAGGGACAAGAGTTCAAAGGAGCGACCATGGCCCAAGCACCCGGAGTACAATGCTGTCCCCGCTCACCACGACAGAGCCAACGAACTCTCAACACCCAGGCTACGCCAGGGCAACAGCAGCAGCTCAGCACACTCTGAACGTTTTATACAGCCACTCGAACACGTCGCCCCGAGACATTCCGGCGCAATCCAGACAACCATTTTAAAGGCACCAGTGAGCGAGCCACAGAGCACATAATCGCTGCCATGAGCTTCCTCATGACTGGCAACAAAATTCATCTAGGTGGGCAACCCGACCGCGTCCGAGGCGCCCCTCCATTTTTTAGAGCGTCACCATGAACAACAGCGACATCGTCCAAAAACTCTGGAATCTTTGCGACGTCCTACGCGACGACGGTATCAATTACAGCGACTACGTAACCGAATTGGTCCTGCTGCTGTTTATCAAAATGGAATACGAGCAAGTTCAGAACAACGATGACTTCTGCCACAAGCTGCCAGAGGGAGCGCGCTGGCCGGACTTATCTGGAAAATCGGGGCTTACCCTACTCAACCATTACAGGCAAATGCTGCTGGATTTGGGCAAAAATATTGATCCACTAATCGCAGCGATCTACGCAGATGCCCAGACTCGCCTGAAAGAGCCGCGCCACCTCGAGCAGTTAATCAAGAGTCTCGATAGCATTGACTGGTTCAGTGCCCGCCAGGATGGCCTAGGCGATCTTTACGAAGGCTTACTGGAGAAGAACGCCAGCGAAACAAAGTCCGGCGCCGGTCAGTACTTCACCCCGCGCCCGTTGATAGACAGCATCATCAACTGCATCAAGCCCCAGCCCGGTGAAATCATCCAAGACCCAGCTGCTGGCACCGCAGGTTTCTTGATAGCATCCGACGCCTATATCAAAAACCACACCGACGATCACCGCAACCTCGACGAAAAAGCTCGAGCCTTTCAACGTAACCGCGCATTTGTGGGAGTCGAGTTGGTTCCTGGTACCCGCCGCCTCGCGTTGATGAACACCCTATTGCACGGTATGGAGGGTGATAAGGAAGGCGTGGTGCTCTTAGGCAACGCCCTTGGCCAGACCGGCGCCAACCTGCCTAAAGTGGATGTAATCCTCTCCAACCCACCCTTCGGCACAGCCAAAGGGGGTGGCGGCCCGACCCGCGATGACCTTACCTACAAAACCAGCAACAAGCAGCTAGCCTTTCTTCAGCATATTTACCGAGGCCTAAAACCCGGCGGCCGCGCTGCAGTGGTGCTACCAGATAACGTACTGTTTGAAGCAGGTGTTGGTGCCGATGTACGCCGCGATCTGATGGATAAATGCAACCTGCACACGATTCTCCGCCTGCCAACCGGCATTTTCTATGCCCAGGGTGTCAAGACCAATGTGCTTTTCTTCCAAAAGGGAACCACCAAAAACCCACGCCTAAACGAAGGTTGCACACAGCGTGTGTGGGTTTATGACCTGCGCAGCAATATGCCTAGCTTTGGCAAGCGCAATCCTTTCGGTCTTGACCACCTAAAACCCTTCGAAGACTGCTACGGCGACGATGCCAACGGCAACAGCCCGCGTGCGGAGAACGTTGAAGGGATTGGCGAACTCAGCCGCTTTCGTGTCTTTACTCGCGCCGATATCGCTGCCCGTGGCGACTCGTTGGATATCAGCTGGCTCAAGGGCGCCGACAGTCTCAATGCAGCCGACCTCCATACACCAGAAGTTCTGGCAGCCCAGGCCATGGTCGAACTAACGGAGGCCCTGCATGAGCTGGAAAAGTTGATGAAGTCCCTCGGGGCTACGGAGGAAGTCGAGGCGCAGAAGCGCATGTTGGCGGATGTGATGGGCCTAGTGGTGGTTCAGGGTGATGGGGATGAGTGAATTGCCATCCGGATGGGCCGATTTCGAAATCGGCGAAATCGCCGATGTAACTGCCGGTGGCACCCCTAGAGCAAATGATTCTAGTAATTTTGCCCCTCCCGGCGAGGGAATTGCTTGGCTTACGCCTGCGGACCTAAGTGGTTATAACCGTAAAGAAATATCGAGAGGCTCTCGGGATCTATCGCAAAAAGGTTACGACTCTTGCTCCGCCAAGCTAATACCAAAAGGAAGCTTACTGTTCAGCAGCCGCGCACCTATAGGCTACGTAGCAGTAGCGGCCAATGAGGTATCAACAAATCAGGGGTTCAAAAATTTTACCTTCCCCGAAGGTATCGACCCTAGTTACGCTTTTTATTATTTAAAAAGTATTCGGGAAATTGCCGAAAGCCTCGGCACAGGAACAACGTTCAAAGAGATTTCAGGGACGACAGCTAAAACCCTGCCGTTCCGCTTAGCACCGGCAAGAGAACAAACCCAAATCGCCCAAAAGCTCGACGAACTGCTGACCCAGATTGACACCATCAAAACCCGCATCAGCGCCATCCCCACACTGCTCAAACGTTTTCGACAATCCGTCATCGCTGCTGCCATATCCGGGCGGCTGACTGAAGAATGGCGTGTTCAAAATCCGAGCGATGAAACCGCCGAACAACAGATTACTGTGAATGAGGTCTTAAAGCAGGGCAAGCTGAAAATACGGAAAGCTGATTTTTCTTTTGAGCGGGATGATCTCTATGCTATCCCGGAATGCTGGGGCTGGATAGACAATCATCGTCTTGCTGAAGACTCTAGTACTGCTATTTGTGCCGGTCCGTTTGGTACTATTTTCAAGGCTAAGGACTTCCGAACTGAGGGAGTTCCGATAATATTTCTCCGACATATAGGGGAAGGTTTTTACAAGACAGACAAGCCAGGATTTATGGATGAATCTGTTTGGAAAAAGCTTCATCAAGAATATAGCGTTTATGGCGGGGAGCTACTTGTCACAAAACTTGGCGATCCTCCGGGCACGGCCTGCCTTTATCCAAATGGTATTGGTGCCGCTATGGTTACGCCCGACGTAATCAAAATGAACGTGGACGAGCGCGTTGCCTTACCCAGATATTTGATGTACTTTTTCAATTCGCCAATATGTAAAAAACTAATTGAAAAATTAGCCTTTGGCGCAACGCGACTTCGAATCGATATCCCCATGTTCAAAGGGTTCCCCATCCCTTTACCGCCACTTAAAGAGCAAAAGGAAATCGTACGCCGTGTCGAACAGTTAATTGCTTTTTCGGATCAAATTGCAGACAAGGTCGCCGCCGCCCAGGTCCATATAGAAAAACTTACCCAAAGCACTTTAGGTAAAGCGTTCCGTGGTGAACTCACCGCCGACTGGCGCACCGCCAACCCAGACTTAATCAGCGGCAACAACTCTTTAGACGCCCTACTTAAAAGTATAAAAACTGCGCGCGAGGAAAATGCGAATAAACCGAAAAAGTGCAGGCTGAACACTGGCAAAAACACGGGAAGGCATATGAACAAAGAAACTATCACCGTAACAAAAGCGCTTGAAACCGCAAAAAAACCATTAACAGGGCAGCAGTTAATGGCGGCCGCTGGCTATGCAAGCGACAGCACCACAGAGCAGCTTGAATCGTTTTTCCTCGATATCCGAGCCGCACTTGAACAGAAGAGTATCGTTAAAGTTTCACGAGATGAAAACAATCAGGACTGGTTTATCTTAAGTGATAAAAAATAAGGAAATCCGATGAAGGTGGACAAGCTTCACATCCGCTCACGATTCAAAAACCTTGAAGACGTGACTGTGGACTTTGATGAACACAACCTGATGACGGTCGTGGTAGGATGCAATGGCTCGGGCAAATCCAATGTACTCGAAGCCCTAGTCGCGATCTTTCGCAACCTTGACTTAGGTGAAAGTCCACCTTTCTCTTACATACTTACCTATCGATTGGGCCAGAAAAACTCAGAACGCTGGCAGGAAATCCAAATTGACGCCGATCCTATTCGCGGAAGTTTGGCCAAACAATACGAGATCCAAGTCAGAGAGTTAAACCTCAAAGAACCCGCCGACATATTTGGCTCAAATAACAAATGGGAGTCCATACCGTTTTCCCAAGTAAAACGAGACAAGAGTAGTAATGCCCCTTACTTGCCAAAGTACGTATTCGCCTATTATTCTGGCCCGAGTGATCGTTTAGAAAGGTATTTCCGCAAGCATAGAAACGATTTCTACCGCAAGTTACTCAAGGACGAGTTAGATTTAAAAGGCGAAATTCGACCTTTATTCTACGCCAAACCACATCACAGCCAATTTGTATTATTGGCGTTTTTTTTATCACAACAAGACAGTATCGAAAAAGATTTCTTACGCGAACACTTAGGTATTGAAGGCCTCGACAGCATCCATTTTGTCATGCGACAACCTGAATGGGCAAAGCAGAAGGGTGAACTGTTTTGGGGAGCTAGAGGTGTAGTTCGTAGGTTCTTAGATGACCTTATTAAGTTCACAATAGCGCCAGTAAAGGTGACAAGACAGGAAAACTCATCGCTAACAGGAAACAATATCCGCAATGAGTTTCTTCACCTGTTTTTGCCAAACCTTGAATCACTGCGCGAGTTTGCAAAAGATCTGACTCCAGACGAGCTTTTTAAGATGCTGGAAAGCACTCTTCTGTCAGAGATAATTTCGGAGGTTAGCATTCGTGTTAAAGTGTCTCGCAGTAACACACCACTTACCTTCAGAGAACTTAGCGAAGGTGAGCAACAGTTATTAACCGTGCTAGGGCTACTAAAATTTACCGGCGGCAAAGACTCCCTTTTCCTGTTGGACGAGCCTGACACCCATTTGAATCCATCTTGGGCGGTAAAATATTTGAGTTTCTTGCGCAAGTTTGTTCCTAACCACGAGACTAGCCATTTGTTGATGGTGACCCATCACCCACTAGCAATCGCCGAGCTTGAAAAACAGCAAGTACAAGTAATGTGGTCTGATGCAGATGCTCAAGTTCATGCTAAAGAGCCAGAGGAAAGCCCTAGAGGAATGGGGATCAATCTAATTCTTCGCAGCGACATGTTCGGCCTTAAAACAACTCTTGACGACATAACTCAACGCAAACTGGACTCACGCAATAAGCTTGCCAGCAAAGACTCGCTATCTCAAGAATCCATTCAGCGAGAACCAGGCCAAGCAGCCGAAACAGAATTAGAGTACTTGGCACGCCTGAATACCGAATTAGCCGAACTAGGTTTTAACCTATCTACAGATGATCCTGACTTCATGGATTACCTAAGAAAAAAGTATCATAATAAATCTAGCGAGGCAAAATAATGCGTTGGATTTGTAAAGACGATATTGAAGAATGCTTAACTCAATCTTGGCGAGATGCTGCTGAGCAGGCAAAGCATGAATTGCTCAACGCGCCTGATTCAGCCACAAGAAAGAAAATACTAAAGAAAGTAACATCTTCCAACATATGGCGTTCTTTCTACGAACTACTTCCAGAGAAACTGAGAAGGAAATGTTGGTACTGCGAAGCAGAAGATATCCGTGCTGATATTCCTGTGGACCACTTTCGCCCAAAAAACAAGGTAGAGACCGAACTGGAGCACCAAGGCTACTGGTGGTTGGCGTTTGATTGGGAGAATTATCGATGCGCTTGCACATTTTGTAATAGCAGGCGCATATTTGACGAAACGAAAGGAGGTAAAGCATGCATGTTCCCCTTGGCCAATCCCGAGAGCAGAGCATTCACTCCAGCTGACGACCAAGCCTTACGCGATGAGATTCCAGATTTTCTAGATCCTTTCAATCCAGACGACGAGAAGCTTCTGTGGTTTGACAGAGATGGAAAACCAGAACCAAAACCAGAAGCCACGGACGATGAGACTCGCAAGGTCCTTAACTCCATCGATATCTTCCACCTGCATGAAACCCGCATCGTAAGGGCGAGAAACAAAATAAGAATTGATGTCGAAAGCGCAGTTACAAATATTCGAGAGGGCCAAAATGTTCATCAAGCCAAATTGGCTTTACGAAAGATGGTCCGTGACACCGAGAGGTTATCAAGAGCAGCTGTAGTGTATTTGAGACCTCATCGCGATTTAACCGAAGTTAAAGAAATTTTGCAGTTGGATTGACATCGCAGCAATAAAGCTCTTTTTCTAACTGTGAAGATCGGTGAAGGACCACCATAAATACTGCAGGCTAACACAAGCAGGCTTTACCTATATCTGCCAGAATCCGGCAGTGCTGCCGGCGGACAAAGTGGAGAGACGGGGCACAGCAGGACACCCCGATCTGCAAGCGTTCTATAGAGCGCTAGCAAGTCAAAAGGCCAAACGAGTATTATTTGGACTTCACCGCCAAGCCACCGGCTTCGCACGCTCGGTGGAAAGGATGGTGTTGGCTGACGGTAATCGCCTAGTCAACCTGATGATGGATCATGAGGTCGGCATGAGCACGAGACAGATCAAGCTACTCTAGATAGTGACTATTTTGATGGTGAATGAAATTCGTCGTCGACAGGCTTTTATCAGAAGCATTCTCGCTACCCAGCCGGGTACAAAAAAGTACTCTAGCGGTACAGTGCCCAGTTTTCACCACTTTCGCAAAACTACGCTCAGCCCTATAAACACGCTACTTTTAGCTTGTTATACTTCCCCTCGCTTACGTATGATTACGCCAGGCTTGCAGCTTCACAAGCCAACTCATAATCCTTTGGTCCACGGTTCAAGTCCGTGTGGGCCCACCAAACCTGAAAGCCGCGCAAATGCGCGGCTTTTGCGTATCTGAAGCGAAAAAAATGCGGATCCTCAAATCGCGGAATAGCTTGTTCCGTCCATAATCTGTTCACTCTTGGACACTGCTGCTGCGACAGACACCTCATCCCTGCCTGGGCGAGTCATCTTTCGAACACCATCCACTAAGGCCATCGACCAGGGTATTTGCTAAAGGGCGAAGGTTTCTGCTTACATGACGGCGGCCTTTAACCAACGCGCAGCACCGGTAGTTGCTTCGCGACACCTGAGACTGGCTCACCAGCGGCACCCGGACTTGAGGCCTGCCGAGCTTTGCGCCGCAATCGCCCTTTTGCAAGGATTCGCAAAATGAGTGGTAAACCTGCTGCACGCGTTACAGATCCGACCGCCTGCCCTTTGCCTGGACATGCAACCAACCCAATCGTTGCGGGTTCCCCGGACGTGATGTTCGAAGGCCTGCAGGCCGCACGACTGAACGACGCCACCGCTTGCGGAGGCCACATTGCTTCAGGGGTCTGCTCCACCGTTTTGATCAACGGCCAACCCGCCGCTGTGCTTGGCAGCGTCACCGACCACGGTGCACCGGTCATTCAAGGCGCGAGTACGATCATCATCGGCAACACGCATACTCCCGCACCCTTCATCCCGATCCCGTCGCTACCCGCGCCATTCTCCGGGCGCTTTCAATTGATCAACCAAGAAACCGGCAAGCCCATGGCTGGCCGCAAGGTCAAGGTCTGGTCCTCCTCCGGCACCAGCTTCTTCGACACCACGGATGCCGAGGGTATGACCCGTTGGGTCAAGGACAAATCGCCGCAAACCCTTCATATCGACCTCGTGCAGGGTGAAAGCAATGACTGAACCGTCCGTATCCCAAGGTGGCATGAAACCAGAGGGTCAGATGAACCCTGTCAGCGTCCTGGAACCCAAACTCGACCCGCAGGACCGGGAAGTACTTTGCTCGGCGATGTGTCACTGCAGCGCTACGCCGAACATCAGCAAGGACGGCAAGAGCCTCAAGCAGTCCTGTGTCGCGCAACGTTTGGGCGAGCTGGACGAACTTCTGCAAGGAAGAAGTCCATACAAACCGGAAATCAGTTACGACATGACCAAAGAACCTCCGGTGCCGATTCTGGATAGTCAGACAGGCACTAACCCGCATGGCTGGATTCCGGGCTGGATCGAGAAGTACTGGGATGCAGATCCTAAGCATCCACCGTTCGTGAAAAACAGCGGCATGATTCGACGACCCGATGTGCTCGTCCTGAATAACCCGAGGGGAGCACCCACCCAAGACAATATCAAAGTGCTGGTGGAGATGAAGTTCCCCCCGGACCCGGAAGATCCCGAGCAAGCTCAAGCTTATGAAAGGATCGCAGGCAGTGGAAAGAAGGTCGTGATAATGAGCCCTGAAGACTGTGACTGCAGTCAAAAAAAACAGACATCCAAAATCCCGGTCGAGCAACTGGGATGGGCAGCAGCGATCGCCAGCGCCATCTTGTATGTGGTGAGCCGCGGACGCAGCCCTCGACCCATGCTGCCTGCGTATTAAGTTGATGGAGCACACAATGGAACAACCATTCGACATGGCTGCAGAGTTGATCAAGCAGCCCCATGTACTGGAAGTACCGGGCAGTCTGCTGATGAAAGGCGGGCCCGGGGACTATATCGGCGCTGTTCTCTGTTTACGCGCAACGTTGTACATCAAGGATGCCCATACTCCCTTGGTTCGCGAGGCGCTGTGCAAATGCTTCGACGAGTTCCAGGCATTGGCCGCGGATCATTTGACGTGGGTCGTACGTGACAGCCCACCTCAGGGAGAACGTGTAACGCCCTACGCTCAGGCGCGTACGCTGCGCAAAATGATGGAACCTATGGGAGAGAACGACTTCCTGAGCTTCCATTACACCAGCGGCAAACAGTCCAAAGATGCGAGCGCATGGCTTTTCAGCATTCTGGGACCTCGTGCCTGGCAAGCCAACATGGGGAACAATATCGGTGTACTGGAGTTTTCGGTACCGCTGTTGTTCCAGGAACAAAATCCGCTGAGCTTCTTGAAGCTGTTCCATGGATTCGCACGACGACTGAACCCACAACAAGGCTACGCAGGCCATGCGTTCAATCTGTCGATCGGCAATCAGGATGACAATCAGCCCACTGAGGCTTTCATGGCCGCGCGTATGCCGGGTCTGGATGTGGGCTCCGCATTCTTGCTGTCGGGTCGTAAAACCTTCAAGCAAGCCAAGATTAAAACGGTCAGTTGGCTCACACTTTTAGATAATGAACGCCTTGAGTCAGCCGGCGGCCTGGAAGCTTTGCGAGCACAGCTACCCGCTAGCCATTTCGCGTTTTATACCTACGACGAAGGTGTGATCATCCAGTCGGGCGCTCACCCGTACATAGCCGGCGATGGCGAGGATCTGAGACCAGCGCCATATGTACTGATAAACCATCTGCTCAAACCTGTTCGCTACGAGTCTGTCGAGTCGCTGCATGGCAACAGTCACGCGGGGGAGTTGAGGTTGGTCGGATGGTCAGCCGATCAGTGGCTTAAACGCCTGGATGTTGACGACAGTTCGATTACAGACTGGCGCCTCAAGTTGCTGCGCGACGAACCGCCTCTGGACTCTATGAATGCGTTGGCAGAACGCTTGTAGCGGTCTGCACGCAGAGAAAAACCGACGCTCGCTGCACACACACAAACATGCGCAAATTCCGAAAGGCGTTTGCCGAGGTTAAAGGGTAAGAAGCAACAAGTAGGAGCGCTCGATTGGGCGATTCGAAGTTTAGCTTTGTTTACTTACGGTATCGTTTTATCAGAAGACGTCCGCAATCCTTGTAGGCAAACTCCGAAACTCGCATTCGGGTGCTTTGTGATTGTGTTGCACCGCTCTGAGCCGGGCTACCCTCCTAAGGTCGCTGCATATCAGCGGCCGGGCTTGGAAACCCGGTTAAATTAGCGCCACAGTACATCGCCCTATGTGATCGCAAGTCTGCTCGTTGCAATCCAGAGTTATGACGGCTGTGCGCGGGACGTTTTCGGACGTGCCGGTTTCCTAATTTCCCGGTTTCCAAACTGCGCACAGCTGTCACCCATCCGCATGGAAACGGATGTGGTGTCCTATCAAATTAGGAGTAACACCATGACTGCAATACCTCCGCCCAGTTCAGATCTAAAAACCATCGGCCTGACCCCCTTCATTTATTGCAACAACCAACCCCTCTTCCACGTCGGTGCTGGCGTCCCGATCGGCGGCGCACTGAGCCAAGCTTCCGACCTGCTGTTTCTGGTCAAAGCCTTCGCGGAAGAAGCAGCGTACGACAAAGCCACCGACCGCCATGCCTGGGCCGCGTATTTCCTGACTGCAATGAGCAAAGCGGTGATTGATGATGTAGTGAAGGTCATCAATCACGACGTTACGACCACTGATCGAACAAAGGATTAGTGCCACTTGCCTCATTACGCGCCCCGACAGATCGGGGCGTCGACGTTTACAAATATTGCTATCCAATCAATGTCGCGCGGAAATAATAACGAGGCATGGTGCATCGATAGGCAGACCAGTATTGTCTGACAAGCGGACTTATCAGGGAGCCATGAATGGCCGTCGGTAACTACATAGAAGCGGTTGAGATCATTCGTCGACTGGAAGGTGGCATCACACGCCCATTCCTGTGTCGTGCAAACAATGACAGACACTATGTGGTCAAAGGATTGGAACTGCCGCCCGCTGAACGCATTGCCGAATTGCTCTGTGCTCGCCTGGCTGCTCAATTCGGTTTACCAATCCCCGAGCACGGCTGTATCTATGTCGATCCAGCGTTGTTGCGCTACAACCCGGAAGCTCGCAGTGATCTCGGACCTGGGGACAGCTATGCGCTTGCCTACATCGCCGACGCCGCCGATTTGCTTTACTCACAGGCCCTGCAGGTTCCGAGCAACCTTCAAAAAGCAGTCTTTATTTTTGATTACTGGGTAGGTAACGGTGATCGTCAGCTAGGGCCATTCGGTGGGCGTCCGAATCTTCTGATGTGTAGCACCAACAACCAGCTACAACTGATCGATCACAATCAGGCATTCAAATGGCCACTGGACGCTAAAAAGTTCGCTGAGAGCCATGTGTTTGGTCCCGAGAATCGAGCATGGCAACTGGATCTGGTCGACAAAGTTGAATACGGTCAGCGTATGCATGACACTGCTGGACGGTTTAGTGACCTATGCTCAGACATTCCTGCCGAGTGGCGTGACTCCATCGGCGCAGCCGGACTTGAAAAGTTACTTGAGGAAATACTTAGCAACCTGATGCTTTGCCAATCGGACGAATTCTGGAGCGTCCTGAAATGAAATACACCTGTCTTTACAGCATCGTGCGCTTCGCGCCATTTGCGGAAACCGAAGAGTTTGCCAATGTCGGCATTGTTCTTTCGGCTCCCGCAATTGGCCGTATGGAGTACAGGCTCGCTCGTAAAAACCTGAAACGGGTCAATCATTTCTTTGAGTGCAGCAACCTTTTCGCCAAGGCTATGGAAATAGCCCAAACCGAATTGGACAGCATTCGCCTCATGACATCCGGCGCTCAAGAGTCGCAGATCGTTAACCACTTTCGATTCATGACAGAGCCAAAGGAATCGATGATCCGCTTCAGCCCCATGCGCTCGATTCTTGTGGAAAATCTCGACGACACCCTCACCACGCTGTTCAACCGCTACATTGATCGCCAAGGCATCGGCCGCGAGCGTCGCGAGGAGGTGATGGTTAGAGAGATCCGGGAGATGTTTTCGCAGGCATCAATTCGTAGTTTCCGGGATGACACGCTGACCGGCGACCTGACCAAACTGCATCTTCCCTTGGTACATCGCAACAAGGTCGTGGCTGCTATCAAGCCTTTGGCTTTTGATCAATCAGAGCCCAGCGCGATACTCGATCACTGCGACCAGTGGCTGATGAAGTTCGTGCGAGCAGAGCAGGAAGGCATTATTCAGCTGAAAAATGTGCTTATTCCCGTCATTACACCTGCAGAGACTGAGTCATCTCGCCATCGCAAAGCTATCGAGATTGCCAAGCAAAGCATTGAGGCACGCGGCCTACAATTGGTGGACTTTGAGGCCACACAGAAAATTGCCGACTTCGCACAGCGCTACGCTCAATAGTCGTTTTACCCTATATATGAGCCGCGCGATTGCGCGGCTCTTTCGTTCTGCGTTCAACCGACATTACGAAAACCCGCTTTCATATCGAAGTGGTTGACGCTGTAACATGCTCCCCCAAAGATCTGCGCCCCATGGAGCCGCCCCTTGCCCGACATCCGCCCGCCCGTGCTCGATGAAATCGACCGTCAGCTGATCGCCGCCCTGCAGATCAATGCCCGCGAAAGTGTGGCCATGCTCGCCCGGCAATTGGGCATTGCGCGCACCACCGTGACCTCACGTTTGGCACGTCTGGAGAAGGCCAAAGTGATCACCGGTTATGGCGTGCGACTTGGTCAACGCGTGGTCGATGGCGGATTGCAAGCCTATGTCGGGATCAAGGTGCAACCGCGTTCCGGCAAGGACGTGGTGCGGCGGTTGAGTGCGATGGCGCAGGTGCAACAGTTGTGTGCGGTGAGTGGCGAGTTTGATTATGTGGCGTGGCTGCGCACCGATTCGCCGGAGCAACTGGATCAGTTGCTGGATCAGATTGGTGGTGTGGATGGGGTGGAGAAGACGACCACATCGATCATTTTGAGTAGCAAGATTGATCGGGGGCAGCCGGTTTAAGATTTTGATCGGGCTTCTCGGGTGAATTTTCAGGGCCTCTTAGCGAGCAGGCTCGCTCCCAAATTTTGGTCGGTGTGCAGCCTCCAATCGTCATATTGGTCGTTAATCTGGCAAAACGACGACACTTTGCGTCTTATTAACGTGTTCCACGCTCCCTAGAATGGCTGGCATCTTTTCCTATACTCAGACGCGCATCCCGCGTCGGGTCGCCAGCAAGGTCAGCCATGAACAAGAACAATCGCCATCCTGCAGACGGCAAGAAACCAGTCACCATTTTCGGCCCGGACTTTCCGTTCGCCTTTGACGACTGGATCGAACATCCGGCCGGCCTCGGCACAATTCCTGAGCACAACCACGGCGCTGAAGTGGCGATTGTCGGCGCGGGCATCGCCGGTCTGGTGGCCGCTTACGAGCTGATGAAGCTCGGTCTGAAACCGGTGGTTTACGAGGCGTCGAAGCTTGGCGGTCGTTTGCGCTCGCAGGCCTTCAACGGCACTGACGGCATCGTCGCGGAACTGGGCGGCATGCGTTTCCCGGTGTCTTCCACCGCGTTCTATCACTATGTCGACAAGCTCGGCCTCGAAACCAAACCTTTCCCGAACCCGCTGACGCCAGCCTCCGGCAGCACGGTGATCGATCTGGAAGGCAAAACCCATTACGCACAGAAACTGGCGGATCTTCCTGCACTGTTCCAGGAGGTGGCTGACGCCTGGGCGGATGCGCTGGAGGCCGGATCGCAATTCGCCGACATTCAGCAAGCCATTCGCGATCGCGATGTGCCGCGTCTGAAAGAGCTGTGGAATACCTTGGTGCCGCTGTGGGACGACCGCACGTTCTACGATTTCGTCGCCACCTCGGAAGCCTTCGCCAAGCTGTCGTTCCATCACCGCGAAGTGTTCGGTCAGGTCGGTTTCGGTACCGGCGGCTGGGATTCGGATTTCCCTAACTCGATGCTGGAAATCTTCCGCGTGGTGATGACCAATTGCGACGATCACCAACACTTGGTCGTCGGCGGCGTCGAGCAAGTACCGCAAGGCATCTGGCGGCATGTGCCGGAGCGCTGCGTGCATTGGCCTGAAGGCACAAGTCTGAAATCCCTGCACCGTGGCGCGCCGCGTTCCGGCGTGAAGAAAATTGCCCACGCACCGGATGGCCGTTTCGCGGTTACCGACAATAACGGCGACACCCGCGAATACGCTGCCGTACTGACCACATGCCAGAGTTGGCTGCTGACCACGCAGATCGAATGCGACGAAACCCTGTTCTCGCAGAAGATGTGGATGGCCCTCGACCGCACGCGCTACATGCAGTCGTCGAAAACATTCGTGATGGTCGACCGGCCGTTCTGGAAGGACAAAGATCCAGAGACCGGCCGCGACCTGATGAGCATGACCCTCACCGATCGCCTGACCCGTGGCACCTATCTGTTCGACAACGGCGACGACAAACCGGGCGTGATCTGCCTGTCCTACTCGTGGATGAGCGACGCGCTGAAGATGCTCCCGCACCCGGTGGAAAAACGCGTGGAGCTGGCGTTGAATGCGTTGAAAAAGATCTACCCGAAAGTCGACATCGCCGCGCGAATCATCGGCGACCCGATCACCGTGTCGTGGGAAGCTGACCCATACTTCCTCGGTGCTTTCAAAGGCGCCCTGCCCGGCCACTACCGCTACAACCAGCGCATGTACGCGCACTTCATGCAGGACGAGATGCCCGCCGAGCAGCGTGGGATTTTCATCGCCGGCGACGACGTTTCGTGGACACCGGCATGGGTGGAAGGTGCGGTGCAGACCTCGCTCAACGCGGTGTGGGGAATCATGAAGCATTTCGGTGGTTCGACACATAAAGCGAACCCGGGCCCGGGTGATGTGTTCAAAGACATCGGCCCTATCGCCCTGCCCGAGTAAGAGGAATCCCTGATGCGTGTAGCCCTTTACCAATGTCCGCCACTGCCCCTGGACCCCGCCGCCAACCTGCAACGCCTGCACCAATTGGCGATGGAGGCCAAGGGCGCCGACCTGCTGGTGCTGCCGGAGATGTTCATGACCGGCTACAACATTGGCGCCGAAGCGGTCAGCACACTGGCCGAGGTCTACAACGGAGAATGGGCGCAGCAGATCGGCCGGATCGCCAAGGCTGCCGGTTTGGCGATTGTGTATGGTTATCCTGAGCGCACCGCCGACGGGCAGATCTACAACGCCGTGCAGTTGATCGATTCGCACGGTGAGCGCCTGTGCAATTACCGCAAGACGCATCTGTTCGGTGATCTGGATCGCTCGATGTTCAGCCCGGGTGATGATGACTTCCCCATCGTCGAACTCAACGGCTGGAAGCTCGGCTTCCTGATCTGCTACGACCTCGAGTTTCCGGAAAACACCCGACGTCTGGCGCTCGCCGGCGCCGAGCTGATTCTGGTGCCGACGGCGAATATGATTCCGTTTGATTTCGTCGCTGACGTCACCGTGCGTTCGCGCGCCTTCGAAAACCAGTGCTACGTAGCCTACGCCAACTATTGCGGCAGCGAAGGCGACATCCACTATTGCGGGCAAAGCAGCATCGCCGCGCCGGATGGCAGCCGTATCGCCCAGGCCGGACTCGACGAAGCGCTGATCATCGGCGAACTCGATCGACAGTTGATGCTCGACTCCCGCGCCGCCAATCGCTACCTCAGCGATCGCCGCCCGGAGCTTTACGGCGCGCTCAACCAGCGCTAATCCGCTAGCATTGGCACTTCACTGTTCTGGAAGTGCCCATGCCTGCGCCGACTCACCCCCGTCCCCACACTGAAACCCTGGCCAATGGCTTGCGCGTGACCCTGCGTCATGTGCCCGGTCTGAAGCGCAGCGCCGCTGCCTTGCGGGTGGCTGCCGGTAGCCATGACGTGCCGCTGGCGTGGCCGGGGCTGGCGCATTTTCTTGAGCATTTGCTGTTTCTCGGCACCGAGCGCTTTCCGACGAATGAAGGGCTGATGGCTTACGTGCAAGGTCACGGTGGCCAAGTGAATGCCAGCACCCGCGAACGCACCACTGAAGTTTTCTTTGAGCTGCCGACACGCTCGTTCAGTGCTGGGCTGGAGCGCCTGTCAGACATGCTCGCCAAACCGCGCATGAATCTGGAGGATCAGTTGCGGGAACGGGAAGTGTTGCAGGCGGAATTTGTCGCATGGTCGCAGAATCCTGCTGCACAACAGCAGTTTTCTTTGTTTGGAGGGTTACCGGCTGAGCATCCGTTGCGCGGGTTTCATGCGGGGAATCGGGACAGCCTGCAAATTGAGCAGCCCGTGTTTCAACAGGCGTTGAAAGATTTCCACCAACGGTTTTATCGGACCGGGCAAATGACGTTGAGCCTGGTTGGGCCGCAGGGTCTTGAAGAGTTAAAAGTACTGGCTGAGCAATTTTCGCAAGCCTTACCGGCTGGGGATAACGTTGCGCAGGCTATGCCCCTGCCGTTAGCGGTGAAAAGTTATCAACAGGTCGATGAGCAACGCGGCAATTTGTTGTTGGCGTTTGAAGCCCTGCCTGAATCGTCCAGCGAGGCTCTGGCGTTTCTCTGTCATTGGCTGAACAGCGCCAAACCCGGTGGATTACTGGCGCAGTTACAGGTGCAAAATCTGGCGGATGAATTGAAAGCGACACCGGTGTATCAGTTTGCCGGGCAAGCGTTGCTGCATCTTGAATTCATCGCACCTGCCGAATCGTTTAACGCCATTCGCGAACAACTGCTCGATTGGCTGAGTTTCTTCGCTCAGCAAGATTGGACGCCATTGCGCAAGGAATACGCAGCCCTGCTGCAACGCCAGCAGCAAGCCAGCGGCGCACTGCAACTGGCGCGGCTCGACAGTGAGCAATTGGAAAATGGCCTGTCCGAGACAGGCGTAACAGCCCTCACACAGATCCTCGGCGAAATCGGCACTGTGGATAACTTCGGCGATCACTGGCATCTGCCCACAGCCAATCCGTTCCTGCGAGCCAATGAACCGTTGGCAAACGCCGGATTGATTCGCGGCCAGACCAGCGCCCACCGTGGCTTGCGCACGTTCGCTCAGGATCGTTCGCGCGGTCGTCGCGAGCGTTCGCCGATGCAGTTCAGCCCGGCGTTGCCGGACAACAGTGATGAAGGTGCGATTTATCTGCGCTGGCAGGTTCAGGCCGCCGCCAGCACTGATCTGCAATTGCGCTTGCAGCGCAGTCTTCGGCAAACGCAGCAAGATGCGCATGAGGCCGGCGTCGAGCTGACTTTCAGCACCACTGGCAATCAATGGCTGCTGAAACTCACCGGTCTGCAGGAGCCAATGCCCGGCGTCCTCGAGCACGCGCTGAAATGTCTGACACAGGTTGACGCCGATTCACCGCTTACTGAGCCGCAAACGCCTCTGATCCCCATTCGCCAACTGCTCGAAGCGTTGCCGGAACATGTTTTGCCATCAGCCAGAACCGGCGGCGAAGCCAATCCCCTGTGGACAACTTCACGCTGGGACGGCCTCGCCCTTGGGCTCAACCCACAAACGCAATCCGCCATGGGCCTGGCCCTGAGCCGTATTCCCGGGAGCCCGCACAATCAGTTGCCTGCGCCGACAGCCGTGGCTGCGCAAAAACACTGGAGCCACATCGATACCGCATCCAGCGAACACGCCTTCCTGCTGTACTGCCCGACCGCCAACCGCGACATCGCCGACGAAGCCGCTTGGCGAATGCTCGCGCAGGTGTGCCAGACGCCGTTCTATCAGCGTCTGCGGGGCGAATTGCAATTGGGCTATGCGGTCTTCAGCGCACTGCGCCAGATTCACGGCCAAACGGCCATGCTGTTCGGCGTGCAATCCCCGAACACCCAACCCGCGGAACTGCTTGGCCACATTCGGCAGTTCTTCGAAAGTCTGCCAAAGCTGATTGAAAAGATGAATGAGTCGAGCTTCGAGCAACAGCGCCAGAGCCTCGCCGATCAATTCGACAACGCCAATCTGTCCAGTAAAGACGCCGCCGAACTGCTCTGGCAGGCCAAACTCGCGGGCCATTCGTCGGATTATCTTGAGCAGTTGCCCGCCGCCATCCTGAAACTGGATCGCCAGTCATTGCTCGCAGCTGCTCAGCGTTTGATCAACGCAGACGGCGGCTGGCTCTGTCTCGCAAGCGATCCGGTGCCCGAAACTCCGTGGCAAGCGGCAAATTGATCATTACCGAGGCTGCAAGGAGCTTTCTCAAAGATTCACGGGCATTTAGCCGGAAATTTTGAGTAACATAGCAGCCTAACTACTTGGAACATCTCTGCGCTGCCGTGGACTATAACTATGGACAGCGCTATCCCACCCACCCTGAGGAGACACACCATGTCCTGGACAAAACCTGCTTACACCGACCTGCGTATCGGCTTCGAAGTCACCATGTACTTCGCCAGCCGCTGAGTTCTGCTTACGTAGAATTGCAGTGCAACGCCTCGGCTCGCCGGGGCGTTTTATTTTCCGAGTTGAAATGATGGAGTGTTCATGTTCGTCCAGATTCTGGGTTCGGCCGCTGGCGGCGGTTTTCCGCAGTGGAACTGCAACTGCGTCAACTGCGCAGGCTTTCGCAACGGCAGCCTGAATGCCAAGGCCCGCACCCAATCGTCCATCGCGATTTCCGACGACGGCGTGAACTGGGTGCTGTGCAACGCCTCGCCGGACATCCGCGCGCAGTTGCAAAGCTTCGCCCCGATGCAACCGGGCCGCGCCCTGCGTGACACTGGCATCAGCGCGATCATTCTGATGGACAGCCAGATCGACCACACCACCGGCCTGCTCAGCCTGCGCGAAGGCTGCCCGCATCAGGTCTGGTGCACGGACATGGTTCATGAAGACCTCAGTACCGGTTTCCCGCTGTTCAAGATGCTCACCCACTGGAACGGCGGGCTGGACTGGAACCGCATCGAACTCGATCAGAGCTTCACTGTGGCAGCGTGCCCGAACCTGCGTTTCACCCCGCTGCCATTGCGCAGCGCGGCGCCGCCCTACTCGCCGCATCGCTTCGATCCGCACCCGGGCGACAACATCGGTTTGATCGTTGAAGACTTGAAGACTGGCGGCAAGCTGTTCTATGCGCCGGGTCTGGGCAAGGTTGACGCGCCGCTGCTGGAGATCATGGCCGGTAGCGATTGCCTGCTGGTCGACGGCACGATGTGGGACGACGATGAAATGCAGCGCCGTGGCGTCGGCACTCGCACCGGTCGTGAGATGGGCCATCTGGCGCAGAACGGGCCTGGCGGCATGCTCGAAGTGCTGGAACAACTGCCAGAGCAGCGCAAGGTGCTTATCCACATCAACAACACCAACCCGATTCTCGATGAGGATTCGCCGGAGCGTGCCGAACTGGCGCGGCGTAATGTTGAAGTGGCGTTCGATGGCATGAGTATTGTGCTGTAGCGGATGGCCCCATCGCTGGCAAGGCAGCTCCCACAAGGTTCTGTGGCGTACACAAAACCTGTGGGAGCTGGCTTGCCAGCGATGACGTCCTGACAGACACCACAGAATCCAACGGTTGTTCCCGGAGAACAGACATGACTGACACGCCAATGTCCCCCACCGAATTCGAAGCGGCCCTGCGCGCCAAAGGCGCCTACTACCACATCTACCACCCCTATCATGTGACGATGTATGAAGGCCGCGCCACTCGCGAGCAGATTCAGGGCTGGGTCGCCAACCGCTTCTACTATCAGGTGAACATCCCCCTGAAAGACGCGGCGATCCTCGCCAACTGCCCGGACCGCGAAATCCGCCGCGAATGGATTCAGCGCCTGCTCGACCACGACGGTGCTCCCGGCGAAGACGGCGGCATCGAAGCCTGGCTGCGTCTCGGTCAAGCGGTCGGTCTCGATCCGGATCAACTGCGCTCCCAGGAATTGGTATTGCCCGGCGTGCGTTTCGCCGTCGACGCCTACGTCAACTTCGCCCGTCGCGCCAGTTGGCAGGAAGCCGCCAGCAGCTCGCTGACTGAACTGTTCGCGCCGCAGATCCACCAATCGCGCCTCGACAGCTGGCCGCAGCATTACCCGTGGATCGACCCCGCCGGTTACGAATACTTCCGCACCCGCCTCGGTCAGGCACGGCGTGATGTCGAGCATGGTCTGGCGATCACGCTCGAGCACTACAAGACGCGCGAAGGCCAGGAGCGCATGCTGGAAATTCTCCAGTTCAAACTGGACATTCTTTGGAGCATGCTCGATGCCATGAGCATGGCCTACGAATTGAACCGCCCGCCGTATCACAGCGTCACCGAACAACGCGTCTGGCATAAAGGAATCACCTTATGAGTTTCGACCGCAGCCAAGTCCCGACCTGGCGTCCCGGCTACCGCTTCCAGTACGAGCCGGCGCAGAAAGGCCATGTGCTGCTCTACCCCGAAGGCATGATCAAACTCAACGAAACCGCTGCGTTGATCGGCGGTTTGATCGACGGCGAACGCGATGTCGCGGCGATCATCGCCAAACTCGACGAGCAGTTCCCCGGCGTGCCCGAGCTCGGTGACGACATCGAGCAATTCATGGAGGTTGCCCGTGCACAGCACTGGATCACCCTTGGCTGATCTGCCGGCAAAACCTGAAGTCGGCCTGCCGCTGTGGTTGCTCGCCGAGCTGACGTATCGCTGCCCGCTGCAATGCCCGTACTGCTCCAATCCACTGGATTTCGCCGAGCAGGGCAAAGAGCTGAGCACCGAGCAGTGGATTAAGGTGTTCCGCGAGGCGCGGGAGATGGGCGCGGCGCAACTGGGTTTTTCCGGCGGCGAGCCGCTGGTGCGTCAGGATCTCGCCGAGCTGATTCATGAAGCACGACAGTTGGGCTTCTACACCAACCTGATCACCTCCGGCATCGGCCTGACCGAGCAGAAAATCAGCGACTTCAAGAAAGCCGGCCTCGATCACATCCAGATCAGTTTCCAGGCCAGCGATGAGCAAGTGAACAACCTGCTCGCCGGCTCGAAAAAGGCCTTCGCACAGAAGCTGGAAATGGCCCGTGCGGTCAAAGCCCACGGTTATCCGATGGTGCTGAACTTCGTCACCCATCGGCACAACATCGACAAGATCGACCGCATCATTGAGCTGTGTATTGCGCTCGAGGCGGACTTCGTCGAACTCGCCACCTGCCAGTTCTACGGTTGGGCCCAGCTCAATCGCGTCGGCCTGTTGCCGACCAAAGAGCAACTGGTCCGTGCCGAACGCATCACCAACGAATATCGGGCGAAACTGGAAGCCGAAGGGCATCCATGCAAGCTGATTTTCGTTACTCCGGATTATTACGAAGAACGCCCGAAAGCCTGCATGAACGGCTGGGGCAGTATCTTTCTGACAGTCACGCCGGATGGCACCGCCCTGCCCTGCCATGGTGCCCGGCAGATGCCGGTTCAGTTTCCCAATGTGCGCGATCACAGCATGCAGCACATCTGGTATGACTCGTTCGGCTTCAACCGCTTTCGCGGTTACGACTGGATGCCCGAGCCGTGCCGCTCCTGCGATGAAAAAGAAAAGGACTTCGGCGGCTGCCGCTGCCAGGCGTTCATGCTCACCGGCGATGCGAGCAATGCTGACCCGGTGTGCAGCAAATCCGAACATCACGGCGTGATTCTCAAGGCCCGCGAAGAAGCCGAGACAGCCACTCAAACCATCGAACAATTGGCCTTTCGCAATGAACGAAACTCACGCCTCATCGCCAAGGGCTGAGCCTTTCAGCGCCTCGCAAGCCGTCGCTGCCGGCATGGACTTCGCCGAGTTGCAGCTCGGCGCCAATGGGCTGTTCTGGAATGAATATCGCCCGGAAGATGCCGCGTGCCGGATTTGGCATTGGCGCGAAGGGGTGGCGAGATGTCTGACGCCGGATGGTTTCAGTGTGCGCAGTCGCGTCTACGAATATGGCGGTGGCGCGTTTTGTCTGACGCCGGATGGAGTGGTTTTCGTCGCTGAGGCGGATCAGCAGTTGTATCGGCAGAAACTCGGTGGCGAGCCGGAAGCATTGACCTCGGGTGAGTGCCGTTATGGCGATCTGCATTTTGCTTTCGGCCAAGTGCTGGCGGTCGAAGAACAGCAAGATCAGCATCGGCTCGTAGCAATCGATCTGGCTGACGGGACGCGGCATTTATTGGCTGAAGGCGCGGATTTTTATGCGGCGCCAATCCTTAGTGTGGATCGCCAGCGTTTGGCCTGGATCGAGTGGAGCCGGCCACATCAGCCGTGGACGTCGACACGGATGATGGTGGCTGAGCGTTCGACCAATGGCGCTTTTGGTTCGCCGCGATGCGTTGCCGGCGCCGAGTTTGAAGAGTCCATCCAACAACCACGATTCGATGCCGAAAATCGCCTTTATTGCCTGACCGATCGTGGTGGATTCTGGCAGCCGTGGGCCGAGACTTGCGACGGTTTGGAGCCATTACCTGCTGCGCAAGCCGATCACGCGCCAGCACCGTGGCAACTGGGTGGCTGCACGTGGCTGCCTGTTGATAATTCGTTTTTGGCGAGCTGGAGCGAAGGTGGTTTTGGTCGCCTGACGCTCGGTGACGCAGATTTCACTGGTGACTACAGCCGCTTCCGTCATCTCGCTGTGGATGAGCGATTTATCTACTGCATCGCCGCCTCACCGATCAGTCCTTCGGCGGTCATCGCCATTGATCGAACCACGCGAGAAGTGAACGTGCTGGTGGGTGGCGTGGCGCCCTTGCCTGCTGAGCGCATCAGTCGTCCGCAAACACTGCGCTACCCAAGTGGTTCAGGCCAAGCTCACGGCTTCTTCTATCCATCCATGAGCGGCGAGACGAAACCGCCGCTGGTGGTGTTCATCCACGGCGGCCCGACATCGGCCTGCTATCCAATGCTTGATCCGCGCATTCAGTACTGGACGCAACGTGGCTTCGCCGTCGCTGATCTCAACTATCGCGGCAGCAGCGGATATGGCCGGGAATATCGCCAGGCCTTGTACCTGAGCTGGGGTGAAGTGGATGTCGAGGATGCTTGCGCGGTGGTGAGCTATCTCGCCGAGCAGGGTTTGATCGACGGTGAGCGCGCATTTATTCGGGGTGGCAGCGCAGGCGGCTACACCACGTTATGTGCGCTGGCGTTCAAACAAGTTTTCCGCGCTGGAGCAAGTTTGTACGGCGTTAGCGATCCGGTTGCGTTGGCTCGAGCAACGCACAAATTTGAGGGTGATTATCTGGACTGGCTGATCGGCGATCCCGAACAGGACGCCGAACGCTACGCCGCCCGCACACCCTTGCTGCACGCGGGCAATATCCGGGTGCCGGTAATCTTTTTTCAGGGTGAACTGGACGCTGTCGTTGTCCCGCAACAGACCCGCGACATGGTCACGGCACTCGAGCAGAACAGCATCCCGGTCGAAGCGCATTACTACCCCGACGAACGCCACGGCTTCCGCCGCGCGGCCAATCAGGCGCATGCGCTGGAGCAGGAGTGGAAGTTCTATCGGCGGGTGATGGGATTTACAGACTGAAACCCTCTTCCTGTAGGAGCTGCGGCACGCTGCGATCTTTTGATCCTGATCCTCGAATTAAAATCAAAAGATCGCAGCGTGCCGCAGCTCCTACAGGTTTATGCCGCTGACTCAGCGCTTGGCGATGATATACACCGCATGCACGATCCCCGGAATATACCCGCACAACGTCAGCAGAATGTTCAACCAGAACGCCCCGCCAAACCCGACCTGCAGAAACACGCCCAGTGGTGGCAACAGAATAGCGATGATGATGCGAATGAAATCCATGGGGCAGCTCCTGAATGGGGGTTGGCTCACTTGAGCCATACAAGCTAATCGACCCGCGCCGTTCGTCAGGGTTCAGTGCAACTGCCATTTGATCGCCACCACCCCACAAAAAAACGCCCCACGCCAAAAGAATCAGGCGTGGGGCGTGCGTTATACCGCGAGACGGTTCTGGAAATCGGGTAGGAAACTTCAGCTCAGACGGCAATCCCTTTGCGGCATTGCAGTTGTGCGGTGCGCACTCGAGAGAAGGCGCGGCCCAGGCGCAGGAGCATTTCGTCGATGTTGCTTTTGCTCACGGTGAGCGCCGGGGTGAACCGCAGGCAGTTGGCTTGCGGGGCGCTGAGCAGCAGGCCTTCGTGCAGGGCGGCGAGGACCACAGCGTCGGCGGAATCGTCCGACAGGGTCAGTCCGTAGAACAGGCCTTGTCCGCGCAACTCGCCGTGGTCGTAGCGGTGCGCCAATCGAGCCAGGCCTTCGCGCAGGTGCTGGCCGTTGTCGTTGACCTGCTGGAGAAAACTGCGGTCTTGTACGCTGTCCAGCACCACCAGTCCGGCCGCCGTCATCAGTGCGTTGCCGTGATGGGTGCCGCCGAGTTCGCCAGGCTCGAAACAACAAGCCTTGCCCCGTGCCAGCAGCGCCGCCAACGGCACACCGCCGCCAAGCCCTTTGCCGAGCACGACGATATCGGCGCGTACGCCGTAGGACTGTTCGGCGAGCAAAGTACCGCAGCGGCCGATCCCGGTCTGCACTTCGTCGAGGATCAGCAGAATGCCGAGTTCACGGCACAGGCGCTCGACACCCTTGAGGTAATGCTCGGTGGCGGGAATAACGCCAGCATCGCTCTGGATCGGCTCCAGCATGATCGCCACGGTCTGCGCATCGACCGCCGCATGTAGCGCCGGCAAGTCGCTGAACGGCACCAGATCGAAACCCGGCAACAGCGGCGCGAAACGGTTGTGCAGGTTGCAGCTGTCCGAGGCGGAAATCGTTGCCAGACTGCGGCCATGGCACCCCTGCTTCGCGACAATAATCCGCGACGCGCCGCCGCGATGCAGTTGCCCCCACTTGCGCGCCAGTTTGATCGCCGCTTCACAGGCTTCGCTGCCGCTGTTGAGCAAGTACGCCTGATCGCTGGAAGTGGCGGCGCACAGACGCTCGGCGAGGCTGAGCATGCCGCGATTATGCAGATTGAAACCGGGATTGATCAGCGCCTGCGCCTGACTGCTGATGGCTTTGACCAGCGCCGAAGGGCTGTGGCCGAGGCTGTTGGCGCCGCCGGCTTGGGAAAAGTCGAGGTATGCACGATCGTGGCTGTCCCACAGCCATGAACCTTGCCCGCGGACAAACACCTGCTGTGGCCGCTCGACGCTGGGCATCAGGCGCCCGGCGCTGAGATTTTCGTTGTGGTCAGAAGGATTGGCCTCGAAAGTGAGGTCATCAAGACTCGGCGTCTGGCGCCGCAAACTGAACAGATTCATTGGAAAAAACCTCGTTCGAGGTTTTCTGAACTGCCTATGTAAACACCATCGAAGCGAACGCTATTCATCGCGCTTTCTGGCCCTGTAAGCCTTGTGAATGCGGTTAGACTAGGCTCACTGACGGCTTCGGGCCATTTCGATTTACCAGCATTTTCGATAAGCATTACTTATGGATTTTAAACAACTGCGTTATTTCGTCGCGGTCTACGAAGAAGGCCATGTCGGCCGGGCGGCGGAACGCCTGTCGATCTCGCAACCGGCGTTGTCACAGCAGATCCGCCAACTCGAACAGAACCTCGACGTCACCCTGTTCGAGCGCAGCAGCAAGCGCTTGCTGCCAACCCTGGCCGCACACACGTTGTACAACCACGCGGTGCCGCTGCTTGACGGACTGCAACGGGCGCGCGAGGCGTTAGGTAACTTCAAGGGCCAGGCCTTGCGCACGCTGGCAATCGGCGTACTGCAAACGGTTCATACCAGTCTGGTACCGCAAATGCTTGAGCGCGTGCGCAAGGCGCAGCCGCATCTGGTGGTGCAGATTTATGAATTGACCGGACTGGAGATCGAGCGACGTCTGCTCAACGGTTCGCTGGATATTGGCATCAGCTATTTACCGCCACGCCAACCGGGCCTACATGGCGTGATGTTGTACGAAGATGAACTGACACTGGTGATTCCGGCCGATCATCCGTTGCGCGAATTCAAGAAAGTCTCGATGCGTCAGGCCGCCGAGTTACCGATGTTGCTGTTGGGCGAAGAGTTTCAGATCCGCCAGATCTGGCAGGCGCAACTGACAGCCCTCGGGCGACGTCCGCAGGTACAAGCAGAACTGAACAATATGGTGGGGATTCTCGACAGTCTGCCGCACACCAGACTGGCTACGGTGCTGCCGGGGCGATCACAGAAGGAGTACGACAATCAGGATCTGCTGTGGAAACCCCTGAGCGAACCACGGGTGCCGCTGAAGGTCGGCCTGGTGTGTCGCGATGTGCAACGCCAACAGGCCTCTTTGGCGCTACTGCGGACTTTGCTGGAGGAAGTGATGGAGCGTGAGGTGAAACCAGCGCTTGATCCGTTGGCCTGAATACTTTTCTGCAGGCAAAAGAAAACCCCGCCGAAGCGGGGCTTTGCAGACTGTTTCCCTGACATCCATTTCACTCCGCCACCCTGGCAGAATCCTACGTGTCCGTGTTGTTGCTTTGCGCTTCCTGCGCGACGTCCATGAAATGTAGATTAGCCGTGGATCCAATCTACGCATATGGGAGAACAGCAGCACGTCATGTAAGAGAATGCTTACATGACGCTATCGCATCAGAATTGCGCCGCATCCAGCAGGAACAGCGACTCGCTACCGGCCTTCACTGACGCGCTCAACGAGTGAATTCGCGGCAGCAGACGGGCGAAGTAGAAGCGCGCGGTGCCTAGCTTGCTGGCATAGAAATCGTCTTGCGCTTCTTTGCCCAGTGAAGCTTTGGCCATCAATGCCCACATGTAGGCGTAGGAAACGTATCCAAACGCTTGCAGATATTCGACCGAAGCCGCGCCGATTTCGTTCGGGTTGTTTTTCGCCCGATCCAGCAGCCACGACGTCAGCTCGTCGAGGGTGTCGACGGCATCGTTCAGCGGTTTGGTGAATTCGCCCAGATCCGCACTGGCGGTAGCGGTGAAGTGGCGAATCTCGTCGGCGAACAGCTTGTAGAACGCGCCGCCGCTGCCAACAATCTTGCGCCCGACCAGGTCCAGCGCCTGAATGCCGTTGGTGCCTTCGTAGATCTGGGTGATGCGCACGTCACGCACCAATTGCTCCTGGCCCCACTCGCGGATATAGCCGTGGCCGCCGAAAATCTGCTGGCCGTGCACAGTGGTTTCCAGACCGAGATCGGTGAGAAATGCCTTGGCCACCGGTGTCAGCAACGCAACCAGATCTTCCGCACGCTTACGGGCGGTGGCGTCTTCGCTGAACTTGGCGGTGTCGAGTTGCATCGCCACGTAAGTGGAGAATGCACGGCCGCCTTCGTTCGAGGCTTTCATGGTCAGCAGCATGCGACGCACGTCCGGGTGGACGATGATCGGGTCAGCGACCTTGTCTTTGTTCTGCGCCCCAGTCGGCGAACGGCTTTGCAGACGGTCGCGGGCGTATTCAACGGCGTTCTGGTACGAGCGCTCGCCAGTCGCCAGGCCTTGAATGCCGACGCCCAGACGCTCGTAGTTCATCATGGTGAACATCGCGGCCAGGCCTTTGTTCGGCTCGCCGACCAGATAACCGACGGCTTCGTCGAAGTTCATCACGCAGGTCGCGGACGCCTGGATGCCCATCTTGTGTTCGATCGAACCGCAGGTCGCCGGGTTGCGTGCGCCCAGGCTGCCATCGGCATTGACCATGAACTTCGGCACGAGGAACAGCGAGATGCCCTTCGGGCCCGCTGGGGCGTCCGGCAGTTTCGCCAGCACCAGGTGAATGATGTTTTCGGTGAGGTCGTGTTCGCCACCGGTGATGAAGATCTTGGTGCCGCTGACCTTATAGGAACCATCGGCCTGAGGCTCTGCCTTAGTGCGAATGATCCCCAGGTCGGTGCCGGCGTGCGGCTCGGTCAGGCACATGGAACCTGCCCAGACGCCGGCGTACATGTTCGGCAGGTACGCGGCTTTCAGCTCTTCACTGGCGTGGGCGTTGATCGACAGACAGGCGCCAGCGGTCAGCATCGGGTACAGGCCGAAGGACAGGCTGGCGGAGTTGACCATTTCTTCGACCTGCGCCGACACGGCTTTGGGCATGCCCATGCCGCCGTAGGCCGGATCACCGCCAACGCCGACCCAGCCACCTTCGGCATACGTCTGATAAGCCTGTGGGAAACCGGCCGGGGTGGTGACGGCACCGTCAGCCCAATGGCAACCTTCTTCGTCAGCAGCGCGGCTCAGCGGCGCGATGCTTTTGCTGGTGACCTTGCCGGCCTCTTCGAGAATGGCTTCAACAGTTTCGGCGTCGACGGTCTCGGCCAGCGCCGGCAGTTCGGCCCAGAGTTTGGCGACCTCGAACACTTCATTGAGGACGAAGCGCATATCGCGCAGCGGCGCTTTGTAGTCAGCCATGGCAAACCTCGCAAGATCTAAACAGGTGATTCGTGGAATGATGTTTTCTGGGCCTGAGTGTACCCCAACAACTTTTGCGACACATAGGGTCAACCGGTGACCGATTTGTTATTTTTAGTCACCATAAAAAATCGCAGCCTGCTCCAGCTCCTACAGGTAAAACGCGATCCCATGTAGGAGCTGCCGCAGGCTGCGATCTTTTGATCTTCCTTAAAGCGCAAACATTTCGGCAGGCAAGCTCATCAAACAATTACTCCCCGCCTCAATCGCCGCCCGATGTGCAGCCGTTCGCGGTAACAAGCGCTTGAAGTAAAACTCGCACGTCGCGATTTTCCCGCGCAGGTAATCCGCCTCGCCCTCGCCCGCCTCCAGTTGCGCCTGCGCCACCAACGCCATGCGCAACCACAAATAACCGAGAATGATGTAACCGCCGTACATCAGGTAATCCACCGACGCCGCGCCCACTTCATCCGGATTCTTCATCGCCGCCATGCCGACCTTCATGGTCAGGTCGCCCCACTGCTGATTCAGCTCATTGAGCTGCGCAACGAAACTGCCCAGTTGCGGGTGCTCGGCATTGGCCGCGCAGAACTTGTGGACGATTTTGGTGAAGCCACGCAGCAACTTGCCCTGACTGCCCAGCACTTTGCGTCCGAGCAGATCCAGCGCTTGAATGCCGTTGGTGCCTTCGTAGATCGGCGCAATCCGGCAATCACGCACCAATTGCTCCATGCCCCACTCGCGAATAAAGCCGTGGCCGCCAAACACCTGCATACCGTGATTAGTCACTTCCAGCCCGGTGTCGGTCATGAACGCTTTGCAGATCGGTGTGAGGAACGCCAACAAATCTTCGGCCTCCTGACGCGCTTCGGCATCGCTGCTCAGGTGCGCTACATCGAGCAACTGCGCGGTGAAATAGGTCAGCGCCCGATTGCCTTCGTTGAAGGCCTTCATGGTCAGCAGCATGCGCCGCACATCCGGGTGGACGATGATCGGGTCGGCCGCTTTGTCCGGGGCTTTGGCGCCGGTCAGGGAGCGCATCTGCAAGCGGTCGTTGGCGTATTTGATCGCGCCCTGGAAACTCGCTTCACCCAGACACAATCCCTGCATGCCGGTACCAAGCCGCGCGTGGTTCATCATGGTGAACATGCAGTTGAGGCCCTTGTTCGGCTCGCCGATCAGGTAGCCCTTGGCGCCATCGAAGTTGAGCACGCAGGTGGCCGAGGCCTTGATGCCCATTTTGTGCTCGATCGAACCGCAGGAAACGCCGTTGCGCTCGCCTGCTTCACCCGCCGCATCCGGCAAGAACTTCGGCACGATAAACAGCGAAATCCCTTTGGTCCCGGCCGGCGCGTCCGGCAGTTTGGCCAACACCAGATGGATGATGTTGTCGCTCATGTCGTGCTCGCCGGCGGAGATGAAAATCTTGCTTCCGGTAACCGCGTAGCTGCCGTCGGCCTGAGGCACGGCGCGGGTCTTGATGATGCCCAGATCAGTGCCGCAATGGGCTTCAGTCAGGCACATCGTGCCGGTCCACTGACCGGCGGTGAGCTTGCTCAGATATGTGTCTTTTTGCTCGGCGCTGCCGTGAGCGTGGATCGCCGACATCGCGCCGTGGGTCAGGCCCGGGTACATGCCCCAGGAGGTGTTGCTGGAGCCGACCATTTCGCTGATCACCAGCCCCAGCGAACTCGGCAGGCCCTGGCCGCCGTAGGTCGGGTCTGCGGCCAGACCGTGCCAGCCGCCCTCGACATATTGTGCGAAGGCTTGCTTGAAGCCTGTAGGCGTTGTCACCACACCGTTGTCGAAATGGCAGCCCTCTTCGTCACCGCTGCGATTGAGCGGCGCCAGAACGTTCTCGCAGAACTTCGCGCCCTCTTCAAGGATCGCGTTGATCATGTCCGGGCTGGCGTCGTGCGCACCGAGGGCGGCGTAGTTGGCGTGGAAGTCGAAGACGTGGTCGATCAGAAAGCGCATGTCGCGCAGGGGAGCTTTGTACTCAGGCATGGTGGCTTCTCCGTCAGCAGATTGCTTCAACCTACTGCCGGCCACCACGCCCCACAATCACTGTGCAGACGCTGAATGCGCCGTCATCACTCAACCTGCGGCCGCGTCCATGCGCACCGCGCCGCGGCGGTTCTGGCCGAATGCAACCACGCAGTTACGCCCCGCGCCTTTAGCGGCGTAGAGCGCCTCGTCGGCGGACTTCAGCACTTGTTCCGGGTTGCGCTGCTCCACTCGTTCAGCGACGCCGATGCTCACCGTCACCGATACGCTGGAAGCACCCGAGCCGGCACGACGCTGACGACCCTGCTGGTCATCCTGCGGGCGGTTCTCCTGATTGCGCAATTGAATGCTGTAGGAAGCAATCGATTCGCGGATCACCTCAAGATGCGGCATGCACTCTTCAAGGGTTTTGCCTGCGAACACCAGGGCAAATTCCTCACCACCATAGCGATATGCCCTACCGCCACCGCTGATTTTCGAAAGCTTGCTCGCGACTAATCGCAGCACCTGGTCACCGACATCGTGGCCGTGGGTGTCGTTGAATTTCTTGAAGTGGTCGACGTCGCTCATCGCCAGCACGTAGTTGCGGCCGAGGCGTTGCATACGTTCATTGAGCGCGCGGCGCCCCGGCAGACCCGTAAGCTCATCGCGGAAGGCCATTTGATAAGCCTCGTGCGCAACCGCTGCGGCAATCATCAACATCACCTGACTGCACATGATGTTCAGGGTGAACGGCAGGATGAAGGTTTTCGGCAGCATCCAGAACACGCCGAGCAGGCCGACCAGTTGCGCCGCATGCAGCGGACGCGGATTGCGCCAGTACTGCCAGGCCAGCAGCAGGAACGCCGAGATAAACACCGGGTAGGACAGCTGGATCAGACTCATCCACGCGCCGTGCAGCGCAGGCCAGCGGATTTCCGACAGCCAGATCAGCAACGCCTGGGGATAACTTTGCTCCAGGCCCAATGCCACACTGCCAAAAGCCAGCAAAACCGCGAAGCGCGCAACCATGTCCTGAAACAGGTGCGTGCGCTCCTGCCACGCCGCGAACAGGCCAAACAACAACGGCAGCAATAAACAGACGAGGTGGAAGACCACCGCAGCATCCTCGCGGACCTTGCCGTTGTCGCGATAATAATCGGTCTGTGTATCGAGCAAGAAGTAGGCGATGTACACCGTGAGCATCAGAAACAGTTCACGCTGACGTCGGTAAACCGCGCAATAAGCGCCGCCCAACAACAACACCAACGTCGGCAACACGTTAAACAGGGAAGTGAAGAACACGCTGAGGTCTTTGACGTACGCAGCCGCCAACCCCGCGAGTAACAACAGCAGTGAAGGTAGGAAATGGCTGAAACGTACAGCGGAAGAACGCGGCAAGGGTAAAGCTCCGACCCGTCATATCAAAGAGATGGCATTGTGCCTGCAATGTGGCCAGTTAAGCACACACAATGTGATCCAGATCACACGCAGTCTCTTTAACGGCAGAAAACCTGACTATCTGAGCGATTTGCCAAGTTTTTTGCCCGGCTTGCCATCTGGCCACCATCACTGATGGCCAGGCCTGGAAATATTCCTCACAAATCGTTGTAGAACGGCAGTAGTGGCCCCTCCGCCGTGCTTCGCCCTTCGGCGCCATAGGGCTTGAGATTGAGTGCAGCGTCCGCTGCCTGGCGGGTGGTGACTTTCGGGCTGGCCGGACGTTGGGTCACGGCATTTTCATCACCGATATGGCCTTGCGGGATGACCAGTGACGGATGATCGAACGGCGCCCGTTCCCAGGCCACACGTGGATCGGTCAGGCCGACTTCCATGAATTTCACCAACGCGTCGATCTCATCGGGAGTCAGGTTGAGGTTGGTCATGTCCGGATCGAGGTTCGACGTGTTGTGCTGATTCGCCGAAGGGTGCTCGAAACCGCTGGTGTTGTTGGCGTCCTCGCCACGACGGTCGCCGCCACGGTTGTAGAACTCCATCACCTGTTTGAGCGTGGCGCGGCTGCCGTTGTGGAAGTACGGCCCGGTCAGCGCGATGTTGCGCAGGGTCGGCGTCTTGAAAGCGCCGTCGACCGAATCGCGAAAGTTGACATTGGGTTTGAGCGTGGCGTCGCACGGAATCGCCGCGCTCAGCGGCGCCTCGAAGGTACAGACATCGACGTCCAGCGGGTCGGGAATGCTGCCGCCCTGCAACAGCTTGTTGTACTGACGGCTGAATGACCACGGATTACCCCAGGCATCTGACCCGCCAAGCGCCAGGTCTTCGGATGTCGGGCGCACGCCGGTGTTGTAAAAACCGTTGTCGTAGAGCGTGGTGAGGTTGTCGGCCATGATCATGCGCTCGATGCGCTCACGCGGGTGCATCAACAAGCGACTGGCCGCATTGGTCAGCTCCGCGCCGCCATGGCAGGCGACACATTTACCCTTGCCGAGAAACAGATTCATGCCCTGAATTTGTTGCGCGTTCATGGCGGTTGAATCGCCTTGCAGATAGGCATCTATCGGCGCTTGATCGGAGATCAGGGTGGATTCGTACATCTGAATCGCCAACCCGAAGAACAGCGGGAAGTTGGCCTCCATCTGCGTATACGGCGCACCGCCCACCAGCACATTTTGCGTGGCGTTCCACAGGCGTGGCTGGAAGGCGTTTTTGATCAATTCGCGATAAGTTGGGCGTCTCGCGCCGGATACGGGGGCGAGCACGGAATCGTTGGAGGAAATCCGCTGTTGCTTGAGCATCAACTGATCGAGCATGCGCCGGCCGATGTCGGCGAAAGTGCGGCCGCCGCAGGACATCTCCACTGCGCTGCCGGGCGGGCCCACGGCTTGCGAAGCGGCAGACGCATCGTTCAGCGCCAGCCTGACTTTGCTTGCCACGGTGCTGCGCTCGCTGGTCACGTAAATCCCGGCATCAGGATCACGATTGCCGAACGGCGAGAAGCCGTTGAACACGTTGTTGGCCCGGCCATCCCAGAAGTTACGCACATTGAACGCGGCGTTGATCACCGACGGCGCGTTGCGCCCGGTGCTGCGGCGCACGTTGATGCCGCCGACCTGGAAAATGCCGTCGGGCTGCTGGGTGCATTTGTCGAAACGCGGCTGATTGGGTTTGACGAAATTGGCATCGAATACACCTTGAGAGCCGACCACGTCATCGGTCGAATACACGATCGGTGAATTGCGCTCCAGCGGATTGCTCAGCACGTGGGTCGGGAAATCGGTTTTCTTCAGCGTGTAGTTCGGGCCGCCCTTGCCGCCGGACAGCGTTGCGTAGGACGCCACATCGCCGGGAATGTCCGACGCGACAAAGGGCTTGTTGAAGATCGAGGCGACGTTGGCGTTGGTATGCGCCTGGCCGGGGTTGAGCTGGTTGGTGATGCGGTGATCGACGCCGGCGTGGTAGTGGCAGGACGCACAGGCCGTGGCGCCGTCGCTGCCAACTTCCATGTCCCAGAACAGCGCCTTTCCCAACAGGATTGCGGCGGAGCGATTGAGCACGTAGTCGGTCATCAAGTCGACCTTGCGCCCGCCTTCTGTTCCAGAGGGGTCGGGGGGAACCATGCCGCGCAGTGATTGCAGGCTCGGCACTTCCGGCACCGGCGGATCCACTTCCACAGGATCAGCCGCCATGGCGCCGCACGCACTAAGTGTGAGGGTTAATCCGACAAGTCGACAGATGTTCATATGCTTCACCCTGACGTTGTTGTTATGAGTTCGCCGGGCGAGAGGCGTCGTGAAACAGCACAGGATTTCTCGTGAGCGCCGGTTAATCAGCGCAGTGCAATTAATTGGCCATCCCTCCGGGAAACATTTTGAATCAATAAACGCGGGAAGTGCGCCGTGTCAGATCACCGTTTCTGCTGGGGAATCGCCCCCAGAGTTGGGGGTTGAATCCAACGCAAAAAAAAACCGCTGCCCCCAAGGGAGCAGCGGTTTTTTTCAAGCGACCGCTTTAAGGCTTAGTAGCCCAGTGCGAAGTCTTCTTCTTTCATGTCCATCAGGTTGTTGGCGCCCGACAGCATGGTAGCCACGTGAGTACGGGTACGCGGCAGGATGCGCTGGAAGTAGAAACGCGCGGTTTGCAGCTTGGCGGTGTAGAACGCCGCGTCGCCGGTGCCTTCTGCCAACTTCTCGGCAGCCAGACGCGCCATGTCGGCCCAGAAGTAAGCCAGGCAGGCATAACCGGAGTACATCAGGTAATCCACCGAAGCCGCGCCGACTTCTTCGCGATCTTTCATCGCAGCCATACCGACCTTCATGGTCAGCTCGCCCCATTCCTTGTTGATTGCCGCCAGCGGTGCGACGAACTCTTGAACAGCTTCGTTGCCTTCGTTGTTCTGGCAGAACTTGTGGACGATCTTGGTGAAGCCTTTCAGAGCCTCGCCTTGAGTCATCAGCACTTTACGGCCCAGCAGGTCGAGTGCCTGGATACCGGTGGTGCCTTCGTACAGCATCGAAATGCGGCTGTCGCGAACGTTCTGCTCCATGCCCCACTCGGCGATGAAGCCGTGGCCGCCGTAGATCTGTACGCCGTGGTTAGCGGATTCGAAACCGACTTCGGTCATGAACGCTTTGGCGATCGGGGTCATGAAAGCCAGCAGTGCGTCGGCTTTCTTCTTCTCTTCTTCGTCAACACCGTATTTGACGATGTCGACCTGTTTGGCGGTGAAGTACACCATCGCACGGTTGCCTTCGGCGAATGCCTTCATGGTCAGCAGCATGCGGCGTACGTCAGGATGCACGATGATCGGGTCAGCGGCTTTTTCCGGCGCTTTCGGGCCAGTCAGGGAGCGCATTTGCAGACGATCGCGAGCGTATTTCAGGCCGCCCTGGAAACCGATTTCGGCGTGGGCCAGACCTTGCAGCGCAGTACCCAGACGTGCGGTGTTCATAAAGGTGAACATGCAGTTCAGGCCTTTGTTCGCAGGGCCGATCAGGAAACCGGTGGCGCCGTCGAAGTTCATCACGCAAGTGGCGTTGCCGTGGATGCCCATCTTGTGTTCCAGCGAACCGCAAGTCACAGCGTTGCGTGCACCGACGGTGCCATCAGCATTCGGCATGAATTTCGGAACGATGAACAGCGAGATGCCTTTGGTGCCAGCCGGTGCGTCCGGCAGACGAGCCAGCACGATGTGGACGATGTTGTCGGCCATGTCGTGTTCACCGGCCGAGATGAAGATCTTGGTGCCGGAGACTTTGTAGGAACCATCAGCCTGAGGTTCGGCCTTGGTGCGCAGCATGCCCAGGTCGGTGCCGCAGTGCGGTTCGGTCAGGCACATGGTGCCGGTCCATTCGCCGGAAACCAGTTTGGTCAGATAGGCTTCTTGCTGCTCTGGCGTGCCGTGCTCGGAGATGGTGTTCATCGCGCCGTGCGACAGGCCCGGGTACATGCCCCACGACCAGTTGGCTTCGCCAACCATCTCGCTCACCGCCAGACCCAGCGACTCCGGCAGGCCTTGGCCGCCGTGCTCAACGTCGTGCGCCAGGCTCGGCCAGCCGCCTTCAACGAATTGCTTGTAAGCCTCTTTGAAGCCCGTCGGGGTTTTCACGCCGGACTCGCTCCAGGTGCAACCTTCGAGGTCGCCCACGCGGTTCAGCGGTGCCAGTACCTGCTCACAAAACTTGGCGCCTTCTTCGAGAATGGCGTCAACCATGTCCGGAGTTGCGTCTGCGCAAGCCGGAAGGCTCTGATAGTGCGCTTCGTAGCCGAGCAGTTCGTCACGAACGAAGCGAATATCACGCAAGGGGGCCTTGTAGTCAGGCATAGCGATAAACCTCTGCTGATGTAACCGGGAATGAACGACCGTGTTGATTTGTTGTGACGGTCAAACAGTTGTTTGAAACATACGTTTACGCCGAAATCTTGTCAAGCGTCGATCTTTTGCCGTTCGTCATCGCACCTTTCAAACGCCGGGCACAGCAAACCGCCATGTGCTCGAACGAGCCACGGGCGCTGAATAAAAGATTAGTTGAGGGAGAAGGACTTACAACGAAAAACGCCGCGACACGGCGCGGCGTTCAGGGATGCGATGGCGATAAATCAGGCAAAGGTGTCGATGATCGTACCGAGCACTTCGTCGGAAGCCTTGGCTACTTTCACGCCCAGCTCCACTTGGAATTTACCTTGGGCCATCTGGACCATGTCACTGCCCAGGTCCATCTGCTGGCTACGATCCACACCACGCAGACGATCAATCTGCGCTTCCGAAGACTGGCTGGTGACCGAACGCTCGATCGTGTTGTTGGCGATCTGACTGGCCGCCTGATCGACGCGGTTCTGCCCGGTTTGAATGGTGCTCAAACCCGCATAAAAAGCTGTGTTACCGGAGATTTCCATAACAGTTCTCATCCTTGGGAAGGATCAATGACGCCATTGAAGCAGAGGCGCCAGAAAAACACCCGTCAAAAACACTAATGGCACAGTGCCTGCCCATAGAGAAAAGCTTAGTCGAGCAGATCCAGTTGCAAATGATCCGCCACCGCTTCTGCGCTCAAAGCCTTGAGCTTCGGCACGCGCCCCAGGCACGGCGCCGGAATTCGCTCGGCCAATGTCGCGAGGTTTTCCTCCAGCCGCGAAGTCTTCGGATCGATGATATTCGCCACCCACCCGGCCAGTTGCAGCCCGTCCCGGGCAATCGCCTCGGCCGTCAGCAAGGCATGACTTATACAGCCCAGGCGCACGCCCACCACCAGAATCACCGGCAGTTTCAGGGCAATTGCCAAATCCGAGAGATTGTCCTGATCGGCCAATGGTACGCGCCAGCCACCCGCCCCCTCGATCAGGGTGAAATCGGCATTCATCGCCAGAATCTCGCGCATCGGCGCCAGCAACGACTGCACAGTCAACGCCACACCCGCTTCACGCGCCGCCAGGTGCGGAGCAATCGCAGGCTCGAACGCCACGGGATTGACTTGTTGATATCTCAGCGGCAACGAGCATTCGGCCAACAGCGCCAACGCATCGGCATTGCGCAACCCTTTGGGCGTGACTTCGCAACCGGACGCCACCGGTTTGCCCGCCGCTGTACTCAACCCGGCAGAACGCGCCGCATGCAGCAACCCGGCGGCAACCGTGGTCTTGCCGACATCGGTGTCGGTTCCGGTGATGAAATAGGCTGCGCTCATACGGGTTTCTCCAACACGGCGTAGACCACCTGATAAGTCGCCGGCAATCCCGACGACTCACGGAATTGCTCGTAAGCTTCGACCAGCCCGAGAATCCGCGCCCGCCCAGTCAAACCGCCCGGCCGCCCCGGATTCAGATTGTGCGCACCCAAAGCTTTCAATTCATGGGTCAGGCTGCGTACATCCGGGTAATGCAGCACATGAGGCTGATTCTCCAGACTCAGCGTGCGCAAACCACTGGCCGCAGACAATTGCTCATAGCGGGCGAACTCGCGGAAGCGATTGACGTGCACCAGCCCGTCGACCTGGCGCCAGCTGTCGCGCAACTCGAACAATGTCCCTGCACAAAGACTAGCAAACGCAAAAATCCCACCCGGCTTCAACACGCGAAACGCTTCGCTGAGCACTGTCTCGAAGTCCGCACACCACTGCACCGCGAGGCTGGAGAAGATCAGATCGCAAGTCGAATCCTGCAACGGCAGGCGCTCGGCATCGCCAGCAATGAAATACTCAGCGCCGCCCAGCGGGCGCGCGTGATCAAGCATGCCCTCGGCAATGTCCAGTGCCACACCCTGGCCTTCGACAAACCGCGAAGCTAACGCGCGGGTGAAATAACCCGTGCCACAGCCAAGATCCAACCAGCGCTCTGGTACAAATTCCAACGGCAAGCGCTGCAGCAACTGTGTACCGACATCACGTTGCAACTCGGCGACGCTGTCGTAACTGGCTGCAGCACGGGAAAAAGAGGCCGCGACCTGACGCTTGTCAGGCAAGCCGCCAGGCAGCAATAGAGACAAATCAGTCATCACCGCACTCATGTAAAAAAGCCTGGATCGCGCCCGCCAGTCCGTGGGGGTCTTCCAGAAGAAACGCATGACAGGCCTGTTCGATCAGACCTATTTCGATATCCGGCAACAGGGCGAACAACGCCCCCGCCGCTTCCGCCGGGACCAGACCGTCCTGCCCGCCGAACAAATGAAACTGCGGGCCACGAAACGCCTGCAATGCTTCACGGGTGTCCAGTTGTGCGAGCAGTTCCAGTCCCGCCATCAACGCCGACGGCGCGGTATTCGGCGCGCCACCCAACAGCAATCGCGACAAGCCGCGCGGATCCTGCGCACCTTGAGCACAAAGCAGCGAGAACCGTTTGAGAGTTGTGCGCGGATCGGCTTGGCAACCGGCGAGAAACGCATCGAAGGTCTCGCCGGGCATCGCGTTCGGCCACTGTTCATGGGCAACGAAGGAAGGATTGCTCGCCAGCGTCAGCAAACCGCAGCAATGCTCGCCACGCCGTGCCGCCAATTCGGACGCAAGCATGCCGCCCAGCGACCAGCCACCGAGCCACACGTCTTGGGGAATGCTTTCATCAAGTTCGTCGAGCCAGTCTTGCAGATCGCTGGAATCCAGTTCCGGCAACGGCTCGATATCGACTTTCAGGTGTTCATCGAGACCGTGCAACGCCGCAGCCAAGGGCTCCATCGGCGAAACACCGAGGCCCCAGCCGGGCAGCAGAATCAGGCGATTACGCATGGCTTGGCTCCGACGACAGTTGGGCAAAGCAATCGGCCAGTCCCTCTAACAATAGCTGCACCTGCGCCTCGCTGTGGGCAGCGGTCAGGGTCACGCGCAAACGAGCGCTGCCGGCAGGCACGGTCGGCGGACGAATCGCGGTGACCATCAGGCCGCGCTCGCGCAGCATCTGCGACAACCGCACTGCACGCCCGGCATCGCCGATCATGATCGGCTGGATCGGCGTAAAGCTGTCCATCAGTTCCAGCCCGATCTGCTCGGCGCCATGGCGGAACTGACGGATCAGAGTTTGCAGATGATCCCGACGCCAATGCTCGGTGCGTAGCAGTTCGAGACTTTTCAGGGTCGCGCAGGCCAGCGCCGGTGGCTGGCTGGTGGTGTAGATGTACGGGCGGGCGAACTGGATCAGGCTTTCGATCAGTTCTTCGCTGCCTGCAACGAAAGCGCCAGCGGTGCCGAAGGCTTTACCGAGGGTGCCGACCAACACCGGCACATCCTCCTGACTCAAACCGAAGTGCTCGACGATGCCACCACCGTTCGCACCGAGCGGCCCGAAACCGTGAGCGTCATCAACCATCAACCACGCGCCTTTGGCCTTGGCTTCACGGGCGAGTGCCGGCAGATCAGCGAGATCGCCGTCCATGCTGAACACGCCGTCGGTGACCACCAGCGTATTGCCGGTGGCTTTCTCCAGGCGCTTGGCCAGACTTTCCGCGTCGTTATGCAGATAGCGATTGAATCGCGCGCCGGACAACAATCCGGCATCCAGCAACGAGGCATGATTGAGGCGATCTTCCAGCACCGTATCGCCCTGCCCGACCAGCGCCGTAACGGCGCCAAGATTGGCCATGTAACCGGTGGTGAACAACAAAGCACGCGGGCGTCCGGTGAGGTCGGCCAATGCTTCTTCCAGTGCGTGATGCGGGCCGCTGTGGCCGATCACCAGATGCGACGCGCCGCCACCAACGCCCCAGCGCTCAGCACCGGCGCGCCAGGCTTCGATCACTTGCGGATGATTGGCCAGGCCGAGGTAGTCGTTGTTGCAGAAGGCGAGCAACGGTTGGCCGTCGACCACCACTTCCGGCCCCTGCGGGGACTCGAGCAATGGGCGCTGGCGATAGAGGTTTTCGGCACGACGGGCAGCAAGGCGTGCGGCGAGATCGAAAGACATGCAGGCCTCGGTGAGATCACAAATATCAAAGTGAACGCGATCCCTGTGGGAGCGAGCTTGCTCGCGAAGAGGCCTTCACATCCGACATCAATGTCGACTGGAACACCGCTTTCGCGAGCAGGCTCGCTCCCACAAGGGGTTTTGCATTCCTTCAGAGGAATCCGCGCAGGTTTAAACGGCGGCGTTGTAGAACTGCTCGCTACTCTTCTGCTCTACCAATGCCTGCTCGATCGCAGCCTGATGCACTTCATCGGAATGCTCTTCACGAGCCTCCGGCTGGATGCCCAGACGCGCGAACAGCTGCATGTCCTTGTCGGCCTGCGGGTTGGCGGTGGTCAGCAACTTGTCGCCATAGAAAATCGAGTTGGCACCGGCGAAGAAGGCGAGGGCCTGCATCTGCTCATTCATCGCTTCGCGGCCAGCGGACAGGCGCACGTGGGATTGCGGCATGAGGATACGGGCGACGGCGAGCATGCGGATGAAGTCGAACGGGTCGATGTCTTCGGCGTTTTCCAGTGGCGTGCCGGCGACTTTCACCAGCATGTTGATCGGCACCGATTCCGGATGCTCCGGCAGGTTGGCCAACTGGATCAGCAGATTGGCGCGATCATCCAGCGACTCGCCCATGCCGAGGATGCCGCCGGAGCAGATCTTCATCCCCGATTCACGCACGTAGGCCAGCGTTTGCAGGCGCTCGCTGTAAGTGCGGGTGGTGATGATGCTGCCGTAGAACTCAGGCGAAGTGTCGAGGTTGTGGTTGTAGTAATCGAGGCCGGCCTTGGCCAGCGCTTCGGTCTGATCCTGATCGAGACGCCCCAGGGTCATGCAGGTTTCCAGGCCCAGAGCTTTAACACCTTCGACCATTTTCAGCACGTACGGCATGTCTTTGGCCGACGGATGTTTCCACGCCGCGCCCATGCAGAAACGCGTCGAACCGATGGCCTTGGCGCGTGCCGCCTCTTCGAGGACCTTCTGCACTTCCATCAGCTTTTCTTTTTCCAGGCCGGTGTTGTAGTGACCGGACTGCGGGCAGTACTTGCAGTCTTCCGGGCAGGCGCCGGTCTTGATCGACAGCAGAGTCGAGACCTGCACGCGGTTGGCGTTGAAATGTGCGCGGTGCACCGTTTGCGCCTGAAACAGCAAGTCGTTGAATGGCTGTACGAAGAGTGCTTTGACTTCGGCCAGAGACCAATCGTGACGCAGGGTGGCGGTGGTGCTCGCGCTCATGGGTAATTCCTTGGTTATGCTTGGCTGGCGGCTGCGGGAACGGAATACCCACAGGCGCGACACGGATGTTCGGCATATTTAAGGAAGAGTCATGCACTGTCAACCACGACACGAAGGTCAGGTTTACATCTGTTTAAATAACGTACAATCCTGCTTGCTTTGCGATGAGCCGGCAGAAGCAGAAATGCCAATCTGCGTGGCTTGCGAAACAGATTTGCCGTGGCTCGGCGATCAATGCGTCACCTGCGCTTTGCCGTTAGCTGCAGCGGGCCTGACCTGCGGCGAGTGCCAGCTAGAGCCGCCAGCGTTCGAACTGGTAGTGGTGCCATGGCTTTATGGCTTCCCGGTCGACAGTTTGATTACGCGGTTTAAACACAACGCGAAATGGCCGTTTGGCCACCTGATCGCCGACGTTCTCGGGCAATACCTGCAACATCGCTTCGATGAAGGCTTACCCAGACCCGATGCGTTGTTGCCGGTGCCGCTGGCGGGTAAACGTCTGCGCCAACGGGGATTCAACCAGGCTGCGATGTTGGCGCGTTGGTTGAGTCAGTCGCTGGATCTGCCGTGCGAAGAACAGGTTCTGCGGCGGGTCAAGGAGACCGACGCACAGCAGGATCTCGACGCCAAATCGCGTAAACGCAATCTGCGTAAAGCCTTCGACCTAATGCCGGACGCGCAGGTGAAAGGCCGGCATCTGGCGCTGGTCGATGATGTGCTGACGACGGGTGCAACTGCGCAGGCGCTTGCGCGTCTATTGATGGACGCTGGCGCTGCGCGGGTCGATGTCTATTGCCTGGCGCGCACGCCGAAACCCGGAAGCTGAATCCAACAAAATCCCCCTGTAGGAGTGAGCCTGCTCGCGATAGCGTCATCATTGCCAACATTTATCCTGACTGATCCACCGCAATCGCGAGCAGGCTCACTCCTACAAGGGATTTGGGTTCGGCTTGACTCTCGCGTTACAAGCGGCCAACTTCACCCTCCACCGCCACAGCTAAAAAGCACCCATCCATGTCCATGCCCTCCCTGCTGTCCCAGCACATCGTCCGCCGTCCGCAGCGCATCGCGCTGCTGCAACACATCGCCGAACAGGGCTCGATCACCCGCGCGGCGAAAAGCGCAGGTCTGAGTTACAAAGCGGCGTGGGATGCCATCGATGAGCTGAACAACCTCGCACATAAACCGCTGGTCGAGCGTGCCGTCGGTGGCAAGGGCGGCGGTGGCGCGAAACTCTCCAGCGAAGGCAAACGCGTCCTGCGTCTTTATCAAAAGCTGCAAGCCTTGCAGGCGCAGGTATTGGAAGCGGCCGAAGACGCCAGCGACCTCGACCTGCTCGGTCGGTTGATGCTCAGAACCAGCGCGCGCAATCAATTGCACGGCAAAGTCGTGGCGATCGAAGCGCAGGGCCGCAACGATCTGATCCGCCTCGAACTAGCCGAAGGGCTGTGCCTCGACGCGCAGATCACCCACGACAGCACCGTGCATCTGGAGCTGCAAGCCGGCACCGAAGTGGTCGCGTTGATCAAGGCCGGCTGGCTGGAATTGCTGAGCACCGAGCAATCTGTAACGTCTGGACACAATCTTCTCAAAGGCACTATCGAAGCGATTCTTGATGCCGAGGACGGCCCGAGCGAAGTGCGCATTACTTTGCCCAACGGCCATACCCTCTGCGCCCTGGCGGAACCACTGGACTTGCGCACGCGCGGGCTGAGCGTGGACCAACCGGTGCAGGTGCAGTTTTCGCCGTCCAATGTGCTGATCGGCACGCCGCTGTAATCAGGCGCTGCAACGAAAGCGTCATCGACGCTCATTAAGGTGGCTGCCAAAACCAAGCAGGGAGCCTGATGTGAGCCTATTAGAAGAAAACCAATCCACTGACCTGGAAAAAATGGTCGGCCTCAGCCGTCGTGGTTTCATCGGCGCCGGTGCGCTGTGCGGTGCGGCAATGTTCCTCGGCGGCAGCCTGTTGAGCCGCAGCGCGCTGGCCACCGGCGTCAGCGCCGGTAACAGTCGCTTGCTCGGTTTCGAGAGCATTCCCGCTGCGACCACCGACGTCATCAGCCTACCCAAGGGCTACAAGTCTTCGGTGCTGATCAGTTGGGGCCAGCCATTGCAGAAAAACGGCCCGGCTTTCGACCCGAGCGGTAACGGCACCGCTGCCGCACAGGAAGTGCAGTTCGGCGACAACAACGACGGCATGAGCCTGTTCGCCTTCCCCGACGACCGCAACCGCGCGTTGATGGCGATCAACAACGAATACACCAACTACCGCTACCTCTACCCGCACGGCGGCATGCCGCAATCGGCCGAAGACGTGCGCAAGGCACTGGCCTGCGAAGGCGTTTCGGTGATTGAAGTGCAACGCAAGAACGGTCAGTGGCAGTTCGTTCAGGGTTCGCGCTACAACCGCCGCATTCACGGCAACTCGCCGCTGCGCATCAGCGGCCCGGCGGCCGGTCACGATCTGATGAAGACCGCTGCCGACAAGCACGGTAAAAAAGTCCTCGGCACCTTCCAGAACTGCGCCAACGGCAAAACCCCGTGGGGCACTTACCTGACCTGTGAAGAAAACTTCACCGACTGCTTCGGCAGCAGCAATGCCCAGCAGCAATTCGACCCGGCGCAAAAGCGCTACGGTGTCTCGGCCGCCAGCCGCGAAATCAACTGGCACCCGTACGACCCGCGTTTCGACATGGCGAAAAACCCCAACGAACTCAACCGTCACGGCTGGGTGGTCGAGATCGATCCGTTCGATCCGCAATCGACCCCGGTCAAACGCACAGCGCTGGGCCGCTTCAAGCATGAAAACGCCGCACTGGCCGAGACCGATGACGGCCGCGCCGTGGTGTACATGGGCGACGACGAGCGTGGCGAATTCATCTACAAATTCGTCAGCCGCGACCGCATCAACCACCGCAACGCCAAGGCCAACCGCGACATCCTCGATCACGGCACCTTGTACGTGGCGAAATTCGACAACGGCGACAGCAACCCCGATCACCCGAAAGGCCAAGGCCAGTGGATCGAGCTGACCCACGGCAAAAACGGTATCGACGCCAGCAGCGGTTTCGCCGATCAGGCCGAAGTGCTGATCCATGCGCGCCTCGCCGCCAGCGTTGTTGGCGCAACGCGCATGGACCGCCCGGAATGGATCGTCGTCAGCCCCAAGGACGGCCAGGTTTATTGCACCCTGACCAACAACGCCAAACGCGGCGAAGACGGGCAACCAGTCGGTGGGCCGAACCCGCGCGAGAAGAACGTCTACGGGCAGATCCTGCGCTGGCGCACCGACCGCGACGATCACGCTTCGAAGACGTTTGCCTGGGATCTGTTTGTGGTCGCTGGCAACCCGGGCGTGCACGCCGGGACGCCGAAGGGCGGCTCAAAGAACATCACCCCGCAGAACATGTTCAACAGCCCGGATGGCTTGGGCTTCGACAAGGCTGGGCGCTTGTGGATTCTCACCGATGGTGACTCGAGCAATGCCGGGGATTTTGCCGGGATGGGCAATAACCAGATGCTCTGCGCCGATCCGAAGACCGGTGAGATTCGCCGGTTCATGGTCGGGCCGATTGGTTGTGAAGTCACCGGGATCAGTTTCTCGCCGGATCAGAAAACCCTGTTTGTCGGGATACAGCATCCGGGGGAGAACGGTGGTTCGACCTTCCCCGAGCATTTGCCGAATGGCAAGCCGCGGTCTTCGGTGATGGCGATTACCCGTGAGGATGGCGGGATCGTCGGCGCCTGATAAAGCGCTTTCGCGAGCAGGCTCGCTCCCACAAGGGATGGCATTCCAAATGTGGGAGCTGGCTTGCCAGCGATGGCGTCAGCACAGACACCAACCAACTCCCCCGCTGCCATCTGCGCTACCATGCTGGGCCGGACGCGGCAGCCTGCTGCGCGCAGGAGTCAGCATGGCCCACCCGTTTGAAACCCTCACACCCGACCTCGTCCTTGATGCCGTTGAAAGCATCGGGTTCCTGAGCGATGCGCGCATTCTGGCGCTCAACAGCTACGAAAACCGCGTCTATCAGGTCGGCATCGAAGACTCCGAACCGCTGATCGCCAAGTTCTACCGCCCGCAGCGCTGGACCAACGAAGCCATCCTCGAAGAGCACAAGTTCACCTTCGAACTGGCCGGCGTCGAAATCCCCGTCGTGGCGCCGTTGATCCACAACGGCGAAACCCTGCACGAGCACGCAGGTTTCCGCTTCACCCTGTTCCCCCGTCGTGGCGGCCGTGCGCCAGAGCCGGGCAATCTTGATCAGCTGTATCGCCTCGGCCAGTTGCTCGGGCGGATTCACGCGGTTGGCGCGACCAAGCCGTTCGAACACCGTGAAGCCCTCGCCGTGCAGAACTTCGGCCACGCCTCGCTGAACACTTTGCTCGAAGGCAATTTCATTCCGAAAAGCCTGCTGCCGGCCTACGAGTCGGTCGCCCGCGACCTGCTCAAGCGTGTGGAAGATGCCTACGCCAACACGCCGCACCAGAACATCCGCATGCACGGCGATTGCCACCCCGGCAACATGATGTGCCGCGATGAGATGTTCCACATCGTCGACCTCGACGACTGCCGCATGGGCCCGGCGGTACAGGACATCTGGATGATGCTCGCCGGTGATCGTCAGGAATGCCTGGGGCAGTTGTCGGAATTGATGGATGGCTACAACGAGTTCCACGATTTCGACCCGCGTGAGCTGGCGCTGATCGAACCGCTGCGCGCCCTGCGCCTGATGCACTACAGCGCCTGGCTGGCGCGGCGCTGGGATGATCCGGCGTTCCCGCACAGCTTTCCGTGGTTCGGCACCGAGCGTTATTGGGGCGATCAGGTGTTGGCGTTGCGTGAGCAACTGTCCGCGCTTAACGAAGAACCACTGAAACTCTTCTGATCCACCTCCATCCTCTGTAGGAGTGAGCCTGCTCGCGATAGCGTTTTATCAGTCAACGAAAATGTTGAATGTCAGAGTGCTATCGCGAGCAGGCTCACTCCTACAGTTGTTCGGTGTTCACAATTTCCCGACCTATCCTCTAAGGCATTCGTAGACAAACCTCCTTACAATCCCTCCTTTGTTAGCTGCCTGAGCAAGGATTCTGCATGCAAGCCGCCAACCCGCGTCGCGGGTACATTCTGGGCCTGAGTGCCTACATCATCTGGGGCCTGTTCCCGATCTACTTCAAAGCCATCGCCGAAGTGCCGGCCGTCGAGATCATCATCCATCGGGTGTTGTGGTCGGCGCTGTTTGGTGCGCTGCTGCTGATGGTGTGGAAACACCCGGGCTGGCTGCGCGAGCTGCTCGACAATCCCAAGCGACTGGCGATTCTTGCCTTGAGCGGAACGCTGATCGCAGCCAATTGGCTGACTTACGTATGGTCGGTAAACAATGGACGCATGCTCGAAGCGAGCCTCGGTTATTACATCAACCCGTTGGTAAACGTGCTGTTGGGGATGTTGATTCTCGGCGAACGCCTGCGCCGGATGCAGTGGCTCGCGGTCGGTCTGGCAGCGGTTGGTGTCGCGCAACAGGTGTGGCAGGTCGGCAGTCTGCCGTGGGTGTCGCTGGTGCTGGCGTTGACGTTCGGCTTTTACGGTCTGATCCGCAAACAGGCGCCAGTCAAGGCGTTGCCGGGGCTGGTAGTGGAGACCTGGATGCTGGTGCCGATTGCCATCGCCTGGCTGCTGTTCAACCAGACCGCAACCAGCGCTCAGCCTGAGTTCTGGACGACTTCGCAAGCCTGGTGGCTGGTGGCCGCCGGACCGGTCACGTTGGTGCCGCTGGTGTGCTTCAACGCCGCCACGCGTCACTTGCCGTACACCACGATCGGCTTCCTGCAATACCTGGCGCCGACCCTGGTGCTGTTGCAAGCGGTGTTGCTGTTCGGTGAGCATCTATCGTCCAGCACACTGGTGGCGTTTATCTTCATCTGGGCCGGTCTGGCCGTTTATAGCGTCGATGCGGTGATCAGTTTGCGTCGGCGCAGCTGATCAAAAAACGCACAAACCTTCACAGGCCACGATTCTCGTGGCCTGCATCGTTCCTTCCCAAGGTTATCCACAGCGTGATCCCCGCCGTTTGTGTGCAAGTCACTGAATATTGGCGGTTTTTTGATCACCTGCTGCAAAGCCACGGCGGGCCTCGCGTTGCGGGGTGTCTCTACAGGTTATCCACAGGCAGGTGCACGTTTAAACTGGATAACCTGATCGGCGCTTAAACGTCTGTGCGTAACACCAGTTCCACCATCAGATCATCGGCCAGGGTTTCCAGACGCGACTGCAAGACGTCGAGCGACAAGGTCAGCGGCACCGCGAGAATCGCCTCGGCGTGAAACAACGGCTCGCTGCTCATCGGCGCCGGACGCACTTCCGTGACCAGCCTTTCCAGATTCACACCCTGCTCGCTCAACAACCGTGTGATATCGCGCACGATTCCCGGACGATCATTACCCACCAGGTCCATGGCGATCGGTTTCCAGGTGCAAGACTGCTCGATACCACTTTCGGCGATCAGCACGCGGATGCCATGAGTCGACAGTGCATGTAAGGCATCGACTAATTCATCGTAAGCCTCTGCCGGCACGCCCACCCGAAGAATCCCGGCGAACTGCCCGGCCATCCGCGACATGCGGCTTTCCAGCCAGTTGCCGCCATGCTCGGCAATGCATTGGGCGATGCGCTCGACCTGTCCGGGCTTGTCCGGGGCGAAAACAGTGAGTACGAGATGGTCCATGGCGCAGCCCTCTTGTCACGACTTTTGTTATAGAAGAGCAAGTATAGGCAAGGGATGGTCAGGCGCCTCTGACGCCCGAAACGACAAATCGTGTACAACTTTTTATATTTAACTGGAACAATCCAGCTGTTTTTTGAGAACATCCCGTTCCGCGACGTGACTGCAATGCGTCATGAGGTCGCAGAACGACGTTATTAGTCTGATTTTCACAAGCGCAACTCATCATGTAGTATGCCGCAGCGCGCACTACATAACGCTGGATCGATGTCTGCCCAAGGCACATTCGCAACCCTGAAAGCCCCGTCAGCAAGGCCCCAAGCCGTTGATTGGTCCCAGCCCAGCCGCCAGCAATGGCATGTACTGGTCGGCAGGTTTGTGGTTTAAATGGCCAGAGGCTTCATTGTCAAATTGAAGAGCTGAAAAGCGAAATAGCTGAGCAGAGTGAGGCAAGCAATGACTGAACACGTTCAAGTCGGTGGCCTGCAGGTCGCCAAAGTCCTGTTCGACTTCGTGAACAACGAAGCCATTCCCGGTACCGGCCTCACCGCCGAAAAATTCTGGGAAGGTGCCGACAAGGTCATTCATGACCTGGCGCCGAAGAACAAAGCCCTACTCGCCAAACGCGATGACTTCCAGGCGCGCATTGATGCCTGGCACCAGGAACGCAACGGTCAGGCGCACGACGCCGTGGCCTATAAAGCCTTCCTGCAAGAAATCGGTTATCTGCTGCCAGAAGCGGCTGATTTCCAGGCAACGACGCAAAATGTCGATGATGAAATCGCCCGTACCGCCGGTCCGCAACTCGTTGTGCCGGTGATGAACGCCCGCTTCGCTCTCAATGCCTCGAACGCCCGCTGGGGTTCGCTGTATGACGCCCTCTACGGCACCGACGCGATCAGCGAAGAAGGTGGCGCGGAAAAAGGCAAAGGCTACAACAAGGTGCGTGGCGACAAAGTCATCGCCTTCGCCCGTGCCTTCCTCGACGAAGCTGCGCCATTGGCTGCTGGCTCCCATGTCGATTCGACCGCCTACAAAATCGCTGACGGCAAATTGCTGGTCACCCTCAAGGGCGGCAGCAACACTGGCCTGCGCGACGATGCACAACTGATCGGTTTCCAGGGCGACGCCAATGCGCCAATCGCGATCCTGCTGAAACACAACGGTCTGCATTTCGAAATCCAGGTCGACGCCACCACCCCGGTTGGCCAGACCGACGCTGCCGGCGTCAAAGACATCCTGATGGAAGCGGCACTGACCACCATCATGGACTGCGAGGACTCCGTCGCCGCCGTCGATGCTGACGACAAAGTGGTGATCTACCGCAACTGGCTCGGCCTGATGAAGGGCGACCTCGCGGAATCCGTATCCAAGGGCGGTCAGACGTTCACCCGCACCATGAACCCGGATCGGACCTACGCCGCGCCGAATGGCGGTGAAGTGACGTTGCACGGTCGTTCGCTGCTGTTCGTGCGTAACGTTGGTCACCTGATGACCATCGACGCGATCCTCGACAAAGACGGTAACGAAGTGCCGGAAGGCATCCTCGACGGTCTGGTCACTTGCCTCGCGGCGATGCACAACCTCAACGGCAACACCTCGCGTCGCAACACCCGCACAGGTTCCGTCTACATCGTTAAACCGAAGATGCATGGCCCGGAAGAAGCGGCGTTCACCAACGAGTTGTTCGGTCGCATCGAAGACGTGTTGGGCCTGAAGCGCAATACGCTGAAAGTCGGGATCATGGACGAGGAACGCCGTACCACGGTCAACCTCAAGGCCTGCATCAAGGCGGCCAGCGAGCGCGTGGTGTTCATCAACACCGGTTTCCTCGACCGTACCGGCGACGAAATCCACACCTCCATGGAAGCCGGCCCGGTTGTGCGCAAGGCCGACATGAAAGCTGAGAAGTGGATCGGCGCCTACGAAAACTGGAACGTCGATATCGGTCTGAGCACCGGCCTGCAAGGTCGCGCGCAAATCGGTAAAGGCATGTGGGCCATGCCGGATCTGATGGCCGCGATGCTCGAGCAGAAAATCGCCCACCCGCTGGCCGGCGCCAACACCGCTTGGGTTCCGTCGCCAACAGCTGCTGCGCTGCACGCGCTGCACTACCACAAGGTTGACGTGTTCGCCCGTCAGGCCGAACTGGCCAAACGTGCTCGCGCGTCCGTCGACGACATCCTGACTATCCCGTTGGCCGTCAACCCGAACTGGACGCCAGAGCAGATCAAGAACGAACTGGACAACAACGCCCAGGGCATTCTCGGTTACGTGGTGCGCTGGATCGACCAGGGCGTGGGTTGCTCGAAAGTGCCGGACATCAATGACGTCGGCCTGATGGAAGACCGTGCCACGCTGCGTATCTCCAGCCAGCACATCGCCAACTGGCTGCGCCACGGTGTGGTCACCGAAGCGCAAGTGATGGAAAGCCTCAAGCGCATGGCGCCGGTGGTGGATCGTCAGAACGCCAACGACCCGCTGTACCGTCCGCTGGCCCCGAACTTCGACAGCAACATCGCCTTCCAGGCGGCGGTCGAACTGGTGGTTGAAGGCACCCAGCAGCCGAACGGTTACACCGAGCCGGTGCTGCACCGTCGTCGTCGCGAGTTCAAGGCTGCCAACGGCCTGTAAATTTGCGCTGATGTGAAAAAGCCCTGGTCGAGAGATCAGGGCTTTTTTGTTTGTGGCGGGGTCGGGTTTTGTGGTCGGCTTGCGATCCATCCCCCTCACCCCAGCCCTCTCCCCCAAGGGGGCGAGGGGGAAAGGGAGCAGATCTGTATGCTTTTCAACATCTGAGCTCGACTCAGGAATTGCCAAGGGTAGAGGGGCAAGGGAGCAGATCTTGGTGCTTTTCAAAACCTGAGTTCGACTGAGGAGTTTCAGGTCGGCGTATCTTGCACATCCACCTCGGTCAGTCCCCTCTCCCTCTGGGAGAGGGTTAGGGTGAGGGGCTCTTAAGGTTCTATCCCCAATTCATGTTTCACCAGCGCCAACAACTTGCCCGTATCAATCGGCTTGAGCAGAAAATCCACCACACTCAAATGCATCGCCGCGATCGCATCCTTCACATCGGCATCGCCGGAAACAATGATGATTGGCATCGCCGCCCGCACCGACTCACGCACCTGACGGATCAGATCCAGACCATCGATATTGCCCATGCGCAGATCGGTAATGACCAGCCCGATCGAAGGCTTTTCTTCAAGCATCTTCAGCGCCGTTTCACCACTGGCAGCAGTCATGCAACGAATGCCATCCAACGCAAGAATCTCCGACAACAGCTCACGAGCATCCTTGTCGTCGTCAACGATCAATACACGCTGCGGCGGCAGATCAGGTTCGAGCATGACTGCACTGAGCGCTTCCCGCTCGGCATCGCTCAAAATATCGTGGTCGGACATGGCGTTCTCTAAATGTTCAAAACAATCCCTTGGCAAGTGGTCAGACATCGCTGGGCAGAGCTTCAATGTGCACTTCGTCGGATTTTTTCCCAAGGGGGTAAACCAGGGAATTTCCGACTGTTTGCGTAGGGCATCTCCGAAACTGCGCCAATGGTGGCAAAACATAGACTTACGTCCAATGGGCACCCTGTCCGTAGGGGTCGACCATGGCCGCAACGATCCGACAACAACAATTCAAAAAAGACTGCGGTAATGGTTATGAGTAAAGCGGACGCCTTCACCCAGGCAGGGAAAACCGCGGTATTGCAGAACATTCAGGGCACCCTGCAATTCCTCCAGCGCTTCCCGCCCTTCAATCAGATGGAACACGCCCACCTCGCGTATCTGGTGGAGCAATGCCAACTGCGCTTTTACGCTCAGGGCGAGAGCATCATCAAACCCGCCGATGGCCCGGTCGAACACTTTCATATCGTCAAGCAGGGCCGGGTGGTCGGCGAACGTCAGCACATCACCAAACCCGGCACCGAGACCACGTTTGAAATCACCACCGGCGAATGCTTTCCGCTGGCAGCACTGCTCGGCGAACGCGCGACGCGCACCGAGCACCTAGCCGGCGAAGACACCTTCTGTCTGCAACTGAACAAACTGGCGTTCATCAAACTGTTCGCCCTTTCCAGCACATTCCGCGATTTCGCCTTGCGTGGGGTCAGCAGTCTGCTCGATCAGGTCAATCAGCAAGTGCAGCAGAAAGCCGTGGAAACCCTCGGCACGCAATACTCGCTGAACACCCGACTCGGCGAACTGGCGATGCGTCACCCGGTGACCTGCAGCCCCGACACGCCGTTGCGGGAAGCGGTGAGATTGATGCACGAGCAACAGGTCGGCAGCATCGTCGCCGTGGATGAACACAAGGCGCCGTTGGGAATTTTCACCCTGCGCGATTTACGCCATGTGGTGGCTGAAGGTGTTGGTGATTTCAGCGAAGCCATCGAACGCCACATGACGCGTTCGCCCTTTTATCTTTCGCCGGATCACAGTGCCTTCGATGCGGCGATTGCCATGACCGAGCGGCACATCGCGCATGTCTGCCTGGTCAAGGATCAACGCCTGTGCGGCGTGGTCTCCGAGCGCGATCTGTTTTCACTGCAACGGGTCGATCTGGTGCATCTGGCGCGGACGATTCGCAGCGCTCAGCGTGTCGAACAACTGGTGAGTCTGCGCGGCGAGATCGGCCAACTGGTCGAACGCATGCTCGCTCACGGTGCCTCTTCGACGCAGATCACCCACATCATTACCCTGCTCAACGATCACACCGTGTGCCGCGTGATCGAACTGACCCTCGCGGAAAAAGGCGACCCCGGCATTCCGTTCAGCTGGCTGTGTTTCGGCAGCGAAGGCCGCCGCGAGCAAACGCTGCACACCGATCAGGACAACGGCATTCTGTTCGACGCGCGGGACGCAGCACATGCAGCGGAGATTCGCGGCAAGCTGCTGCCGATTGCGCAGCAGATCAACCAGAGTCTGGCGCTGTGCGGCTTCACCCTGTGCAAGGGCAACATCATGGCCGGCAACCCCGAGCTATGTCTGTCGCGAGCGGAATGGGCGCGACGCTTTGCGGCGTTTATTCGTGAGGCGACGCCGGAGAATCTGCTCGGGTCGAGCATTTATTTCGACTTGCGCGTGGTCTGGGGTGATGAACAAGGCTGTGAACAACTGCGCCGAGGCATCCTCGATCAGGTCGGCGACAACCGTTTGTTCCAGCGCATGATGGCCGAAAACGCCCTGCGCAATCGTCCACCGGTGGGACGTTTCCGTGAGTTTGTGCTGGCGCGCAAGAACGGCGAGAAAGCCACACTGGATCTCAAGGTGCAGGGGCTGACGCCGTTCGTGGATGGCGCGCGACTGCTGGCGCTGGCCAACGGCATCGACGCCAACAACACCCTTGAGCGCTTCCGTCAGTTGGTCGAGAAAGAAGTCATCGAGCGCCTGGATGGCGCGGCGTATGAAGAGGCCTATCACTTCATTCAGCAGACGCGCATGCAGCAGCATCAGTTGCAGACTCGCGAGAATCTGCCCTATTCCAACCGCGTAGACCCGGACAGCCTCAATCACCTCGACCGGCGCATCCTGCGTGAATCCCTGCGCCAGGCCCAGCGCCTGCAAAGCAGCCTGACCTTGCGGTATCAGCTATGAGTCTGTTTTCGTGGCTACGCCCGGCGAGTGCGGTGGTGCCGGTGGATTTACAGCAGCGTCTGGCGAAGCTGCCGGCGATCACCGAGCTGAGCGAATGCACGCTGCGCGAACAGCGCTGGGTGGTGCTGGATCTGGAAACCACCGGGCTGAATCTGAACAAGGATCGTGTGTTGTCGATTGGTGCGGTGGTGATCGAGGATGGCGCGATCGACTTCAGCCAGCAGTTCGAACGCACGCTGCAGTGTCGCGAATTGAAGCTCAGCCCCAGCGTGTTGATTCACGGTCTGGGGCCGAATGCGATTGCGGCGGGCAGTGAACCGGCCGAGGCACTGTTGGAGTTCATGGAGTTTGTCGGAGACAGCCCGGTGCTGGCGTTTCATGCGCCGTTCGACCAACACATGCTTGGACGTGCGTTGAAGGAGCATCTGGGGCACAAGTTGCAGCAGGTGTTTCTTGATGTCGCCGACATTGCACCGCTGGTGTGTCCGCAGGCGCACATTCGTGAGGCCGGCCTAGATGAGTGGATCGACTGGTTCAAGCTCGAAGTGTTCGAGCGGCATAACGCGAGTGCCGATGCATTGGCGACGGCGGAGCTGGCGTTGATTCTGTTTAGCCGGGCGCGGGGGCAGCAGATTCATAGCCCGTTGAATTTGCAGCAGCGGTTGAGTCAGTGGAAGCGGCGGCAGCAGGCGCCTTCTTTTTAGAAGCACCCTCACCCCAGCCCTCTCCCGGAGGGAGAGGGGGCCGACCGAAGTGTCTGACGCTTTATATCGACCTGAAAGACCGAGTCGATTATGGATTCACTGAAGATCGCTCAGGTCGGTGTACCTCCAGAATATCCTCCGATCGGTCCCCTCTCCCTCTGGGAGAGGGCTAGGGTGAGGGCCCGCCTTTAAACGCCCACCCGACCAGTGGCCAATTGCTAACCATTCCCACCTCTGCCACAATCGCGAACAATTCGCGTTAGTTAACATTTCCCAATCGGTGATGTCCGGTGTCGTCAGTCCCAAGCCCTAACAGTGAGCTCGTCGGTGCGATGTATCGTGACCATCGCGGTTGGCTGCTGGCATGGTTGCGGCGCAATGTGGCGTGCCCAGAGCGTGCCGAAGACCTGAGTCAGGACACCTTTGTGCGCCTGCTCGGTCGCGACGAAATGCTGACCCCCCGCGAACCGCGCGCCTTTCTGGTGGCGATCGCCAAAGGCTTGTTGTTCGACTATTTCCGCCGCGCTGCGCTGGAACAGGCCTACCTCACCGAATTGATGCTGATCCCCGAGGGTGAACAACCTTCGGTGGAAGAACAGCAAATGATCCTCGAAGACCTCAAAGCCATCGACCGCTTGCTCGGCAAACTGTCGACCAAGGCCCGCGCCGCTTTCCTTTATAACCGCCTCGACGGCCTCGGCCATGCCGAGATTGCCGACAAGCTCGGCGTTTCGGTGCCGCGTGTGCGTCAGTATCTGGCGCAAGGGATTCGTCAGTGCTACGTCGCCCTGTACGGGGAACCGACATGAGTCCGGCCAATTCCAGACCGGTGCCGGCCCATGTGCTGGACGCGGCGATTGCCTGGCAACTGACCCTCGATTCGAGCAGTCCGCTGGAGCGCGAAGAGTTCGCCAAATGGCACGCGGCCAATGAAGAACACGCCCGCGCCTGGCAGCAACTGGGCATGCTCGATCAGCGTTTCAGCGTCGCCAAAGGCCCGGCTCGCAGTGCCTTGCTGCAATCACGCGAGGGTGTTCGCCGTCGAGTGCGCAAGTTCGGCAGTGGTATTGCCAGCGTCGTGGTGATCGCGGGTCTGGGGCTGTTCGCCAGTGAACGGTTTATGCCGCTGGATTACTGGCTCGCCGATCAGCGCACCGCGACCGGTGAGCAGCGCACCGTGCGCCTGGCTGATGGCACCGTGCTGAATCTCAACACCCACAGTGCGGTGGACGTGCGTTTCGATGAGACACGCCGACTGATCGTGTTGCAGGAAGGCGAAATTCTCGTCGAGACCGGTCACGGCGATCCGCGCCCGTTCATCGTTGAAACCCGTGAAGGCAGCATGCGCGCCTTGGGTACGCGTTTTTTGGTCAAGCGTGAAGAACAGGGCACACGCTTGAGTGTGTTGCAGTCGGCGGTCGCGGCGCACCCGCAATCCAACCCAGAAGAACAAATTCTCCATGAAGGCCAGCAAGTGCTGCTACGCAGTGATGGATTGGGTTCGATCGTCGCGCTCAACCCCGGCGCCGATGCCTGGACGCGCGGCATGCTGGTGGTGGATAACGCGCGCCTCGGCGATCTGGTGCATGAACTAGGGCGTTATCGTCGCGGGCATCTGGGCGTGGCGCCGGACGTGGCGGACCTGCGGATTACCGGCAGTTTCCCGCTGCATGACACCGACAAAGCCTTGAGCGCGCTGCTGCCGACCCTGCCGGTGCAGATCGAGCGGCATACGCCGTATTGGGTGACCGTCGCGAAGGCTGATATCAAGCCTGAGTGATGTGGCGGCTGAGCTATTGCTATCGCGAGCAGGCTCACTCCTACAGTTGAAATACGTTCCCCTGTAGGAGTGAGCCTGCTCGCGATGGCGTCATCCGCTACAACGCTATTTCCCCTAAATCGAAATTATTTTCATCCAGCCCTATCACTTTTTGCTTTTCATCCGGCACACAGGCAATTGAGAAATATTTCCATTCAGGAGCCGCCGTATGTCCCGTTCGCTAGACACCTTGTTGCGCCCCAGTCTGCTGGCTGTCGCCATCGCGCTCAGTGCGCCGCTGATCAGCAGTCCGTTGCTCGCCGCTGAACAAGCGTCGAGCGTGCGCGCGTACAACCTGCCGGCGGCGCCCCTGTCGACCACCCTCAACCAGATCGCCAGCCAGGGCGGCATTGCCCTGTCCCTGAATCCGTCGCTGGCAGCGGGCAAGACCTCGGCCCTGGTGAGCGGCCAATACGATGCGGCTGGCGCCCTGCGCGCGGCGCTGCGTGGCACCGGTCTGCAACTGGAGCAAAGCAGCACCGGCACTTACACCCTGGTTGCCGTGCCTGAAGGTGTCATGGCGCTGCCGGAAACTTCGGTCATCGGCGTGGAAAACCTCGAAAGTGCCTGGGGCCCGGTCGAAGGCTACACCGCCACCCGCACTGCCGCCGGCACCAAGACCGACACCGCGCTGGTCGAAGCACCGCGTTCGATTTCCGTCGCTACTCGCCAGCAAATGGACGACCGCAGCGTGCACAGCCTCGATGACGCCGTGCGCTACATGCCGGGTATCACCGCCAGCAGCTATGGCAGCGACACCCGCGCCGACTGGTTGCGCGTACGCGGTTTCGAGCCGACCCAGTTCCTCGACGGCCTGCCGTTGCCAAAAGGTGTGTACGCCAACCCGAAACAGGAAACCTGGAATCTCGACCGTCTCGCCCTGCTGCGCGGCCCGGCCTCCTCGGTTTACGGCCAGACCCCGCCGGGTGGCCTGCTCGACATGGTCAGCCGTCGCCCAAGCGCCGAAGCCAGCAGCGAAATCCAGTTGCAATACGGCAGCGACAATCACCGTCAGATCAACTTCGCCAGCACCGGCAAGATCGACGATGCCGGCCAGTTTCTCTACGGCCTCAGCGGCGTAGTACGCGACAGCGGCACGCAGGTCGATCACGTCGACAACAAACGCTACAACATCGCGCCGAGCCTGACCTGGAACATCGACGACGACACCAGGCTCACCCTGTTGAGCCAGTTCACCCGCGACGATACCGGCATCACCAGCCAGTTCCTGCCGGTGCAGGGCACCAAGATCAAGTCACCGTTCGGCGATATCTCCCATCACAAGAATCTGGGTGATCCGGACTGGGAATATTACGATCGCACCTACTACGCGCTGGGCTATGCCTTCGAACATCGTCTGAACGATGTCTGGCAGTTCAAGCAGAACCTGCGTTACACCAAGTCGGATCTGTCGTTCCAGTCGCTGACGCCGGGTTCCTACCCGTTCGCGCAAGTCGATGCTCAGGGCAATGTAAACCGCACCAGCACCAGCGTCGATGAAGACATCAGCCAGTTCGCCGTGGACAACAACTTCCAGGCTGACTTCGCCACCGGTGACATCCGCCACACCCTGCTGCTGGGTCTGGATCACCAGCGCAGCAACACCAACTACACCTCGATCTTCGGTGATGGCCTGCCCACCAATGTCATCACGCCGATCTACGGTCAGCCGATCGTTCGCCCGGCGCGCTCGACGGCGTTTTACGACTACGACCAGAAGACCTACCAGACCGGCCTGTACGTGCAGGATCAGATGGCTCTCGACCAGTGGCGCCTGACCCTCGGCGGCCGTGAAGACTGGGTGCACACCAGCACCCAGTTCATCAACAAGGGCGATGCCACCAACACCCAGCGCGACAAGGCCTTCAGCGGCAACGCCGCGCTCAGCTACGTGTTCGACAACGGTTTCGTGCCGTACCTGTCGTACGCCGAGTCTTTCCAGCCGACCACCGGTGCCGACGCCTCGTCCACCGAGTCGCTCAAACCAACCGAAGGCAAGCAGTGGGAACTGGGCATCAAGTACCAGCCACCGGGCAGCAAAACCCTGCTGACCGCTGCCGTGTATGAGCTGACCCAGAAGAACGTCTCGGTCAACACCTTCGTCAACAACGTCTCGATCACCAGCCAGACCGGCGAAGTGAAAGTCAAAGGCCTGGAGCTGGAAGCGGTTTCCGATGTCACCGACAACCTCAAAGTCATCGCGGCCTATACCCTGGCCAAATCCGAAGTGCAGAATGGCGTCGACAAGGGCAATCGCCTGCAACTGATGCCGAACCAGCAAGCGTCGCTGTGGACCGATTACACCTGGCACGCCGGCGTCCTCGACGGCTTCGGCATTGGCGGTGGTGTGCGGTACACCGGCAACACCTATGGCGACAAGGCCAACACCTGGCTGGGCAAGGCAGATGCCTACACCGTGTTCGACGCGAGCGTGCATTACGACCTCGGCCGTCTGGACAACAGCCTCAAAGGCGCATCGCTGGCACTCAACGCGACCAACCTGTTCGACAAGGACTACATTTCCACCTGCGACGGTTTCTACTGCTACTACGGCGACCAGCGCAGCGTCGTCGCCAGTGCCACTTACAAGTGGTAAGCAACTGAGCTGAAACAGGCCCTGTGACCAGGCCGTCCTTCGCGGACGGCTTTGGTGTTTTTGAAGGTCATGAAATGAAAAGTAAAACAATTCGTCGCTGGTCGTTCATCCACACCTGGACCAGCCTGGTCTGCACCGTGTTTTTGCTGATGCTGGCACTGACTGGTCTGCCACTGATTTTCCATCACGAGATCGAACATCTGCTCGGCGATGCACCCGAAGTGCGCGAAATGCCGGCCGACACACCGCGCCTGAATCTGGCGCAACTGGTCGAGGCCGCCGAGAAACATCGCCCGGATGAAGTCGTGCAGTATTTCGGCTTCGATGACGATGAGCCGAATGCCGTGCTGACCATCATGGCGAAAACCGCCGGCACCGAACCGAACTCGTCGCACACCTTCATGCTCGATGCGCGCACCGGTGAAGCGCTGGAAACCCCTTCAGCCAACGGCGGCTTGATGCTGTTCATCCTGCGCTTGCACGTCGACATGTTTGCCGGGCTGCCGGGCAAGTTGTTGTTGGCGTTCATGGGGTTGCTGTTTGTCGTGGCCATCGTGTCTGGAACGGTGCTGTATTTGCCGTTCATGCGCCGCTTGAAGTTCGGCACGGTGCGCCAGGATAAATCCACCCGCTTGCGCTGGCTCGACCTGCATAACCTGATCGGCGTGGTCACCCTGACATGGGCCTTGGTGGTCGGCGTGACCGGTGTGATCAGCGCTTGCGCCGACTTGTTGATCGCGGCTTGGCGCAACGACGCACTGACTGCGCTGATCGAACCTTACCGCGATGCCCCGCCGCTGACGCATCTGGCACCGGCCACCCGCCTGCTCGACATCGCCGCCGAAGTGGCACCGGGGATGAAGCCGGATTTCATTGCCTTCCCCGGCACACGCTTTTCCAGTGAGCACCATTACTCGGTGTTCATGAAAGGCGGCACGCATTTGACCTCGCACTTGCTGACGCCGGTGCTGATCGATGCCACAACACTGCAAGTCACCGCCGTGGCCGAACGGCCGTGGTACATGGACGCCATGGGCATGTCGCAACCGCTGCACTTCGGTGACTACGGCGGTATGCCGATGAAAATCCTCTGGGCCACTCTGGATGTGCTGACGATCATTGTGCTCGGCAGTGGCGTTTATCTGTGGGTGGTGCGGCGCAAAGCGGCCAAACCTGTAGTGGAAAGGGCGGAGGCGTCTGCATGAAGCCGCGTCAGTCGAGTTTCTGGAAGGTGTTCAGCACGCCGATGGTGATTGCGCTGCTGAGCGCGGCGGGGTTGTTTGCGGCGTTGCTTGGGGATGGGATTTGGGATGCGTTGAGCTGGGTTGGGCTGGGTGTTCCGGCCGTTCTGGCGATCAGGGGATTGTTGCTGCGCAGGTAGTTTTTGTGCTGTCGGTGATGGCCTCATCGCTGGCAAGCCAGCTCCCACAAGAATCTCTGCTGGGCCTGAAATGTGTGTTCACTGCAAACACCTGTGGGAGCTGGCTTGCCAGCGATGGCGGCCGGATGGGCGCCATAAATTCCCTCGCCAGCCATCGCGGTTCTGACTAGGCTAACCACCTGCTCTTCGACGATCACCGAGGTTTGCCAATGTCCGCCCCCAGCATGACCCTGTACCACAACACGCTCTCCCCGTTTGTGCGCAAAGTGATGGTGTTGCTGCACGAAACCGGCCAGCAGGATCGCGTCGCGCTGCAAGACTGCGTGCTCAGCCCGGTCAGCCCGAGCGCCGAGCTCAACGCCGATAATCCGTTGGGCAAGATCCCCGCCCTGCGTCTGGCCGACGGCCATGTCATCCATGACAGCCGCGTGATCCTCGAATACCTCGACCAGCAGCACGTCGGCAATCCGCTGATCCCGCGCGAAGGTTCGGCGCGCTGGCGCCGACTGACCCTGGCCTCGATGGCTGACGGGATCATGGATGCGTCGGTGATGGTGCGTTATGAACTGGTTCTGCGCGCACCGGAAAAGCATTGGGATGAATGGCTCGAGGCCCAGCGCGACAAGATCCGTCGCGCCCTAGCTGTGTTGGAAAAGGAAGCCATCGCCGAGCTGACCAGCCATTTCGATGTGGCGGCGATCAGCGTCGCCTGTGCGCTGGGTTATCTCGATTTGCGCTTCCCGGATCTGGGTTGGCGTGAGGCCAACCCGCAATTGGCCAGCTGGTTTTTTGAGGTGAGTCAGCGACCGTCCATGATCGCCACGATGCCCAAGCCTTAAATCGGCGGCGCCTGGTCCGGCCTCTTCGCGAGCAGGCTCGCTCCCACATTGTTTTTGGCTATGGCAGAAATCTCTGTTCCAACACCAATCCTGTGGGAGCGAGCCTGCTCGCGAATGCACCACCTCGGTTCCGGCGGCAGCGCTGCAAAAATCAGTGTCACCAAAACCTCTACCTCCCGCTGATCTTCACGCAACCCGCTCATTGCATCGCCCCCACATCAAACTCCAACGGCTTCGCCGGCTTCTGCCCGATCCCGTACCAGTCCAGTTTGCGCGTCAGCACCATAAACACACCGAGCAGACCGAACAGCAACAACGAGCCCATCAGCAACGCGTAATCCTCAGCGCTCAACAAGCCATAGAGCAGGCCGTACAGGGCCGCCAATCCCGCCGAAAAACTCAAACCGTGACGCACACTGCGCAGCACGTGGCAGACGTAAAACCCGATCAATAACACACAGGCACTGGCCGACAACAGATACGCCAAGGCAAACCCGATGTGCTCCGACAACGACAGCAGCAACAGATAAAAGAACGCCAACGCCACACCGACCAACGCGTATTGCACCGGGTGCACGGCCAGACTCTTGAGCACTTCGAAGAGGAAGAAACCGGCAAACGTCAGCACGATGAACAGCAGCGCATATTTGATCGCCCGGTCACTCTTCAGGTACTGATCCACCGGGTCGATGAAGCTCACGCCAAAGCTGCGGCCGTTGAATGCCTCGCAATCATTGCCGCTGACGCAACGGCTCATGGCGTCTTGCAGGTTGGTGGAAAAAAACGTGGTCTGCCAATCGGCGCTGAAACCCTGATCGTTGATCTCACGCTTGGCCGGCAGGAAATTGCCGATGAAACTTGGATGCGGCCAATTCGCCGTGAGGCTGACGCTGCTGCTCTTGCCCACCGGCAGCACCTGCAACGAACCGGTGCCTTGCAGGCGCAAATCGAAACCGAAGCTCAGTTCCGTGGTTTTGCTGGTGTCGAGCAGCGGCAGCGGCACTCGCACACCCTCGCCGAGCCAGCCGACCTGGGTGCCCGGCACGAAGTCCAGACGCTGACCGTCAAGTTCCAGTTTCAGCGCGTTTTCGATGCCGCGAATGTCGCTGATACCCACCGCAAGAAACGGCGCATCGAACTGGTAATCGGTGAAATCTTCTTTGATGCCCAATTGCGCTGGCAATGAAAAATGGCCATTGATGCGGTTGTCGGCGTGGAACAGCCGTGCTTCATAAATGCCTCGCGCACGCAGTTCGGTTTGCACCTGGCCGTCGAGCTCGAAACGCTCCGGCAGGAAGTACAAACGGCCGCGCTCTTCGCCCGGCTCGTCGTAGCGTTGGTTGGTTTTGTCGTTGGTTTTCCAGTTGTGAACCACTTTGCGATACGGCACCACCATCACCGGCCCGCTCAGTTGCTGGCTGTAGCTGGAGCTGCGGGCGATGTCTTCAAGCACACCGTCGCGCAACTGCTGACGGTCGTCGATGACGCCGTCGATCATCAGCAGCGGGATCAGCAACAGCAGGATCAGCACGGCGATGGCGCCGAGCTTGATGGTCAGATTCTTGTTCATGGGACTCTCCCTGTTTGGATGGGCAGAGTCTGCTGAGTGGGTGTGGGGGTTTTGTGGGGGGAATGTGGAGATTGTGTGGAAAGATCAAAAGATCGCAGCCTTCGGCAGCTCCTACAGGTGTACGCAACCCTATGTAGGAGCTGCCGAAGGCTGCGATCTTTTGACGGAATCAAGGCAAGCGCAATGTCACTTCAACCCCGTTTTCGACATTGCGAATCTGCATCGACCCACCATGCAACTTGACCACCTCTTCGACGAAGTTAAGCCCCAACCCGGTGCTTTTGCGCCCACTGTCCGGTCGCGGCAATGAGTAGAAGCGCTCGGTCAAACGCGGCAAGGCGTAGTCAGGAATCGGCGCCGTTTCATTGAACAATCGAAATTCGGTCTGCTCGCCAACCCGCTCGGCACTGAAACGCAGCAGCCCCTGAAACGGGGTGAAATCGAGCGCATTCTCCAGCAGATTACCCAACGCCTGACGCAACAGAAAAGGCTCGCCAATCAACAGCAGATCTGCCGCAATCGCCTGTTCGATGCGCAGCTTTTTACCTTCAATCCGCGCCGCCTGCCCTTGCTGCAACTCATCGACCAACACGGCCAAAGGCACGGCGACCCGCTCTTCAAGACCCTGGCGCTGTTCCACCTGCGCCAGATTCAACAACCGTTCGATCAACTGCTGCATCCGCGCACTTTCGCTGTCGATGTTGCCGACAAAGCGCAATCGCTGAACCGGCGGCATGTCGCCTTGCAGCAACTCCGCCGCGCCACGAATCGCTGCCAGCGGACTTTTCAGTTCATGAGTCAGCGTGTGCACATAACGCTCGACGTAGGCCTTGCCTTCCAGTTGCGTGCGCATCTGCTCCAGGGCGGTGGCGAGCTGTTCCAGTTCGCCGCCCCGGTAATGCGGCACCTCAACGCGCCGACCTTCGCTCACCGCTTGGGCATAACCGGTCAGACGGTGCAGCGCACGGCTCAGCCACCACGACAGCAATGCGCCAAAGAGCAGACCGAGTCCGATCAGACCGGCACCGTAAAACAGCAAGCGCCGCTCGGTGCGATCGACATAAGGCTGCAATGAGCTGTTGGGTTTGGCCACGGTGACCACACCGATGATCTTGCCGTTATCGCGGATCGGCGCGCCGACGTGCATCACTGACGAACTCGCGTCATCCGGATCGCTGCGGCTCGAACGTGCGCCGTACTCACCGCGCAGGGTCAGGTAGACGTCATTCCAGCGCGAGTAATCCTGACCGACCGCGACGCCACTGGAATCGAGCACGACGATGCCTTTGGCGTCAGTCACGTAGATGCGGTGGTTGACCTGATTTTTCGGCAAGCCCCAGATGGTCGCTTGCGGCTGGCGCTCGCCATACGCACGCAGCAACTCGGGCCAGCGGTTCTCGCTAAGGGTGCCAGCCTTGAAATCGTCACGGAGGATTTCTGCCATCAGGTTGGCGGTATCGACCAGGGTTTCTTCGGTGGACTGGCGCACGCCGGGACGGATTTCTTCCATCACCGTGTTGAGCACGAAATAACCGGTCAGGCCGACAAACAGCACATACACCAGAAAGATCCGCAGCCCCAGCGACATCAGCTGTGCCCCGGGCTGTAACTGTAACCGAGGCCACGATGGGTCTGGATCGGCTCGGCCTCGGCACGCACCAGCCGCAGTTTGGCGCGTACGCTTTTGATGTGGCTGTCGATGCTGCGCTCGTAGCCGGCGTCGGCGGCGACGCCTAGCGCATCAAGTAATTGTTCGCGGCTGAACACACGCTCGGGTTGTTCGAGCAGGCATTGCAACAGGCGGAATTCATGGCGGGTCAGGCTCAGGTTCTGGCCGCGATAACTGATTTGCACACGTTCAGGATCGACCCGAAACAGCGCTGAAGTGGCTTCAATCGTGGGGCGCGGCGCCATGCGTTTAAGGATGGCCTTCACCCGCGCCGCGACTTCACGCGGGCTGAATGGCTTGACCACATAGTCGTCGGCACCAATTTCCAGGCCCACCACGCGATCAATCTCGGCATCCCGGGCACTCAGGAACAGCACCGGCACCTCGCTGAAGCGCCGCAGTTGTTTGCAGGTTTCGAAACCGCTGATGTCCGGCAGGCCGATGTCGAGGATGATCAGATCGGCCGGGGTTTGCCGCTGATGTTCAAGCGCCGCCGCGCCTAGGCTCAGCCACGTGGTGCCGAACCCCTCGCCTTGCAGGGCGAAAATCAGCGTGTCGGCAATCGCCGCTTCGTCTTCGACAATCAGGATATGAGGCATGGCGTCCGAGCCCGTGGGTTAAGTGCGCGAACGGTGCCCCAAGCCTGACGTTACGTCAATGAGACCACTTAGCAGTCCGGCTTGTCGGCCGTGAAACGCCGCGCCGGATTCACTGCCGCACCGAATTCGCGCAAGGCCTTGGCACCGATCAGCAGCGGATAGTTGAAGTTGCTGCGGTCGGTCAGGTTGACCTCAACGGTACGCTTGACGTTGCCCAGGCACAGCTCCAGATCGACCACTGGCCGCTTGGCGACTTCGGTGCTTTCGCCCTCGTCCTCTTCGTCCGAGCGGCTCTTGATCTTGCTGATCCGCGCGACCTTGTGTTCGTAGACCTTGTTGCTGGCGTCCTTGGTCCCGAGGCGGAACCGTACCCATTCATCACCATCGCGGGTGAAGGTCTCGATGTCCTTGGCCGACAGCGAGGCGGTCAGTGCGCCGGTGTCCATCTTGGCCTTGAGCACTTCACCGCCGATTTCCGGCAGCGCGATGTATTCGTAGCGCCCGTACAGGGTCGGCTCGGCGGCCATGACCGGCAGGGCGACGAGGGCAAACAGTGCAAGGAGGGATTTCACGTAAGGGGCTTCCTTGGAAAATGAGGGCGGCAGACTGGGATTTTAGACACCCATTGAGTCATTGGTTCGCCCGTGGAACCGCATCGCTGGCAAGCCAGCTCCCACAGGGATTTGGGGCGTGTTGAATATTTGTGAACAACACATAACCTTGTGGGAGCTGGCTTGCCAGCGATGAGGCCAGCACATTCAACACAATATCTGGCACCAGCATACCGGTCCAAAAGTGAAACATTCGTCACCACCGATTTGGCCTGCCGCGCGAAGCTGCTTATCATGGCGCGCCCATCCGTTTGCAAAGAGTTGCTTATGCGCCGCCTGCTCACCGGCTGTTTCGTCACCTTGCTGCTGTTGCTCAACACCCTGATCCTGATCGGGCCGTTGCTGGTGTTTGCCCTGCTCAAACTGGTTGCACCGGGCCGCTGGCGCGACTACGCGTCGTGGGCGGTGATGTGGATCGCCGAGACCTGGGCCGAGATCGACAAGCTGATTTTCCGTCTGTGCATTCCCACCCAATGGGACATTCGCGGCGGCGAAGGCCTGCGCGGCGACACGTCTTATCTGGTGATCAGCAATCACCAGTCGTGGGTCGATATTCCGGCGCTGATCCAGACGCTCAACCGGCGCACACCGTTCTTCAAATTCTTCCTCAAGAAAGAGCTGATCTGGGTGCCGTTTCTGGGGCTGGCGTGGTGGGCGCTGGATTACCCGTTCATGAAGCGCTACACCAAAGCGTTTCTGGCCAAGCACCCGGAACTGGCCGGCAAGGATCTGGAAATCACCAGACAGGCCTGCGAGCTGTTCAAGCGTCAGCCCGTGACCGTGGTGAATTATCTGGAAGGCACGCGCTACACCGCCGCGAAAAGTGCCGAGCAACAATCACCGTTCAACCACTTGCTCAAGCCCAAGGCCGGCGGCGTGGCGTTTGTATTGGCGGCGATGGGTGAACAGCTGGATGCGATTCTCGACGTCACCGTGGTTTATCCACAGGCGAAAATCCCGGGCTTCTGGGATTTGATCAGCGGCAACGTGCCGCGCGTGATCATCGACATCAAGACCCGTGAACTCGCCCCGGCGCTGTGGCAGGGCGATTACGAAAACGATCCGGTGTTTCGCGAGAAGGTCCAGAACTGGGTCAACCAGCTCTGGAACGAGAAAGATCAGCGCATCGCCGAACTGCGCAGCGAGCGCCGCTGAATCAGCTACCGGTGCCAGCGCCCCAGATGCTACCCAGACTTTGCAGCAGCGGGCCGCCAACGCCCTGGTCACCCAGATACTTGAGCAGCACCGGGGCAAACTGGCCGACCATGCCGCTGTCCATCCCCAACGCACCGAAGGCATTGTTCAGGTCATTGGTGTCCTTGACGTTGCCCAGGGCGTTTTCCAGACCGGCTGATTTACCGGACTGACCGAGCAACCCGCTCAACGCCGCCAGATTACCGCTACCGCCCGACAGCTTATCGATGCCCGGCACTTCCTTGGCCAACTGCGAATAATCGGTGCTGCTCAATTGGTTCTTGGCCAGGCCAAGCATGGCGCTGGTGCCGCCGACGGCTTGCTGCGGGGTAACCCCCAGACCGGTGACGGCTTGCAGCAGACCGGCGGTTTCCGAAGTCGGTGCGGCGGCGGTGGCCGCGTTGCCGCCCTGCATGCTCGAAGCCGCCTTGGTCACGTCATCCAGACTGAAACCGGCGAATACCGGGCTGGCCGCAAGGGTCATCAGTGAAGCCAAGGCAATACCGCGTGAAATCTTCATTCAGACATCCTCTTGCGCTGTGAGAACCACCCGTTGATTGGGCAGCGAAACTGCCGGTTTGACCGGGTATCCGCCGGCATGTTCCGGCGCGGCGCATCCATTTTCATCCGGTATGCGTATATAAAACGTGAAATCCCGGACACCCTCGCGATGAATGGCACAACCGCTGTCGCTGAACTAGCCTGTGAACAGTCCGAGTCTCGCCCTCGCGCGCTCACCCTTGCCTGGAGAGTGGTCATTTCCATCGCCGACGCCGATCAGCTGCGACAGTTGTTGGCCCAGTGTTCACTGGGTGATCGTCGCGCCTTCGAAACGCTCTATCGCAGCGTCGGCCCGCGCCTGCATGGCGTCGCGCTGCGCTTCATGGGCCGCGCCGATCTGGCCGAAGAGGTGCTGCAGGAAGCCTTCGTGCGCATCTGGAACAACGCCTCGCGCTACGAAGCGCACCTGTCGGCACCGCTGACCTGGATGATCAACATCACCCGCAATCAAGCCATCGACCAGTTGCGCAAACATCGTGACCGGCCATTGACCGATCTCGAACAGGACGCGCTGCCGGACGAAAGTCCCTCCGCTCACGACCAACTGAACAGCGCCCGCGAGGCTCAGACGTTGAACCGCTGTCTGGATACCCTTGAAAGCATGCAGCGCCAATCGATCACCGTGGCCTACTTCCAGGGATTGTCGTGCACGGAACTCGCCGAACACCTGGCCACACCACTGGGGACGGTGAAATCGTGGATCCGCCGTGGCATGGAACGTCTGCGCCGGTGCCTTGAATCATGAACTACCAGACCCCTGCCCTGCGCCGCGCCCTCGCCGCCGATTACGCCATCGGGTTGATGGCTGCGCCTGCGCGGCGGCGGTTTGAACAATTGCTGCTGGACGACGCGGTGTTGCGAGCTGAAGTGGCGCAATGGCAGGAAACACTGGTGAGTCTCACAGAATCTCTGCCGGAGCATCCGGTGCCCGATCGCGTCTGGCATGGCATCACCGCGCGGATCGAACCGCAAGTGCTGCATGTTCCCGAGAAGCGACCGTTCTGGAACTGGTTACGCGTCACCGCGGCACTGTGTTCGATCGTGGTGTTGGTCTTCCTCAGCTCGCTTTACAACCGCGACGACGCCCGCTACCGCGCCACGCTGCTGACAGCCGATGCGCAACCGGCGCTGAAGGTCGAGGCGCATGCGGATTATCTGCAAGTCGAGCCGCTGACGCTGGCGGCGGTTGATGCGGATCGTAGCCTGGAACTGTGGGCGATTCCGGCTGACGGCAAACCGATTTCCCTCGGCGTTATTCCGGCGGGTGGCAAAGGCAAGGTTGAGCTGAGCGAGGTGCAGAAAGCGTTGATCGGTAAACCGATTGCGCTGGCGGTCAGTCTTGAGCCTAAAGGTGGTTCGCCGACCGGACAGCCGACTGGGCAGGTGCTGTATCAAGGGACGTTGGCGACCCTTTGAAGCAAAGCCCCTCACCCTAGCCCTCTCCCAGAGGGAGAGAGGACTGACCGTGGGATATTTGCGCAATACACCGACTTGAAAGACTTGCGTTGAATCCATAGTCGACTCGATCTTTCAGGTCGATATACGACGCAAGACACCTCGGTCGGCCCCCTCTCCCTCGGGGAGAGGGCTGGGGTGAGGGTAGCTTTTGACTTTGCCTTCCCACAAAAAACGGCGACCCTGAGGTCGCCGTTTTGTATTGCGCTTAAGCCTTACGCCGCACTAAAAAACTTATGCGGATCAATCACAAACTTCTTCGGCACGCCCGCATCGAACTTCCCACAGGATCTCAATCCGCCGAAACAACCGAAGGCTGCGGTTTTTTTAGGTCATTAATTGCTTGTCGTGAAAATCAATATTTCAAAAAGAACTAGACACCTGTCAGATCTGACAGGTGTCTAGCGATCCGGGCTGGAATAGGCTGCTGGTGTGTCAATTGTTCGAAGAAAGCGAGGTGCAATTAACGGTCATTCAACGGGAGATACAGTGATGGAGAAGCAATGCAGTCCGCGCGATCAACTGCTCGAATCAGATGTCCCGCCGATCATCTTTTGCATCAGCCCGGACGATCCGATCATTAAATACATCAAAGCGGGGCAGAAGGTTACTTATGACCTTGTGCTCGGGGATAACGGTCAGTACTACGCAGTGGACATAAAACTGGCCCTGGACAAGGGCAAATCCAAACGCCCTGAAGTCTGTGCAGTTGTATAAATATTTAACCAATCAACGAAACAGGAAATACGGAAATGGCAGACAGAGAAACCGGTACAGTCAAATGGTTCAACGATGAAAAGGGCTTCGGTTTTATTACGCCTCAGGGCGGAGGCGATGATCTTTTCGTCCATTTCAAAGCCATCCAATCGGACGGATTCAAGAGTTTGAAAGAAGGTCAGACTGTTACTTTCGTTGCTGCAAAAGGACAGAAGGGAATGCAAGCGGAAGAAGTTAAGGTCGTGTAGAAAAACGCTCGATAAAAACGGCGCCTGAACGGCGCCGTTTTCGTATTTCTTAAAGCCTTACGCCGCACTGAACAACTTATGCGGATCAATCACAAACTTCTTCGGCACGCCCGCATCGAACTCGCCATACCCTTCCGGCGCCTGATCGAGACTGATCACTTGCACGCCCACCACTTCGGCGATGTTGATGCGATCCCACATGATCGCCTGCATCAATTGGCGGTTGTACTTCATCACTGGTGTCTGGCCAGTGTGGAAGCTGTGCGACTTGGCCCAGCCCAGACCGAAGCGAATGCTCAGGCTGCCCATTTTCGCGGCGGCGTCCACAGCACCCGGATCTTCGGTGACGTACAGGCCCGGAATACCGATTTTGCCGGCCACGCGGACCACGCCCATCAGCGAGTTGAGTACCGTGGCCGGTGCTTCCGATTTCGCGCCGTCATGGCCGTGACCGCGGGCTTCGAAACCGACGCAGTCCACTGCGCAATCCACTTCCGGCTCGCCGAGCAGCGCGGCGATCTGTTCGTGCAGCGGTGCATCTTTCGACAAGTCGACGATCTCAAAACCCTGCGCCTTGGCGTGGGCCAGGCGGATGGTGTTGACGTCGCCGATGATCACCACCGCCGCACCCAACAGACGCGCGGAAGCGGCAGCCGCCAGACCGACCGGGCCGGCGCCGGCAATGTAAACGGTGCTGCCCGGGCCAACGCCCGCAGTCACCGCGCCGTGGTAACCGGTCGGAAGGATGTCGGAGAGGCAGGTCAGGTCGCGGATTTTCTCCATGGCCTTGTCGCGGTCCGGCAGTTTCAGCAGGTTGAAATCGGCGTACGGCACCAGCACGTATTCGGCCTGGCCACCGGTCCAGTCGCCCATGTCGACATAACCGTAAGCGCCGCCGGCACGGGCCGGGTTGACGGTCAGGCAGACGCCGGTGTGTTGCTCTTTGCAGGAGCGGCAGCGCCCGCATGCGACGTTGAACGGGACAGAGACCAGATCGCCGATTTTCAGGTTTTCGACGTCGGAGCCTTTTTCGATCACCTCGCCGGTGATCTCGTGGCCCAGCACCAGACCGGTCTGCGCCGTGGTACGGCCGCGCACCATGTGCTGGTCGGAGCCGCAGATATTGGTGGAAACCACTTTGAGAATGACCCCGTGCTCGATCTTGCGACCGCGCGGGTCCTGCATTTTCGGATAGTCGATTTTCTGTACTTCGACCTTGCCCGCGCCGAGATACACCACACCACGATTGCCAGACATGCTTTCACCTCGCTGTTGTTTTTATGGAACCGCGTTGCCCAGGCAGGCAGCGCGTTAAATGCTCGGGTTATTGCTTGTTGGTTTTGCGTTGTTTGTTATGGCCCTATCGCGAGCAGGCTCGCTCCTACATTGGAACGCGTACCCCTTGTAGGAGTGAGCCTGCTCGCGATAGCGATCTAGAGAACGACCGTGCGATTGGCGTTGAGAAACACCCTCCGCTCAATGTGATACCCAACCGCCCGCGCCAGCGTCAGGCCTTCGATATCGCGCCCCTTGGCAATCAGATCCTCAGGGTAATGACTGTGATCCACCGCCTCGACGCCTTGGGCAATGATCGGCCCTTCGTCGAGGTCGTTATTGATGTAATGCGCCGTCGCGCCCACCAGTTTCACGCCTTTGTTGTAGGCCTGGTGATACGGCTTGGCGCCCTTGAAACCCGGCAGCAACGAGTGATGAATGTTGATCGCCTTGCCATCGAGCTTGCGGCACAGCTCTGGTGACAGCACCTGCATGTAGCGGGCGAGGATCACCAGTTCGGCACCGGACTCTTCGATCACCTGCCACACCTGACGCTCCTGCGACGGTTTGTCGTTGGGGTCGAGGGGGAAATGGTAGTAGGGAATCTGGTGCCAGTCGGCCAGCGGTTTCAAATCCGGATGGTTGGAGACCACCGCCGCCACGTCCATCGACAACTGGCCGATGCGCTGACGGTAGAGCAAGTCGTTGAGGCAGTGATCGGCTTTGGAAACCATGATCACCACTTTCGGCCGGTAGTTCGGCGCGGTCAGTTCGAAGATCATGCCGAAGGCCTGACCGCGTTCGGCTAAGCCGGCGCGGAAGGATTGTTCGTCGAAACCGTCGGGCTGGCGGAATTCCACGCGAATGAAAAAGCGTCCGGAGAGGCGGTCATCGAACGAATGGTGCTCGGTGACGTAGCAACCCTGCTCGAACAGAAAACGCGTCACCGCGTCCACCGTGCCGAGGACGCTGGGGCAGTCGGCGGTCAGAATCCATGTGTCTGGGGCGCGGCTCATGGTGCGGTGACTCCTGTTCTTTGTGCGGGGTGTCAGGTTTTTCCCTCACCCTAGCCCTCTCCCAGAGGGAGAGGGGACTGACCGAGGTGTTGTTTCGAACTACGCCGACCTGAAATGTCGGGTCGAACTCAGGCTCGAAAACTACACAAATCTGCTCCCTTTCCCCCTCTCCCCTCTGGGGGAGAGGGCTGGGGTGAGGGGGTAGCTCTTGATCTTTTTCAGGCCTGAACGCTCAACCCGTACTCAGCCGATGCATCCTGCAACCACAACCACCAGTAATCTGAGAAGCTGCGGCGAATCAGCAATTCCCAAGTGTCCTCCGCCGTATGCCGAATCATCAGCTGCGACTTGGCGAACACCGTGCCGACCGCTTTCCCGACCGGGAAGTTGTTCGGGTGCACGTCATAGCTGGTCGACTTCATCAGCACCTGACGCACGTTCGGCCCGCTCAGTTCGAGCACTTGCTGGCCGCCACTGACGTTGACGATCGCGATGTGCAGATCGCCCAGCGCTTCACGCAGATTCTGTTCGGCGGCGAATTCTTCACCGCTCGGCACGATCAGCAGCCACTCGTCCGGGCCCATCCATTGCAGACTGGTTTCGCCTTTGACGATCACGCTAAGGGCGCCTGGCAATTCGATGCCCAGGGCCTTGTGGACACCGGCGGCGAACGCGGCATCGTGGCCATCGCCACGGATGGTCAGGTGGCCGAGGAGTTTCTTTTCACGCACGATCACGCCGGCGTTCTTGCGGCCCTTGCCGACCAGGCTGGCGAGGTCGGCATGGTGCAGCGACGACTCGGCCTTGGCCCCGGTGGTCGGGCGTTGTTGGTACACGTTGGCTGTGGTCATAAAGCACCTTTGCTGAATTCTGACTTGAGCCCTGTGTAGGCAGATCTACCGCTATCGCGAGCAGGCTCACTCCTACAAGGGGTACGCGATCACCTGTAGGAGTGAGCCTGCTCGCGATGAAGTCAACGCGGTGCAACTGCACTCCCCAGGAGCCGAACCATCAAATATTCTGGCGATCCCCCTTCGGATCGAAGAACACCGAAGAAACGATTTCCGCCTCGATCACGCTGCCATCGGCCAGCGGTGCAAACACCCGCTCCCCGAGGCGCTTCAGACCGCCCTTGACCACACCCATGGCAAACGAATAACCGAGGGAGTTGTGTGCGTAGCTGGAGGTCACGTGGCCGACCATGGTCATCGGGATCGCCTGTTTGGTGTTAAACACCAGTTGCGCACCTTCCGGCAGCCACACGTTCGGATCGATCGGCTTCAGACCGACCAATTGCTTACGTTGATCCTTCACGCAGTCTTCACGGTTCATCCCACGCTGGCCGATCCACGAGAACGGTTTGGTGCGACCGACACACCAGCCCATGTTCAAGTCGTCCGGGGTCATCGAGCCGTCAGTGTCCTGACCAACGATGATGAAACCCTTCTCGGCGCGCAGTACGTGCATGGTTTCGGTGCCGTACGGGGTCAGGTTGTATTGCTTGCCGGCCTCGACGATTTTCTCCAGCACGCCCATCGCGTAGTCGGCCTGCACGTTGACTTCGTACGACAACTCACCGGTGAACGAAATGCGGAACACCCGCGCCGGCACGCCGCCGACCAGACCTTCTTTCCAGGTCATGAACGGGAAAGCTTCGTTGCTCAGATCAATGTCGGTCACGGCGCTGAGCAGCTTGCGGCTGTTCGGCCCGGACAGGGTCATGGTTGCCCAGTGGTCGGTGACGGAAGTGAAGTAAACCTTCATGTCCGGCCATTCGGTCTGGTGGTACAGCTCCAGCCATTGCAGCACGCGAGCCGCGCCGCCGGTGGTGGTGGTCATGACGAAATGGTTGTCGGCCAGACACGCCGTCACACCGTCGTCGAAGACCATGCCGTCTTCTTTGCACATCAAACCGTAGCGAGCCTTGCCCACGTCGAGCTTGGTCCAGGCGTTGGTGTACACGCGGTTGAGGAACTCGCGGGCATCCGGGCCTTGAATGTCGATCTTGCCGAGGGTCGAGGCATCGAGCAGGCCGACGCTGTCACGCACGGCTTTGCATTCACGCTTGACGGCGGCATGCAGGTCTTCACCGTTTTTCGGGAAGTACCATGGACGTTTCCACTGACCGACGTCTTCAAATTCCGCACCGTTTTTCACATGCCAGGCATGCAGCGCGGTATGACGCACCGGCTCGAATATGTGCCCACAGTGACGACCGGCCACGGCGCCGAAAGTCACCGGCGTGTAGTTCGGGCGGAACATCGTGGTGCCCATCTGCGGGATGGTCACGTTCAGCGAACGGGCGGCAATGGCCAGACCGTTGACGTTGCCGAGCTTGCCCTGATCGGTGCCGAAGCCCAGCGCGGTGTAGCGTTTGACGTGCTCGACCGACTCGAAACCTTCGCGGGTTGCCAGTTCGATCGCTGCAGCGGTCACGTCGTTCTGCAGGTCGACGAATTGCTTCGGTGCCCGTGCGGTGTTCTTTTCATGTGGCACCTGGAACAGCGCCAGCGTCGGTTCTTCGTGACGGCTCAGGGCTTTCGGCAGCACGCCTTCGACGGTCTGGAAACCGGCTTCAGCGGCGGCACGCACGCCACCTTCAAAACCGTCAGCCAACGAATCGCCAAGACCGTAAACGCCGTTGATGCCACCGACGCACACACGTTTCTGCGGTGCTTCGCCCGGTACGAAACCGAGGATGTCTTCGCGCCAGGTCGGCTTGCCACCAAGGTGCGAAGCCAAGTGAACGACCGGGCTGTAACCGCCGGAACTGGCAACCACATCGCAGTCGAGCCACTCGCCAGGACTGGTCACAGCGTGCGCTTTAACATCAATCGCCGCCACGCGGGCAGCAGTCACGCGCTTGCTGCCACGGGCTTCGATCACGGCGCTGCCGGTGAGGATACGAATACCTTTGGCGCGCGCTTCTTCCACCAGCGCACCACGTGGATTGCTGCGCGCATCGGCGATAGCGACCACTTGCAGACTGGCATCGAGCCAATCCAAAGCGACGCGATAAGCGTGATCGTTGTTGGTCGACAGAACTAGCTTCTTGCCCGGTGCCACGCCATAACGACGGACGTAAGTCGACACCGCACCGGCAAGCATGTTGCCCGGCACGTCGTTGTTGCCGTAAACCAGCGGACGCTCGCAAGCACCGGTCGCCAGCACTACGCGCTTGGCGCGGACACGGTGAATACGCTGACGCACCTGACCGATTGGCGCACGGTCACCGAGGTGATCGGTGAGGCGTTCGTGAATAGTCAGGAAGTTGTGGTCGTGGTAACCGTTGACGGTGGCGCGCGGCAACAGCAGCACGTCCGGGGTGTTTTTCAGTTCCGTGATGACGTTCGCGACCCACTCCATCGCCGGCTTGCCGTCGAGGCTTTCACGGGAATCGAGCAGGCTGCCGCCGAACTCTTCCTGCTCGTCCGCCAGAATCACTCGGGCACCGCTGCGCGCAGCAGCCAGAGCAGCGGCGAGACCGGCAGGGCCAGCACCGACGATCAGCACGTCGCAGTGCTGGTTCATGTAGTCGTAAGTGTCCGGATCGACTTCGGTCGGCGAACGGCCCAGACCGGCAGCCTTGCGAATGTACTTCTCGTAGGTCATCCAGAACGACTGCGGATACATGAAGGTTTTGTAGTAGAAACCCGGCGGCATCAGCTTGCCGCCGACCTTGCCGAGAATACCCATCATGTCGTTGTTGACGCTCGGCCAGCCGTTGGTGCTGGTCGCAACCAAACCTTGATACAGCGCCTGTTGCGTGGCGCGCACGTTGGGGATTTGCGTGGCTTCTGTCGCGCCGATCTGCAGCACGGCGTTCGGCTCTTCAGCACCGGCAGCAAAGATCCCGCGCGGACGCGAATACTTGAAGCTGCGGCCAATGATGTCGACGCCGTTGGCGATCAGCGCGGCGGCCAGCGAGTCACCCTCGAAGCCTTTGTAGCTCTGACCGTTGAAGGTGAAGCTCAGCACTTTGTTGCGGTCGATCCGTCCACCGTTGGACAGGCGATTGGTCTGGCTCATACCTTCTCTCCCAGCGCCGTCGTGGCTGTTTTCGCCGTATCAGCCTTGTCGGTGAATTGCGGCTTGGTGCCGATCTTGTAGGTTTCGAGAATCTCGTAGGTCACGGTGTCGCGGGTGACGTTGAAGTACTGACGGCAACCGGCGACGTGATCCCACAGCTCGTGGTGCAGACCGCGCGGGTTGTCGCGGAAGAACATGTAGTCGCCCCACTCCTCGTCGGTGCAGGCGCCTGGATCGAGCGGACGCGGAATGTGCGCCTGACCGGATGCGTGGAATTCCTCTTCGGAGCGCAGTTCGCCGCAGTGAGGACAGAAGATATGCAACATGGGGATTTCTCCTGTTAGTGGGCGACGGCAGCAGCGCCGTGTTCGTCGATGAGTGCGCCGTTGTGGAAACGGTCGATGGAAAACGGTGCGGCCAACGGGTGCATTTCACCCTTGGCCAGACTCGCGGCAAACACGTTGCCCGAGCCAGGTGTGGCCTTGAAACCACCGGTGCCCCAACCGCAGTTGAAGAACATGTTCGGTACCGGGGTTTTCGAAATGATCGGGCAAGCGTCCGGGGTGGTGTCGACGATGCCGCCCCACTGGCGGTTCATGCGTACGCGCGACAACACCGGGAACATCTCGACGATGGCCTGAATGGTGTGTTCGATCACCGGATACGAACCGCGCTGACCGTAGCCGTTGTAGCCGTCGATACCGGCGCCGATCACCAGGTCGCCCTTGTCGGACTGGCTGATGTAACCGTGCACGGCGTTGGACATGATCACGCTGTCGATAATCGGTTTGATCGGCTCGGACACCAGCGCTTGCAGCGGATGGGATTCGATCGGCAGACGGAAACCGGCGAGTTTGGCCATGTGCCCGGAGTTACCGGCCGTGACCACGCCGACGCGCTTGGCGCCGATGAAACCCTTGTTGGTTTCAACACCGATGCACACGCCGTTTTCCTTGCGGAAACCGATCACTTCGGTCTGCTGGATCAAGTCCACACCCAAGGCGTCGGCGGCACGGGCGAAGCCCCAGGCCACGGCATCGTGACGGGCGACGCCGCCGCGACGCTGAACGGTCGCGCCCATCACCGGGTAGCGAGTATTTTTCGAGCAGTCGAGGTACGGAATCTCGTCAGCCACTTGCTTGGCGTTGAGCAGTTCGCCGTCGACGCCGTTGAGGCGGTTGGCGCTGACCCGACGCTCGGAATCACGGATGTCCTGCAGGGTGTGGCACAGGTTGTAGACGCCACGCTGGGAGAACATCACGTTGTAGTTCAGGTCTTGCGACAGGCCTTCCCACAATTTCATCGCGTGTTCGTAGAGGTGCGCCGACTCGTCCCACAGGTAGTTGGAGCGAACGATGGTGGTGTTGCGCGCGGTGTTACCGCCGCCCAGCCAGCCCTTTTCGACCACGGCGACGTTGGTGATGCCGTGCTCTTTCGCCAAGTAATAGGCCGTCGCCAGACCGTGCCCGCCGCCGCCGACGATGACTACGTCGTAGACCTTTTTCGGCGTTGGCGTGCGCCACATGCGCTGCCAGTTTTCGTGGTGGCTGAGGGAGTGTTTGAAGAGGCCGAAGCCCGAATAGCGTTGCATAGTCAGTTACTCCAGAACACTCAGCGGTAAACCGGGAAGTCAGCGCACAGGGCTGCGACGTTCTTGGCAACATTTGCCTCGACATCGGCATCGCCAAGGTTGTCGAGGATGTCGCAGATCCACAGAGCCAGCACTTCGCACTGCGCCACTTTGAAACCGCGCGTAGTGACGGCCGGGGTGCCGATGCGCAGGCCCGAGGTCACGAACGGCGATTGCGGGTCGTTCGGCACGGCGTTCTTGTTGACGGTGATGTGTGCACGGCCAAGGGCGGCGTCGGCGTCTTTACCGGTCAGGCCCTGACGGATCAGGCTGACCAGGAACAGGTGGTTGTCGGTGCCGCCGGACACTACATCGTAGCCACGTTTGATAAACACGCTGGCCATCGCCTGAGCGTTGTCGATGACTTGTTGCTGATAGGCCTTGAAGCCTGGCTCCAGCGCTTCCTTGAAGCACACGGCTTTACCGGCGATGACGTGCATCAGCGGGCCGCCCTGAGCGCCGGGGAATACGGCGGCGTTGAGCTTCTTCTCGATCTCTTCGTTGGACTTGGCCAGGATCAAGCCGCCACGTGGGCCGCGCAGGGTTTTGTGCGTGGTGGTGGTGACCACGTCGGCGTACGGCAGCGGGTTCGGGTACAGACCGGCAGCGACCAGACCGGCGACGTGGGCCATGTCGACGAACAGCAGCGCGCCGACCTTGTCAGCGATCTGACGGAAGCGCGGGAAGTCCAGAGTCTTCGAGTAAGCGGAGAAACCGGCGACGATCATTTTCGGCTTGGATTCGACGGCGAGACGCTCGACTTCGTCGTAATCGATCAGCCCGGTGTCGGTGTTGATGCCGTACTGCACCGCGTTGTAGAGCTTGCCCGAGGACGACACTTTCGCACCGTGGGTCAAGTGACCACCGTGAGCGAGGCTCATGCCGAGGATGGTGTCGCCCGGCTGGATCAGCGCCAGGTACACCGCGCTGTTGGCCGAAGAACCGGAGTGCGGCTGGACGTTGGCGTAATCGGCGCCGAACAGTTGCTTGGCGCGTTCGATGGCCAGCGCTTCGACTTTATCGACGTGCTCGCAGCCGCCGTAGTAGCGCTTGCCCGGATAGCCTTCGGCGTATTTGTTGGTCAGGCCGCTGCCTTGCGCTTGCATCACGCGTTTGCTGGTGTAGTTCTCCGACGCGATCAGCTCGATGTGATCTTCCTGACGTTGCTCCTCGGCATTCATCGCCGCCAGCAGTGCATCGTCGTAACCCTGGATCTGGTCTTGCTTGCTGAACATCGCGTCTCTCCCAGCGGCATCTGTGCGCCATTCGTCTCGGTAAGGCACTGGCAATGAAGGCAGTGCCCTTTGATGCCGATGGTATGACCGGCGCAGACAGCTCAAATGCCTGCGCGCGCCACGCAAAGGTGCGTTTACGACATGGTCGGAAATGGCTTGTTGAATCTGCGCAGATCCCCTGTAGGAGTGAGCCTGCTCGCGATGGCGGTGGGCCAGCTAAGCAAATGTTGGCTGATGCGCCGCCATCGCGAGCAGGCTCACTCCTACAGGGGTTATGCGATCAATTGGCGAACCGCGAGCAGCAGGAGGAAATGCGCGGGATAAAGGCCGTAAGCCCAGCGCCGCATCGGCGGTGGCTGGAGATGTCGCACATGTCGCAACAGGAACAATCCGAGCATTGGCGCGAACAGACAGATGGCAATGCCAAGGATCGCGACGCTGCTACCGAACCTTGCCGAGTCGTAAAGCACTTGCCACTGATTCGCTGCGAGGCATATCAAACCCGGCAACAAGCTGAAATACCACGGGCGGCGAAACACCAGCAGCATCGCCAACGGCAGCAACACCCCGAAGAAACCAAACATCAGTCGTTCCGGAAACATGGCGGCCAGCACCAGCGCAGCAACGCCCAGCAATCGCGACATGATCGTTGGATCCTGCCACCCCCGCGCCAGCAGCAAGCCCAGCGCCAGCGTCGGCATCACATTCAACGTATCAGGCTCGGGAATGTACAGCCGATAGGGAATCTCGCTGACCGCACTGAACAGCAACAGCCACCCCAGATAACGCCACTCCATCTTCCGCGACCCATCCCGCGAAAGATTCGCCGCCATCGCCAGACAAAACCACGGAAACGCCAGCCGCCCCGGCACATACAGCCAATCGGCGGAGAACCCGACATATCGCAGGTGATCGAGCAACATGCTCAGCAGTGCGAGCCACTTGAGCAGATCCAGCGCGCCGTCGCGTTTGCTCAGGTGCATAATCGTCCTACAAACTGGTAATTTCCTGAACGTGACATCCCGTGTGCTCCCCGGAAGATCTTCGGTAAAGTGCGCACCCTCATTGACCACGAGCCTTCACAAGAGTCTCGACCACGGAAGCCGGCCATGACCGACAAGAGCCAACAATTCGCCAGCGACAACTACTCCGGTATCTGCCCTGAAGCCTGGGCTGCGATGGAGCAGGCCAACCACGGCCACCAGCGCGCGTATGGCGACGATGAATGGACCGCCCGCGCGTCCGATCATTTCCGCCAACTGTTCGAAACCGACTGCGAAGTGTTCTTCGCCTTCAACGGCACCGCCGCCAACTCGCTGGCCCTGTCGTCGCTGTGCCAGAGTTACCACAGCGTGATCTGCTCGGAAACCGCCCACGTCGAAACCGACGAATGCGGCGCCCCGGAATTCTTCTCCAACGGCTCGAAACTGCTGATCGCCGGCACCGAAAACGGCAAGATCACCCCGCAATCGATCCGCGAAGTCGCGCTCAAGCGTCAGGACATTCACTACCCGAAACCGCGTGTGGTTACCCTGACCCAAGCCACCGAAGTCGGCAGCGTCTACACCCCGGAAGAAGTCCGCGCCATCAGCGCCACTTGCAAGGAACTGGGCTTGCACCTGCACATGGACGGCGCGCGCTTCTCCAACGCCTGCGCCTTCCTCGGCTGCTCGCCAGCCGATCTGACCTGGAAGGCTGGTGTTGATGTGTTGTGCTTCGGCGGCACCAAGAACGGCATGGCGGTGGGTGAAGCGATCCTGTTCTTCAACCACAAACTGGCGGAGGACTTCGACTACCGCTGCAAACAGGCCGGTCAGTTGGCGTCGAAAATGCGCTTCCTCTCGGCACCGTGGGTCGGCATCCTCGAAAACGACGCCTGGCTGAAATACGCACGCCACGCCAACCACTGCGCGCAATTGCTCGCTGAACTGGTCAGCGACATTCCCGGCGTCGAACTGATGTTCCCGGTGCAGGCCAACGGCGTGTTCCTGCAACTGTCGGAACCGGCGATCGCCGCGCTGACCGCGAAGAACTGGCGCTTCTACACCTTCATCGGCAAGGGCGGCGCACGCTTCATGTGCTCGTGGGATACCGAAGAAGAACGCGTCCGCGAACTGGCCCGCGACATCCGCGAAGTCATGTCCGCCTGACCTGACTCCACACCCTCCCCTGTAGGAGCTGCCGCAGGCTGCGATCTTATGATTTGTTTTTTAAGATCAAGATCAAAAGATCGCAGCCTGCGGCAGCTCCTACAGAGATTGCGTTGCCCTTGGTCTACATTGTCTGTCGAGCCCTCCGCTCACATAACAATAAGCAGGAGCATCGGCATGTCGTTACAAGGCAAAACCCTGTTCATCACCGGCGCCAGCCGTGGCATTGGCCGTGAGATTGCGCTGCGCGCAGCGAAGGACGGGGCCAATATCGTCATTGCGGCGAAGAGCGCCGAAGCCCACGCCAAACTGCCCGGCACCATCCACAGCGTCGCCGCCGAAGTCGAAGCGGCGGGCGGCAAGGCGTTGGCGTTGCAGGTGGATGTGCGTGATGAAGAGGCGGTACGCCGGGCACTGACTCAGGCCAACGAACATTTCGGCGCGATCGATGCGCTGGTGAACAACGCCGGGGCGATCAAGTTGACCGGTGTGCAGCACATCGAACTCAAGCGTTTCGACCTGATGCACCAGATCAACACCCGTGCGGTGTTGCTGTGCAGCCAAGCCGCCCTGCCCTATCTGAAGAAATCCGCCGGGCATATTCTCAATCTGTCGCCACCGCTGAATCTGGCGAGCAAGTGGTTTGCGCAGTTCAGCCCGTACACCGTGACCAAGTACGGCATGAGCATGTTGACGCTGGGGATGAGCGAGGAATTTGCCAGTTACGGGATCAGTGTCAATTCGTTGTGGCCGCAGACGATGATTGCCACGGCGGCGATTGAGTTTCAGTTGGGCAATCGGGAGTCATTCAAGCAGGCGCGCCTACCTTCGATCATGGCGGATGCGGCGCATGTGATTCTGGATAGTAGCGGGCGGCAGATTACCGGGCGGTTGTTGATTGATGAGGAGGTTTTGCGTGAGAGCGGTGTGGCGGAGTTTGAGCATTACCGGTTTGAACCGGGGAGTAATGCGGCGTTGATGACGGATTTGTTTATCGACTGAAAAGCCCCTCACCCTAGCCCTCTCCCGGAGGGAGAGGGGACTGACCGTGGTGTTTATCAGAGTTACGCCGACATGAAATACAGAGCCGAACTCACATTTTGAAAAGCCCAAAAATCGGCTCCCTCTCCCTCGGGAGAGGGCTGGGATGAGGGGCAAGCCGTGCGCAAAAATTCGAACCACTCAAAAATCGATACGCACATCCCCCTTAGGCACACTGCAGCACGACAGAATGAACCCCTCGGCCTCGTCGTCCTCAGTAATCCCGCCGTTGTGCTCCATCTCCACCTCGCCGCCGAGCTTGAGCACCTTGCACGTCCCGCAAATGCCCATGCCGCAGGCTTTCGGGATCATCAGGCCAAGCTTGGCCGCCGCCGCATGCACAGTCTCGCCCGGCGCCACACGAATGCTCTTGCCGGACGAGGTGAATTCGACCTGATGCAGATCCGCCGCATCGATTTCTGGCGCATCGGCTGCCTGCTCGGCCTGTTCCACCGCATCGGCACGCGCTTCCGGTGGCGTGGCGCCGAAGGATTCCTCGTGATAACGCGACATGTCGTAACCGGCCACTTCCAGCAGGCGCTTGACCGCGTTCATGTACGGCGTCGGGCCGCAGCAGAACACTTCGCGCTCGAGGAAGTCCGGCACCATCAATTCAAGCATCTTGTGGTTCAGGTAACCGCGATAACCGGCCCACGGCTCGCCCAGGCCGTGCTTTTCACAGATCAGGTGCAGGCTGAAGTTGTCGATCCGCGACGCCATGTGCTCCAGCTCGCGATGATAAATGATGTCTTTCGGCGAGCGCGCGCTGTGGATAAAGGTCATGTCGACGTTAGCGTTGGTGTCGTAGAACCAGCGCGCCATCGACATGCACGGCGTGATGCCGACGCCGCCGCTCAGATACAGCACTTTCGGGCTCGGGAAGTCGATGGCATTGAACAACCCGACCGGCCCGTGCACCGCCAGTTCCTGGCCTTCATGCAGCGTATCGTGCAGCCAGTTGGAGACCTTGCCGCCCGGCACCCGTTTGATCGTCACCGAAAAGCTGTACGGCACCGACGGCGAACTGGAGATCGTGTACGAGCGCATGATCGGCTGGCCTTCGATTTCCAGCTCCAGGGTGACGAATTGCCCGGGTTTGAAGAAGAACAGGATCGGCTGATCAGCCATAAAGCAGAAGGTGCGCACGTCCCAGGTTTCCTGGATGACTTTGACGCAACGGACGATGTGTCGGCCATTGGCCCAGGTCTGGGTGGTGACCGGATTCAGGAAGCTGTTGGACATGCTGTTCTCCACGGCCGACTGTCGGCCTCATGTCGGCGATTCTGCGTATAGCGCAGACCGTCCGTTTACCTATCCGCGACATCGGCATACTTATCGCGACCAGCCCCCAACCACCGGGGGTTGCGCGTCGGGAACAGATTGCACCATGTCGCCCATGGATAAGGTTCCGCCCAGCGCCGGGCCCACACTCGCCCCAACACCAAGACAGCTTCTTTACACCTTGCGTAGCACCCGTTGCAGCACACCTGATCAGCCACTTTCGCCGGCCACGCAGATGGCCTTGAGGATTACATCGATGGACGTCACCGCAAAAATCAGCCTGGGCGATCCGCTGGAACCCGCACGCAAGGCCACCGCACAAATGCTCCAGGAGCGCGAGCGGACGTTTTCGCTGCCACAGCCGTTCTATAGCGACGAGCGGCTGTTCGATATCGACATGCAGGAGATCTTCCAGAAAGAGTGGTTGATCGCCGGCATGACCTGCGAGATCCCGGCCAAGGGCAACTACCTGACCCTGCAGATCGGCAAGAACCCGATCATCGTCATCCGAGGCGCCGAGGGTGTGGTGCATGCCTTCCACAACGTCTGCCGCCACCGTGGCTCGCGCCTGTGCACCAGTGAAAAAGGCAAGGTCGCCAAACTGGTCTGCCATTACCACCAGTGGACGTACGAGCTGGACGGTCGCCTGCTGTTCGCCGGCACCGAAATGGGCGCCGACTTCGACATGAAGCAATACGGTCTCAAACCGGTGAACGTGAAGACTGCCGGCGGCTACATCTTCATCAGCCTGGCGGAGAACCCGCCGGCCATCGATGACTTTCTGTCGACGCTGAACCATTACATGGAACCGTACGACATGGAGAACACCAAGGTGGCGATCACCACCACCTTGATGGAAAAGGCCAACTGGAAACTGGTGCTGGAAAACAATCGCGAGTGCTACCACTGCAACGCGTCGCACCCGGAACTGCTGAAAACCCTGCTGGAATGGGACGACGTCACCGACCCGCGCGCCGATCAGGCGTTCAAGGATCACGTCGCCGCCTCCGCTGCCGCCTGGGAAGCCGAGAAGATTCCTTACGCCCACGCCAGTTTCGGCCTGCGCAACCGCATCGTGCGCATGCCGCTGCTCAAGGGCACCGTGTCGATGACCCTCGACGGCAAACAGGGCTGCGCGAAACTGATGGGCCGCATTAAAAACCCGGACCTCGGCTCGATGCGCATCCTGCACCTGCCGCACTCGTGGAACCACTGCATGGGCGACCACATCATCGTGTTCACCGTGTGGCCGATCAGCGCGCAGGAAACCATGGTCACCACCAAGTGGATCGTGCACAAGGATGCGGTTGAAGGCGTGGATTACGACGTCGAGCGCATGCGTCAGGTGTGGGATGCGACCAACGATCAGGACCGGCGTCTGGCTGAGGAAAACCAGCGCGGGATCAACTCCACGGCTTATCAGCCTGGGCCTTATTCGAAGACCTATGAATTTGGCGTGGTCAACTTCGTCGACTGGTACAGCGAGCGCTTGCTGAACAATCTCGGCGCAGAGCCTGCGCCTTACCTTAAAGGTGTGCCTGTCCAAGGATAAAAAGCATCGCGAGCAGGCTCACTCCTACATTTGGAATGCGTTCCCATGTAGGAGTGAGCCTGTTTGCGATAGCTATTTCACATTCATCACATCCCTGAACCTTGATTGCACAAATTCTGACCAATCCCCCCACACCCCATACCCACCAAGCCCGCCAGCCTTCCACGAACAAGTTATCCACACGCCCACCCACAGCAAATGGGGACAACTGTGGATGACTCGAAAAATATCCCACTGATTTGCAAAGAAAAACCGTGACTTATCCAGAAGCACGGTTTTTAAAACACAATGATCACTTTTTAATCAACAGCCTACAAGCCACGCCACTCGTGGCGTTCAGCGGAAGGCAAACACCTTATCCACAGAAGCACCAACAGAGATCGGGGGTAACTTTGCATCGTCTGTGGAAAAACGCTGAAGGCCTTGATAAATCAGGCTTGAAGAGAGAATTACTCGGTCAAAACCGCAGATTGATCAATAATTGACCAGATCTCGGAAAGCCGTGTTTCATATAGCTCTCAGAGGATAGCGAACATCTTATCCACAGAAGCGCCAACAGAGATTGGGGGCAACTTTCTAAGTTATCCTGCCGAAAAAGCCTCGCAAATCCGTGACTTAGGCTGGTTGTTTTTTGATCGGAGGGCTGCAGGGCTTGATTGCCGTGGGGTCTAGAGAGGGGCGAACACGTTATCCACAGATCCGCCAACAGGGATTGTGGGTAAACCGCCCCCCTCACCCCAGCCCTCTCCCGCCGGGAGAGGGAGCCGACCGAGGTGTATTGGAAAAGTACAGTGACCTGCAAATTATGCGGTGACCTTGGCTGGGCCAAACTTGAGTTCGCGAAAATCTTTCAGGTCGATGTAACGCTTGAGTACGCCACCGAAGGTCCCCTCTCCCTCCGGGAGAGGGCTAGGGTGAGGGGCTTTTCAGCGGACGACGCCTTCTTCAATCAGCAACTTGAGGATCGCTGCAGCACCAGCCTGTGCGGTAACCCCCTTGAGCACCTGCCCCCCGCCCCCACTGGCCTTGGCCGTCGCAGCCTTCATGCGGTCGGCGCCGCTTTTGGCCTTGATCACTTTCAGACGTTTGGGCCGTGGTTTGGCCGGTTGCAGAGTGGCAACCGAGAGGAGTTCATCATCGACAACCTCGACATCAGCAGCCTCCAGCACCCCGCGTCGCGCCGGCCCATAAGCACTCTGCCGAGGCTTCGGCGCAGCGTTATCCACAGTCGCCAGAAACGGCAGCTTGACCTTCAACCGCCGCCGCTGCCCACGCGGCAACGCTTGCAGCACCAGCGCCGAACCGTCACTGATCGACTCGACCTGCGCCAGCCCCACCACCAGCGGCCAGCCCAGACCTTCGGCGAGCAAAAACGGCAACATCCCCGACCCTTCCCCGGTTTCCGCCTGGCTACCGGTCAGCACCACCTGCGCCCCGGCATCGCGCAGATATGCGGTCAGCGCCGGCAGCGCATCGGCGCCAGCCGGTTGCTCCAGCACATGCATCTGCGCAAGACCCATGCCCAGATAGGCGCGCAACGCCGGTTCCGCAACGTCACCGGCATGCAGCACTTGCAGGTTATCCCCAGCCAGTTGCAGACCCAGTTCCACGGCGCGCGCGTCCTGATCAGCACGGCGTGGCCGCCCGGAAGTCGGGTGAGCGCCGATTGAAACCAGACTGATAACTTTCGTGTTCATAGCGTTTCCTTAAGCCGCATCGCGCTTGGCTTCGTTGCGGTAAGCCGCCACCGCTTCGATCAACGCCTGCAGAATCTCTGCGCTCTCGCCGATCACCGACAAATCGGCACGCTTGATCATGTCGCAACCCGGATCAAGGTTGATCGCCACCACTTTGTCGCAAGCGCCAATGCCTTGCAGATGCTGGATCGCGCCGGAGATACCCACAGCCACATAGACCCGCGCGGTGACCCAGGTGCCGGACGCGCCGACCTGGCGATCACGGGCCATGAAGCCATCGTCTACTGCAACGCGGGAAGCACCTTCGGTAGCGCCGAGTGCTGCCGCAGTTTCGTGGAACAACGCCCAGTCTTTGACCCCATTGCCGCCGGAGAAAATGAATTCAGCTTCGGCCATCGGAATCGCCGCCGGGTCCACCGCCACCGCACCGAGATCTTCGATCCGCGACAGGCTGCGCGCGACGCTTGTGGATAACTCCACCGGCAGTGCTTCATGACGGGTTTCGCTGACCGGCTCGGCGCATTCCGCCGCCGCCAGAATCAATCGTGCGACGGGCCGGGCGAGGTCTTGCAAGCCCGCACCTGCGCGGCCAATACATTCCTGATCCTTGACCTGCCAGACCCGTGTCGCCGGGCGTTCACCCAGTGCAGCGGCAAAGCGCCGACCGAGTTCACCACCACCGCTGCGGCTGTCCGGCAGCAGCCAGTGACGTGGATTGAACTGGTTATCCACAGCGCGCAAACCTTGCACCCGTTGCTCCGGTGCATAACCGCTGAATTCCTCGCCTTCCAACACCAGCAAGCGGTCCACGCCTGCGGTGGCGAAAGCGTTTTCCTTGTGCTCGCCAAAGACCACCGCCAACACTGCGCCGTCCTGGCCGGCGAGTTGATGGGCGAGGCCAAGCAAATCACGGTCGTGACTGCTCAAGCGGCCGCCAACCATGTCCGGCACCACGCTGATGTAGTACGCCGGGGCCGGCACCTGATGCAGCGGCAATTGCACTTCAACCGTGGCCGAGCGTTTGACCGCCCCGCCCTGTTGCGCGCCGCTGCGGTCGATCCGTTTGAGGCCGTTAGGGCCGATAAAGCCGATGCCATGCAGGTTCTTGCGGATGACGCCGTTCGGCCCCATCCAACTGTGTTGCGCCGGTTGCATGGCCGCGTGTAGCGGATGCAAACGGTTACGCGCAATCCATTCGGCGCGCGGGTCGCGGCGGATAATATCGCTCATCAGTGGGCCTCCGCTGGTTCACGTTTGGCCGGGGTGGCAGGCTTGCTCGGGGCGGCGTCTTCAAGCAATGCGTCGGCGACCAGTTCGGCGATGTCCTTGATCAGCGGACGCGGTTCGACCACGCCTTCGAGCATCGCCGTGCACTGTGGACAACCCACCGCCACCAGTTCGGCGCCGGTTTCGCGGATGTCGTCCATGCGCATATCAGGAATCCGCTGCTTGCCCGGAATGTCAGTGATCGGCGCCCCGCCACCGCCGCCGCAGCAGCGTGAACGGAAGCCGGAACGTTGCATCTCTTTGACCTCGATGCCGAGGGCGCGCAGTACTTCGCGCGGCGCTTCGTACTCGCCGTTGTAGCGGCCGAGGTAGCACGGATCGTGATAAGTCACGCTGTTGCCTTTGTGCTGACCAAGGTTCAGCGCGCCGGCCTGGATGATTTCCGCCATGTAGGTGCTGTGGTGCTGTACCAAATAGTTGCCGTCGAACGCGCCGTACTCGTTTTTCAACACGTGGAAGCTGTGTGGATCGCAAGTGACGATGCGGTTGAAGCTGTATTTGGCCAGGGTCTGGATGTTGCGTTTGGCGAGCAACTGGAAGGTCGCTTCATCGCCCAATCGGCGGGCCACGTCGCCGCTGTCACGTTCTTCGAGGCCGAGCACGGCGAAGTCGACTTTTGCCGCTTTCAGCACTTTGACGAAAGCGCGAAGGGTGCGCTGGTTACGCATGTCGAAGGCACCGTCGCCGACCCAGAACAGCACGTCGGTGGATTTCTTTTCGCTGAGCAGATTGAGGTTCAAGTCCGCTGCCCAGTTCATCCGTCCGCCCGGAGCAAAACCGCCGGGGTTGTCGGTGGCGATCAGGTTCTCGAGGACTTCGGCGCCCTTGTTCGGCGTCGCGCCTTTTTCCAGGGTCAGGTGACGGCGCATGTCGACGATGGCGTCGACGTGCTCGATCATCATCGGGCATTCCTCGACGCAAGCGCGGCAGGTGGTGCACGACCACAGGGTTTCGGCGTCGACCAGCCCGTTGACGATGGGTTCATGTGGATTGCCGCTGTGTTCGCCCACAGGTTTGCCGGGATACGGGCTGCCGGCAAACTTGGCGTCGGTGCCACCGGCGAGGCCGACGACCATGTCCTGAATCAGCTTTTTCGGGTTCAGCGGCTGGCCGGCGGCGTAGGCCGGGCACGCAGCTTCACACTTGCCGCACTGCACACAGGCGTCGAAACCCAGCAACTGGTTCCAGGTGAAATCCTTGGGTTTCTCAACACCCAGCGGAGCACTCGGATCGTTCAAATCCAAAGGCTTCAAACCGGTGGAACGACCGCCGCCAAAACGTTCGGCGCGACGGTGCCAGGCCAAATGCAGCGCACCGGCGAAGGCGTGCTTCATCGGCCCGCCCCAGGTCATGCCGAAGAACAGCTCCGACACGCCCCACAGCACACCGATCCCGAGGATGGCCGCGAGCACCCAGCCGCCGAAGTTCTCCGGCAGAATCCCGGCCACCGGCAAGGTCAGCAGGAAGAACGACGCCGAGAACGCCAGCAGGCTTTTCGGCAGGCGCATCCACGGGCCTTTCGACAGCCGCGCGGGCGGGTTGCGCCGCCGCAGATAAACGAAGATTGCGCCGACGAACATCACCGCCGTCATCAGCAGCAAGGCGTAACCGAGGATGCGGTTATGCAGGCCGAAACCGTGCACCAGCAGCGCCAGCACAATCGACGCCACCGCACCGCCGGCCGTGGCCACGTGGGTGTTGGCGATGTATTTGTCCCGCGCCACGACATGGTGCAAATCGACCATGTAGCGCTTGGGCATGGCCAACAGGCCGCCGATCAGATCGACCTTCGAGGCCCGGCCCCGACGCCACATCGCTACCCGCCGCAACGCGCCGAGGACACCAAGGCCGATAGCTGCGAACAACAGGATTGGAAGAAGGGTGTTCAACATGGTGAAGCTCCCACCAGTACAACCTGGAGAAACACGATCCGCTTTACTGTGGGAGCGAGCCTGCTCGCGAAAGCGGTGAATCAGTCAGCTCATCTTTCACTGACAGATTGCATTCGCGAGCAGGCTCGCTCCCACAGGGTTTGGTGCAAGTCCTTAGAAATCCTTGCAGAGCCGCAGGGCGTCATAAATGGCGGCGTGGGTGTTGCGCTGCGCCACGCAGTCGCCGATGCGGAACAGCAAATAACCGTCGCCCGCCTCGCTCAGCGAAGGTTGCGGCTGGATCGCGAACAACGCTTCGACGTCGATCTGGCCCTTGTTGCGCGAACCCTCTTTGAGCGCGTAGTAGATTTCTTCATCCGGACGCACGCCGTTTTCCACCACCACCTGATCGACCACCCGCTCCTCTTTGGCACCGGTGTATTCGTTCTCCAGCACCGCGACCAGTTTGTCGCCTTCGCGGTAGACCTTCTCCAGCATCATGTCGCCGGTCATGATCACTTCTTTCGGGTACATACTGCGGTAGTAGGTCGGGAACGACGTACCGCCGATGGCCACGCCCGGCTTGATATCGTCGGTGACGATCTCGACCTGGCTGCCCTTGTCGGCAAGGAAGTCGGCAACCGACATCCCGGTGAACTCGCAAATGGTGTCGTAGACCAGCACGTTCTTGCCCGGCGCGACCTTGCCGTCGAGCACGTCCCAACTGCTGACCACCAGCCCTTCGGCAGCGCCCCAGTGTTCGTTCTGTTCCAGATACGGATGCCCGCCGACCGCCAGCACAACAACGTCCGGACGCAGATCCATGATGGTGTCGGCATCCGCTGCCACACCCAGACGCAGATCGACTTTCAGCCGCGCCAACTCCAGCTGGAACCAGCGGGTGATGCCGGCGATCTGGTCGCGCTGCGGTGCTTTCGATGCGGTGGTGATTTGCCCACCGATGAATTCTTTCTTCTCGAACAGGGTCACGTCGTGGCCACGTTCGGCGGCAACGCGGGCCGCTTCCATGCCGGCAGGGCCGGCACCGACGATGACCACCTTGCGTTTCGGCCCGGTGGATTTCTCGATGATGTGCGGCACACCCATGTACTCACGGGACGTCGCCGCGTTCTGAATGCACAGCACGTCCAGACCTTGGTACTGGCGGTCGATGCAATAGTTGGCGCCGACGCACTGCTTGATCTGGTCGATCTGGCCCATCTTGATCTTGGCGATCAGGTGCGGGTCAGCGATGTGCGCGCGGGTCATGCCGACCATGTCGACGTAACCGCCTTCAAGGATGCGCGTGGCCTGGTTCGGGTCCTTGATGTTCTGTGCGTGCAGCACCGGCACCTTGACCACTTCCTTGATTCCGGCGGCCAGATGCAGGAACGGCTCCGGTGGATAACTCATGTTCGGAATCACGTTGGCCAGGGTGTTGTGAGTGTCACAACCCGAGCCGACGACGCCGATGAAATCGAGCATGCCGGTGTCGTCGTAATACTTGGCGATCTGCTTCATGTCCTCGTGGGACAAGCCGTCCGGGTGGAACTCGTCACCGCACAGACGCATGCCCACGCAGAAGTCGTCACCGACCTCGGCGCGTACGGCTTTCAACACTTCCAGGCCGAACTTCATCCGGCCTTCGAAGGTGCCGCCCCATTCGTCGGTGCGCTTGTTGACGCGCGGACTCCAGAACTGGTCGATCATGTGCTGGTGCACGGCGGACAATTCGACGCCATCCAGACCACCGGCCTTGGCCCGGCGCGCAGCCTGGGCGTAGTTGCCGATGACCCGCCAGATTTCTTCCGGCTCGATGGTTTTGCAGGTGGCGCGGTGCACCGGTTCACGGATGCCCGACGGCGACATCAGGGTCGGCCAGTTGAAGCCGTCCCAGCGCGAGCGCCGGCCCATGTGGGTAATCTGAATCATGATCTTGGCGCCGTGCTTGTGCATGGCGTCAGCGAGATTCTGGAAGTGAGGAATGATCCGGTCGGTCGACAGGTTGACCGAACTCCACCACTGCTGCGGGCTGTCGATGGCGACCACGGAGGAGCCGCCACAGATCGCCAGGCCGATGCCGCCCTTGGCTTTCTCTTCGTAATATTTGACGTAGCGCTCGGTGGTCATGCCACCGTCAGTCGCGTAGACCTCAGCGTGCGCGGTGCTGAGCACGCGGTTGCGGATGGTCAGTTTGCCGATCTGGATCGGCTGGAACATTGCTTCGAAAGCCATGGCGGGTTCCTCGACTTACAACGGCTTGACGGTGAACAAGCCGTCTTCGTGGCCTTCTTCGGAGCCACCGTAAACTTGCTCGGCAACCGTGCGAATCTTGCTGCCGCGCGCCTCAAGAATCTGATCCATGGCCCCGGCAAACCAACCGGTGAACATGTAGTCGACCTTGCGCCCGACCTTGCCGTAGACGTAGACGAATGCGGAGTGTTCGAGCTTGACGCTGGCGGTGCCTTTGTCGAGGTCGATGTCCTGGATCTTGAACAGGCCCCAGCCGCGTTGCGACAGACGCTTCATGTAGTGCTCGAACACCGCGACGCCTTCCAGGCCGTGGCATTCGGCTTCTTTTTCGCACCAGTGCCAGGCGGATTTGTAGCCGGCCTTGTAGAGGATCTCGGCGTAGGCGTCGGCGCCCAAAACCTCTTCGATGCCCATGTGGTTATTCACGAAGAAGTGGCGCGGTACGTAGAGCATTGGCAGGGCGTCGGAGGTCCAGACACCGGTCTCGCTGTCGACTTCGATTGGCAATTGCGGGGCGATCTTGGCCATGGAAACTTAACTCCAGAAAAAATAGTGGATTCAGTGGTGACCGCTGCCCTCACCCCAGCCCTCTCCCACAGGAGAGGGGGCAGATCGGCGGCGGTCTTGAGTCAGCGTTACTCGCCCCAGACGTCTTTGAGGACGTTGACCCAGTTCTCGCCCATGATCTTGCGCACGACGCGCTCGGAGTGGCCGCGCTTGAGCAGGGTTTCGGTCAGGTTCGGGAACTCGCCGACGGTGCGGATGCCCAGCGGATTGATGATCTTGCCGAAGCTGGTCAGACGGCGGGCGTAGCCCTTGTCGTGGGTCAGGTATTCGAAGAAGTCCTGGCCGTGACCCTGGGTGAAGTCAGTGCCGATGCCGATGGCGTCTTCGCCGACGATGTTCATGGTGTATTCGATCGCCTCGGCGTAGTCGTCGATGGTCGAATCGATGCCTTTGGCGAGGAACGGCGCGAACATGGTCACGCCGACGAAACCGCCGTGGTCAGCGATGAACTTGAGTTCCTCATCGGACTTGTTGCGCGGGTGCTCTTTGAGACCCGACGGCAGGCAGTGGGAATAGCACACCGGTTTTTTCGATTCGAGGATGACTTCTTCGGAAGTCTTGGAACCGACATGGGACAGGTCGCACATGACGCCAACGCGGTTCATCTCGGCAACGATCTCGCGGCCGAAACCCGACAGGCCGCCGTCACGCTCGTAGCAACCGGTGCCGACCAGATTCTGGGTGTTGTAGCACATCTGCACGATGCCGACGCCGAGCTGCTTGAACACCTCGACATAGCCGATCTGATCTTCAAAGGCGTGGGCATTCTGGAAGCCGAAGAGGATGCCAGTCTTGCCTTGTTCTTTGGCGCGACGGATGTCCGCGGTGGTACGCACTGGCATCACCAGGTCGCTGTTTTCGCGGATCAGCTTCTGGCTGGCGGCAATATTGTTCACGGTCGCCTGAAAGCCTTCCCACACCGACACAGTGCAGTTGGCTGCCGTCAGACCGCCCTTGCGCATGTCTTCGAACAGCTCGCGGTTCCATTTGGCAATGATCAGACCGTCGATAACGATGCTGTCGGCGTGTAATTCGGCTGGGCTCATCAGGCGTCCCCTTATTGGCGATTCATGCGCCGAATCGTCTGCCGGCGCTTTGGGGCCAGCATATGCCTCGGTGCCGGGGCGACCGGGTGCAAAAACGACAGGGGAATTGCCGAAAGCGTCAATCCGCGACAAAGGGTCGCCGGACGCTCCGATCAGCTACCTGTTCAAGCCAGCAAGCTTGAGCCAGAATCTCCGGCATCTTGGATACACCACTGGATTAGAGCGGCGACAACAATGAAATCGATCTTCCTGGCTTTGGCTTTGATTGCGACCGGCGTACACGCCGCCGAAGAGTCCGACAACAACCCCTGCGACGCCGTCGAAAACGACGTCCAGACCCTGGAATGCTCGACCTACAGCCGCAGCACCGCCGAAGACCTGCTCAAGGACAACTACGCCAGCCTGACCGAACGCATGCAGACCGCGTACGGCAAGAACCCGACGCAACTGGCGGACATCACCGCCAAGATGAAGACGGCTCAGCAGCAGTGGCTGAAGACACGGGATGCGGATTGTGCGGTGGAAGCGTTCCCGGCGACGGCGGGCAGCAAGGCCTTCACGATTGCGCAGAATGATTGCGTGGCGCGGATGAGTGATGAGCGGTCGGAGTTTTTGGAGTCGATTGGGCAGGAATAGTCCTTGAAGCTCGGAGGAAAGCTGAAACAGCTTCCTGCTTTCACCGTGGTGATTCTTCTCTTCCTACGACACATATCCACCTCGCCTACATCTATCGCGTGAAAGCCCCGGTCTACGGGCGCTTCACGCAATATCCTGACAACTGTTCTTGATTGGCCGCCCTGAAAATATAAGCAAAGATTCGCGAATCTTATAAAAGACTTATATTCTTCCATGAACAGCATCCACTGGACTCGAAAGGCCGTTAAGCAACTCCTGAAATTGCACTGCGTTCATCAAGGACAGGTTCGTGATGCCATCACGGCGCTCGCTAACATGCCTAATGTCGGCAACGTCAAATCATTGGTTGGACATGAATATGCTTACCGACTGCGAGTCGGCAACTATCGGGTCATGTTCGACTGGGACGGCGCAATCAAAGTGGTCAGTATTCAAGAGGTCAAAAAACGCGATGAACGCACCTACTGACATCCAAATCATCAACGACGCCGAGGGCAAACCGGCCTTCGTGGTCATTCCCTATGCGCAATATGTCGCGCAGAAAATGCAGCCCGATCTGATTCCCCATGAAGTGGTCAGTCGGATGGTCGACGGAGCGACACCGATCCGTGCCTGGCGCGAATACCTAAACCTGACTCAGGAAGAAGTCGCCAAACGCATGGGCATTTCGCAACCGGCGTTTGCTCAACAGGAAACGGTGTCCAAGCCACGAAAAGCAACTCGCGAAAAGATTGCGGCGGCCTTTGGAATCACCTCTGAGCAGCTTGAGCTTTAGCCGGTTACGGCGTGTTTGCCTGCTGCAATAGCCAGGCATTCACACCGCCACCCGATGCCAGCATCAGTCGTGAAAAGGAGACCGAGGTTTCGCATGATCGAGGATCAGACGGGGCACCTCATACTCATACCCCAAGTCAGTGATGTCGCTCACACTCCGAGCAGACTGCGCAAACGGCTCAAGCACATCATCGTAATTATGTCCTTTCGGACCATTGACCAGCGGCGCGTAATGCGGCGCCCAACGCTCGTTGCTCTGCAGCATCAGCGCCTGCCAGTCTGCCCACACTTTGTCGACAAAGCAGTGATGCAGGAAGAACACCGGATCATCTGGAGAAGTCATCGGCAACATATTGCCGCCCACCCAGAGGTGCACACGATTATGCAGTTGTGAACCCGTGGTGGTTACCTGCGGATCGCCGCGCTGGGTGATCCAGCCTTCCAGACGATTTCGGAAACCGCGCACAGTCGGGCCGGAATCATAAGGCGGCGTGTCGTAGAGACTTTCACGCAAGGCCATTTGCAGATCTGCCGGGGTCGGCAATGTATTCACGACCAGGCCGAACTGGCGCTTCAAACCTGGACCTGGCAAATCGTCATCCGGATAGGAGGGAACCGGCCATTTTCCGTTTTGAACAGCAAACGGACCGTTTGCCACACGCCACTCATCGCTTTCAACACCATTACCGCCCATAAAATCCTCAGCCCACACCGGAGAGTTGAGCGGATCGGCAGCATCCTCGGTCCAGTTCCAGTACGGAATCGTGATGGAGCGGTTAATCGCCTGAAGGTCATTTTCGAACTTCAGCAAAAATGCCCGGTGCCATGGCAGGAACGAAGGCCCCCGATGAGCACCATTGCGGTAGTTTGGATCGTTTGGTTCATGAGGCAAAACCGTGGGCTTCATGACTTGGTGATGCAGGTGCACATACTCATCGTATTGACCTGACTGTTTGAGCTGGAGACAGGCATCGACGAAGTTGTCTTTTTCGATTGGGGTCAGCGAGCGAATGTTCTTGCGCAGCTTCATGTCTTCAATCCCTTGAGCGAGGTTAGGTTTAGAAAGGGCCAAAATCGTGCCAATCCTCCGACAACCAAGCTAGGCGCCAGTCGGAAGGCCGTCTACTGTCAGAAATTACAGGTCGGCAACGATTTCCGACCAGCGGTACTGCACCGTTGGGGCGCCGACGCGAAGTGACTTGACCGCCCGACTGCGTCACCATGACCGCCATCCAATTCGCTCATAAGGTCACTCGCCCATGAACATCTGCGGCATCGAAATCAAAGGCAGCGAAGCGATCATCGCCGTAGCCGCTCTCGACGGTTCAGCATTGAGCCACGTTCCCCTTGCCACCAAGAAGATCGCTCTCGAAGACGATGACGAGGCGGCCAACGTGAAGTTGTTTGCGGCGCAGGTGGCGTCGTTTGTGCGGGAGAACTCGGTGGACCGGATTGCGATCAAGAAGCGCAGCAAGAAGGGTGAGTTTGCTGGTGGCCCGACGACATTCAAGATTGAAGGGATTTTGCAGTTGCTGGATGGGTGCGAGGTGACATTGTTGTCGCCGCAGACGATCAATGCGCAGGCGAAGAAGCATGATTTCGAGCTGCCGGGGACGCTGAACAAGTATCAGCATGAGGCTTACAAGGCTGCGTGTTCGGCGTTGGTGAAGAAGTAACTAACAGCAAGATCAAAAGATCGCAGCCTTCGGCAGCTCCTACATTGGAATGTATTTCCCTGTAGGAGCTGCCGAAGGCTGCGATCTTTTGATTTTAGGCCTGGGCGGTTCGGCGGTCTTCGCGCGGGCAGCGGGCAAATTTGGCGCGGTAGCTGCGGGTGAAGTACGACGGTGATTCGAAGCCGCAGGCGATGCCGACTTCGAGCACGCTCATGTCGGTCTGGCGCAGTAACTGGCGGGCTTTCTCCAGGCGCAGGCGCAGATAAAAATTGCTCGGCGTATCGTTCAGGTGCAGCCGGAACAGGCGCTCCAGTTGCCGCCGCGTCACCTTGATCGATTCCGCCAATTGCAGCGTAGTCAGCGGCGGTTCGCTGTGCTGCTCCATCTCGCCGATCACTTGCACCAGTTTCTTGTTGTTGATGCCGTAACGCGTGGCGACTTCCATGCGCTGGTGGTCTTTACGCGGGCGGATGCGCCCCAGCACAAATTGCTCGCTGACCTGAATCGCCAGTTGCGGGCCGTGGGCCTGGGCGATCAGATCGAGCATTAAATCGATGGAAGCGGTACCGCCCGCCGAGGTGATGCGCCGGCGGTCGATCTCGAACAGCTCCTGGGTCACGCTGAGCTGTGGATAAGATTCCTTGAACGCGTCGATGGCTTCCCAGTGCAAGGTCAGGCGATGACCGTCGAGCAGGCCCGCTTCAGCGAGGACAAAGCTACCGGTGTCGATGGCGCCGAGGGTCACGCCGTCGTTATCCAGCCGCCGCAACCAGTGCTCCAGGGTTGGCGTGGCGAACTTCAGCGGCTCAAACCCGGCCACCACCAGCAGCGTCGCGCCTTTCTTCAACGGCTCCAGTGCCGCGTCGGCGTTGACCGACATGCCGTTGCTCGCCAACACCGCCCCGCCATCAGCACTCAACACATGCCAGCGGTACAGCTCGCCACGAAAGCGGTTGGCCACGCGCAGCGGTTCGATCGCGGAAATAAAGCCGATGGCGGAGAACCCCGGCATCAGCAGAAAATAGAAATCCTGGGACATGGGCGCACTCGATTCGCGGGTAACGAGAGGGAGGGGAGCGTGGCTCGTTGATACGCCGATTGTCGTCGGCGTTCAAGGGCACAGGTCGCTACAGTGCAAATGCCAGTCGCCGCAGTGCGCTTTCATGGGCGTATAGCTGCGTAACTTTGCATCACCGGCACGACAGATGCCGGAACTCACAATAAACGACCTGCCGAGGAACCCGACATGAAACGACTGATCAGCAGCTGTGTTCTTGCACTCAGCGGTACCGCTTTCTTGAGCGCCAGCGTCATGGCGGCGGAACCCGCCTCGTGCCAGAACGTACGCATGGGCGTGGTCAACTGGACCGACGTGATCGCCACCAGTGCCATGACCCAGGTCCTGCTCGACGGCCTCGGCTACAACACCAAACAAACCAGCGCCTCCCAGCAAATCATCTTCGCCGGGATCCGCGATCAGCGCCTGGACCTGTTCCTCGGTTACTGGAACCCGCTGATGACCCAGACCATCACCCCGTTCGTCGACGCCAATCAGGTCAAAGTCCTCGACGCACCGAGCCTGAAAGACGCCCGCGCGACCCTCGCGGTGCCGACTTATCTAGCTGACAAGGGCCTGAAAACCTTTGCCGACATCGCCAAGTTCCAGAAAGAACTGGGCGGCAAGATCTACGGCATCGAGCCAGGCTCGGGCGCCAACACGCAGATCAAGGCAATGATCGCCAAGAACCAGTTCGGCCTCGGCAAATTCCAGTTGGTCGAGTCCAGTGAGGCCGGCATGCTCGCCGCTGTCGACCGCGCCGTGCGCCGCAAAGAGGCCGTGGTGTTCTTCGGCTGGGCGCCGCACCCGATGAACGTCAACGTGCAGATGACTTATCTCACCGGCAGTGAAGACGCCCTTGGCCCGAACGAAGGCATGGCCACGGTATGGACCGTCACTGCGCCGAAATACGCCGAGCAGTGCCCGAACATCGGTCGCCTGCTGACCAACCTGACGTTCACCGCCGAAGACGAGAGCCGGATGATGCAGCCGCTGCTCGACCACAAGGACGCCTTCGAATCGGCCAAGCAATGGCTCAAGGATCACCCGGAAGACAAGCAGCGCTGGCTGGAAGGTGTGACCACGTTCGATGGCAAACCGGCCGCTGAAAATCTCCAGCTGACCAGCAAATAACCCTTTCATTTAAAAGCCCCTCACCCTAGCCCTCTCCCGAAGGGAGAGGGAACCGGACGAAGCTTCGCAGCCCGAAAAAGGGCTGCGGACAGACCCATCACGCCTGAAGGAAACCGCACCATGAACCACGACGTCATCATCACCTGCGCACTTACCGGTGCTGGCGACACGACCGCCAAGAGCCCACACGTGCCGGTCACCCCGAAACAGATCGCCGCTGCCGCCGTTGAAGCGGCCAAGGCCGGCGCTACCGTTGTGCACTGCCATGTGCGCGATCCGCAGACCGGCAAGTTCAGCCGTGACGTAGCGCTGTACCGCGAAGTGATGGAGCGCATCCGCGAGGCCGACGTCGACATCATCGTCAACCTCACCGCCGGCATGGGTGGCGACCTGGAAATCGGCGCAGGCGAGAACCCGATGGAGTTCGGCCCAAACACCGATCTGGTCGGCCCGCTGACCCGACTCGCTCATGTCGAAGCGTTGCTACCGGAAATCTGCACTCTCGATTGCGGCACGCTGAACTTCGGCGATGGCGACACCATTTACGTGTCCACACCGGCGCAACTGCGCGCAGGCGCCAAGCGCATCACCGAACTGGGCGTGAAGGCCGAGCTGGAGATTTTCGACACCGGGCACCTGTGGTTTGCCAAGCAGATGATCAAGGAAGGTCTGCTCGATAACCCGCTGTTCCAGTTGTGCCTGGGTATTCCTTGGGGCGCGCCGGCGGATACCACCACGATGAAAGCCATGGTCGACAACCTGCCCGCCGATGCTGTGTGGGCCGGGTTTGGCATTGGCCGGATGCAGATGCCGATGGCCGCGCAAGCGGTGCTGCTGGGCGGCAACGTGCGGGTCGGGCTGGAAGACAACCTGTGGCTGGACAAAGGTGTGCTGGCGACCAATGGCCAACTGGTCGAGCGCGCCACCGAGATCCTCAGCCGCCTCGGCGCCCGCGTGCTGACCCCGGCAGAGGGCCGCAAGAAAATGGGCCTGACCCAGCGCGGCTAACCCTCAGCTCAAAGAATGGGCTCTGACTGCCCCCAATCTCACCTGTAGGAGCTGCCGAAGGCTGCGATCTTTTGATTTTGTTTCTCAAGATCAAGATCAAAAGATCGCAGCCTTCGGCAGCTCCTACAGGGATCACCTTACTCGGGAAAAATCCAATGAGCTTTATCACCGAAATCAAAACCTTCGCCGCGCTGGGCAGCGGTGTCATCGGCAGTGGCTGGGTGGCTCGCGCCCTCGCCCATGGCCTCGACGTGGTGGCCTGGGACCCGGCACCGGGCGCCGAAGCAGCACTGCGCAAACGCGTCGCTAATGCCTGGGGCGCGCTGGAGAAAAACGGCCTGGCACCCGGCGCTTCGCAGGATCGTCTGCGCTTTGTCGCGACCATCGAAGAGTGCGTGCGCGATGCCGACTTCATTCAGGAAAGCGCCCCGGAACGTCTCGAGCTGAAACTGGATCTGCACAGCAAAATCAGCGCCGCGGCCAAGCCCAATGCGTTGATCGGGTCGAGCACTTCCGGTCTGCTGCCGAGCGAGTTCTACGAGAGCTCAACGCACCCTGAACGCTGCGTGGTCGGCCACCCGTTCAACCCGGTTTATCTGTTGCCGCTGGTGGAAGTGGTCGGCGGCAAGAACACCGCGCCGGAGGCCGTTCAGGCAGCGATGAAAGTCTACGAATCCCTCGGCATGCGCCCGTTGCATGTGCGCAAGGAAGTGCCCGGCTTTATCGCCGACCGCTTGCTTGAAGCGCTGTGGCGTGAGGCGCTGCACCTGGTCAATGACGGCGTGGCGACCACTGGCGAGATTGACGATGCGATTCGGTTTGGCGCTGGTCTGCGCTGGTCGTTCATGGGGACTTTCCTGACTTACACGCTGGCTGGGGGTGATGCGGGCATGCGTCATTTCATGTCGCAATTCGGCCCGGCGTTGCAGTTGCCGTGGACGTATCTGCCAGCGCCGGAACTGACTGACAAGTTGATTGATGATGTGGTCGATGGCACCAGTGATCAGCTCGGCCGCCACAGTATTTCGGCGCTGGAGCGCTATCGTGATGATTGTTTGCTGGCGGTGCTGGAGGCGGTGAAGACCACCAAGGAAAAGCATGGGATGGCGTTTAGCGAGTGATGTGTATGGCATGACATCGCTGCCCTCACCCTAGCCCTCTCCCAGAGGTAGAGGGGACTGACCGAGCTGATTGTTCGAGTTACGCCGACTTGCACCACCGAGCGGAACTCAGGAATTGAAAAGCTTGATGATCGGCTCCCTTTCCCCCTTGGGGGAGAGGGGACTGACCGTGTTGATTGTTCGAGTGACGCCGACTTGCACCACCAAGCCGAACTCAAGTTTTGAAAGGCCCCCGATCTGCTCCCTTTCCCCCTCTCCCCCCCTGGGGGAGAGGGCTGGGGTGAGGGGTAGCTCTTGATCCTGACGACCTGCCAACTGCCGGAACCCAAACCATGTCACACCTCACCACCTACCAAACCAGAATCATCCCCGACTGGGTCGACTACAACGGCCACCTGCGCGACGCCTTCTACCTGCTGATCTTCAGCTACGCCACCGACGCCCTGATGGATCGCCTCGGCATGGACAGCAACAACCGCGAAGCCAGCGGCAACTCGCTGTTCACCCTCGAGCTGCACCTCAATTATCTGCACGAAGTGAAGCTCGACACCGAAGTCGAAGTACGCACGCAAATCATCGGCCACGACAGCAAACGCCTGCACCTCTATCACAGCCTGCACAAGGTCGGTGATGCGCAGGAACTGGCCGGCAACGAACAAATGCTGTTGCATGTCGACCTCGCCGGCCCGCGCTCGGCGCTGTTCAGCCCGGACACCTTGAGCCGACTGCAAGACATCGTCGCCGAGCAAAAAGACCTGCCCGCTCCCGCTTACATCGGCCGCGTTATCGCGCTGCCACCTGCAAGGTAAATCCATCGATCCAAGGAGCCGCCATGAACACCGCTGCCGCTGTTGCCGATTTCCGTACTTTTCCGTTGATCAGCGCGCTCGGTGGCGTGCAGAGCCTGGCGGATCGCGTTGCCATCGAATGGGCTGACGGTCGCGTCAGTCCGTTCCACCATGTCTGGCTGCGGGACAACTGCCCCTGTCCGCAGTGCGTCTACAGCGTCACCCGTGAACAGGTATTCGAGATTGTCGATGCCGCTGAAGACCTGAAACCGACAGCCGCGCACATCGATACCGATGGCTGCCTGCGCGTCGACTGGCAGGACGGTCATCTCAGCCGTTTCGATCCGGGCTGGTTGCGCGCCCATGCCTACGATGATGAGTCCCGCGCCGAACGCTTGGCCGGCAAACCCAAGCCTTATCTGTGGCGCAGCGATATGCAGTTGCCGGTGTTCGAATACGCGGCACTGATGAACGACAACGCTGCGCTGCTGCAATGGCTGATCGCCGTACGCGACATCGGCCTGACGCAAGTACGCGGCGTGCCCACCGAGCCTGGCTCACTGAAGCTCATCGCCCAGCGCATTTCCTTTATCCGCGAAAGCAACTTCGGCGTGCTGTTCAACGTGCAATCCAAAGCCGATGCCGACAGCAATGCCTACACCGCTTTCAACCTGCCGTTGCACACCGATCTGCCGACTCGCGAGCTGCAACCGGGGCTGCAATTTCTGCATTGCCTGGTGAATGACGCCGAGGGTGGCGAGAGTATTTTTGTTGATGGATTTGCGATCGCCGATGCGTTGCGCCAGGAAGATCCAGAGTCATTCAAGGCGCTGTGTGAAATCCCCGTGGAGTTTCGCAACAAGGATCGCCATAGCGACTATCGCTGCCTGGCGCCGATCATTGCTTTGGATGCCCTGGGCAGGGTCGCCGAGATTCGTATGGCGAACTTTTTGCGTGGGGCATTTGATACGTCGGTGGAGCAGATGCCGTTGTTATATCGGGCTTATCGGCGGTTTATCGCGATGACGCGCGAGCCACGGTTTCGGCTGATGCAACGGCTCAATCCCGGAGAGCTGTGGTGCTTCGATAATCGCCGCACGCTGCATGCGCGCAATGCGTTTGACCCGGCCACCGGAGCGCGGCACTTCCAAGGCTGCTATATCGATCGGGATGAGTTGTTGTCGCGGATTCTGGTGTTGCAACGCTAGACCATAAAAAGATCGCAGCCTTCGGCAGCTCCTACAGGGAAAGGCATTCCAATGTAGGAGCTGCCGAAGGCTGCGATCTTTGCTTTTCAGCAAGCAAAAAAAGCCCCGATACCAGCCGTGACTGGATCGGGGCTCAAGCTACTGTTGAGGAGCTGCCGTGCGAGGGTGACCAAACCTTCGTGTTGCAAGCTGAGTTCAGTGTGCCCACTCCCTTGAGCGGCGAGTTAGCCGAAAACGACCTGTTCATAGCCGTCGCAGCCACTGCGACAAATCGCCCTTGCCGTGCCCCGGCAGGGCTACCAGAATCGAGCCACGACCTCCGTTACCGAAGAAGGATGCGCGTCATGATGTATGCCGATTTGATCGATCAGGAAGATTTGTTGGGCCAGCTCAAGGCGTTGGGTATTCAAGTGCCCAGTGGCACTACGGCCGATCAGGCTTGCGAGTGCGCGGTGCGCGGGCTGGATAATGTTCGCGCATTTGAACTGCGCAAGATGGTCAAGGACATGTACACCAGCGGCGCCAGTATCCAGCCGGCGGTGCGTCAGGCGATCGACAAACAATTACTGCCGGCATTGGCGGACTATCAGCAAAGCCATAGCGCCTGACAGCAGATCAAAAGATCGCAGCCTTCGGCAGCTCCTACATTGGAACGCATATCCCTGTAGGAGCTGCCGCAGGCTGCGATCTTTTGCCTTACAGCCTTACGCTGGCAAACGTCGATTCATTGCGCGCCTGACTCAACGCCGACATCGGCCCCGACAGCGGCGACATCACGATTGCCTGCGGCAGTGGCAACATCGCCACTTGCTGGGTGGTGTTGGAGCCTACGCGCTCGTCACGCGGCGGAATGCCGAAGTATTCGCGGTAGCACTTGGAGAAGTGCGGCGTGGAGACGAATCCACACACCGACGCCACTTCGATGATCGACATCGGCGTCTGCTTCAGCAGTTGCCGGGCGCGGATCAGACGCAGCTTCAAGTAATAACGCGACGGCGAGCAGTGCAGGTACTTCTGGAACAGCCGCTCCAGCTGTCGACGCGACACGGCGACATAAACCGCCAGTTCGTCGAGATCGATCGGCTCTTCGAGGTTGGCTTCCATCAGCGCAACGATTTCCTGCAATTTCGGCTGATTGGTGCCGAGCATGTGCTTGAGCGGCACGCGCTGGTGGTCCTGTTCGTTGCGGATGCGTTCGTAGACGAACATTTCCGAGATCGCGGCGGACAGTTCACGACCGTGATCGCGGCTGATCAGGTGCAACATCATGTCCAGCGGCGCGGTGCCACCGGAGCTGGTGAAACGGTTACGGTCGAGGGTGAACAGTCGCGTGCTCATGGCCACGCGCGGAAAAGCTTCCTGCATCGCCGCCAGACATTCCCAGTGCACGCTGCAATCGAAACCGTCGAGCAACCCCGCGCAAGCCAGCGCCCAACTGCCGGTGCACACGGCGCCAAGACGCTTGGACTGGCGTGCCTGGCTTTGCAGCCATGAAACGTGTTCGCGGGTGACAGTGCGTTGGATACCGATGCCGCCGCAGACAATCACAGTGTCCAGCGGCGGGGCTTTGTGCATGGAAGCGTCGGGAGTGATTTGCAGACCGTCACTGGCCCACACTTGGCCGCCATCGACGGTGAGGGTGCTCCAGCGATACAGCTCGCGACCGGACAATTGGTTGGCCATGCGTAGAGGTTCTACTGCGGAGGCCAGAGAAATCAGCGTGAAATTGTCCAGCAGCAGAAAGCCGATGGATTGAGGCGCACGGTTCTGGGGTTGGGCCCCGGAGTTGAACGACGTCATCGCGGTATCTCCTCACACAAAGCGGGTGATGGCCTCAGGCGGAGGCTCTTGTTATTGCCAGCATTCTCGCGTGGGAGACGGGCTTTGTTATGACAGAGCAATTGCCATGCCTGAAATTGGATGGCCGTTCAATAACTCCTGAAAACGACGTCGCGACGTGTCTATACGAGACGTCCGACGAAAGGTATTTCGAAGTGCCATCAGCGACAGTGAAAGCCCTGCCCCGTTGCGTGTGAGCAAATCGGTAGCACTTGTGGGAACTGGCCTGCGCGCAGTTTGTGGGGAGTGTCACCGCAAGCACGGGTGACGGACGGTAGGGGCGCGGATCGTATGTAACAGGTGGGAAAGACTCTTATCTGTTTGCGACGCGCTAAAAGGTGGCGTGATTTATTGTCCGTGTTCACTTGGTGAGCAGTTTTGACTGGTCTGGCCCCATCGCGAGCAGGCTCGCTCCTACATTTGGAATGCGTTCCCCTGTAGGAGTGAGCCTGCTCGCGATTGGGCCGATGCGGTCTCAGCACTCCACAGCGCTGACCGCCAACCCACCGCGCGAGGTCTCTTTATATTTGTCATGCATGTCGGCACCGGTGTCGCGCATGGTGCGGATCACCCGGTCCAGCGAAATAAAGTGCTGACCGTCGCCACGCAACGCCATCTGCGCCGCGTTGATCGCCTTAACCGCCGCAATCGCATTGCGCTCGATGCACGGCACTTGCACCAGGCCACCGACCGGATCGCAGGTCAGCCCAAGGTTATGTTCCAGGCCGATCTCCGCCGCGTTGCACAATTGCTCCGGCGTAGCGCCAAGAATCTCCGCCAGCCCCGCCGCCGCCATCGCGCACGCCGAGCCGACTTCACCCTGACAGCCAACCTCAGCGCCCGAGATCGAAGCATTCTTCTTGCACAGAATCCCCACCGCCGCCGCCCCCAGGAAGTAATCGACCACGTTGGCGTCAGTCACCGCTTCACTGAACTTCATAAAGTAGTGCAACACCGCCGGGATGATCCCCGCCGCGCCATTGGTCGGCGCCGTGACCATGCGCCCACCCGCCGCGTTTTCTTCATTAACAGCCAGCGCAAACAGATTGACCCACTCCATCGCGCTGAGCGTCGAGCCGATCACATTGGGCTTGCCCAACTCCTGAAGACTGCGGTGCAACCTCGCCGCGCGCCGCCGTACATTCAATCCGCCAGGCAGGATGCCTTCGTGTTTGAGCCCCTGCTCGACGCAGTCCTGCATCGCCCGCCACAACTTCATCAGGCCGGCGCGAATCTCTTCTTCGCTGCGCCAGACCTTCTCGTTGGCCATCATCAGTTCGGCAACGCGCAGGTTGTTGTTTTTGCACAGTTCCAGCAGTTCAACCGCGCTGGAAAAGTCATAAGGCAATTCAGTGCGATCCAGATCGACAACGCCGCTCGACGCCTGCGCTTGATCGACGACAAAACCGCCGCCGACCGAATAGTAGGTGTCGCGATACAGTTCGCCGTGATCGCCCTCGGCAACAAGGGTCATGGCATTGGGGTGGAACGGCAGGTTCTCATCGATCAGGCGCATGTCCCGCGCCCAGACAAACGGCACCGCCAGACGACCATCCAATAAAAGGGTGTGAGTTTCACGCAGGGCCTGAATGCGCGGGCCGATCTGCGACGGGTCGATTGCGTCCGGCCACTCGCCCATCAAGCCCATGATCACCGCGTTGTCGCTGCCGTGACCGATACCGGTTGCCGACAGCGAACCGTACAACTGCACTTCGATCCGCCGCACCTGTTCCAGTTGATGCTTGCCCCTTAACGACTCGACGAACAACGCCGCCGCGCGCATCGGCCCGACGGTGTGGGAACTGGAAGGGCCGATGCCGATTTTGAACAGGTCGAAAACGCTGATAGCCATTGCTGCAGAGCTCCTGAGGATGCCGGTCCGGAACGCAAAAGCGCCCGCTGGCGGAGCTGCTACGCTCAAGCTGCGATCCGCCGGAATGCCCGCATCATCAGGCTTTTGCCGGAGCGCACGGCGTCTGACACCGACGCACTCATGTCCACCAGCGCCGCGCCGTTTGCGTCCCGGTTTTTCGCCGTTTTTATGCGGTGCAGAGGGCTGATCGGGGCTGAAAAAAGCTGTAAACGACGTCACTGACACTAGATACGACCATCCCTGTACTGGATACGACCCCCCCTGTAGGCGTCAGATTTTCACTGGTACATGATCGTTATGACTCGATTGCAAGGCGCCGTGACAGAGCTGTCTCCAGAACGCCATCCAACCGCAACCTATAAGTGCGGTGGTCCACAGTCGGAACACTGCCAAAAAAAACACCAAGGAGTCCATCCATGAAAGGTTCCCCGTCGTTGTTGTTGGCCGCCATGCTGAGTCTGCCGTTACTGGCGCAAGCTGCAGAACCGGCGCAATGCAGTACCGTTAACTTCTCCGATGTCGGCTGGACCGACATCACCGCGACCACCGCCACCACCTCCGTTGTCCTCAACGCCCTCGGCTACAAGACCAAGACCACCATGATCTCCGTGCCCGTGACCTACAAGTCGCTGGCCGACGGCAAGAACATGGACGTGTTCCTCGGCAACTGGATGCCGACCATGGAAAACGACATCAAGGCTTACCGCGACGCCGGTACCGTGGAAACCGTGCGCACCAACCTCAAGGGCGCCAAGTACACCCTCGCCGTGCCGCAAGCCCTGTATGACAAAGGTCTGCATGACTTCGCCGACATCGCCAAATTCAAGAAAGAGCTCGACGGCAAGATCTACGGCATCGAGCCTGGCAACGACGGCAACCGTCTGATCCAGAGCATGATCGACAAGGACGCCTTCGGGCTGAAAACCGCCGGTTTCAAAGTCGTCGAATCTTCCGAAGCGGGCATGCTCTCGCAAGTTGATCGCGCGCAAAAACGCGACACAGCAGTGGTCTTCCTCGGCTGGGCGCCGCACCCGATGAACAAGCGTTTCAAGATTCAATACCTGACCGGTGGCGATGATTTCTTCGGCCCCGATTTCGGTGCGGCGACCGTGGCGACCAATACCCGCAAGGGTTACGCCACGGAATGCAGCAACGTCGGTCAGTTGCTGAAGAACCTGGAGTTCACCGTCGACATGGAAAGCGAACTGATGGGCAACATCCTCGACGACAAGATGAAGCCTGACGCGGCCGCCAAAGCCTGGCTGAAAAAGAATCCACAAGTGCTCGATACCTGGCTCGCTGGCGTGACCACCATTGACGGTAAACCTGGCCTGGAGGCCGTGAAAGCCAAGCTTCAGTAATCGCTTATGCCGGGTGGGCTCGCCCACCCGGGCTGTTTATTTCCTTGCATGCGGACGTTCACTACCATGCTGATTGATCAGAAAATACCTCTAGGCCAGTACATCGCGGGCTTCGTTGAATGGTTGACGCAACACGGCGCCAGCACGTTCGACGCAATCGCCGTGACCCTGGAAACGATGATCCACGGCGTGACGTTTGCGCTCACCTGGTTCAACCCTTTTGTCTTGATCGGCCTCATCGCCCTGCTCGCGCATTTCATCCAGCGCAAATGGGGCCTGACCGCTTTCGTTATCGCTTCCTTCTTGCTGATCCTCAATCTGGGGTACTGGCAGGAAACCATGGAAACCCTCGCCCAGGTCATGTTCGCGACCCTGGTCTGCGTGGTCATCGGCGTGCCGTTGGGCATCGTCGCCGCGCACAAACCGATGTTCTACACTTTAATGCGTCCGGTACTCGATCTGATGCAGACCGTACCGACCTTCGTTTACCTCATTCCGACCCTGACCCTGTTCGGGCTGGGTGTGGTCCCGGGCCTGATCTCCACGGTGGTGTTCGCCATCGCTGCGCCGATCCGCCTGACCTACCTGGGCATCCGCGATGTCCCGCAAGAACTGATGGACGCCGGCAAAGCCTTCGGCTGCTCGCGTCGCCAACTGCTCTCACGGATCGAACTGCCGCACGCCATGCCGAGCATCGCGGCCGGCATCACCCAGTGCATCATGCTGTCGTTGTCGATGGTGGTGATCGCGGCACTGGTAGGCGCCGACGGACTCGGCAAACCGGTGGTCAACGCACTGAACACTGCTGATATCGCCCTGGGCTTCGAAGCGGGCCTGGCGATCGTACTGCTGGCGATCATGCTCGACCGTATCTGCAAACAACCCGACGCCAAAGTAGGGGGTGACGCATGAGCATAATTCGCTTCGAAGACGTCGACGTAATCTTCTCCAAGGATCCACGCGAGGCGCTCAAGCTGCTGGATCAGGGCATGACGCGCAACGAGATTCTGAAAAAGACCGGGCAGATTGTCGGCGTGGAAAAAGCCACGCTGGACATCAACAAAGGCGAGATCTGCGTGCTGATGGGCTTGTCCGGTTCCGGCAAGTCGAGCCTGCTGCGCTGCATCAACGGCCTCAACACCGTGAGCCGCGGCAAGCTGTTCGTCGAGCATGAAAACCGCCAGATCGACATCGCCTCCTGCACCCCGGCCGAGCTGAAAATGATGCGCACCAAACGCATCGCCATGGTGTTTCAGAAGTTCGCCCTGATGCCGTGGCTGACGGTGCGCGAGAACATCAGTTTCGGTCTGGAAATGCAGGGTCGCCCGGAGAAGGAACGCAAGAAGCTCGTCGACGAGAAACTCGAACTGGTCGGCCTGACCCAATGGCGCAACAAGAAGCCTGATGAACTCTCCGGCGGCATGCAGCAGCGTGTCGGTCTGGCACGGGCGCTGGCGATGGACGCCGACATTCTATTGATGGACGAACCGTTCTCGGCCCTCGACCCGCTGATCCGTCAGGGTCTGCAGGATGAACTGCTGGAACTGCAACGCAAGCTGAGCAAGACCATTGTGTTTGTGAGCCACGACCTCGACGAGGCGCTCAAACTGGGTAGCCGCATCGCGATCATGAAAGACGGCCGGATCATCCAGTACAGCGTGCCGGAAGAGATCGTGCTGAACCCGGCGGACGACTATGTGCGTACGTTCGTGGCGCACACCAACCCGCTCAATGTGCTCTGCGGTCGCAGCCTGATGCGCACGCTGGACAAGTGCAAACGCATCAACGGTTCGGTGTGCCTGGATCCGGGCGGCGATTCGTGGCTGGATCTGGCCGAAGGCAACACCATCAAAGGCGCGCGGCAGAATGGTTCGGTGCTGAACCTGCAGAACTGGGCACCGGGGCAAGCGGTCGAGGGCCTGGAGCGCAAGCCGACGCTGGTGGACTCGAACATCGGCATGCGCGATGCGTTGCAGATTCGTTATCAGACCGGCAACAAGCTGGTGCTGCACGATGACAATCATGTGGTGGGGATTCTTGGCGACAGTGAGTTGTATCACGCGTTGCTGGGCAAGAACCTCGGTTAAGGCGGGATAAAAAAAGGGATCGCGGTGAGCGATCCCTTTTTTATTGGGTCAGGGAAAAAGCCCCTCACCCTAACCCTCTCCCAGAGGGAGAAGGAACCGACCGGGGGGATGCTGCAGATCTACACCGACCTGATCTTGCTTCACCGAATCCATAATCGACTCGATCTTTCAGGTCGATGTACAACGCCAGACACCTCGGTCAGCTCCCTCTCCCTCCGGGAGAGGGTTGGGGTGAGGGCAAGCTTTTGACTTTAGCTATACACCCGGCCAAGGAGCTGCCGATGGCTTTCAAACTGATCGAGCACATCGCGCGTGATCTGATCCTGCGTGAAGCCCATCAGGTCGTAATCCTGGCTGCCGTTGTGCAGATACACCTCGGCGCGGTAGTAACGCTGGCGCGCTTCATCGGACTGCGCCGATTCGGTCGGGGTCGCCAGATAGCCGTCCAGGCTCACTTCGTAAACGAAAGGGTTGCCCTCTTCCATCTCCACGCGCACGCCCATGCAGCGCTTGGATTTACCCAGCAGCGTCTGCACTTGCAGACCCTGCGCACGCATCTGCGCAGTCGCATCTTCCAGCGCCGGGCTGACCTGCTTGTCCATGAAACGCTGGACCACCGATTGGCTCGGTTGCAGATCCAGTTGCGTCAGGCGCTCGCTGAAACCGCGACGACCGCGCTCGGCCAATTGCGCCTGCTCCTGTTCGATCTGCACGTCCTGGCGCATCGCCTTGTGCAGGCCGAACATGAAGAACACCAGCACCACCGAGAACGGCAGACCGGCCAGCACCACCATGGTTTGCATGGCTTCGAAGTTACCGGCGAACAACAGACCGATGGTCACCAGGGTGATCACCACCGACCAGAAAATCCGCAGCCAGTGCGGCGCATCTTCATCGACGTTACCGCCCTTGCAGGACAGATTCGCCATCATCACCGCGCCAGAGTCGGCCGGGGTCAGGAACAGCACGAAACCGACAAAGATCGACACACCGATGACGACTTTCGACGCCGGGTAGTGTTCAAGCAATTGATAGATCGCCATCGACGGCTGTTCCAGTGCCGTCTTGCCGAGCTCCACTGCGCCATGGTTCATCACCAGGTCCAGTGCCGAGTTACCGAAGATCGACAGCCAGGCCAAGGTGAAGCCCAGTGGAATCAGCAGCACGCCAGCGACCAGTTCACGCACGGTACGACCACGGGAGATACGCGCGATGAACATGCCTACGAACGGAGCCCAGGAAATCCACCACGCCCAGTAGAACAGGGTCCACAGGCCCATCCAGCGCTCGGACTTGGCGTTGTCGCCCTCGTACACATAAAGGTCGAAGGTTTTCAGCACGATACCATTGAGGTAGTCACCGATGTTCTGCACGAAGCCGTTGAGCAAGTGCAAAGTCGGGCCAAACAGCAGCACGAAAATCAGCAGGCCGCTGAACAGCACGATGTTCAGGTTGGACAGACGACGGATGCCGTTTTCCACGCCGGACACGGCAGCGATGGTCGCCACGGTGCTCATCACGATGATCACGATCAACAGGTTAGTGTTGCTGTGTTCCATGCCGAACAGGTTTTCAAGGCCCGACGACACTTGCAGCGAACCAATCCCCAGGTTGGTCACCAGACCCAGCAGGGTCACGAACATGCCGAAGCCGTCCACCGCATGACCGGCCGCGCCTTTGACCCAACGCTCGCCCACCAGCGGATACAGCGCCGAACGCAGGGCCAGCGGCTGGTTATGACGGTAAGCGAAGTACGCCACGGCCAGACCGACCAGTGCGTAAATCGCCCAGCCGTGCAGGCCCCAGTGCAGGAAAGTCAGCTGTACTGCCTGACGCGCGGCCATGTTGGTGGCCGAGGCACCTTCCGGCGGGTTGAAGTAGTGATCCAGTGGCTCGGATGCGCCGAAGTACAGCAGCGAAATACCGATACCCGACGAGAACAGCATCCCCGCCCAGGCGCCGTAACTGAAATCCGGGGTGTCGTCCTTGCTGCCCAGTTTGAGTTTGCCGTACGAGGAAAACGCCAGACCGACGACAAATACCAGGTAGGCGGCGATGACCACCATGTAGTACCAGCCGAAGCTGCGCGACAACCAGGCCTGAGCGATACCCAACAGTCTGCCGGCCTCTTGCGGGGCGATAATCAGAATGGCGGTCAACAACAGAATCAGCGCGGTAGAGGTGTAAAACACCCAACCGTTGACCGTCACCTTCTCGGGCGGGGTCTTTATAAGCGAGGCAGAACTCATGGCACAAATGCTCCAGGCAGTGCGAGAGAAGAACACAAGGCAACACGGAACCCGACCAATCGGTTAGTTGGCAGCCGACCGGCGGGTGATATAAAGACACCCCGAAAAATGCCCGAACCTGCCGAAATGGCGCTGCGAATCGCTTTCGTGGCCGAAGGTGGACGGACGTTCATCCGAAACCTGGCCCTGAGCGTCTTGCCCTTTCAACACGTCCATCGAATCGCGAACCGCGCCATGCCCCACGCAGGTTTCGAGCTGTTTCGGATGTCGGTTTTATCGCCACTTACACGTAGGAAAAATCTGTAGGCAGCGACGATTTGTCGCAGATCTTATTCTTTGTTGATTGAACGTTCAATCAAAACAAAATAGACTGGCCGTCAATCCGATAGGCGTGATTCGCCGCTCGGAAGGCCTAAGGAGATGTGCAAGATGCCCAAGGTCGGTATGCAACCCATCCGCCGCCAACAACTGATCGAAGCCACTTTGCAGGCGGTCGATCAGGTCGGAATGGGGGACGCCAGCATTGCGCTGATCGCCCGTTTGGCCGGTGTCTCGAATGGCATCATCAGTCATTACTTTCAGGACAAGAATGGCCTGATTGCCGCCACGATGCGGTATCTGATGAGCGTCCTCAGCGAGAACGTCACCCTGCGCCGCCAAGCGCTGGCAGATGACAGCCCACGGGCGCATCTGCAGGTGATCATCGAAGGCAACTTCGACGCCAGCCAGGTCAATGGCCCGGCAATGAAAACCTGGCTGGCCTTTTGGGCCACCAGCATGCACCAGCCGTCTTTGCACAGGTTGCAGCGGATCAACGATCACCGTCTGTATTCCAACCTGTGCTGCGAGTTCCGCCGTGTGTTGCCGCTCGAAGATGCGCGCACCGCCGCGCGTGGCCTGGCAGCGTTGATTGACGGCTTGTGGTTGCGCGGCGCGCTGTCGGGAGACGCTTTCGACACGGCGCAGGCGCAACAGATCGCTTACGAATACATGGATTTCCAATTGGCCAAGAAGGTGAGCTAGAGCACACAGAAAACGCTCGGCCCCTGAACCGCCACCGCAGCCTCACCGCGGTGGTCAACGCCAACCACTTATGCACTTGCGAGGACACTATGGCCCGTTTCGAACTGCAAAAACTTTACATCGATGGCGCGTACTCCGACGCTGGCAGCGATGCCACCTTCGAAGCCATCAACCCGGCGAACGGTGAAGTCCTCGCACTGGTGCAACGTGCGACCAAGGAAGACGTCGAGCGCGCCGTGGTCGCTGCTGAAAAAGGCCAGAAAATCTGGGCCGCGATGACCGCCATGGAGCGTTCGCGCATCCTGCGTCGCGCCGTCGACATCCTGCGCGAGCGCAACGATGAACTGGCTGCCCTGGAAACCCTGGACACCGGTAAATCCTTCTCCGAAACCAAGTACGTCGACATCGTTACCGGCGCTGACGTGCTGGAATACTACGCAGGCCTGGTGCCGGCGATCGAAGGCGAGCAGATCCCGCTGCGTGACACCTCTTTTGTTTACACCCGTCGCGAGCCGCTGGGCGTTGTCGCCGGTATCGGCGCGTGGAACTACCCGATCCAGATCGCGCTGTGGAAATCCGCACCAGCCCTGGCTGCCGGTAACGCGATGATCTTCAAGCCAAGCGAAGTCACCTCGCTGACCACCCTGAAACTGGCCGAGATCTTCACCGAAGCCGGTCTGCCAAACGGCGTGTTCAACGTTCTGACCGGCAGCGGCCGTGAAGTCGGCACCTGGCTGACCGAGCACCCGCGCATCGAAAAAATCTCCTTCACCGGCGGCACCGACACTGGCAAGAAAGTAATGGCCAGCGCTTCGGCTTCGTCGCTGAAAGACGTGACCATGGAACTGGGCGGCAAGTCCCCGCTGATCATCTGCGACGACGCCGATCTGGATCGCGCTGCCGACACCGCGATGATGGCCAACTTCTACAGCTCCGGTCAGGTCTGCACCAACGGCACTCGCGTGTTCGTTCCGGCGCACCTGAAAGCCGCTTTCGAAGCCAAGATCGTTGAACGCGTTGCGCGTATCCGCGTCGGTAACCCGGAAGACGAGAACACCAACTTCGGCCCGCTGGTCAGCTTCGCGCACATGGAAAGCGTGCTGGGCTACATCGCCAAAGGTAAAGAACAAGGCGCCCGCGTGCTGTGCGGCGGCGACCGTCTGACCGACGGCGAATTCGCCAAAGGCGCGTTCGTGGCTCCGACCGTGTTCACCGACTGCACCGACGACATGACCATCGTTCGTGAAGAAATCTTTGGCCCAGTGATGGCGATCCTCTCCTACGAGACCGAAGAAGAAGTGATCCGCCGCGCCAACGACACCGACTTCGGCCTGGCCGCCGGTATCGTCACCAAAGATCTGAACCGCGCGCACCGCGTGATTCATCAACTGGAAGCCGGTATCTGCTGGATCAACGCCTGGGGCGAGTCCGACGCAAAAATGCCGGTCGGCGGCTACAAGCAGTCGGGTGTTGGCCGTGAAAACGGCATCAGCTCGCTGAACAATTTCACCCGCATCAAATCGGTACAGGTCGAGCTGGGCGATTACGTCTCGGTGTTCTAAGACCCGAGTCTTGTATTGCTCGCGAGGCCGTCTTCGCGAGCAGGCTCGCTCCCACATTGGAGCAGTGTCTCCTGTGGGAGCGAGCCCGCTCGCGAATCGAGTGCAAAGCACTCGTCAGGCCCGACCTGACCACATCTAAAGAGGGTGCATTCAATGTCCCAAGAATTCGATTACATCATCATCGGTGCCGGCTCGGCCGGTAACACCCTGGCGACCCGTCTGACTGAAGACGCCGGCGTCACCGTTCTGCTGCTTGAAGCAGGCGGCCCGGACTACCGTTTCGACTTCCGCACGCAAATGCCGGCCGCCCTGGCGTTCCCGCTGCAAGGTCGTCGCTACAACTGGGCTTACGAAACCGACGCCGAGCCGCACATGGACGGTCGCCGGATGGAATGCGGTCGCGGCAAAGGCCTCGGCGGTTCTTCGCTGATCAACGGTATGTGCTACATCCGTGGTAACGCCATGGACTACGACGGCTGGGCGAAACTGCCGGGCCTGGAAAACTGGTCGTACCTCGACTGCCTGCCGTACTTCCGCAAAGCCGAAACCCGCGACATCGGCCCGAACGACTACCACGGTGGCGAAGGCCCGGTCAGCGTGACCACGCCGAAGGCTGGCAACAACCCGCTGTTCCACGCCATGGTTGAAGCTGGCGTACAAGCCGGTTACCCACGCACCGAAGACCTGAACGGTTACCAGCAGGAAGGCTTCGGCCCGATGGACCGCACGGTAACGCCGAACGGTCGTCGTGCTTCCACCGCGCGTGGCTACCTCGACGTCGCCAAGAAGCGTTCGACCCTGACCATCGTCACCCACGCCCTCACCGACAAGATCCTGTTTGAAGGCAAGCGTGCCGTTGGCGTGCGTTATCTGGTCGGCGACGCCGAAGAGCGCGTTGAAGTCAAAGCGCGTAAAGAAGTGCTGCTGTGCTCCGGCGCCATCGCTTCGCCGCAGATTCTGCAGCGCTCCGGTGTCGGCCCGGCCGAACTGCTGAAGTCGCTCGACATCCCGGTGGTTCACGACCTGCCGGGCGTCGGTGAAAACCTGCAGGATCACCTTGAGCTGTACCTGCAATACGCTTGCACTCAGCCGGTTTCGCTGTACCCGTCGCTGCTCTGGTACAACCAGCCGGCCATCGGTGCCGAGTGGCTGTTCAACGGCACCGGCATCGGCGCCAGCAACCAGTTCGAAGCCGGCGGTTTCATCCGTTCGCGTCCGGAATTCGAATGGCCGAACATCCAGTACCACTTCCTGCCGGTAGCGATTAACTACAACGGCAGCAACGGTGTGAAAGAGCACGGTTTCCAGGCGCACATGGGTTCCATGCGCTCGCCGAGCCGTGGTCGCATCCAGGCCAAGTCGAAAGACCCGCGCCAGCACCCGAGCATCCTGTTCAACTACATGGCCACCGAGCAAGACTGGCAGGAATTCCGCGACGGCATCCGCCTGACCCGTGAAATCATGCAACAGCCTGCGCTGGACGCTTTCCGTGGCCGCGAAATCAGCCCGGGCATCGAAGTGCAAACCGATGAGCAGCTGGACAAGTTCATCCGCGAGCACGCCGAAACGGCGTTCCACCCGTCCTGCTCGTGCAAGATGGGCACCGACGAGATGGCCGTAGTGGATGGCGAAGGTCGCGTGCACGGCATGCAGAGCCTGCGTGTGGTCGATGCCTCGATCATGCCGATCATCACCACCGGTAACCTGAACGCGCCGACGATCATGATCGCCGAGAAAATCGCCGACAAGATCCGTGGCCGCCAGCCGCTGCCGCGCAGTACCGCTGCTTACTATGTCGCGGGCGATGCGCCGGTGAAGGGCAAGCCGATGCGTGATATCACCCCGGTTGCTCAGTAAGACTTGATACCGCATCAAGGCTGATCGCGAGCAGGCTCACTCCTACAAGGATCTCCAGTGAACACACATTATGTGAACACTGGAGATTAACTGTAGGAGTGAGCCTGCTCGCGATGAGGCCCTAGCATTCAGCACAAATTCCCTCGCTGCACAGTAAATCCTCCTACACCCCCTCTTCACTTGATCCTACCCCCACGCAGGCCTACTCTAGACCTCGCGCAACCGTTTCACCCCCTCCCCGCCGCTGCTCTACCGCTTCCCCCTGACAAGGAGGTTCCCGAATGTTCGATTTCCACCCCCAGCTCAAGCAGCGCTTTGCTGCCTTGCGCACGGGCGCTGAGTTTTTTTCCCTGCGGTATGTACGCGAGTCCGGGCAATATCTGTCGGTGCGCAAGAATGTCGCCGAGCCGCCGAGCCTGAGACGCGACGAAGGCGCGATGCTCACCGTGCGCGTCAATGGCGTTGAGGCCTACGCGGCGACCAACGACCTGTCGCAACAAGGTCTGCAAGCCGCGCTTGAACGCGCCGAACTGCAAGCCCGCCGGCTCAAGCCGCACGCTTTGCTCGACCTGCGTGATCAGCCGGTGTCCAGCGACCGCGCTGATTACTTTTCACCCAATCTCGAACAAGCCTTTCCGTCCCTGAGCGAATGTTTCGAGCTGCTCGGCGCGGAATCCGCCTCGGTGCCAAAGGATGAGCGCCTGGTGAACTGGCAAGTGAGCATCGGCATCACTCACGTCGAACAGATCTACCTGAGCAGCGCCGGGGCCGAATTGCGCCAGGCCCAGCGCTTCGTCTACCCGGGTCTCGACGTCACGGCATACGACGGCAACGACAGCCAGACCCGCAGCCTTGGCCGCGAGAACTTCGGCCAACAGGGCGGCGCTGACGTGATCAGCCGCTGCGGCCTGATCGGTGCCGGCCCGCAAGTCGCCGACCAGGCATTGCAACTGCTGCTCGCGCCGAACACCCCGCAAGGCCCGCGCGATCTGCTGCTGATGCCCGATCAAATGATGCTGCAGATCCACGAATCCATCGGCCATCCTCTGGAACTCGACCGCATCCTCGGCGACGAGCGCAATTACGCCGGCACCAGTTTCGTCAAAGCCAGCGACTTCGGCAGCCTGCAATATGGCTCGAAACTGCTCAACGTAACGTTCGATCCGGGCATTCCCGAAGAACTCGCCAGCTATGGCCACGATGACGACGGTACCAAGGCCAGCAAACAATTCCTGATCCGCGATGGTTTGCTGCTGCGTCCACTGGGTGGTGCACTGTCGCAGTTCCGCGCCGGTCTCGATGGCGTCGCCAACAGCCGCGCCTGTGGCTGGAACCGGCCGCCGATCGACCGCATGGCCAACCTCAATATCGAACCGGGCGATCAGCCACTGAACAAACTGATCGAAGGCATCGAGCACGGCATTCTCATGAGCACTAACCGTTCGTGGTCGATTGACGATGCGCGCAACAAATTCCAGTTCGGCTGTGAATGGGGCCAGTTGATCGAGAACGGTGAACTCAAAGGCGTGGTGAAAAACCCGAACTACCGGGCAATTTCCGCGCACTTCTGGAAAAGCCTGCGCGCCGTCGGCGACGCCAACACCGTCAAGGTGCTGGGCACGCCGAACTGCGGCAAGGGTGAACCGAACCAGGTGATCCGCGTCGGCCACGCTTCGCCGGCCTGCGTATTCAGCAACGTTGATGTGTTTGGGGGAGACGCCTGATGAGCATTTCGAAGAGTCAGTCCGACGCCTTCAAGGTCATGGTCAATTGGCTGCGCGACAGCGTGCGCGAGCCGGAGCAGTTCACCCTCAGCTACGCCGCCGAATCCTCGGCGTTCGTGCGTTTCAATCACGCCAAGGTGCGTCAGGCCGGGCAAGTACAGCAAGCCAACATCGTTCTGAAGCTGATCAACGACGGGCGTCACGCCGACCTGCAGGTCACTTTGTCCGGTGATCAGGAAGGCGATCTGCAACGCCTCGCCGAAGGCCTGCAACAACTGCGCGAAACCCTGCCGCTGCTGCCGCAGGATCCGTACTTGCTGCTCAATCACAACGGCTGGCAGAGCCAGAACGTGCAGGAGCATCCGCTGCCGGATACCGAACAGGTTGTCGATGAAATCTGCGCTGCCGCTGAAGGTCTGGATCTGGTCGGATTTTATGCTGCCGGTCCGATCAGTCGTGGTTTCGCCAGTTCTTCGGGGGCGTTCGGCTGGCATCAGGCCAACAGCTTCAACTTCGATTTCAGCCTGTTTCACGAGAACGGTGAAGCGGTGAAAGCCAGCTACGCCGGGCACGACTGGAGCAGCGAAGGTTTTGCCAAGCGCTTTGCTCAGGCGCGCGAGCAACTGGAGTTTCTCGGTCGCCCGCTGCGCACCCTGGCGCCGGGGCAATACCGCGCGTACCTGGCACCGGCAGCGCTGGAAGAAATCATGGGTATGCTGAGCTGGGGCGGTTTCTCGGCGCAGTCGATCGCGAGCAAGAGCAGCCCGTTGCAGAAGCTGTATGTCGGCGATCAGACGTTCAGTCCGCTGGTGTCGCTGGATGAGAAAGTCAGCGAATCGTTGAGCCCGGCGTTTTCCGGCGAAGGTTATCCGCGCAGCGATCTGCGGCTGATCGTCGAAGGCAAGGCCGGTGATCAACTGGTCGGCTCGCGCAGTGCCGCCGAATACGGGCTGACCGCCAACGGCGCCGGCGGTGGTGAAATGCCGAGTGCGTTGAACATGGCGGCGGGTGATCTGTCGCAAGCAGAGATCCTCAAGCAGTTGGGCACCGGGCTGTACATCAGCAACCTGTGGTACCTGAACTACTCGGATCAGCCGGCGGCGCGCATGACTGGCATGACCCGCTTCGCGACGTTCTGGGTCGAGAACGGCGAGATCCAGGCGCCGGTCAGCACCATGCGCTTCGATGACAGCGCTTACAGCCTGCTCGGTTCGCAGCTGGAAGCGTTGACCGCCGAGCGTGAGTTGCTGCTGTCGGCGAGTACGTACAGCCAGCGCAATACCTCGTCGGCGTTGCTGCCGGGGGCGCTGGTGAGCCGTTTGACCCTGACCCTGTAATACCGCAAAGCTGCAACACCTGTGGGAGCTGGCTTGCCAGCGATGGCGGACTTTCAGACGAAAACGATGTTGAATCTGCCGCCCTCATCGCTGGCAAGCCAGCTCCCACAGTGTAGTGTTCCGCCTGACCCACACTCTCAGAGGTTCCATGCCCAACCGCCCGCCTCTCGACGCCATCACCGCCCGCTGGTTGCCGTGGGTCGTCGCTATCGCTTTCTTCATGCAGTCCCTCGACGGGACCATCCTCAACACCGCGCTGCCGGCCATGGCTCGCGATCTCGCCGAAGACCCGTTGCGCATGCAAGGCGTGATCATCGCCTACATGCTCACCGTGGCCTTGCTGATTCCGGCGTCGGGCTGGATCGCCGACCGCTTCGGTACCAAGAAAATCTTCTTCGGCGCGATCCTGCTGTTCAGCTTCGGCTCACTGCTCTGCGCGCTGTCGAGCAGCCTGAGCATGCTGATTGGCGCCCGTGTCATTCAGGGCCTGGGCGGTGCGCTGATGCTGCCGGTCGGGCGACTGGTGGTGCTGCGCGCCTATCCTAGATCCGAACTTGTACGAATCATGGGCTTCATCACCATACCCGGCCTGCTCGGCCCGCTGATCGGCCCGACCATGGGCGGCTGGATGGTTGAATACCTGACATGGCACTGGATCTTCCTGATCAACCTGCCGGTCGGCGTGATCGGTTGCTACGCGGTGTGGAAATTCATTCCCGACCTGCGCGGCACCGAGCGCACGCGCTTCGATAGTCTGGGTTTCCTGCTGTTCGGCGCGGCGATGATTCTGATCACCATCGCCATGGAAGGCCTCGGCGAATTGCACCTGCCGCACCTGCGCGTAATGTTGCTGCTGTTCGGTGGCATGGCCTGTCTGGCGGCGTACTGGTTGCGCGCCGGGCACATCGAAAACCCGCTGTTCGCACCGTCGCTGTTCAAGACCCGTACCTTTGCCGTCGGCATTCTCGGCAATCTGTTCGCCCGTCTGGGCAGCGGTGCGCTGCCGTTTCTGGTGCCGTTGCTGCTGCAAGTGGCGCTGGGCTACTCACCGTCGCAAGCGGGGATGAGCATGCTGCCGCTGGCGGCTGCGGCGATGATCGCCAAGTGGGTGGCGCGACCGCTGATCGAACGGCTCGGCTATCGCATCGTCCTCACCGGCAACACGCTGGCGCTGGGGATCATGCTGGCGAGCATGGGCCTGGTCAGCGAGCAGACGCCGTACTGGCTGCTGTTGTGTTTGCTGGCGATTCTCGGCGCGATCAACTCGCTGCAATTTACGGCGATGAACACCGTGACCCTGATCGACCTCGACGATGCGAGCGCCAGCAGCGGCAACAGCTTGCTCTCGGTGGTCGCGCAGTTGTCGTTGAGTCTTGGCGTTGCCTGCGCTGGTGCATTGCTCGGTGGGTTTACCGCTGAGGTCGGCAACGATGGCGTGGAAACCGTGCTCGGCGCGTTCCAGCTGACCTTCGTCACCGTCGGCATCATGGCGATGCTCGCTGCGACGATCTTCTCGCAACTGTCGAAAGAAGACGGCCGCCGCGCCAAACGCCCGGAAGAACACATCGAACATTAACCACTGTTCGTCCAGAACTTTCGAAGAAAGTGGCACGGGGCTGCTACACTGCGCGACATTTTGTTTTGCAGGCCAGTCCCGTGACCACCATCGCCACCGCTTTTAATACTCTGCCGCTGTCCGCCGCCATGCTGGCTAACCTCGAATCCCTCGGTTATGCCCAGATGACGCCGATCCAGGCGCAGAGCTTGCCGGTGATCCTCAAGGGGATGGACCTGATCGCCCAGGCCAAGACCGGCAGTGGCAAGACCGCCGCGTTCGGCATCGGCCTGCTCAATCCGATCAACCCGCGCTACTTCGGTTGCCAGGCCCTGGTGATCTGCCCGACGCGCGAGCTGGCCGACCAGGTCGCCAAGGAAATCCGTCGTCTGGCCCGTGCCGAAGACAACATCAAAGTCCTGACCCTGTGCGGCGGCGTGTCCTTCGGCCCGCAGATCGCTTCGCTGGAACACGGCGCGCACATCATCGTCGGCACCCCGGGCCGCATCCAGCAGCACCTGCGCAAAGGCTCGCTGGTGCTGGATGGTCTGAACACTTTGATCCTCGACGAAGCCGATCGCATGCTCGACATGGGTTTCTACGACGCCATCGAAGACATCATCGTCAAGACCCCGGAGCGTCGTCAGACCCTGCTGTTCTCCGCGACTTACCCGGTGGGCATCAAGCAACTGGCGTCGAAATTCATGCGTGATCCGCAAACGGTGAAAGCCGAAGCGTTCCACGATGACACGCAGATCGAGCAGCGTTTCTACGAGATTTCCCCGGAAGATCGCATGGGCGTGGTGACGAAAGTCCTGCACCACTTCCGTCCGGCGTCGTGCGTGGCGTTCTGCTTCACCAAGCAGCAGGTGCAGGAAACCGTCGATCACCTGACCGCCAAAGGCATTTCCGCCGTCGGCCTGCATGGCGATCTGGAACAGCGTGACCGCGATCAGGTGCTGGCGATGTTTGCCAACCGCAGTACTTCGGTACTGGTTGCCACCGACGTTGCCGCCCGTGGTCTTGACATCGATGCACTGGACATGGTGATCAACGTCGAACTGGCGCGCGATTCGGAAATTCATATTCACCGCGTTGGCCGTACCGGTCGTGCTGGCGAGAAAGGCATCGCCATCAGCCTGGTTGCTCCGGGTGAAGCGCACCGTGCACAAGCCATCGAGCAACTGCAGAAGTCGCCGCTGAACTGGGATCAGGTCGATAACCTCAAGTCTCAGGGCCTGGCCCCGCTGCAACCGCCGATGACCACGCTGTGCATCGGTGCCGGTCGTAAAGACAAGGTTCGTCCGGGCGACATTCTGGGTGCATTGACTGGCGATGCCGGGATTCCCGGTGCACAGGTTGGCAAGATCGCGATCTTCGACTTCCAGGCTTATGTAGCCGTTGACCGCACCGTGGCCATGCAGGCCTTGCAGCGTCTGAACGACGGCAAGATCAAGGGCCGTTCGCTGCGCGTACGTATCCTGTAAGAACAACGTAACTCCCCTGTAGGAGCTGCCGCAGGCTGCGATCTTTTGACTTTGTTTTTAAAGAGCAAGATCAAAAGATCGCAGCCTGCGGCAGCTCCTACAGTTCGTTTTGTGGTGACATTTCAGAGGACACCGTTTTGCGCTCTACCGAAGTCGTGATCATTGGCGCTGGCGCCGCTGGGTTGATGTGTGCACTGACCGCCGCCGGGCGTGGGCGTCAGGTGTTGCTGCTCGACCACGCGAACAAGGCCGGCAAGAAAATCCTGATGTCGGGCGGTGGCCGCTGCAATTTCACCAACATGTACACCGAGCCGAGCAATTTCCTCTCGCAGAACCCGCACTTCTGCAAATCCGCACTGGCGCGCTACACCCAGTGGGATTTCATCGGCATGGTCGGCAAACACGCCGTGCCGTACCACGAGAAAAAACTCGGCCAGTTGTTCTGCGATAACAAATCCAGCGACATCCTCGAAATGCTCCTGACCGAGTGCGATCAGGCCGGTGTCGAGCTGCACCTCGACACGTCGATCCAGACCATCGAGAAAGTCGAGAGCGGTTACCTGCTCGACACTACCCTCGGACAGGTTCAGTGCCAGTCGCTGGTGATTGCCACCGGCGGGCTGTCGATCCCGACGCTGGGCGCCACCGGTTTTGGTTATCAAGTGGCCAAGCAGTTCGGCCATGAATTGCTGCCGACCCGCGCAGGGCTGGTGCCGTTCACCATCACCGATCAGCTCAAGGAACTCTGCACCGAGCTGTCCGGGACGTCGGTGGATTGTCTGGTCAGCTGCAACGATCAGAGCTTTCGCGAGAACATCCTGTTCACTCACCGAGGCCTCAGCGGTCCGGCAATTTTGCAGATTTCCTCGTTCTGGGAATCTGGCGATACGGTGGAGATCAACCTGCTGCCGGATCACGACGCGGCGAGCTGGTTGCAACAGCAAGTGGCCGAGCGCCCGAACAGTGAATTGAAAACCCTGCTGGGTGAAATCTTCACCAAGAAGATGGCCAATCTGCTGGCCGACAACTGGTTCGTGTCCAAACCGATGAAGCAATACACCCACGCTGAGCTGGCGGAAATCGCCGACAAGCTCGGCAGCTGGAAAGTCGTGCCGGCGGGGACTGAAGGTTATCGCACGGCCGAGGTAACACTCGGTGGCGTCGATACCCGCGAAGTGTCGTCCAAGACCATGGAATCGCTGAAAAGCCCTGGCCTGTACTTCATCGGCGAGGTGCTCGATGTCACTGGTCACTTGGGCGGCTTCAACTTCCAGTGGGCCTGGGCCTCCGGCTACGCCGCCGCGCAGTACGCTTAACTCAAGGCCAAATACAAAACCCTGTAGGAGTGAGCCTGCTCGCGATAGCGGTGTGTCAGCCACTAATTTGGTGACAGACACACAGCTATCGCGAGCAGGCTCACTCCTACAGTTGTTATGTGTGATGCAGTAAGGAACACTTTTTGCTGTCAGATGTGATCGGCGCCATTGCGTCGGCGTCATTACTGGCTCAATTTAGCGGCATCGCCTCGGAAGGCCTTCGCACTTCATGTCCTCGACCTCGTTTCGTCAGTCTTTGCGGCGCCTGTGGGCGCTGGATAAATTCAGCTACAGCGTGCGGGTGTTCATCGCCCTGACCGGCAGCATGGCGCTGTGTTGGTATCAGGATGAAATGGGCCTGCTGATCCCGTTGTTCCTGGGGATTATCGCCAGCGCCCTGGCCGAGACCGACGACAGTTGGCAGGGCCGCCTCAACGCCCTCGCGGTGACGCTGGTGTGTTTCAGCATCGCCGCGCTGTCGGTGGAATTGCTCTTCCCCTACCCCATCGTCTTTGCCATCGCCCTGGCGCTGGCCAGTTTCGGCCTGACCATGCTCGGTGCGCTCGGCGAGCGTTATGGCGCGATTGCTTCGGCAACGTTGATTCTGTCGGTGTACACGATGATCGGCGTTGATCAGCGCGGTGGCGCGGTCACCGATTTCTGGCACGAACCGATGCTGCTGGTCGCCGGTGCGGCGTGGTACGGCTTGCTCTCGGTAGTGTGGCAGGCGCTGTTTTCCAACCAGCCGGTGCAGCAGAGTCTGGCGCGGTTGTTCCGTGAGCTGGGGTTTTACCTGAAGCTGAAATCCTCGCTGTTCGAGCCGATCCGGCAGATGGACGTCGAAGCCCGGCGGCTGGAACTGGCCCAGCAAAACGGTCGCGTGGTGGCGGCGCTGAACAGTGCCAAGGAAATCATTCTGCATCGGGTCGGCAACGGCCGCCCCGGATCGAAAGTCAGCCGCTACCTGAAGCTGTACTTCCTCGCTCAAGATATCCACGAGCGCGCCAGCTCCTCGCACTATCCCTACAACGCGCTGGCCGAAGCGTTCTTCCACAGTGACGTGCTGTTCCGCTGCCAGCGTCTGCTGCGCCAGCAAGGCAAAGCCTGCCGCGCACTGGCCGAATCGATCCAGATGCGCCAGCCATTTATTTATGACGCGAGTTTCGCCGAAGCCCTGAGCGACCTCGACGCCTCCCTCGAACACTTGCGTATCCAGAGCAACCCGGCGTGGCGCGGACTGCTGCGTTCGTTGCGCGCACTGGCGGCCAACCTCGGCACCCTCGACCGTTTGCTCAGCGACGCGAGCAATCCGGATGCCTTGGCCGATGCGACAGACAGCAGCCTGCTCGACCGCTCACCGCGCAACCTCAAGGACGTCTGGATTCGTTTGCGCACGCAACTGACGCCAACGTCGTTGCTGTTTCGTCATGCCCTGCGCCTGCCACTGGCGCTGAGTATCGGCTACGGCATGGTGCATTTGATTCACCCGTCGCAGGGTTACTGGATCATCCTCACCACCCTGTTCGTCTGCCAGCCGAACTACGGCGCGACCCGGCGCAAGCTCGGCCAACGGATCTTCGGCACCGCCATCGGCCTGACCGTGGCGTGGGCGCTGTTCGATCTGTTCCCGAGCCCGTTGGTGCAGTCGTGTTTCGCCATCGCCGCCGGCGTGGTGTTCTTTACCAACCGCACCACGCGCTACACCCTGGCGACTGCAGCGATCACCATCATGGTGCTGTTCTGCTTCAACCAGGTGGGCGACGGTTACGGACTGTTCCTGCCACGCCTGTTCGATACGCTGCTGGGCAGCCTGATTGCCGGCCTGACGGTGTTCCTGTTCCTGCCGGACTGGCAGGGCCGACGGCTGAACAAAGTGCTGGCCAACACCCTGACCTGCAACAGCATCTACCTGCGCCAGATCATGCAGCAATACGCCGCTGGTAAAAGCGATGACCTCGCCTATCGTCTGGCCCGGCGCAACGCGCACAACGCCGATGCAGCGCTGTCGACGACGCTGGCGAACATGCTCATGGAGCCGGGGCATTTCCGGAAGGAAGCGGATGTCGGCTTCCGCTTTCTGGTGTTGTCGCACACCTTGTTGAGTTATCTGTCAGGGCTGGGCGCGCATCGCGAGACCCAGTTGCCGGCGGATGTGCGTGAGCATTTGATTGATGGTGCCGGGGTGAAGCTGGCAACGAGCATCGACGAAATCGCCCAAGGGCTGGCGAACAAGCAGCCGGTGGCGATTCAGAGTGATGAAGAAGAAGCGCTGGCCAATGAACTGGAACAGATGCCTGATGAGATCGATGAGGGTCAGCGATTGGTGCAGACGCAATTGGCGTTGATCTGCCGGCAACTCGGACCGTTGCGCACGTTGGCGGCGCATCTGATCAAGGACAGCTCAGAAATCAGCGGCGGCTGACAGGGCGTCATCGCGAGCAGGCTCACTCCTACAGGGGAACGCATTTCAAATTGTAGGAGTGAGCCTGCTCGCGATAGGGACATCAGCCACACAGAGGATTCTGGATCAGCCTTCACATCCCATGCTGGCGAAGCAACTTGTCATAACTCCCATCCGCCTTCATCGCCGCAATCGCCTTATCAAACCCCGCGACAATCTGCTCATGCTGCGGATTCTTCAGGCTGACCAGAATGTGCAGGCTGTTCTCACTCAACGGCTTGGGCAAAAACTCCACCGAGTTGCGCACCCTGGCTGATTCTCGCGCCAGGTAATACTTCGCCACATACTCATCTTCCAGCGTCAGCTTGACCCGATCCGCCGCGAGCATGCGCACGGCCATGGCGAAGTTATGCACAGGGACTTTCTGCAGCGCCGTGTCGGCATCGAACGGCGCCGAATAGGCGTAGCCGCGCACCACCGCAATCGGATAAGTGTGCAGTTGCTGCAGATTGGAATAGTCGAGTGGTGTGTCTTTGCGCTTGAGAAAGCGGATGCGGTTGAGCAGGTATTCCCCGGAAAACTGCCCGAGTCTGGTCCGCTCGTCGTTGTACCAGGCGTTGACTAACACATCGTAACGGCCCTCGCCAACGCCAAGCAGCGCCCGCGCCCAAGGCACCTGCTCGTAACCGCTGGCATAACCGGCCCGGGCCAGCGCGGTGCTGACAATATCGGTGGCCAGTCCGCCGTTGACCAGGGTGTCGTCGGTAAAGGGTGGCCAGATATCAAACACCAGCCGCAGCTTCTCCGCTGCGGCGGTCTGAGCCAGCAAGAGCAATCCGATCAAAGCAAAGGCTCGATGCAAACGCGGCATGCTTGAAAATCCTTAGCGGGCAAGTTGCCCAGCATGTTTTCAGTCAAAACCCCAAGGCCCCTTACCGGCAAAACCCAGGCCCTAACATTAGCTCATTGCAGCCAGTGCACAGCGCTCTCCTGCAGATTACACAAAGTCGCCGAGGCTGCGAGAAAGGAATGATGGCATTTTGACCTTTGTCACAGACTCTTACGCCATAAAGACATCTTTGCCGCAGGCGCTTAGTATCGGGCGACACGTTCAAGGAATCGGCACATGACAATCGAATGGGTCTGCAAACATCACAGTGATCTGGGCAAGGAACAGCTGTACGCGCTGTTGAAGCTGCGCTCGGACGTGTTCGTCGTCGAGCAGAAATGCGCTTATCCGGACCTCGACGGTCAGGATCTGGAAGGCGATACCTATCACCTGATGGGTTGGGAGGATGACCAGTTGATGGCGTATTTGCGCCTGCTGGATCCGGAATCCCAGGGCGGTGATGTGGTAATTGGCCGCGTCATTACCGCACCGCAGGGGCGTGGCAAAGGGCTGGGGCACGAAATGATGGAGCAGGCGCTGAAGCAGGCCGAAAAGCATTGGCCGCAGGTGCCGATCTATCTGTCGGCGCAGGCGCATTTGCAGGGGTATTACGGCAAGTATGGGTTTGTCGTGGCGGGTGAGGAATATCTGGAGGATGACATTCCACACATTGGGATGCGTCGTGCCTGAACAGCCCTCACCTTAGCCCTCTCCCAGTGGGAGAGGGGACTGACCTTATCGTCTTGCGTCAGACATCGACCTGAAAAACCGCGTCGATTATGGATTCACAGCAATTCGCTCACGTCGGCGTATCTCTCCAATATCCCCCAATCAGTCCCCTCTCCCTCCGGGAGAGGGCTAGGGTGAGGGGCTCTTTTCAGGGATACTCAAGAACAGCCTTGATCTGCCGCAAATTACGCTCGATCCACCCACGATCAATCGCCCCCCACTCACGAATCCGATAGCGCCCGGCGTGATTACGCGCGCCCTCTTCCTGCTCGAACTCACAGACGATATCCAGATCCGCCAACGCCGCAATCGTGTCCTGCGCCGTGCGCCGCGGCATGCCGGTGACTTCGGTCAGCGTCGGCACGCTCGGCGCCAGACCGCTGTCGATCAGGTACGCCACATACAAGCGGCGGTAGAAACTACTTTTGGTCTTGCTGACGTCCATCCACACCTTCCTGGTTGCGTACTGTTAAGCCTGCATATCCCGCCAGGTCAGGTACACGCGCAGATCAAACTCGACCTGGTGATACCCCGGCAGCATGTGCTCACACAATTTATAGAACGCCTTGTTGTGATCCGACTCCTTGAAGTGCGCCAGTTCATGCACGACGATCATTTTCAGAAAGTCCGGCGCGGCGTCCTTGAACAACGAGGCGATACGAATCTCTTTCTTGGCCTTGAGCTTGCCGCCCTGCACCCGTGAAACCGTGGTGTGCAGACCGAGGGCGCGGTGGGTCAGGTCGAGGCGGTTGTCGAACAGCACCTTGTCGATGGCCGGCGCGTTGCGCAGGTATTCCTGTTTCAGGTCCAGCGCGTAGCTGTACAAGGCCTTGTCGCTCTGCACGTCGTGTCGCCCCGAATAGCGCTGATTCAGGTATTCACCCAGACGCCCTTCGGCGATCAGTTGGCGCACCTGATCCTGCAATGGCGCGGGATAGGCCTGGAGGTACTTCAACACAGTCATGGACAAGCGACACGGTTCGAAAAAGGTCCGCCAGTGTAGCGAATTCAACCGGGCAGCGCGCTCCAGTCAAACGGTTCGGCAAAACTTGCGGCGTCTTCGGCAACCAATGGCCGCGCCACAAGGAAGCCTTGCACGTACTCGCAGCCGTGAGCTTGCAGCCACTGGTATTGCTCGATGGTTTCCACCCCTTCGGCGATCACCAGCAAACCGTATTGTTTGCACAGACTGATCACCGTGCTGACCAGTGAGGCGTCGCGTTTCGAGTCCGGCAATCGCGCAATGAGATGGCGATCAAGCTTGAGCGTATCCAGCTCCAGATCGCGCAGATGCGCCAGCGAACACGGCCCGGAGCCAAAATCGTCCAGCGCCACGCGCACGCCGAGATTGCGCAGCAAGCGCAACTGCTTGCGGGTCTCGTCGGGGTTTTGCATCAACGCTTCTTCGGTAACCTCGACTTCCAGCTGCCGAGGCTGCAAGGCATGTCGCTCCATGACTTGCCGCAACTCTGTGACCAGATTCGGCAGACTGAACTGGGTGTTGCTCAAACTCACGCCCAGCACCAGATCTTCGGCAAACAGGGTTTCCCAGGCTTTGCGCTGGCCGGCGCCGCGATGATAGATCCAGCTGCCGAGACGACTGATCAGCCGCGCCTCCTCCAGCAATGGCAAAAACAATCCCGGCGGCACATCGCCGACGCTCGGGTGCTGCCAACGCAGCAAGGCTTCGAAACCACGAATCTGCCCCGTGTCGATGGCCACTTGCGGCTGATAGACCAGATTGAAATCACGGTTCTCAATGGCGCTGCGCACGCTTTCCTCGAGCATCAGCCGCGAGCGCGCACGGCCATTCATTTCGTGATCGTAGAAACGGTATTGCTGGCGGCCAGCGCGCTTGGCTTCATACATGGCGATGTCGGATGCGCGCAGCAATCCGTCGAGGTTCGAACCGCAGTCCGGATAAGTGGCGATGCCGATACTGGCGCCCAAGGCGATGTCCAACCCTTCGATCTGCTGACAGATCGACACCCGCTCAATGAGTTTTTCGGCAATCTTCGCCGCTTGCTCGGGGAATTCCAGATCCAGCAGCGCGGTAAATTCATCGCCGCCCATGCGCGCCAGAATGTCGAATGGCCGCAGACAGGCCTTCAATTGCTCGGAGACCCAGCGCAACACCCGATCGCCGACGTCGTGACCGAGTGAATCGTTGACCCGTTTGAAGCCGTCGAGATCCAGATACAGCAACACCCAACTGCTATCACTGCGCTCACCACGCAGAAGCAGATTTTCCACGGTCTGGTAGAAGCCACGACGGTTGAGCAACCCGGTCAGTGGGTCGGTCACTGCTTGAAATTCCAGTTGCTGATGCAAGTGACGCACCACCGACATGTCCAGCACGGTCACCACCATCGCGTGTTGTTCGGTGGGCAACGCCGCGCAGGACAGGGCCACCGGCACCTGCTGGCCGGGCGCGGTGCGCAGCAAGGCATCGTGCAGCCTTAGCGTTTCGCCACGCTTGTAGCTGGCATAAAACTCGGAATCGGCCCACAGCGGAATGTGCGGTTTCTGTAGAAAATCGAGAAACTCCTGACCTTCCAACTCCTTTACCGGAGCATTCAATAACCGCGAAATCGCCGGGTTGGCGAAACGGATCAAACCATCCTCGCCCACCACCAATATCCCCTCGGCGGCGTTATCCAGTACCGAAGCATTGAAGGCGCGCGCCACTTCCAGGTCATGACTCAGGCGCTGCAGCGCGCGGCGATTGCGCTGGTGTTCCAGCAACGCCTGCACTTTGGGCTTGAGGATCTGTGGGTCGAACGGTTTGAACAGGTAATCCACCGCGCCACTGGCGTAGCCCTTGATCACGGCGTCCTGGGATTGCTCGTTGGCGGTCAGAAAGATAATCGGCGTCAGGCGCGTGCGCTGGCTGCCACGCATCAGGCGCGCCACTTCAAAGCCGTCCATGCCGGGCATCTGCACATCCAGCAGCACCAGGTCGACATCATGCGAGAGCAAAATATTGAGCGCTTCGAAACCGGAGGCAGCGGTGAGGACGTGCCAATCCTGACGCTGCAGCAACGCGCGCATGCTGATCAGATTTTCAGGGTAATCATCAACGATCAAAAGGACAGAGCTGCCTTCACCTGGCGGGGGTTGCGCGCATTCCATGCTGCTTCTCTTGTCGGGACTTTTGGTCGGTTTCCAGTAAAAACCGCACACATACTGAGCCTTCACTCTAGTACTGGATCCAAGAAAGCAGAAGCTGTCATCAGGCCATCATTTAACCAAAGGGTGAATTTGCCGACTAACGGTCACCGCTGAAGCCCCCGGAAACCGGTAGAGATGGCATTTCGACAGGATGTTGACGTCAATCATCTGCCAAACGGGCGTTAACAAAAAATCCCTCTGCGCTTATAAAGGCCGCCCCCAAACGTGCGGGCTAGAGCTTCTGGCACGTACGTGCAGTGAAACTTGAGTGGAAGAACCGACATGATCGATCTCGCAACCTGGAACCTCAGCGTTCCCGTTGGCAGCCCGCCATACACCGTCGAAACCTCCAAACTGGTGAACGGCTTCAAAGATCAGTACTTCCATTCCGACACCGGCACCTTGTTCTTCTGGTCACCGGTTACCGGGTCAAAAACCGAAAACGCCATTTATCCGCGCACCGAACTGCGTGAAACCTACAGCAACGGCACCCTGCGCAACTGGTACTACCCGGACGCCGACAACCTGCTGCGCGCGACCCTCACGGTGAACAAAGTGCCGAGCTCCGGCAAGATCGTCATCGGCCAGATTCATGCTTATGAAAGCCAGAAGCCGATGGTCAAACTTGAATACCAGTACAAGACCAAAACCGAGACCGGCAACTTGGTTATCAAGGTACGCATGCATCCGGATGACGACGAGAGCCGCGTCATCACCCTCGCCACCGGGATCAAACTGGATCGCGAATTCAACTACCTCATCCACCTCAGCCCCGGCGGTGCGTTGGGTGTCAGTGCGGCGGGATATCAGTGGGATTCACAGATAAGTGCGACCTGGCGCAACAAGCCGTTGTACTTCAAGGCTGGGGTTTATGTGCAGGACAACACCGGGTATACGAGTGAGGGTGGGCAAGTGACCTTCTCCAAACTCGACATCGATCACGACAAATAACCCAATCCCCACGGTAGGAGCTGCCGAAGGCTGCGATCTTTTGATCTTGTTCTTGATTCTGAAAAGACAAAATCAAAAGATCGCAGCCTTCGGCAGCTCCTACCTTTAAACAGTGCTGTTTAGATCTGTCGGCGGTTACTTCCGGATGCCTACAACACCTTGCGTCGTTGCCTACCGCTACGCCAGAATCCGCCGGCTTGTGCGCCTGGCGGGCCATCGGTAACTTGATTCGCGTCACTGATTTCCAGTGATCGGGTTTAGTAGCCCGTGGTTTCAAGCGTTGTGCACAAGCATCTGTCAGTCAGGTATTCCCATACCTGCGCTTGATGGTAGCTGTGCGCAGGGCACCTTCGGGTGCGCCGGCTTGCTCGAAACCCCGGTCTACTAACCTGCGTACAGTTGCCTCCACTTTGATTTAGTAGCCAAAGCGGGGGCACTCCAATCAGGTTTCGAGCAAATGACAAAATCAACGCCACACCCGCCAGAAACAGATCCCGCATCCCCCTACGAATCCCTCGATTCCAAAAAACTCAACGACGCCGCCGAACGCGCCCTCGACCATTACCTCAAACCCTCCGCCTTCATCATGGCCAGCACGCATAAACCCGAGCCCATGTACCTCGCCAACCCGAAGTACAACACCGAATCGCTGCTGGCCAACGCCAGCGAAACCCTGGGCTCAGCCAGCGAAATGCTCAACAACTTCGCCGCCATGCTCGACACCTCACACCGCAAGACCGCACTGGGCATCGCGCAGGTGGTCATGCTTGGAGAACTGGCGGTGAATCAGGCACTGGATCATGTCGAACTAAAGGAATAACCGCCCACAAAAAACCCGCCTCATGGCGGGTTTCTTAAGCCAAATGGACTAAATGTTCCGCATACGCAACATCGACATCAAAATGTGACGAGCGCAACATGGAATGACTCTCCTTTAATCACCCGTCTCGGTATTCAACTACACGAAAAACGTATAAATCGTGGCCTGACGCAGGCGCAGCTTGCCGATCTAGCGGGACTGACACGATACAAGCGAATAAAAGGGGACAAAGACACAAAAAAGGGAACGGAATCGTGATAAATAAATCCGCCCCTTTTTTTTTGCGATTTCACCGAGATCTTAATCAAACAAATCGACCAATTTGACATTGCCTCCTTTTGCCACTTCCTTACTTTATTAAAAAACCAGAACCCTTATAGCGAAAAATATTAAAACCTGTCATTTATTACAGGTTACCTGCAACAACTTCTCACCTAATCTCATCGACGTAATACGAGACAACCTATTTGACTTTAATACTTGAACACACAGAAGGTAAACATCATGAAAACTTACAATGGCTTCGTATTTAACGCCAGCGAGGAGCATGCCGCCACACTCAAATTCGACGATTTAGTCCAGCAAAATGGCAACATAAGCAAAGGCTACATGGACTATTGGGGACTTGACTTCGTCGTCACTGGCACCTATACAAAGCCCACCAGGGCCTTTACTCTCCAAGCGAAATCAGACGCCAAAAATAGAGATGAGCTCAACCATGGCCCGAGTTCTCTGACTATTGCCATGAAATCATCTGATGGAACCGATAGTTACTTGGAAGGTACAGTTACCGTTAAAGCAGGCGGGCAGAATGCAGGCCAGACCTATGGAATCAAATTCACAAAAGGCTGACATCCTTCATTACCTATGAAACAGGATGAATCAGTTAACCTTACACTTAGCCGCCCCTTCAGATAACGCTGGTATATAGCCTCCAGCGAGATCAGCTTAATATCCGAAGCATTATGGGTTGCTCTTACTTTTAGATGACTTCGTCAGGCGACATAACCGCTCACAAAAAACCCGCCTCACGGCGGGTTTCTTTTAAAGCAGTTCAACACTCAGGCTTAGTTAACCTTGGCGTTCAACTCACCCTTCAGATAACGCTGGTACATCGCTTCCAGCGAGATCGGTTTGATCTTCGAAGCATTACCGGCAGTGCCGAACGCCTCATAACGAGCGATACAAACATCGCGCATCGCCGTCACAGTCGCGCCGAAGAATTTACGTGGGTCGAATTCGCTCGGGTTGGTGGCCATCAGGCGACGCATGGCGCCGGTGGATGCCAGACGCAGGTCGGTGTCGATGTTGACCTTGCGCACGCCGTGCTTGATGCCTTCGACGATTTCTTCAACCGGGACGCCGTAGGTTTCTTTGATGTCGCCGCCGTATTGGTTGATGATCGCCAGCCATTCTTGTGGCACCGACGAGGAACCGTGCATCACCAGGTGAGTGTTCGGGATGCGTTTGTGGATTTCCTTGATGCGGTCGATCGCCAGCACGTCACCGGTTGGAGGCTTGGTGAACTTATAGGCGCCGTGGCTGGTGCCGATGGCGATGGCCAGGGCATCGACCTGGGTGCGTTTGACGAAGTCAGCGGCTTCTTCCGGGTCGGTCAGCATCTGGCTGTGATCCAGAACGCCTTCGGCGCCGATGCCGTCTTCTTCACCGGCCATGCCGGTTTCCAGCGAACCCAGGCAGCCCAGCTCGCCTTCTACCGAAACGCCGCAGGCGTGCGCCATGGCCACGGTTTGTTGGGTAACACGGACGTTGTAGTCGTAGTCGGTCGGGGTCTTGCCGTCTTCGCCCAGCGAGCCGTCCATCATCACCGAGCTGAAGCCCAGTTGAATCGAACGCTGGCAGACATCAGGGCTGGTGCCGTGGTCCTGGTGCATGCACACCGGGATGTGCGGGAATTCTTCGATCGCGGCGAGGATCAGGTGACGCAGGAAAGGCGCGCCGGCGTATTTGCGAGCGCCGGCCGAAGCCTGAACGATCACCGGGGAGTCAGTCTTGTCAGCGGCTTCCATGATGGCGCGCATCTGCTCAAGGTTGTTGACGTTGAAGGCTGGAACGCCGTAGCCGAATTCGGCTGCGTGGTCCAACATCTGGCGCATGCTGATAAGTGCCATTGTGTGTGTCTCTCCCGGTTGAGGGTCGTTAATCGTGCCAGCCTGCCGGAGCGGCGGCGGCTATTCAAGTGATTGCAGATCGGGGGTTGAGGCCCGGTCTGGTGATTCGATAAAGCAAAATCCTGAGAACTGCACAGATCCCCTGTGGGAGCGAGCTTGCTCGCGAAAGCAATCTTGCAGTCGCTGATGCAGTGCCTGTCAGACCGCTTTCGCGAGCAGGCTCGCTCCCACATTAGAACTGTGGTGTGTCAATTACTGCGCTTTGCAGCCGCGGCCGATCAGGTCATTGGTGGCGACCCAGTACACCAGGCCTTCCTCTCCCTTGACGTGAAATGCCAGCATGCCGTCGCTGTACAGCGTGCCCGAGGCGCCCGGCTCTTCTTTCAGGCGATAGACCTGATCACCGCCACCCAGTCGAACGTCGACTTCCTTCTGACCGGCATCGGCGTAACGCCACAGCACCTTGGCCTGGCTGTCGCAGGTCCAGTTGGTCCAGTTGTCCGCCGGGGCAGACGACTGAAACAGGTTCAACTGCGCGCAACCGCCCAACAATGCCAACGCCGCAATGGCGATCAAGCCTTTCATCCGTGTTCCTCGACTGACGGCGCATGCCGCCAGCCCTGAGTTAAAGAGTCAGACCCGTCAAGGACAACCATGTTCCTTGGCCGGGGTTTGCGTCTCGTATTTGTCCAGGCCGTCCGGCCCCGAGCGCTTGTTCAGCACCGGGTTGGTTTCGGCCTGCCAGTCGGCCTGATAGCAGCCCTTCTGCGACTCGCTCGGCGCCGGCGTGGCTTCGGCCTTCGGGTTACTCCCGCAGGCCGCCAGCGTACCGGTCAGCAACAACAGCGCTAACGACTTGACCATGTAAACACTCCTTTGCCTGGCCAAACGGGCGGCCTCAGGCCTTGGCCCGGCTTTCCAGGACTTCTACGGCTGGCAGCACTTTGCCCTCGACGAATTCGAGGAACGCGCCACCGCCGGTGGAAATGTAGGAGATTTGCTCAGCCACGCCATATTTATCGATCGCAGCCAGGGTGTCGCCACCGCCAGCGATGGAGAACGCCGAGCTTTCAGCGATGGCCTGGGCCAGCACTTTGGTGCCGTTGCCGAACTGGTCGAATTCAAACACGCCGACCGGACCGTTCCACAGAATGGTTTTCGACGATTTCAGCAGTTCAGCGAAGTTGGCCGCGGTTTGCGGGCCAATATCGAGAATCATGTCGTCAGCCGCGACGTCAGCGATCAGCTTGACGGTGGCCTCAGCGGTTTCGGCGAACTCTTTGGCGACTACTACGTCCACCGGCAATGGCACGCTGACTTTCGCAGCGATGGCACGTGCGGTGTCGAGCAGATCCGGTTCGTACAGCGACTTGCCAACCGGGTGACCGGCTGCCGCGAGGAAAGTGTTGGCGATGCCGCCGCCGACGATCAGTTGATCGCAGATCTGGCTCAGGCTGTTCAGTACGTCGAGCTTGGTCGACACCTTGGAGCCGGCAACGATGGCTGCCATTGGCTGAGCCGGGGCGCCCAGCGCTTTCCCCAGCGCGTCCAGCTCAGCGGCCAGCAACGGGCCAGCAGCGGCGACTTTGGCGAACTTGGCCACGCCATGGGTCGAACCTTCGGCGCGGTGAGCGGTGCCGAATGCGTCCATGACGAACACGTCACACAGGGCGGCGTATTGCTGGGCCAGTTCGTCGGCGTTCTTTTTCTCGCCTTTGTTGAAGCGCACGTTTTCGAACAGCACGATGTCGCCGGCCTTGACGTCAACGCCGCCGAGATAATCAGCCACCAGCGGCACTTCGCGGCCCAAGGCCTTGCTCAGGTAGTCGGCGACAGGCTTGAGGCTGTTCTCGGCAGAGAACTCGCCTTCGGTCGGACGGCCAAGGTGCGAGCAGACCATCACGGCCGCGCCTTTTTCCAGGGCCAGCTTGATGGTCGGCAGCGAAGCCAGGATACGCGCGTCGCTGGTGACAACACCGTCCTTGACTGGGACGTTGAGGTCTTCGCGGATCAATACGCGCTTACCTTGCAGATCGAGGTCGGACATCTTCAACACGGTCATGGGTCGCACTTCCTACGGTTTTTTTGAAGTTGCTGTTTGCAGATAGTGTTCTGCAACGTCCAGCATTCGGTTGGCAAAACCCCATTCGTTGTCGAACCAGGCCAGGATGTTCACCAGCTTGGGGCCGGAAACACGGGTCTGACTGGCATCGACGATGGCCGAATGTGGGTCATGGTTGAAATCACAACTGGCGTGCGGCAGCTCGGTGTAGGCGAGCAGGCCTTTGAGCGGACCGCTGGTGGCGGCCTCGCGCAGGATCCGGTTGACCTCATTGGCGTCGGTCGCGGTGGCGGTCTGCATCGTGATGTCGAGGCAGGACACGTTGACCGTCGGCACGCGTACGGCTTTGGCCTGAATTCGCCCGGCAAGTTCCGGCAGCAGGCGCTCGATGCCACGCGCCAGACCGGTGGACACCGGGATCACCGACTGGAACGCCGAACGCGTGCGGCGCAGGTCTTCGTGGTGATAGGCGTCGATCACTGGCTGATCGTTCATCGCCGAGTGAATCGTGGTGATCGACACGTAATCGAGACCGATCGCCTTATCGAGCAAACGCAACAACGGCACGCCGCAGTTGGTGGTGCAGGAGGCGTTGGACACCAGCAATTCGTTGCCGGTCAGGCAATCCTGATTGACGCCATAAACGATGGTGGCGTCGACATCCGCCTCGCTGGCCATCGGCTGCGAGAACAACACCCGTGGCGCACCGGCGTCGAGAAAGCGCTGGCCGTCTTCACGGGTGTTGTAGGCACCGGAACACTCAAGCACCAGATCGACGCCCAGCGACGCCCAATCGATGCCTTCGGGAGTGCCACTGCGCAAAACCTTCACGCAGTCGCCATTAATATGCAGACAATCGCCCTCTACTCGCACTTCGCCGGGAAAACGGCCGTGGGTGGAGTCGAAGCGTGTCAGGTATTCGATGCTGGCCATGTCCGCCAGATCGTTGATCGCGACAATTTCAAACCCGGCTTTCTCGCCTCGCTCAAACAACGCACGCAAGACGCAACGACCAATCCGGCCGTAGCCGTTGAGTGCAACTTTGTAGGGACGCGGTTGAGGCATGGGGTTCTCGATTACCGTGGTGAATCAGGCAGTGCGATGTTGCCCGAACCAACGCTTTCGCGAGCAGGCTCGCTCCTACAGGGAAATGCATTCCAAAGTGGGAGCGAGCCTGCTCGCGAAGACGTCAGCTCAGGCGACATCTTTTCCGGATCAGTCTTCCAGCAGTTCTTCAGCCTGACCCAGGATGTTTTCCAGGGTGAAGCCGAACTCTTCGAACAGTGCCGAAGCCGGAGCCGATTCGCCGTAAGTGGTCATGCCGATCACGCGACCTTCCAGACCCACATACTTGAACCAGAAGTCGGCGTGCGCCGCTTCGATCGCGATACGGGCGCTGACCTGCAGCGGCAGCACGGCTTGCTTGTAGCCCGCGTCCTGAGCATCGAACACGCTGGTGCACGGCATGGAAACCACGCGCACTTTACGGCCCTGCTCGGTCAGCTTGTCGTACGCCTGAACCGCCAGACCCACTTCCGAACCGGTCGAAATCAGGATCAGCTCAGGCTCGCCTGCGCAGTCCTTCAGCACGTAACCGCCACGGCTGATGTCGGCAATCTGGCCGGCATCACGTTCCTGGTGTTGCAGGTTCTGACGCGAGAAGATCAGTGCCGAAGGGCCGTCCTTACGCTCCAGAGCGTTTTTCCAGGCCACGGCCGATTCAACGGCATCGGCTGGACGCCAGGTGTCGAGGTTCGGTGTGGTACGCAGGCTGGTCAGTTGCTCGATCGGCTGGTGCGTCGGGCCGTCTTCGCCCAGACCGATGGAGTCGTGGGTGTAGACGTGGATCACTTGCTTCTTCATCAGCGCCGACATGCGCACGGCGTTGCGGGCGTATTCCATGAACATCAGGAAGGTCGCGCCGTAAGGCACCAGGCCGCCGTGCAGGGTGACGCCGTTCATGATTGCGGTCATGCCGAATTCGCGCACGCCGTAATACATGTAGTTGCCGCTGGCATCTTCAGCGCTGACGCCTTTGCAACCTTTCCACAGGGTCAGGTTGGAACCGGCCAGGTCAGCGGAGCCGCCGAGCAGTTCCGGCAGCAACGGGCCGAACGCGTTCAGGGTGTTCTGGCTGGCTTTACGGCTGGCGATGGTTTCGCCTTTGGCCGCGACTTCAGCGATGTAAGCCGAAGCTTTTTCGGAGAAGTCGGCCGGCAGTTCGCCGCTCAGGCGACGCACCAGTTCGTTGGCTTCGGTCGGGAACGCAGCGGAGTAAGCAGCGAAACGCTGATCCCACTCGGCTTCGGCCGCGCGACCTTTTTCCTTGGCATCCCACTCGGCATAGATGTCAGCCGGGATTTCGAACGGACCGTGGTTCCAGTTCAGCGCCTGACGGGTCAGGGCGATTTCCGCGTCACCCAGTGGGGCGCCGTGGCAGTCTTCTTTGCCCTGTTTGTTCGGCGAGCCGAAACCGATGGTGGTCTTGCAGCAGATCAGGGTCGGCAGCGGGCTCTTGCGCGCGGTTTCGATAGCGGTCTTGATCTCTTCCGGGTCGTGACCGTCAACGTTGCGGATCACTTGCCAGTTGTAGGCTTCGAAACGCTTCGGGGTGTCATCGGTGAACCAGCCTTCGACTTCGCCGTCGATGGAGATGCCGTTGTCATCGTAGAACGCAATCAGCTTGCCCAGACCCAGCGTACCGGCCAGCGAAGCGACTTCGTGGGAAATGCCTTCCATCATGCAGCCATCACCCAGGAACACGTAGGTGTGGTGGTCGACGATGTTGTGGTTCGGACGGTTGAACTGCGCCGCCAGGACTTTTTCAGCCAGGGCGAAACCGACGGCGTTGGCCAGACCCTGACCCAGCGGGCCGGTGGTGGTTTCAACGCCCGGGGTGTAACCGAATTCCGGGTGGCCCGGGGTGCGGCTGTGCAGTTGACGGAACTGCTTGAGGTCTTCGATCGACAGGTCATAACCGGTCAGGTGCAGCAGCGAGTAGATCAACATCGAGCCGTGGCCGTTGGACAGCACGAAGCGGTCACGGTCGGCGAACGATGGATTGCTCGGGTTGTGCTTGAGGTAGTCGCGCCAAAGCACTTCGGCAATATCTGCCATACCCATTGGGGCACCGGGATGGCCGCTGTTGGCTTTTTGCACGGCATCCATGCTGAGGGCACGAATGGCGTTGGCACGCTCACGACGGCTAGGCATCGCTGATCTCCTGGGTGTGAATAGATTGAAACGGAAAAAAGGAGGGCATTTTCCCTCACCGGAGCGCCTCGGGGCAATGACAGATAGTCATCGGGGGGCGTTTTTCCAATGGATAGCGGCGCTTTCTGTTGGTGAAACCTTTCCGCTACTCGTTTGTAGAGTTGACCGTCTCGTGAGAAGTGCCATTTATCGAGCAATATCAAAACTTTTTGATATTGGCCTTGCGATGAATTCCCCCCGTCTCTAGACTGCGGCCCTATGAATTTACGCGTGCCTTCCATTCGCCATGACGATTGCGACGAGCTGGCGGCCCTGTGCAAGGCCGGCGGTGATCCGTTGCGGCTGAATGTCTTGCGCGCGCTGGCCAACGACTCGTTCGGCGTATTGGAGCTGGCGCAGATTTTCGGCATTGGCCAGTCCGGCATGAGTCATCACCTGAAGGTACTGGCTCAAGCCGACCTGGTGGCGACCCGCCGTGAAGGCAACGCGATTTTCTATCGCCGCGCCCTGCCCCACACCGAACTGCTCGGCGGCAAGCTGCACGCGGCATTGTTAGAAGAAGTCGACAACCTGGCACTGCCTGACGACGTGCAAGCGCGCATCGAGCAGGTTCACGGCCAACGTGCCGCCGCCAGCCAGGACTTTTTCGCCCGGGTGGCGGAGAAATTCCGTGCCCAGCAAGACTTGATCGCAGGCCTGCCGCAGTACCGCGAGAGCGTGCTGGCCCTGCTCGACAAACTGAACTTCAATGGTGCAGCCACGGCCATTGAAGTCGGCCCCGGCGATGGTGCTTTTCTGCCGGAACTGGCGCGGCGCTTCGGCACCGTCACCGCGCTGGACAACAGCCCGGCGATGCTCGAACTGGCGCGTCAGGTATGTGAACGTGAACAGCTGGCTAACGTCAGCCTGCAATTGGCCGATGCATTGAACGGCACAAGCCTCAAGGCTGATTGCGTAGTGTTGAACATGGTGTTGCACCATTTCGCCGCGCCGGCCGATGCGCTCAAGCACATGGCCGACCTGCTGCAACCGGGCGGTAGTCTGCTCGTGACAGAGTTATGTAGCCACAACCAGAGTTGGGCCAGGGAGGCCTGCGGTGATCTGTGGTTGGGGTTTGAACAGGACGATTTGGCCCGTTGGGCCACCGCTGCGGGACTCGTTCCCGGGGACAGCCTCTATGTAGGCTTACGTAATGGTTTCCAGATCCAGGTCCGCCACTTTCAGCGACCGGCTGGCGACACTCACCATCGGTAAATTCAGGAAAACATCGAGATGAGCGAATACTCCCTCTTCACCTCCGAGTCCGTGTCCGAAGGACATCCGGACAAAATCGCCGACCAGATTTCCGATGCGGTGCTGGACGCCATCATTACCCAGGACAAACACGCACGCGTTGCCGTGGAAACTCTGGTCAAGACCGGCGTGGCTATCGTTGCCGGTGAAGTCACCACCAGCGCCTGGGTCGATCTGGAAGAGATCGTGCGTAACGTGATTCTCGACATCGGCTATAACAGCTCCGACGTCGGCTTCGACGGCGCGACCTGCGGCGTGATGAACATCATCGGCAAGCAGTCCCCGGACATCAATCAGGGTGTTGACCGTGCCAAGCCTGAAGATCAGGGCGCTGGCGACCAGGGCCTGATGTTCGGCTACGCCAGCAACGAAACCGACGTTTTGATGCCAGCCCCGATTACATTCTCGCACCAGCTGGTACAGCGCCAGGCCGAAGCCCGTAAATCGGGTCTGCTGCCTTGGCTGCGTCCGGACGCCAAGTCGCAAGTGACTTGCCGTTACGAAGGCGGCAAGGTTGTCGGTATCGACGCTGTGGTTCTGTCGACTCAGCACAACCCTGAAGTGTCGTACAAAGACCTGCGCGAAGGCGTGATGGAGCTGATCGTCAAGCACGTGCTGCCTGCCGAACTGCTGAGCAAAGACACCCAGTTCCACATCAACCCGACCGGCCAGTTCATCATTGGCGGCCCGGTAGGTGACTGCGGTCTGACTGGTCGCAAGATCATCGTCGACAGCTACGGCGGCATGGCCCGTCACGGCGGCGGTGCGTTCTCCGGCAAGGATCCATCGAAGGTTGACCGTTCGGCTGCCTACGCTGGCCGTTACGTTGCCAAGAACATCGTCGCAGCCGGCCTGGCCGAGCGTTGCGAGATTCAGGTGTCCTACGCGATCGGTGTAGCTCAGCCTACGTCGATCTCGCTGAACACCTTCGGCACCGGCAAGATCAGCGATGACAAGATCGTCAAACTGGTACGTGAAGTGTTCGACCTGCGTCCATACGCAATCACCACCATGCTCGATCTGCTGCACCCGATGTACCAGGAAACTGCAGCGTACGGCCACTTCGGTCGCACGCCAGAGACCAAGACCGTTGGCGAAGACACCTTCACCACGTTCACCTGGGAAAAAACCGACCGCGCCGACGCCCTGCGTTCTGCTGCTGGCCTGTAAGACTTCCCCCGGCGGTACAAAAAGCCCCGCACGGTTCGCGCCGTGCGGGGCTTTTTCATGCCAGCATCAAAGAGTTCAACTCAGAACGTTCAGGTCGATGCACATTCAACAAACCACTCAGTCAGTCCCCTCTCCCTCAGGGAGAGGGTTAGGGTGAGGGGCTTTTTTACTGCACAGAAACAAGCCGTAAAACACCCATCCGGCGAAGTAAATATCTTCGCCTAACCTTCAAGCATTCCCCTTGAGCAAGGACGCTCACGATGCTTGCCACGCTGCGCCTGCTGTCTGTTTTCCTCGTCGCCTGTACGACCCTCAATGCCTACGCCGATTGCCCGCAACGGCCAGCCACTCAAGCAAAAAGCGAAATCGCCACCCTGCAAAAACAGATAGACCAATGGGACGACGCCTATCACCGCGAAGGCCGCTCACTGATTGCCGACGAACTCTACGACCAATCCCTTGCGCAACTGAACGAATGGCGAGCGTGTTTCAAATTGCCCTCGCCACCCGATCCTTTGCGCACAGTTTCAGGCTCAAACGCGCACCCCATCGCCCATACCGGCCTGGATAAAATCCACAAAGATGAGGCCATGGGGGCCTGGCTACGTGATCGCAAGGACGTCTGGATACAACCCAAAGTCGACGGCGTCGCAGTGACGCTGATTTATCGCGCGGGCGTTTTGCAACAGGTCATCAGTCGCGGTGACGGGGTTCGTGGGCAAGACTGGACGCCATCAGCGCAGAAGATCGGCGCCATTCCTCAACGCCTGACACAACCGCTGGATATGCTGGTGCAGGGCGAACTCTACTGGCGCTTGAATGAGCACGTGCAAGCTCGATCCGGCAGCGTTAACGCTCGCTCCACCGTCGCAGGACTGATGGGACGCAAAACCCTGGATGCCGCGCAAGCCTGCGGTATCGGACTGTTTGTCTGGGACTGGCCACAAGGCCCAGCGCAATTGCCCGAACGAGTCGGCACGTTGGCGACGCTGGGTTTCGCCACGATTGAACCGTACAGCCATCCTGTCGCCGACTTTGCTGCCGCACAGAAATGGCGCGATCACTGGTATCGCTCACCCCTGCCCTTTGCCACTGACGGCGTGGTATTGCGCCAGAGCCAACGACTACCCGCCGAGCGCTGGCAGGCTCGCGCTCCGTATTGGGCAGTTGCGTGGAAGTATCCTTTTGCTCAAGCGCTGGCCGAAGTGCGCAAGGTCACCTTCAAGATCGGGCGCACCGGGCGTATCACGCCAGTACTCGAACTCAAACCCGTCATGCTCGATGACCGGGAAATCAAACGGGTCAGCGCCAGTTCCTTCAAACGCTGGCAAGACCTGGATATCCGCCCCGGTGACCAAGTGGCAATCAGCCTCGCCGGCCTGACCATTCCACGGCTCGACAGCGTGGTGCTGCGCGCCGCCGAACGCACAAACCTCAACATCCCCAACGCCGACCACTTTCACAGCTTGAGCTGCTGGCAACCCACCCCCGGCTGCGAAAACCAGTTTCTCGCGCGCCTGACCTGGCTCAGTGGCAAACAAGGACTGGCAATGCAACATGTCGGTCGCGGAACCTGGGAGAAACTTCTCGAAACACGCCGTGTGAACAACCTGCTGGATTGGTTGACCCTCGACGCGCCAGAGCTTGCTAACATTGCCGGCTTCGGCGAGCGCAGCAGCGAACGCCTGATGCACAGTTTTCACAGCGCCCGCCAACGGCCCTTCGCCCAGTGGCTCAAAGCCTTGGGCTTACCGCCAAGCGGTCAGGCACACCTGCCTGACTCGTGGCAGGCGCTGGCACAACGCGACACCGAACAATGGCAGGCCGAAGCCGGTATCGGCCCGGGACGCGCAGCGCAATTGAGCGCATTCTTTCGCGACCCGCAGGTACTGGCCTTGAGCGAAACCTTACGTGCCGCCGGAATCGACGGTTTCTGACTACGCAATCCCGGTGCGCCGGGAACCCATCGGTAGCCCAAGCGCTCCAACAGCGCAGTGCCTGACCGACCCGATTGCCTTTGCACATGGAGCTTTTATGAAATTTCTTGCACCGCTCGCCATGCTGACCCTTTGCGGCGTGATGGCCGCCCCCGTAATGGCCGACGAAGATGCTCCGGGCCTGACCGGCTGCGCTGCGAAAAAGCAGGGCATCATGAACCAGATCGAACAGGCCAAGTCGCGCGGCAATGCCGACCAGCAGGCGGGTCTGGAAACGGCTCTGAGTGAAGTGACTGAGCACTGCACCGACGCCGGCCTGAAGAAAGAACGCGAAAACAAGGTGCTTGAAGCCAAGCACGAAGTGAGCAAGCGTCAGGCTGATCTCGACAAGGCGATGAAAAAAGGCGACCCGGAGAAGATCAACAAGCGCAAAGACAAACTCGCCGAGTCGCGTAAGGAATTGCAGGACGCGCTGGACGAAATCGATAAGTAAAAATCAAAAGATCGCAGCCTGCGGCAGCTTCTAACCTGATCAATGCAGGAGCTGCCGCAGGCTGCGATCTTTTAAACATCAATGATCGCGAAACTGTTTATGGCAAGCGCTGCAGGCATCTTCCACTTTCTGCACTGCCGGCCCGAGATTGCTGGCCTTGTAAGGCTGAACCTGACTGGCGATCACCAATTCACCGGTGGCCGCTTCAAGGTTGCGGGCCATTTCCTGAAAACGGGCCTGCTGCTTCCAGACATCGTCCTTGGCGCTAGTGTGATCTTCCTCGCGAACTTGCGGGAAATGCTTCCACGGTTCATGGGACAACGCATCGAGCTTGACCGCGCCTTCGGCGAACTTCGGCCCGTCGAACGGAATGCGCCCACGCAACATGCCGCCCAGGTCTTCGCCGGTTTTGAGCATTTGCTTGAAGATCGCTTTGCGTTGGCCCAGCGGAGAATTCGGATCGACACCGCCACAGGCGGACAAGGTCAGACAGGCCAGCAATACAACAGAAATGCGTTTAAGAGTCATGGTGGCCTCAGGTCACGGAATTCGGCGGCCAGTATCCTCGCGTCACCACCAAACACCAATAGCCCTATTAAAAATACGGGTTGTTCGAGCGCATGGAGCAATCGGGCGACCGACACAGGAACTACTCCATGAACAGCCGTCTCAAGGCCTGGCGACACCCGCTGCTCGTCACGCTTCCACTGCTGGCGATCCTCGCCGGCTGCACCGGTGGCGATACTGCCAAGCCAAAAACCCACGCGCTGGCCACTTATTCCAGCGCCACATGGGAAGCCCTGCCGACAGTGTCCGACAGCGATCTGGTCGCTGGCTTCGGTTCGTGGCGCAGCGCATGCACCCGGCTCAAGGCTGATGCAGTCTGGGGCAACACCTGCGCCGCTGCAGCCAACGTGCCGCAAAGTGCTGACGAGATTCGCGCCTTCCTCAAACAAAATCTCGACGTCTACGGCCTGCGCGCTGAAAACGACAACCCCAACGGCTTGATCACCGGTTACTACGAACCGGTCTACCCCGGCAGTTTGACGCCGACCGACACGGCCAATGTGCCCGTGTATGGCGTGCCGGAAGACATGATCATCGTCTCGCTGGACAGCATTTATCCCGAACTCAAAGGCAAACGCCTGCGCGGTCGCCTTGAAGGTCGGGTACTCAAACCGTACGACGATGCCGCAACTATCGAATCGAAGGGAGTTAAAGCCCCAGTGGTGGCTTATCTGACCGACCCGATGAACCTGCAATTCCTGCAGATCCAGGGTTCCGGGCGGATTCAGACCGAGGACGGCAAACAGCTGCGCATCGCCTACGCCGATCAGAACGGGCACCCGTATCGCCCGATCGGCCGCTGGCTGGTCGAGCAGGGTGAGCTGAAGAAAGAAGACGTGACCATGAACGCGATCAGCAATTGGGCCAAGGCCAATCCGTCGCGCATCCCCGAACTGCTCGGCAGTAACCCGAGCTACGTGTTCTTCACCCGCAACCCGGACAGCAACGAAGGCCCGCGCGGCTCGTTGAATGTGCCGCTAACTGCCGGCTACAGCGCGGCGGTGGATCGCAAAGTGATTCCGTTGGGCAGTCTGTTGTGGCTATCAACCACTAAACCGGATGGCACTGCACTGGTGCGCCCGGTGGCGGCGCAGGATACCGGCGGCGCGATTGCCGGCGAGGTTCGCGCGGATCTGTTCTGGGGCACCGGTGAAGCGGCCGGGCAACTGGCCGGAGACATGAAACAGCAAGGGCAGATCTGGATGCTTTGGCCAAAAGGCGCGGCGTTGCCGCAAGTGCCGCAGGTGGCGGATACAGAGAAGAAGTAAGCCTTGGAATCTGCTGAGGTAATCAGATAGCTATCGCGAGCAGGCTCACTCCTACAGGAGAACGCATTCCAAAATGTAGGAGTGAGCCTGCTCGCGATGAGGCCATCAGCAACACCAGTAAAATAATCAGACCGACACAAAGAAGAACGAAGCAATCAGCCCCATCCCGACAAACCACACCAGCGACCGCAAGATCGCCCAGTCCGCCAGGTAGCAAATGATGTAAAGCAGGCGACTGGTAATAAACATCACCGCCAGCACATTGACCGTCACCAACTGCGCGGTTCCCACCAGGTGCGCGACGATCACCGCCGCTGCAAACGCCGGCATCACCTCAAAGCTGTTCAGCTGCGCCGCGTGCGCCCGACGGGCCACACCGTTGAGACTTTCAAGAAAGTCGCGCGGATCGTGGTTGTCACTCAACCGGTAGCCGCCCACGGTTTTCGCCACGCCAGTGCAGACATACGGCAGAAAAATCGCAATCAACACACACCACAGAGCCACCGTCATAACGCCGTCCTTTTTTCGGGTTTTAGAATTCGCGAGCGGTCAGAACTTCATCACCAGCATGCCGATCAGCACCAACCCACAGGCTAAGAGCCGCGGTCGGCCGAAAGGTTCTTTCAAGTAGCGCATACCGAACAGCACCACCAGAATCACGCTGATTTCGCGCAACGCTGCCGCTTCGGCAATCGAGCCCAACTGCATCGCCCATAGCACCAGAGCATAGCTGAACAACACACAAAACCCGACGGCCAACCCCAGCTTCCATTGCTCACGCCAGAACTGCATGAACGCCGGACGCTTGGCGACCCATGCCAGCAACGGGAACGGCCAGGCACTGAGCAGCGTGACCCAGACCAGATAATCGAGCGGATGCGACCAGCGCCTCAGCGCCTGGCCATCGATGTAGGTGTAGCAGCCGATGCACAGGCCGATGAGCGCCACCACTGGCAGCATCGACCAAGGCAAGTGTTTGCCACCGCCACCCTGCCAAAGCAGACAGGCCATGCCGAACGGAATCAGCATGATCCCGAAGATCTGCTGCGTGGTGAGTACTTCACCGGCGAAGATCAAAGTCAGTGCGAGCACCACTAACGGCGACAATCCGCGCATCAGTGGATACACCAGGCCCAGATCGCCGACCCGATATGCCTGAATCAACAGATAGCGATAGAGCAGTTCAAACGCAGCTGAAGCCAAAATCCACGGCCAGATTTCCACCGGCGGCAGATTCACGAACGGCAATGCGATAGCGACAACCAGCAATGCCACAGTGTCCATGCACGCGACCACCAACAATCGTTCGGCACTGAACTTGATCAACGTATTCCACGCCGCATGCAACAGCGCCGCCACCAATACCAACCCCGTCGCCAGCACGTCTCACCCCTTGTTTTTATAGTCCCCATGTAGGAGCTGCCGCAGGCGGCAATCTTTTGATTTTGATTTTTAACAGCGACATCAAAAGATCGCAGCCTGCGGCAGCTCCTACAGTGAAAATCCGAATAGTCAGATTATTGATTCGCGATGTGTCAGCAGCTGTTTATACTGCAAGCGACCACGCCGCACTCAGTTGCGCACAGAAAAATACCAATAATTCCTGCCTGCCCTGCTCTCCTCGGAGATCGGTTGTCGGCCTGCGTATGCCTGATCAAAGCGTCAAGACTACCGACAGAGACCTTGCGCATGCCACTCGCCTTGCTTGCCCTCGCTGTTGCCGCATTCGGCATCGGCACAACCGAATTCGTCATCATGGGCCTGCTGCCCGATGTTGCCCGCGACCTTGCCGTGAGCATTCCCGAGGCTGGTCTATTGATCACCGGCTACGCGCTGGGCGTGGTGTTCGGCGCGCCGATTCTGGCGATCGGCACCGCCAACATGCCACGCAAAGCGACACTGCTGGGCATGACGCTGATGTTCATCCTCGGCAACATTCTTTGCGCCCTCGCCCCCAACTACGCAACGCTGATGGCCGCGCGAGTGGTCACGGCGCTGTGCCATGGCGCGTTTTTCGGCATCGGTTCGGTGGTCGCCGCCGGGCTGGTGGCACCGAACAAACGAGCCCAGGCGATTGCGATGATGTTCACCGGCCTGACTTTGGCCAACGTCCTCGGCGTGCCGCTGGGCACTGCGCTGGGTCAGTATGCCGGCTGGCGTTCGACCTTTTGGGCGGTTTCGGTAATCGGTGTGATCGCAGCTCTGGCGCAGTGGTTGTGGCTGCCGAAACACATCCCGATGGACAAGGCCAACCTCGCCAGCGAATTCAAGGTACTGGGCAAGATCAACGTGTTGCTGGCGCTGGGCATGAGCGTGCTGGCTTCGACCAGCCTGTTCAGCGTGTTCACCTACATCGCGCCGATCCTGCAGGACATCACCGGCGTCAGTCCGCATGGCGTGACGGTGATGTTGCTGTTGTTCGGCGTCGGTCTGACCGGCGGCAGCATGCTCGGCGGACGCTTGGCCGATAGCCGTTTGTTGCCTTCGCTGGTGGGTGTTGCCCTGGCGGTGGTGGTGATTCTGGCGGCGTTCAGCCAGACCAGCCGTTCGGTGGTACCGGCAGCGATCACGCTGGTGCTGTGGGGGATTTTTGCTTTTGCGCTGTGCCCGATCCTGCAACTTTTGATTATCGATCAGGCCCATGAAGCACCGAATCTGGGGTCGACGCTGAACCAGAGCGCCTTCAATCTCGGTAACGCGGCCGGTGCGTGGATTGGTGGACTGGTGGTTGCCAGTGGCGCGGATCTGGCGGACTTGCCTTGGACTGGTGCGCTGGTCGGTGTGTTGACGGTGCTGACGGCGTTGTTTTTCATCTATCTGCAACGTCGCAGCGCTGCTGCGGTCAATGTGTCCGGCTAGCCCTCACCCTCTCCCAGTGGGAGAGGGAACTGACCGTGTTGAATGTTCGAGTTACATCGACCTGAAATTTCAGAGCCGAACTCAGGCCCTGAAAGACTTGAAGATCTGCTCCCTTTCCCCCTCTCCCCAAGGGAGAGGGCTGGGGTGAGGGGGCTCTTGATCTCATCACAGCATCAACTGTGTCCCGATCCTGACTCAACCCATCCAACCCCTGCACCAAAGATTCGGTGCGCTATCTTTCACCCCTCATCCAAAGGACCCCGGATGCTTGAACTTGTCGCCGCTTTCATCTGCCTCACCACCCTCCTCACCTTCGTCAACTTCCGCTTCATCGGCCTGCCGCCGACCATCGGCGTGATGGTTACCGCGTTGATGTTTTCCCTGCTGCTGCAAGGCCTGAGCGTACTCGGCTACCCCGGCCTCGAAGAACGCGTACAGCAACTGATCGGCCAGATCGACTTCGGCGATCTGCTGATGAACTGGATGCTGTCGTTCCTGCTGTTCGCCGGCGCCCTGCACGTCAACCTCAACGACCTGCGCAGCTATCGCTGGCCCATCGGACTGTTGGCAACCTTCGGTGTGTTGATCGCCACTACCGTGATCGGCAGCCTCGCCTATTACATCTTTGCCCTGTTCGGCTGGCACGTAAGCTTCCTTTACTGCCTGTTGTTCGGCGCACTGATTTCGCCAACTGACCCGATCGCCGTGCTTGGTGTGCTGCGTACCGCCAATGCCTCGAAACCGTTGAAAACCACCATCGTCGGCGAATCGCTGTTCAACGACGGCACCGCCGTAGTGGTGTTCACCGTTTTGCTCGGTATCGCCCAGCTCGGCGAAACCCCGACCATCAGTGCCACCGCGATGCTATTCGTTCACGAAGCGATTGGCGGTGTGCTGTTTGGCGGGCTGATCGGTTACCTGGTCTATCGGATGATCAAGAGCATCGAGCAGCACCAGATCACCGTGATGCTGACCCTGGCGCTGGTCATTGGCGGTTCGGCGATGGCCACCGAGATTCATGTGTCAGCACCGATTGCGATGGTGGTTGCTGGTCTGATCATCGGTAACGTCGGGCGCAATCTGGCGATGAATGAGATGACTCGCCGTTATCTCGACGGTTTTTGGGAGTTGCTCGACGACATGCTTAACGCGCTGCTGTTCGCGCTGATCGGCATGGAGCTGTTGCTGCTGCCGTTCAACTGGCTGCACATGGCCGCGGCAGGTTTGCTGGCGGTGGCGATTCTGTTGTCGCGCCTGCTCACCGTGGCCCCGGCGATTGTGCTGCTACGGCGCTGGCGCACAGTGCCCGCCGGCACCATTCGCATTCTGACCTGGGGTGGTTTGCGCGGCGGTGTTTCGGTGGCACTGGCGCTGGCCCTGCCGCTGGGCCCGGAGCGTGACCTGCTGCTGAGCATCACCTACATCGTGGTGCTGTCATCGATCCTGTTGCAGGGCCTGACCATCGGCAAACTGGTCAAGCATGCAACGCGCCATGAGCCGAAAGCTGCGACTGAATCTGCGCACTGACGTATCACTGCGGCGCCGTCTGGCGGGCAGTGCTCAGCACTGCCTCAACCTGCCCGGCAGCGTGTAACAGATCGCTGTCGGCTCTGAACGCGCCAATCATTTGCAGGCCAATGGGCAACGCCCCGGTTTTGCGGACGAGCGGAAGGTTGATTTGCGGCAAGCCAAACGCCATCCACAACTTGCTGAAATCCGAAGGCCCGGTCGCCCCAAGGCCCAACGGCGCGACGATGCCGCAGCTCGCACCCAACAAGGCGTCAAACGGTTGGAATATCGGCTCCAGCACAGCGGCTAACGTTGCCAAGCGCTTCTTCGCCGCTGACTCTTGCGCCCACGTCGTCAGACGGGCGCGCTCGATCATGGCCAACAATTCCTCACTGAGTTGGTCAGGGTGCGCTTGCAGCTCTTTGGCCAGTGATCGGGCGCCCTCGCAATCGTTGATCAACAGATGATCATCGAATACCGACGCAAACGCCTCAGGCAGCACCACCTCGCTCACTTGATGACCCGCCGAGCGCAAATCTTCAACAGCAGCTTCCAGCGCTGCGGCCACCTCTTCATCGACCTGATCCCAACGCGCCGTACGACAGAAGCCGAACGTGCAAACGCTCTGTTCGTGAGCAAGCGGCGGGAGACCGGAGATCAAGACTTGCGCCATCAGCTCCAGATCGCGCACCGAGCGGCCATACCACCCCACCGTGTCGAAACTCGGCGCCAATGGCTTTACCCCTTCCAGTGAAACCAGCCCGTACGAGGGTTTGAACGCGTACAGACCGCAGTAGGAGGCCGGCTTGATCAATGACCCGGCGGTCTGCGTGCCCAATGCGAGCGGAAAAAAACCGGCCGCCATCCCCGCTGCCGAGCCGGCACTGGAACTTCCCGGAGTTCTGTCGAGATGATGCGGATTGCGGGTTGGCCCGGTGTGCATGTAAGCGAATTCGGTGGTGTGGGTTTTGCCCATGATCACCGCCCCGGCCTGGCGCAGAAGCGTGACGACATGGGCGTCACGCGAAGGACGGTTATCCTCATAGATCGGCGAGTAAAAACGAGTGGGATGATCCGCACTGTCATAGATGTCTTTGACGCCCACGGGCACACCCGCCAGCAAGCCTTTTGCGCCGCTGTTTTTCAGATGCCGGGCCTGGCTGCGAACTGCGTCCGGGTCGAACGAAACAAACGCTTTTATGTCCTGTTCATGCGCGTCGACACAGTCAAGGAAATGCTCGGCGACGGTCTCGGGGCTCACGGCCTGCGAACGAACCCGCTCAGCAATGGCGGTGGCGTCTGCCTGATTAAAATTGTGCATAAACTGCCTGCAAGTCAGTGAAGCCCTTTATCTCGATGGGGTTTGCGGCAGGATCGCGAAAGAACATGGTTGCCTGCTCACCGGGCTCTCCGGGAAAACGAATGTGTGGACGAAGCACAAATTGCACTCCGCCTTCGATCAAGCGCTCCTTTAACGCGACCCAGTCCGACATCTCGAGGATCACGCCGAGATGGGGCATCGGCACGTCATGCTCGCCGACTTTCCCGGTATTGCTGACCGCAAAGGGTTCGCCCAAGTGCAACGACAATTGATGGCCGAAAAAATCGAAATCGACCCACGTGTCGGTACTGCGACCTTCTTTACACCCCAGCAAACCTCCATAAAAATCGCGGGAAGCCTGCAAGTCACGGACGTGCATAGCGAGATGAAAAATCGACTGCATAAGGAACTCCTGACGATCACCGGACGACGGAAACAGCGGGATGGTTGAAGACTGTGCGGTTTCGATCAAAAGAGATAGCCTGTAATTCTTACTGCTATCGAAAGCATTATTTATGGACACGCGATATTTAAAGAGCCTGATCACCGTCGTCGAATGCGGCTCGATCGCCCATGCTGCGCGCCTTGAAGGACTGACGGCTGCTGCGATCAGTCAGCGCATTCTCGCGCTCGAACGGCAACTCGGCTTTGAGCTGTTGTCCCGTGTGGGCCATGCTGCCAAGCCGAGCCAGGCCTGCCTCGATTTACTGCCCCGGGCCAAACGCATCGTTCGCGAAGTGGCGTTACTGGCGGGAGATGCCGACGTCGCAGGGCTGACGGGACAGTTGCGCATAGGCGCGATTTCCACCGTTTTGACCGGGCTGTTGCCGGGAACACTGCGCACATTGACCGAGTTGGCGCCTGGGCTGACGCCAGTGATCGTTCCGGGAACATCGCGGTCGTTGTATCAGGCGCTGCTCTCAGGGGAAGTGCATGCGGCGATCCTCGTGATGCCGCCGTTCGAGTTGCCCAAAGCGCTGCAAGCGGTGTCCCTGCGCAAGGAGCCGCTGGTGTTTCTGTCAAAGGAAAAGTCCGCGCTGAGCATCCCCGCACAACTGACGAGCCAGCCCTACATCCGCTACGACCCGGACGCATGGGGCGGACGGCACGCCGAGCAGTATCTGGCGGACCATGAACTGACGCCCACGTCGCTGGTCGATCTGGATGCACTGGAAACCATTGCCATGCTCGTGACGGGCGGCATGGGCGTGAGCCTGGTGCCCTATTGGTCCGGTTTTGAGCAATGGGGCCATCAATGCGCGGTGAGCCAGATTGGCAGTGATCGCTATGACCGGGAGATTGCGCTGATCAGCCCGGCCCAGACCGATCGGCCAAACATGATCAGCGCATTGTGCGCGGCACTTTCAACGGCCACGCCTCAACGTTCTGAATCCTTCTTCGACTCGCCTTGATCCTCATCAGGGCCGCTGGATTTCGGCTTCCCGCTTTCACTGCGAATCTGCGCGTGGCTGATCAGCGCAAAGATAAAACTACCGCCAATGATATTCCCGGCCAGCGTGGGGCCGGCGAAGACCATCCAGAAATCACTCCACGGCAGTTCGCCGGCGAACACCAGATACGACACTTCCGCCGAACCCACCACAATGTGAGTGAAATCGCCGAGTGCCATGAAATAGGTGATGAGGATGATGATCCACATCTTCGCGCTCTCCATGGAAGGGATCATCCAGACCATGGTGGCGATCATCCAGCCGGAAACGATGCCCTTGGCGAACATCTGGCTGGCATGGTTTTCCATGACCTTGCGGCCGATCTCGAGGAAGGCGTGGTCAGTCTTGGTGTCGAATATCGGCAACTCGAGCATCACGTACGCCACCAGAATCGTGCCACACAGGTTGCCGACCAACACCACGGTCCACAGGCGGATCAGGCGGCCGAAATTCCGCATCGTTGGTTTGGTCATGACCGGCAGCACGGCGGTCAGCGTGTTTTCGGTGAACAACTGCTGGCGTGCGAGGATCACCGCAAGAAAGCCTGCGCAGTAGCCGAAACTGGCGATCACCTTGAATTCGTCGCCCTCGGGCAGGCGTGAATTGAGTAAACCCATGCCCATCAATGACAGGCCCATGGTCAACCCGGCCGCCAGCGCCGACCACCAGAGTGCGGCGATGCTGCGCTCCAGTTCCTGATCGCCTTGAGAGCGGATGATTTCATGCAGGACGGCCGCGCGGGGCGGCTGGCTTTTCTCGACTTCGTGCTGTTCTTTGGCCGAGAGGTCGGGGGTTTTGCCGTCGGTGGGGGTGGTCATGGCGTGGCAACCGTGGGGGGTGGTGTTTAGCTACGACTCCCGCGGCTCACGACTGTTCAGTGGTCAGATGATTCTTCGGTGATTTTGAAAGCGCTTTCGCGAGCAGGCTCGCTCCCACAGGTTCACGCTATACCTGTGGGAGCGAGCCTGCTCGCGAAGGGCGCGCCGCCAATGTCACTTGGTAACTAATTCATCTTCCTGAAACTGGTCTTTGACGTATTTGATTTCAGTGCGGCCGTGCGGCGCCGGCAAGCCGTCTTCGCCGAGGTTCACAAACACCATTTTCTCAACCGTCAGAATGCTTTTGCGAGTGATCTTGTTGCGCACTTCGCAGGTCAGGGTGATCGAGGTGCGGCCGAACTCGGTGGCGGTGATGCCCAGTTCGATGATGTCGCCCTGGCGCGAGGCGCTGACGAAGTTGATTTCGGAAATGTACTTGGTCACCACGCGCTGATTGCCCAACTGGACGATGGCGTAAATCGCCGCTTCTTCGTCGATCCAGCGCAGCAGGCTGCCGCCGAACAGGGTGCCGTTGGGGTTGAGGTCTTCGGGTTTTACCCATTTGCGGGTGTGGAAATTCATGGGGGACGGACTCCGAGGTGTTTGGGCATTAGGTTTACTCCCCCAGCTTCAAGTTGCAAGCGACAAGCTGCAAGTAAAAGCCGAGCCGCTGTTACTTGTCGCTTGCGGCTTGCCACTCGCAGCTCAAAGAAAGCTATAATCGCCACCGTTTCAAAACGGTCATCTTCAATTGATACCGTTTTCCCGCCACCTGTCCGAGGGGCGCTGCAGCAGGTTCAACCTGTCAGGCTCGGATGGGGCGTTGACTGGCTCAGGCCAGACACTAAACGCACAACGGCGCCCATTCGCATACATTACGAATGGAGGCTCTTCATGAGCGCTGTTATCACGCCTGCAGATTTTAACGATTACAAAGTTGCCGACATGTCCCTGGCTGCCTGGGGCCGTCGCGAAACCATCATCGCCGAATCGGAAATGCCGGCTCTGATGGGTCTGCGTCGCAAGTACTCCGGCGAACAGCCGTTGAAAGGCGCCAAGATCCTCGGCTGCATCCACATGACCATTCAGACTGCCGTGCTGATCGAAACCCTGGTTGCCCTGGGTGCCGAAGTACGCTGGTCGTCCTGCAACATTTTCTCCACTCAGGATCAGGCTGCTGCCGCTATCGCTGCTGCCGGCATCCCGGTTTTCGCCTGGAAAGGCGAAACTGAAGAAGAGTACGAGTGGTGCCTGGAGCAGACCATCCTGAAGGATGGCCAGCCATGGGACGCCAACATGATCCTCGACGACGGCGGCGACCTGACTCAGCTGCTGCACGACAAGTACCCACAAGTACTGGACCGCGTACACGGCGTGACCGAAGAAACCACCACCGGCGTACACCGTCTGCTGGACATGCTGGCCAAGGGCGAGCTGAAAATCCCGGCCATCAACGTCAACGACTCGGTGACCAAGTCCAAGAACGACAACAAGTACGGCTGCCGTCACAGCCTGAACGACGCGATCAAGCGCGGTACCGACCACCTGCTGTCCGGCAAGCAAGCGCTGGTCATCGGTTACGGTGACGTGGGCAAGGGCTCCGCTCAGTCCCTGCGTCAGGAAGGCATGATCGTTAAGGTCTCCGAAGTTGACCCGATCTGCGCCATGCAAGCTTGCATGGACGGTTTCGAACTGGTTTCGCCGTTCATCGACGGTATCAACAACGGCACCGAAGCGAGCATCGACAAAGCGCTGCTGGGCAAGATCGACCTGATCGTGACCACCACCGGTAACGTCAATGTTTGCGACGCGAACATGCTCAAAGCGCTGAAGAAGCGTGCTGTTGTCTGCAACATCGGTCACTTCGACAACGAAATCGACACCGCTTTCATGCGCAAGAACTGGGCATGGGAAGAAGTGAAGCCACAGGTACACAAGATCCACCGTACCGGCGCTGGCGCTTTCGACGCTCAGAACGATGACTACCTGATCCTGCTGGCCGAAGGCCGTCTGGTCAACCTGGGCAACGCCACTGGTCACCCAAGCCGCATCATGGACGGCTCGTTCGCCAACCAGGTTCTGGCGCAGATCTTCCTGTTCGGCCAGAAGTACGCCGACCTGTCGCCAGCCCAGAAAGCCGAGCGTCTGACCGTTGAAGTACTGCCGAAGAAACTCGACGAAGAAGTAGCTCTGGAAATGGTTCGCGGCTTCGGCGGCGTGGTCACGCAACTGACCAAGCAACAGGCTGACTACATCGGCGTCACCGTCGAAGGTCCGTTCAAGCCGCACGCTTACCGCTACTAAGTTAAGAGCAGCTGCGAGCTTCTAGCTTCAAGCGGCAAGCGAGGTCAAAAGCCGGACTTGCCGTGCGAAGCCTGAGGCTCTGCCATCATTTCAAAACAGCGTCAGGCTACAGGCTACTTGCACAAGAGATCAGCGCACCTCCGCTCCTCTTGCAGCTCGTAGCTTGCAGCTTGTGGCTGGAGGTCCCCTCCGATGTCTCAAGACCGTCGCTACAGCTTCGAGTTCTTCCCGACCAAGACCGATGCTGGGCATGAAAAACTGCTCGCCACTGCCCGTCAGCTGGCCACTTACAACCCTGATTTCTTCTCCTGCACCTATGGCGCTGGTGGTTCGACCCGTGATCGCACCCTCAACACCGTTCTGCAACTGGAAAGCGAAGTCAAAGTACCGGCCGCACCGCACCTGTCGTGCGTCGGCGACAGCAAGGACGACCTGCGCGGCCTGCTGAACGAGTACAAGGCTGCTGGCATCAAGCGCATCGTCGCCCTGCGCGGTGATCTGCCGTCCGGCATGGGCATGACCAGCGGTGAGCTGCGTCACGCCAATGAACTGGTGGAATTCATTCGTGAAGAAACCGGCGATCATTTCCACATCGAAGTTGCCGCTTACCCGGAGATGCATCCGCAAGCACGCAACTACGAAGACGATCTCGCCAATTTCGTGCGCAAGGCTCGCGCTGGCGCCGACAGCGCGATCACCCAGTACTTCTTCAACGCCGACAGTTACTTCTACTTCGTCGACCGTTTGCAGGCGCAGGGTGTCGATCTGCCGATCGTGCCGGGGATCATGCCGATCACCAACTACAGCAAACTCGCGCGCTTCTCCGATGCCTGCGGTGCGGAAATCCCGCGCTGGATCCGCAAGCAACTGGAAGCCTACGGCGATGACACGCAAAGCATTCAGCGCTTTGGCGAGCAAGTCGTCAGCGAGATGTGCGAGCGTCTGTTGCAGGGCGGCGCACCGGGGCTGCATTTTTATTCCATGAACCAGGCTGAGCCTAGTCTGGCGATCTGGAATAACCTGAAGTTACCGCGTTGAAGCAGCTGCAAGCTTCAAGCTGAAAGCAACAAGCAAGATCAAGAGATCGCAGCCTTCGGCAGCTCCTACAAGGGTTGTTGAAGTTGCGATTTTTTGCGTTTAAAGGCCCGAAACAGAGCTTGTGCAGGCACTTTCTGGCTCTTTCGCGTTTCTCGTCGTAATCTCAAGCCATGCCTTTGATCACGCAGTTATTCGCCGTGCTGGTTTTTGCTTGCCTGAGCTTCGCCGCTAGGGGCGAGAAGCTACGTATTGTCACCGAGCCGTGGGCGCCGTACGTGTATGAAGAAGGCGGCAAGAACCTCGGGCTCGACTACGAAACCACAGCCATCGTCTTCAAGCGACTGGGCATTGAAGTCGAATGGCAATTCCTGCCGTGGAAGCGCTGCCTGTCGATGCTTGAAACCGGTCAGGCCGACGGTGCACTGGATATTTTTCACAGTGATGAACGCGACGCGACCCTGCTTTACCCAAGCGAGCCGCTGTCGGACGTCGAGTTCGTGATGTTCTACGCCAACGACAGGCCGCACCCGTTCAGCAAACTGGAAGAACTCAAAGGCCTGACCATCGGCACTTCGCCGGGCTATCTATACAGCCCGGATTTTCGCGAGTCGACGCTGTTTAACCGAGAACCGGCACCGACCCACGAAGCCAACTTCGGCAAATTGGTGCGCGGACGTATCGACTTGCTGATCACTGATCGCCGCGTCGGCCAGCATTTGCTCGATGAGCTGAACATTCGCGATCAGATCACTGAAAACCCTACCGTCATTAGCCGCCAAAGCCAGTTTCTGGCGGTTCGGCGCAATGCCGGCATGGATTTATTGGTGCAGCGGTTTGGCGCCGAACTCAAGCGCTTCAAGCGCGAACCAGCCTACGCCGAGCTGAGCGCACGCTACGGCGCCGCCCCCGCCAGCAGCCCTTCAATGAATTCAGCCACCGCCAACAGCAAAACCGTTGAGCAGCAGGAAAGCAGCGCGCAGTGATTGCTCTGTTATACTCCGGCGTTCCCGCCAGGCTCACGCCCGGACGCCCGGAACCGTAACAGGCCTCTCGACCCGCTACAGCGCAGCTTTGCAGCCCGCGCGAGCGCTCCAGACGTGCCTTCGGAACCGCAGCAGGACCGGACGGGATTGCGTCCTCTTAAACGCCATTCGCGCCAGGCAAGACTCCCATTGGGCCAAGCCCTAACTAAAACAGGATTACTCATGTCCTTTGCTTCCCTCGGTCTCTCCGAGGCTTTAGTCCGCGCCATCGAAGATGCGGGCTATACCGAGCCTACTCCGGTGCAACAGCGGGCCATTCCCGCCGTGTTGCAAGGTCGCGACCTGATGGTTGCGGCACAGACAGGTACCGGTAAAACCGGCGGTTTCGCCCTTCCGATCCTGGAGCGGTTGTTCCCCAACGGTCACCCGGACAAATCCCAGCGTCATGGCCCGCGCCAACCGCGCGTACTGGTCCTGACCCCGACCCGCGAACTCGCGGCCCAGGTACACGAGAGCTTCAAGATCTACGCCCGTGACCTGAAATTCGTCAGCGCCTGCATCTTCGGCGGCGTCGGCATGAACCCGCAGGTTCAGGCCATGTCCCGTGGCGTCGACGTGCTCGTTGCCTGCCCGGGTCGTTTGCTCGATCTGTGTGGCCAGGGCAGCGTTGACCTGTCTCACGTGGAAATCCTCGTCCTCGACGAAGCCGACCGCATGCTCGACATGGGTTTCGTGCACGACGTGAAGAAAGTGCTCGCGCGCCTGCCGTCCAAGCGTCAGAACCTGCTGTTCTCGGCGACGTTCTCCAAGGACATCACCGACCTCGCCGGCAAGCTGCTGCACAACCCGGAACGCATCGAAGTGACGCCGCCGAACACCACGGTCGAGCGCATCGAACAACGCGTGTTCCGTCTGCCGGCCAGCCACAAGCGTGCGCTGCTGGCACACCTGATCACCGCTGGCGCGTGGGAACAGGTGCTGGTGTTCACCCGCACCAAGCACGGCGCCAACCGTCTGGCCGAGTACCTGGACAAGCACGGCCTGCCGGCTGTGGCGATCCACGGTAACAAGAGCCAGAACGCGCGCACCAAAGCGCTGGCCGACTTCAAGGCCAACCAGGTACGCATTCTGGTTGCCACCGACATCGCCGCACGCGGTCTGGACATCGATCAATTGCCACACGTGGTCAACTTCGAACTGCCGAACGTCGATGAAGATTACGTCCACCGTATCGGCCGTACCGGCCGTGCCGGTCGTTCGGGCGAGGCGATTTCGCTGGTCGCACCGGACGAAGAAAAACTGCTGAAAAGCATCGAACGCATGACCAAGCAGAAAATCGCCGACGGCGACCTGATGGGCTTCGATTCGAGCACCATTGAAGCCGAGAAGCCGGAAGTGCGCGAGCGTCCGGACGTGCGCAACCCGCGCAATCCACGTGGCCCACGCGGCGACGGCCCGAATGGCGGCGGCGGTGGCGGCGGTCGTAAAGACAAAGGCAAAGACAAGGGCAAGGAAAAACCGGCCGGTGAACGCGGCGAGCGTCCTGCCCGTCAGCAGAAACCGCGCGAAGGCACCCCAGCCCGCGAACAGCGTCCGAGCCAGCCGCCACGTGCGGCAGCTGATCGCGCACCGGACGAGTTCCTCGACGACGATATCGATAACTTCGGTAACCGCGTTGATTACGTACCGAAGCCGGCTCCTGCTGGCGGCCGTGGTCGTCGTCCAGGCGCACCGGCTCAGGGCGCAGGCGCAGGTTCCGGCGCACCACGCGGCGGTCAGTCGCAAGGTCGCCAGAACGGTCCGCGCAACAGCAACGGTTCGAGCACCGGCACGCCGCCGGCAAAACGCAGCGGCCCGCGCAACGGCGCACCGCGTGATGGTCAGTCGGGTCGTCGCGACGAGTCCTCCTCGTCGTCGCGCAACCGTCGCCCGGCCCGTGACGATCAGCCACGCAGCGAGCCAGCCGTACAGAACCCGCGCAGCACCGGGCCGAAGATCATGCACAAGGAATCGAAAGCCGACCGCTTCCCGACGCCTGAGCAGCTCGATCAACTGCCAAGCCGCCCGCGTGGCGAAAAACCAGCCTTGCTGACCCGCAATCGCTGATTTCACGCTGCAGTGAAAAATGCCCCGCCTCGAAAGAGCCGGGGCATTTTTATGGGCGACTCAAACCCGCTTTCTGTAGGAGCTGCCGAAGGCTGCGATCTTTTGATCTTGATCTGCAAAAAGCCAGGATCAAAAGATCGCAGCCTTCGGCAGCTCCTACAGGGGGAATTGTGTTGTGACGGGCAATAAAAAACGCCCCCGGCCTTTCGACCGGGGGCGTTTTTGTGTGGCGAGCGAAAGTTACTTAACTTTCACGCCTTCCAGCGAGATGTCCAGATCCGCAGTTTGCGAGGTAGGGCCTGGGCCCTTGATCCCGAAATCTTTCAGGTTGAGGGTGGTCTTGGCATTGAAGCCAGCACGCTCGCCGCCCCATGGATCCTCGCCTTCACCGTTGAACGTGGCTTTGAAGGTCACCGGCTTGGTCACGCCGTGCAGGGTCAGATCGCCAGTCACATCAGCAGTCTTTTCACCGGTCGATTTAACGGCAGTGGAGACGAACTTGGCATCAGCAAACTTGCCCACGTCGAGGAAATCCTTGCTGGCGATGTGCTTGTCACGTTCAGCGTGGTTCGACCACAGGCTGGCAGTTTTCACATCAACGGAGATCTTGCTGGCTTCAGGCTTGGCCGAATCCCACGAGAAAGTACCGTCGAAATCTTTGAAAGTACCGTGGATGAAGCTGTAACCCAGGTGGCTGATTTTCCAGTCAACGAAGGCGTGCTGGCCTTCCTTGTCGATTTTGTAGTCCGCAGCCATGGCCTGACCAGCCGAGAGCAGTGCAGAACCGATTGCCAGAGCGGCCAGAGTCTTTTTCAACATGCTTTCTTTTCCTTTGAGTCGAGGTTGAATTTCAGGCTTTGCGACCGAGCATTCGCGTCAGGGTCGCATCACGATCGATAAAGTGGTGCTTCAATGCTGCCAACGCATGAAGGCCGGAAAAAATTACCAGTGCCCACGCCAGCCAGAGATGAATCACCCCAGCGGTATCTGCCTGATCCGGTAGCCCGGAAACCAGTGCAGGAACTTCAAACAGGCCAAACACCGGGATCCCGACACCGTCTGCGGTGGAAATCAGGTAACCGGCAAGCATCACAGCGAACAGCGCCAGGTACAGAAACCCGTGGCCGAATTTGGCGCCGATCCGGGTCATGCGGCTGTAGCTTTGCAGCGTCGGCGGTGGTGGGCTGATAAAGCGCCACAGCACCCGCAACACCATCACGACCAGCAACACCAGGCCAATACTCTTGTGCAGATCCGGCGCTTCTTTGCGCCAGCTGCTGTAGTAATCCAGCCCGACCATCCACAGGCCCAGCGCGAACAGTCCGAAGACCACCAGCGCCACACCCCAGTGCATGAAGATGCTGACCCAACCATAGCGCGAAGAAGAGTTACGTAGCTGCATTGCCCAAATCCTGTGAGAACTGCGAACCAAGACTAGCGAGTTATCTATCGAATTAAAGCGGAAAATTTCGCTTTGAAATATCGAGAAATACGATCAAGAGTCTGGAAGTGACGCGTTAAGGAAAGATTAAAGGCGATTTTCGCGCGCGGCGCTCGGACCACGGGGCGCGATTCTCCTTCTGCTCCGGCGCGCCGCGGAGCAGGCAGTGATCACAAAAAATTCGCAGAAAAAGAAAATTCATTTAATAACTATGTATCGCTAGTTGACCGTTTTCCCCTGATCAAATGATGACTCAATCATTCATTGAATAGGTGAAAAACATGGCGCTTCGTTATACCCAATTTCAAGCAAGTGGCACTTGCGAGTTACCACCAAACCAGACAATGTCTCCGGGCCAATACCTGCAATCCGAGAACGGTCGATATCGGTTGTTATTGCAGAGCGATGGCAATCTGGTGATAAAAGAAGGTGAAGCAGTAGTCTGGATTGCCGACAACAATCAACCTTACAGTGCAACTTTGCATCCAAAGAAGATGCGGGAGCCACTACAATTTGTCGTCAGCAATAACGGATTTCTCTTCGACCCGTCCAGACGCCGACTATGGATTGCCGAAAGTACCCACAGCCTCGAAAAGTCGCTGTGGTACAACACTTACCTGACGATGCAAGACGATGGCAACCTGGTCATCTACGATCAGCGCAACGGCAACCTGCGTTGGGCTCGCTTCGGTTTTGTCCCCGGGCGGATTCGAAAACCCAAGCAGCGATGGCTCAGAAAGTTGCCGAACGGCACGGAGTTCTTCAAATGGGATTTTTAACAAGCCATAGTTATTTTTATTGATTAGTTGGTGAAAACTAACGGCGGTTGCAAGCAATCCGCGCTATATGGATCTATCTTGCATTGATGGGCAAGTTCAGCGTTATAACCGCCCGGAAAGAAATGCCCATTGGCACAACCGGAAATGGTCACTAATAAAAGTATCGCCGTAAGTGTTTTCATCAAACGCCTCCAATTTTTTTCAAGCATAAAGTTGGAGCTCTGGCACCCGCTATCATTTCGTTCCGATTGTTTTGTGGGAAGTGTCCTGCACAAAGGTAAGCCTTGAGACTGCACCGGGAAGGATTGAAGTGCGCTTCTGGCAAAAAAAAACGCGGCCCGTATGGCCGCGTTTTTTACTGGAGCGAAGGTTTACTGCGCCTTGCTCTCAGAGGTGGCTGCCGGCTTGGCCGCTGGCTTCTTCGCCGGCTCAGCCTTTTTCGCTGCTGGTTTGGCCGCAGGCTTTTTCGCCTCGGTTTTCGCAGCAGGCTTCTTCGCCGCAGGCTTGGCTGCTGCTTTCTTCGCAGGTTCAGCTTTCACCGGGGCCGCTGGTTTCGGCGCTTCCACCGGAGCTGGCGCAGGTGCCGGAGTCGGCGCAGGCACTGGAGCAACCGGAGCAGGAGCCGGCTCTGGCGCCTTCACAGGCTCAGGTTTCTTCTCGTCATCCGAACCACCGAACAGGTTGCTGAAGAAGTTGCCCTTCTTCGCTGCCACGGCACCCGCCGCGCCTGCCGCTGCAGCGGCCGGAACCACTTTGGCTGGCTCGAACGATTTGCCTGCCGCCAGATCTTCAACCTGACTCGCCGCACGCTGGCCGGTGCGCAGCGCGCCTTCCAGAGTGCCCGGGTACAAGGTGTCGGTGTGTTCGCCGGCGAACGTCACGCGTTGCAGCGGACGCTCCCACAGGCGCCAGAACTTGCTGATCTGACCCGGACCATAAGCCAGGTAAGCGCCGCCCATCGACGGGTCGGTGCTGTAGCGACGGATTTCATAACCGGTGAACGAGCCACGGGCCTGTGGATAAAACGCGTGCAGACGGATCAGCACCTGATCGACCATCTGTTTGTCGCCAAACGCCTGCATCACGCGGGCATTGTCGCCGGACAGGTTGATCACCACGTTGGCGCCACCCTTCAGCGCTGGCTCGATCCAGAGCATGCCGAGACCGGTGTTGCTGTAGATCTCGCCGGACATGCGCGCCTTGCTTTCCCACACCGGCGTCTTGAACTTCAACATGATCTGGTCGCGCCAGCCGTAGTTGGTGCCCTTGATCGCGGCCAGATGCTGCGCATCCAGTGCCGGGGTCAGCGCAATCTTGTTCAGTGCGCGCAGTGGCACGGCCAGTACGACGTAATCAGCCTGGTAGCCAACACTGCCGACCTTGACGGTCACGCCGTCCTTGTCCTGATTGATCGCCGACACTGGCGAATTGGTCTTGATCGTCTTGATCTGTTTGACGAACGCCTGCGCCAGCACCTGGCTACCGCCGACCAGACGCGAAGCACGCAGGTCACGGTCGGAAACGCCGCGATAGACACGGTTCTGCTGAGCGAAATACAGCAGCGACAGACGCGAAGGCTCGTCGTAATGGGTGCGGATGTCCTGGTTGATCAACTGGCGCGCAGTGGCTGGCAGGTTCTGCTTGTCGAGCCAGCTCGATACGGTGATCTGGTCCAGCGCGTGCAGGGTACTGGTCGCCGCCGGGTTCTGCGGGTCGTCGATCGAACGCGCCAGATCGTCGAGGGTTTTCTGGTAGCGCTTCAGGGCATCGGCGGTGGCTGGCTGCTTGGTTGCCAGATCGGCAGCGGAGAAATACTCGCCGTCGATCAGGTAACCCGGCGTACGCACGAATTCCGGTGCCGGCGTGGTGCCCAGCTTGAACGTCGAAACGTACTTGTTCAGCACCGGCTGCGTCTTGTCGTTGCCGATCCACTCGCTGGTGGCCATGCCCGAGCGCCCGCCCATGCTCGGCTTGGCTTCCAGCAAAGTGACCTGCCAGCCCTTGTTTTGCAGCTCATAAGCGGCAGTCAGACCCGACAGGCCACCGCCGATCACGATTGCGGTTTTATCCTTGGCCAGCGCTGTAACGCTGAACAGCCCCAACATCACCAGCGCACAGGCGCGCAGCCAACCGACAGACATTCAGCGAACTCCGGAAATACACGTAGGAAAAAGCAGTTTTGCGGGTCAGACGACCCAAAGAACCGCGAAGAATACGTTAGCCATCAAAACGCCGCCAGCGACGTCTATCGGCTCATACAAAGTAGCTCAATCGACACAATGGGTTGTCCCCGCGCGAAGCATTGCATAGGCTTGCGCGATTGTTTGCCCGCGCCTGTCGCGAGCCGCCTCGAGGAGACTGTAAATGGGCCTGAATAACCAGTGGATGCAACGCGACCTCGCGGTGTTGTGGCATCCCTGCACCCAGATGAAAGACCACGAACAGCTGCCGCTGATCCCGATCAAGCGCGGTGAAGGCGTCTGGCTCGAAGACTTCGAAGGCAAGCGCTACCTCGATGCCGTCAGTTCGTGGTGGGTCAACGTGTTCGGCCATGCCAACCCGCGTATCAACCAGCGCATCAAGGATCAGGTCGATCAACTGGAGCACGTGATTCTCGCCGGTTTCAGCCATCAACCGGTGATCGAGCTGTCCGAGCGTCTGGTGAAGATGACGCCGGAGGGCCTGAATCGGGTGTTCTACGCCGATAATGGTTCGTCCTGCATTGAAGTCGCGTTGAAAATGAGCTTTCACTACTGGCTCAATCGCGGCCAACCGAACAAGAAGCGCTTCGTCACCCTGACCAACAGCTACCACGGTGAAACCATGGCGGCGATGGCGGTCGGCGACGTGCCGCTGTTCACCGAAACCTACAAAGCCCTGCTGATGGACACCATCAAAGTGCCGAGCCCGGACTGCTACGGGCGCCCCGAAGGCATGAGCTGGGAAGAACACTCGCGCAACATGTTCGCCGCCATGGAACAGACCTTGGCCGAGAACCATGACAGTGTCGCGGCAGTGATCGTCGAGCCGTTGATTCAGGGCGCCGGCGGCATGCGCATGTATCACCCGGTGTATCTGACGTTGCTGCGCGAGGCGTGCGACCGTTATGGCGTGCATCTGATCCTCGACGAAATCGCCGTTGGTTTCGGCCGCACCGGGACCATGTTTGCCTGCGAACAGGCCGGCATTCGCCCGGATTTCCTCTGCCTGTCGAAGGCCCTGACCGGCGGTTACCTGCCGCTGGCCGCGTGCCTGACCACCGACGAAGTCTACAGCGCGTTCTACGACGACTATCCGACCTTGCGCGCGTTCCTCCATTCGCACAGTTACACCGGCAACCCGCTGGCGTGCGCCGCAGCATTGGCGACGCTGGATATCTTCGAGCAAGACAACGTCATCGAGAACAACAAGGCTCTCGCTCAGCGCATGGCCTCGGCGACGGCGCATCTGGTCGATCACCCGAATGTGTCTGAAGTGCGCCAGACCGGCATGGTTTTGGCCATCGAGATGGTCAAGGATAAAGCCACCAAAGAGGCCTACCCTTGGCAGGAACGTCGTGGTTTGAAGGTGTTCCAGCACGCGCTGGAACGTGGCGCGTTGCTGCGCCCGCTCGGCAGCGTGGTGTATTTCCTGCCGCCGTACGTGATCACCCCGGAGCAGATCGACTTCCTTGCTGAAGTCGCCAGCGAAGGCATCGACATCGCTACGCGTGACAGCGTCAGCGTGGCCGTGCCGAAAGACTTCCACCCCGGCTTCCGCGATCCGGGTTGATCTACTTCACTTAAGCTTCAGCGGTGACCGGACTTCCGTCATCGCTGGCAAGCCAGCTCCCACAGGTTCTGCGCAAAACCCTGTGGGAGCTGGCTTGCCAGCGATGGGGCCGCCAGACTTTGACAAATTTTACAGAGACCCCGCATGAGACTGTCCCGCTTCTTTATCGACGCCCCGCTGAGCACCGGCGAACACGAATTGCCGGAGGCCCAGGCGCATTACATCAGCCGCGTGCTGCGCATGGCCGAGGGCGATGCGGTGCAGTTGTTCGACGGTTCCGGCCATGAGTTTCGCGGCGCCCTGCTGGACGTCGGCAAGAAGCGCGTGACCGTGCAGATCGACGAGCAATTCGCCGGCCAGGTCGAATCGCCGCTGCACATCCACCTCGGCCAGGGCTTGTCCCGGGGTGAACGCATGGACTGGGCGATTCAGAAAGCCACCGAACTGGGCGTGAATGAAATTACGCCGATCTTCAGTGATCGCTGCGAAGTCCGCCTCAAGGACGAACGCGCCGACAAACGCCTGTTGCATTGGCGTCAAGTGGCGATCAGCGCATGTGAACAGTGCGGGCGTTCGCGGGTGCCGGTGATTCATCCGCCGGTGTTGTTGGCGGACTGGATCAAGCAGACCGAAGCCGAGTTGAAACTGGTGCTGCACCCGGTGGCCGAGCCGTTGGTGAGTCATGCCAAACCGGCGACGCTGGCGTTTCTGATCGGACCTGAAGGGGGTTTGACTGACGCCGAAGTCGAGCAGGCCAAAGGCAACGGCTTCCACGCCGCCCGCCTCGGCCCGCGCGTGTTGCGCACCGAGACCGCGCCGGTGGTGGCATTGGCGGTGGCTCAGCAGCTTTGGGGGGATTTCTAAGGCCCCATCGCTGGCAAGCCAGCTCCCACAGGATCCTTGTTGGCCACAACATCCGTGAACAACGCTAAACCCTGTGGGAGCTGGCTTGCCAGCGATTAGCCGCGCCTCGGTCTAGAGGACGTAAAACAAGATCGCGACAAAGTGCAGCAAACTCCCCGCAATCACGAACAGATGCCAGATCCCATGCGCATGCCGCAACCGGTGATCAAGGGCAAAAAAGATAATCCCCACCGTGTACAAAACCCCGCCCGACGCCAGCCAGGCAAACCCTGTAGTACCCAGCGCCGCAATCAAAGGCTTCACCGCCACCAACACAATCCAGCCCATCACCGCATAAATCACGATCGACAGAATCCGCGCCTCCGAACGCGGTTTGATCTCTTGCAAGATGCCGATCAACGCCAGCCCCCAGACAATCCCGAACAACGTCCAGCCCCATGGCCCGCGCAGCGTGACCAGACAGAACGGCGTGTAGCTGCCGGCAATCAACAGGTAGATCGAAAAGTGATCAACCTTCTTCATGATCGCTTTCTTGCGCCCGCGCACGCTGTGGTACACGGTCGAGGCGCTGTAGAGCACCAGCAAGGTAAACGCGTAAATCGCCACACTGACAATCTTCCACGGGCTACCGTCCAGACAGGCAATCACCAGCATCCAGACCCCGCCGACAAAAGCCGCCACCGCCCCGACCAAATGCGTCCAGGCGTTGAGTTTTTCTCCGTGATACATGTGTCACTTACCTCAATAATTCGTTACCGCAGCGCGCAAGGCTCGGGCCTTGAGCGTAAAAGCGCAATGTTTCTGTTCAAAGCCAAGATCAACAGATCGCAGCCTTCGGCAGCTCCTACAGGTGATCGCATTCCAATGTAGGAGCTGCCGAAGGCTGCGATCTTTTGCTCTTGCGTGCACAATCGGCCGATACCAAAAAGAGTCCGCGCCATGCTGATCGACGAAGAATTGACCCTGAAAAAACTCGAGGTGTTCCTCGCGTTCATGCGCACCGGCAACCTTGCCCGCGCCGCTGCCGAGTTGCAGACCAGCAACGTCAGCGTGCACCGCGCCATTCATTCGCTGGAAAGCGCCCTGCGCTGCCCGCTGTTCAAACACGAAGGCCGCAACCTGACGCCGCTGGAAAGTGCTTACGTGCTGGAAGAACGCGCGCAGAAGCTGATCAACGACGTGGTCGAAAGCGTGCGCCTGACCCGCGAAGCCGCCGGGTTCTCGGCTGAACGATTCAAACTCGGCTCGCTGTATTCACTGACAGTGAAAACCGTGCCGCAGCTGATAATGGGCCTGAAAATCCGCCGCAGCGAACTCAACATCGACCTGATCCTCGGCTCGAACATCGACCTGCTCTACAAGCTGAAAAACATGGAAGTCGACGCGATTCTGGTGTCGCTCGACGACAGCATCAACGACCCGGATTGCGAGCAGATTGCGCTGTTTTCCGACGACATCTTCCTCGCCACCCCGGCGGATTCAAAGTTTGCCCAGCGCAGTGAAGTGGATCTGGCTGAGGTGCGCGATGAAACGTTCATCACCCTGACCCAGGGCTTTGCCACGCATCAGGATGGTGTGCGGGTGTTCAAGCAGGCGGGGTTCGAGCCGAAAGTGGCGATGCAGGTGAATGACATTTTCACGCTGTTGAGCATGGTCAGTTCGGGGGTGGGTTATGCGTTGCTGCCGGGAAGGATTGCGGCGGTGTATGAGAATCGGGTGAAGCTGATTCCGTTGCAGGCGAAGTACCGGTTGCAGCAGCACATTGGTGTGGTTTTTTTGAAAGCCAAGGAGCGCGATCCGAATTTGCTGGCGTTGTTGGCAGAGTGTCGGATGTATGCCAATCGCCAGGCTGGGGTTTAGATCAAGATCAAGAGCTACCCCCTCACCCCAGCCCTCTCCCCCAAGGGGTAGAGGGGGAAAGGGAGCAGATCGGCAGGCTTTTCACTGCCTGAGTTCGACTCAGGACTTTCAAATCGGCGTACCTCCAACATCCAACTCGGTCAGTCCCCTCTCCGTCAAAGGGTAGAGGGGAAAGGGTGCAGATCGGCAGGCTTTTCACTGCCTGAGTTCGACTCAGGACTTTCAAGTCGGCGTACCTCCAACATCCAACTCGGTCAGTCCCCTCTCCGTCAAAGGGTAGAGGGGGAAAGGGTGCAGATCGGCAGGCTTTTCACTGCCTGAGTTCGACTCAGGACTTTCAAGTCGGCGTACGTCCCACATCCAACTCGGTCAGTCCCCTCTCCCCCCGGGAGAGGGCTAGGGTGAGGGGCTTTTGATCTTCAGCCCACAATCGCGCGAACAATGAAGAACAACAACGAAGGCCCAAGCAAGCACCCCAGCCCGGTATGGAACGTCGCCGTCAACGCCCCATAGGGCACCAACCGCCGATCCGTCGCCGCCAGCCCAGCAGTCACGCCACTCACAGTCCCGGCCAACCCACCAAACACCATCGCCGAACGCGGGTTATCCAGGCCCATCCAGCGCGCCGCGACCGGCGTGCCGACCATCACCAGAATCGCCTTGATCAACCCGGTGGCAATCGACAGCGCCATTACATCCGAGGTCGCGCCAATCGCCGCACCCGTCACCGGCCCGACAATGTAAGTCACCGCGCCTGCGCCGATAGTGGTCATGCTCACCGCATCGCGATAACCGAACGCCCAGGCCATGCACGCGCCGACAATGAACGGCAGGATCGTGCCCAGCAGCAAGGCAATGACACCGATCAACCCGGCCTTCTTCGCCTCGGTCGCCTGCACTTCAAACGCGGTGGCAACAATCGCAAAGTCACGCAACATCGCCCCGCCCATCAGGCCGATGCCGGAGAACAACGTCAGATCCGCCAGGCCTTTCTGCCCGCCGGTCATGGTGCCGCCGACCCACGCCAAAACCAGACCAATAACGATGGCAATCGCCGAACCGTGAATGCGTCCGAACGTCAGGCGTTTGGAGAGCACCACCGACACCCACATGATCACGCCGACGAAGGCGAATGCAGTGACCAGCCCGTTGTGTTCCAGACCTTTCTCGATGAGATCCCACATATCAGCGGCCTCCTACTGGCGTGCCGACCGGGGAAATTTCCGCCGGTTCGTCGGGCAATGGCTCGCCTTTATGGGTGCGGCTGATCAAGGCAATCGTGCAACCACAGACCACCACCGAACCAATCGCCGCCAGCACCGCCACCGGCCCGCCGTGCAGCGCCGTGACGACGTTCTGTTGCGCGGCCATCGCCACCACCACCGGAATGTACATCGCGCCCCAGAAGCCGACGCCCATCTCGCATTCCTTGGTCATGCCGCCGCGTTTCTGCATCCACAACCGTGCGCAAATCAGCAGGATCATGGCGATGCCGACCCCGCCGACATTGGATTTCACGCCCAACAACACGCCGAGCATGTCACCCATGATCACCCCTGCCAGCGTACAGATCGCGAGCAGCGCCACACCGTAAATAATCATTGTTGTAGTCCTCAAAGTGCATCGTCGAATGTTGTTTTTGTTGTTCGAAGCTTGAGTCGGCGGTTTTAGAGTTGGCGGCCACCCTCCTCACGCAACAGCGCCTGCAAGGTGTCGAGACGCGCACTGTCGAAGGCAGTCACGGTGCCTTGTTCGAACACCCGGCGCGCCAGCCCGGTCAGCACCGCACCGGGCGGCAGTTCGATCTGTAAACGTACGCCGCGCTCGTAAGCGCTTTGCACGGTGCCGCGCCAATCCACCACGCGGCACATGTTGAAGGCGAGGTCGTCGCGCAGCGCTTCTACTTTGGTCACAGGGCGTGCACGACTGCCGCTCAGGTAGGCGATTTTCGGGGTTTTCAGTTCAATCTTGGCGAAAGCTTCGGCGAGGGTTTGCGCCGGATTTTCCAGCAGCGGACAGTGCGACGGCACACTCACCGCCAGACGTTTTGCCAGACCGGCACCACGACTGCGCGCCAGTTCGGCCACCGTTTGCATGGCCTTGTCACTGCCGGCAATCACCACCTGATTGTCGGCGTTGATGTTGGCCAGATACACCGGCGAATCTTCGCTGTGCACCTGCGCCAGCAACGTTTCGACTGTGGATAATTGCAGGCCGATGATCGCGGTCATGCCGTAGCCCTGTGGATAAGCCTGTTGCATCAACTCACCGCGCAGGCTGACCAGATGCAACGCATTGCTGAAGCTCAAAGCGCCGGCAACCACTGCTGCCGGGTAAGCGCCGATGGACAGGCCGGCGACGTAGTCCGCCGTCAGTCCGTCCTGCAACAACTGCCGCGAAGCAGCGACTCCGGCAATCAGCAGGCATAGCTGAACCGCCCTTGTCGTGCGCAACGCATCGCTGGAATCCAGCAACAAAACATCTTCGCCAAGCACATCGCTGGCCTCAACCAAGGTCTCCCGAGGCAAACGCTGAAGCATTCCCGCCTGCTGCGCGCCCTGACCGGGGAACACCAGCAGACTGCTCACGCTGCCTGCTCCTGCGGGTTCCACGGATCAATCACCAGACAAGCCTGATGAGCATTTTTCAGCAGCACGCGCGCCGAACCGCTGGCCCATTCACGCAATGCCACAGCACCTAACGGCGTCTGCAGTTGCATGTCGATCCGGCACACGGCTTGATCAAAAAGCTCGACCAGTTTGCGTGCCTGGTTACGCGTGAACAGTTGCGGTGTACGCAGAATCAGATCGAGATCACTGGCCGCGTGCATCGCTTTAAAACCGCTGGCCAATTCAAACCCGACACTGCCGCTGACACCCCATACCCAACCGCAATCGTCGAGCATCGGCCGCAGTTGTTTGAGCGCCTGCATGACCGGCAGATCGCGCTCGCTGTCGACATGACACAGCGCTTCCGGACTGACCCGACAGGCAATCGAATCCAACGCCATAAACGCCGCCAACCGCTGCTCGCGCAACACCCCGCGCACGCCCACCGCGACAAAACCTTCAGCACTCAACGCACGCCGCACCACCACCGGTTGCCCAGCGGCCAGCGACTCGACTGCCCACAACGGCGCATCCGCCGGCAACTGCGCCGGGGTCATGCCCCAGAGCAGATCGTGGGCCAGAGGCGTGCTCACCACTGCGCCCTCAACAGTTCACGCACCTTGCTGGAGGCCGTACGATTCTTCGCGCCGAGACGATTGCTCAAGTCAGTGCTGGAGATATCGCTGATGGCCTGTTTCAGGCATTCGTTCACCCGTGCCAGATCCTCTGCGGTTGGCTGCTCAATCTGCTGCACCGACAGGGTTTCCCAGAGCAATCCGAGACTCGCATAACTGTCGATGTCATAGGCCATCGGCGGCACAGTGGCGGCCAGCGCTTCCAGCTCTTCAACACTGCGCAACGTCACCCGCGCCGCCGACGCCTTGCCCATTGCATGCACCATCACGCCGGGATCGCGCAACGCAATCAAACGGTTGGCCTGATAACCATGCGCCAGAAACGCCCCGGACATCGCCTTACCGACCAGCAACGCAATCACCGGATGCCCGGCCAAACGCGCGCGGGCATAACTGTCCGCCGCACCGGCCAACGCCTGATGAATGCCGAGGGCTTCTTCGCGCCGACCGTAAGCCTGGCTCGGCACATCGACGATGGCGATGATCGGGCGCTTCTGCGCTTTGTCACGGTCAGCGCTGATCGCGTCATCCACAGCCTTGGCCAGACCCCAACCTTCGAGCAAGCCGACTTCGCCATTACGAGCACGCGGAAAACGATTGTCCGGATCAGCGACCACAGCGATAAAACGCCCCAGCTCACTGTCAGCAACCTTCAACGATGGCGGCAGCCCTTCGACAGCGCCCGCGCCCGCGCTCAAGGCGTTGAACCAGTTCAAACCACGCAGCGAATAACCGCTCATGAGCGCTCTCCTTGATACAGATCGCGAACCACCGACGGTTCGATTTGCGGGTCAGTGTTCAGACTGCCGAGACGTTGCAGAAACCATTCGGCGCTCTGGCTGCGAGGTTGCTTCGGCAAACCTTGCTGGAGCAATTCACCGACCTGCTGACGAATCTTCGCCACGTCATCCGCGACGTAACGATCCACCAGACCACTGGCAAAACGCTGCTCGCCACCGGTCAGGCTCCAGATGAAGGGCCGGTCGCGGGAATCGTATTCTTCGATTCCGGCTTCCTGCTCAATCACCTGCGGGCCGTTCAAACCGAGGCGTGCTTCCTGAGTCACCAGCAAATAACTGCACAGCGCCGCCGCAATCGACATACCGCCGAAACACCCAACGCTACCCGCGACCACGCCGACCACCGGTTGGTACTGCTGCAAATCGACAATCGCCGCATGAATATCAGCAATCGCCGCCAGCCCGAGATTGGCTTCCTGCAAACGCACACCACCGGTTTCCAGCAGCAACACCGCGCGGGTCGGAATGCCTTTGCGGTTGTCTTCAGCCGCCAGTTCCAGCGCGCCGGCGATCTTCGCCCCGCCGACTTCGCCAAGGCTGCCACCCTGAAACGCGCCTTCAATCGCGGCGATGACCACCGGCAAACCGTCGAGGCTGCCCTTGGCGATCACCACGCCGTCATCGGCCTGCGGCACCACGCCCTGGCGTTCAAGCCACGGCGACATCACCCGTTGAAACGGGTCGAGCAATTCACGAAAGCTGCCGGCATCGAGCAAGGCCTTCGCCCGTTGCCGCGCACCGAGTTCGACGAAGCTGTGTTTGTTGAGCAACGCGGCGCTGTCAGTCATGGCCGATCTCCTCGAAACCTTGTTCCAGACGCAAGCGCACCACCCCCGGCGTCGCGCCGAAATCGTGGATATCGATGGCCATCGCCGGCGGCGTGGTGCCGTCGAACATCCGCGCAAACAGGTGCTGCCAGCGCAGCTGCGCGCCGTTGACCGAGGTCTGCACGTTGATGGTCAGCTTGCCGGCCAGACCCGGTTCGATCAGCACTTCCAGATCACCCGAACCGACACAACCGACCAGCGCACGACCGCGTGGCGGCTGCCCGGCGGGGAATTCAAACGATAGGGTTTCCATCAAAACGCTCCCTGAAGGATGCCGTCGCGCTCGATGCGATCGAGCAGCAGCGTGGCGGCGAGCAAGTCGGCGGCGCCACCGGGCGAGGCATTCAATGCGATGAGTTGTTGATCGAGTTCGTGCAAGCGGCGTCGACCGCTGAGGCTGGCGCTGCCACCGGCGTCGAGCACCGCTTGCGCGCCGTGTTGCATGGCCTGCAAACCCTCTTCGCCGGCGCGGTAGAGCACGCAGGTGTCGGCCAGATTCGTCATGATTGCGAGCAAGGCGTCGAGCCGGGCGTTCTGTTCGCCGCTTGCTTGGGCACGGCTGAGCTTGAGTTGCGGCAGACCGCGTTGCAGCACCGAAGGGAAGCCGAGTTGCGCTTCTTCGCGAGCACCGCGTGCGCCGAAACGCAGGGCGACTTGGGCGCCGTGGCTCAAGGGTTTCGGCGCGTGGCGATCGTCCAGCAAGGCCAGACGTGCAGCACGCAGGGTCACGGCGTTAGCGCTGGAGGATTGCGGTTCGAGCGCAGCGGCCGTCACCAACAACCCCAGCGCCCAAATTGCACCACGATGCGTGTTCACGCCGTTGGTGGTCGTGAGCATGGCTTGCTCGCCTTCACGGCCGATGCGGCCAATCGCTTCGCGCAACGTTGAAACGACTTCGCCGATTGCAACCGCCGCTTCAGCCATTTCCTTGAACGCCGGCCACAACGACAGCGCCGAAGCGTGCATCAGACCCAGGTGCAAATCGGTGTGCGCGCCGTTGCCGCGACGGTCGACCAGTGCCGGTTTCGGCGACAGATCGGCTTCGTCGATCAGCGCGTCCACCGCCAGATCGGCCAATCGATCAGCCAGAGAAAGCGGTTTCGCTTGCAGGTTAAATGCGTGCATTACCAGCTCCTGAATTTGGCGGGCGGGTTGTACAGGCCGCCGGACCACTCGACCAGATCGGCCACGCTCTTCGCCGCGAGCAGTTCGCGGGTGGCGTCGGTGCGGCGGATGCCGAGGTCTTCGGGCAAGGCGATCAGGCCTTCGCGGCGCATGCGTTCGGTGTCTTTCGGGTTGTGGCGCAGGCCGATGGCGGTGACGCCGGCGACCGCAGCGATCATCGCCTGGCGCTCTTCCAGCGAACGCGCCTTGTACAGATAGGCGATGCCTTCTTCGGTGAGCAGGTGGGTGACGTCGTCGCCGTAGATCATGATCGGCGCCAGCGGCATGCCGCTTTTCTTCGCCACTTCCACGGCGTCGAGGGTTTCGACGAAGGTCGGTTTGCCGCCCTCCTGGAAGGTCTCGACCATTTGCACCACAAGCTTTTTGCCGCGTTCGAGCATCGGTTGCTGCGAATCGTCATGACGCATATCCAGCCACGCCGGGGTGCCGTGACGCCGACCGCGCGGGTCGTGGCCCATGTTCGGTGCACCGCCGAAACCGGCAAGGCGGCCACGGGTCACGGTTGAGGAATGGCCATCGCCATCGACCTGCAACGTCGCGCCGATAAACAGGTCCACCGCGTATTGCCCGGCGAGTTGGCAGAACATCCGGTTGGAACGCAGCGAGCCGTCGCGTCCGGTGAAGAACACGTCCGGGCGCGCGGCGATGTAGTTTTCCATGCCCAGTTCGGTGCCGAAGCAATGCACGCTTTCGACCCAACCGCTCTCGATCGCCGGGATCAGTGTTGGGTGCGGATTGAGCGTCCAGTTGCGGCAGATCTTGCCTTTGAGGCCGAGGGATTCGCCGTAGGTCGGCAGGATCAATTCGATGGCGGCGGTGTTGAAACCGATGCCGTGGTTGAGCGACTGCACGTTGTGTTTTTCGTAGATGCCGCGAATCGCCATCATCGCCATCAGCACGTGCACAGGCTTGATGTGGCGTGGGTCGCGGGTGAACAACGGTTCGATATAGAACGGCTTGTCGGCCACCACGACGAAATCGACCCATGAGGCGGGGATGTCCACGCGAGGCAGTTCGCTGACGTCGTCGACCAACTGGTTGACCTGAACGATGACGATGCCGTCGCTGAACGCCGCCGGTTCGATCAGTGCCGGGGTGTCTTCGGTGCTCGGGCCGGTGTAGATGTTGCCGGCGCGGTCGGCCATGAACCCGGCCGAGAGCACGACGTTGGGGATCAGGTCCACCACCAGCCGGGCGTAGAGTTCGATGTAAGTGTGGATCGCGCCGACTTCCAGCAAGCCGTCTTCGAGCAACTGGCTGATGCGCAGGCTCTGGGTGCCGGCGAAGGAGAAATCGAGCTTGCGGGCGATGCCGCGTTCGAACAGGTCGAGGTGCTCGGAGCGGCCGACGCTGGGCATGATCATGTGCAGGTCGTGGAGCTTTTCCGGGTCGGCTTTGGCCAGCGAGCGCGAAAGGAAATCCGCCTGCTTCTGGTTGTTGCCCTCCAGCACCACACGGTCGCCGGGATGAATCAGCGCTTCGAGCGCGGCGACGATCTTGTCGGTGGGCAACACCACACCGTCGGCCAGCCCGCGCACTTTGTCGAGGCGGCGCTGCTTCTCATCGCGCCGCCGCGTCCAGCGCGAGTCGGGGGAAATTGTTGTTGTCATGCTCACTCCACGGGGTTCGCTGTCGTGGAGCTAAGGTAGGCGTGTGGGGTGGGGGCATCAATCAAGCGCGGTGGTGAATCATTACGCTCAGGGTAACGATCAAGAGCGCCCTCACCCTAGCCCTCTCCCGGAGGGAGAGGGGACCGACCGAGGTGTCTGGCGCCATACATCGACCTGCCCCACCGAGTCGATTATGGATTCACAGCAGTATTTTCAGGTCGGCGTCACTTGTGAGCATCCCACGGTCGGCCCCCTCTCCCTCCGGGAGAGGGCTGGGGTGAGGGTCGGCGTTTAAATCACTCCGTCGGCACCAACTTATCCAAAACACGGTTGACCGCCATCTCCGCCACCATCACCACCTGCGCAATACCTTGCACAGTCTTGCGGTGCGTACCTTCCACCGTTGCCGCATGATTGTTGAGCATCACCGTAGCCGAGCCTAGGGTTTCGCTGGCGTCAGCCAGCAGGGATTCGGTGTCGGCATTGGGATTAGCCATGTACAGCGTGTTGGGGGTGTAGGGCGTGGCCATCAGATCGGCGTTGGTAGGGCCGAGGTAATGGTCGAGCGCGCGTTCGGCGGCTTCGTGGAATTTCTTCGAATCGGGGGATTCGTAGGGGGATGCTGGATCTGCGAGCGGGGGGTTAGGCGTAGGTTTAATCATCTTCAGGTTCCGAAATAAAGCTGGAACCACTTCTCTGCTAAAAGAAGGGGTGGCAGCTGAACGCAGGTTAGCAGACCGGGGAACCTAAGGAAGCCGGCGCGCCGAAGCGCCCTGCGCACAGCCGCCATCGAATGCAGGCGCTGAGCCTGACGATGATGCATGTGCACCCTTAGATTAACCACGGGCTGCTAAACCCGATCACTGGGAATCAGTGACGGAATCAAGTTACGCAGCATGACCAAGGCGCACAAGCCGGCGGATTCTGGTGCATGCGTAGGCAGCGGCGCAAGGATTTGTAGGCTAGGGAGCCGTAACACCGGGTGTCTTTAAACAGATGTGCCTGGATGCGTTTATTGCGCTGCGGGGATTGAGGATTTGTCTGTCGGATTTTGGTGGATGCCGCAGGCGCTATCGCGAGCAGGCTCACTCCTACAGGGGAATGCATTCCAAATGTAGGAGTGAGCCTGCTCGCGATGAGGCCAGTCAGGCCAATGAAAGTTCTGAATCAGTGGATCAGCCCAGCATCCACCAACAACCTCTCCAGCCCCAACAAATCCGGCACTTTCGCCACCTGTTCCCCGACCTGCACCGCCGCCTGCTCCAGCGCACACAACGGCACATCGACATAACTCAACTGGCTGTCGAGCTTGTACGAACGCGGAATCCCCTGCACCAGCAGCGCAATGAACTTCAACTCCGGCAACCCACCGAGCGCATTCAAAATCACGATCCGCGCGCGCTCGCCAATGACGATTTTCTGCCCGCACGCCGATTCAAAACTGAGCAACGGTATCTGCCGCTCACGCCACATGACCCTGCCGAGATACCACGGCGGCGAGTCCAGATCGAAGGCGCTGGCCTGGTAATCGATCAACTCAGCAACAGCAACGTTAGGCAGGATCAGATTGCGATCCGCCAATGGCAGCAGCAACCCGGTCAGCTGACTGCTGCGCTGATTGTGCCGGCGTTCATGCATGTTTCTTGCTCCACTGGGCAATGCTTTCAAGCAACACCGACTCTTGATACGGCTTGCCGAGGTAGTCGTTGACGCCGATGGCCATGGCGCGGTCGCGGTGTTTTTGGCCGGTGCGCGAGGTGATCATGATGATCGGCAAGTGTTGCAGGCGTTCGTCGTTGCGCACCTGGGTGGCGACTTCGAAGCCGTCCATGCGCGGCATTTCGATGTCGAGCAGCATCAGGTCGGGCATGTGCTCTTCGAGCAGCAGCATGGCGTCGACACCGTCCTTGGCGGTCAGCACGTTCATGCCGTGGCGTTCGAGCAAACGGCTGGTGACCTTGCGCACGGTGACCGAGTCGTCGACCACCATCACCAGCAGTGGTTTGTGCGGTTCGCTGTCGATCTCCGGCACCGTCGGCGGCTGCGCAACCCGTGCCTGCATGGCACGGATCGGCGCGAGCAAATCGAGAATCAGCACTACCCGGCCATCGCCGAGAATCGTCGCCCCGGACACGCCCTGCACTGCCGCGAACTGCGCGCCGAGACTCTTCACCACGATCTCGCGCGTACCCGCCATGGTGTCGACCTGCACCGCGATGCGCCGGTCGTTGTAGTGCACCAGCAGCACCGGCAACGGCAGGTTCTGCCCCAGCAGTTTCGGTCGTGGCGCGGTTTTCAGCAGTTCGCCGAGGTAGCACAGTTCATAGGTCTGGCCGCCGTACTGATAGCGCGGCGGATCAACCCGGAAGTAAGCTTCCAGATCATTCGGCAACACGCGGACGATGCCTTCGATGGTGTTCAGCGGAATCGCATATTGATCCTCGCCACACTGCACCATCAACGCGCGGTTGACCGACACGGTGAACGGCAGACGAATGCGGAAATGCACGCCCTGCCCCGGCACCGAATCGATGCTCATGCTGCCGCCCAGTTGCCGCACTTCTTCGTGCACCACGTCCATGCCGACGCCACGTCCGGAAATCTGCGTGATTTTTTCTGCTGTGGAAAACCCCGGCTGGAGGATGAACTGCAACACGTCGCGGTCGCTGATCTCGGCATTCGGTGCGAGCAATCCACGCTTGATTGCTTTGCGCCGCACGGCTTCCAGCGGCACCCCGGCACCGTCATCGCGAATGTCGAAAACGATGTCACCGCCCTCGCGCGACAGATCGAGGCTGATCTGACCTTGCGCCGGTTTACCCGCCGCCAGCCGCACTTCGGCGGACTCCAGACCGTGGTCGACGGCGTTGCGCAGCATGTGTTCCAGCGGCGCGGCCATGCGTTCGAGGACGTTGCGATCCATCTCGCCTTCAGCGTTGCCAATGACGAAGGCGACGTCTTTGTTCAGCTCTTCAGCGACCTGACGGACGATGCGTTTGAGGCGCGGCAACATGCGCTCGAACGGCACCATGCGCGTGCGCATCAGGCCTTCCTGCAATTCGGTGTTGATGCGGCCCTGTTGCTGCAACAGGTTCTCGGCGTCGTGATTGCGGCGGTCGAGGGTTTCCTTGAGATCGAGCAAGTCGGAGGCGGATTCGAACAGCGCCCGCGACAGTTGCTGCAACTGCGAATGGCGATCCATTTCCAACGGATCGAATTCTTCGTAGCCGAGGCGTTCGGCATCGACTTGCTGACGGCTGAGAATCCGCCCTTGGGTTTCAGTATCGAGGCGGCGCAACTGATCACGCATGCGTTCGATGGTGGTTTCCATCTCGTTCAGGGCAATCTGTGCATCGTTGACTTGCTGTTCGATACGGCCCCGGAAGATCGAGGTTTCCCCGGCCAGATTGACCAACTCGTCGAGCAGTTCGGCGGAGACCTTGACCATGTCCGCGCCAGCGTCGGCAGCCGGCAGCGCCGCGTCAGCCTTGACCGGAACAGGTAGCACTGGCGGCGTTTCTATCGTCGCCGGGTGGCTGAAATTCTGGATCGCGTTGATCAGCCGATCGGCCGGTGGGCACGGTTGCCCGGCGCGCACGCCATCAAGCATTTGCGCCAAGCGATCATGACCGCGCTGCACCAGCGCAAACAGCTCCGCCGACGGCTGCAAAGCGCCGCTGGAAAGACTTTCGTAAAGGTATTCCAACTCATGGGCGAGGTCGCCGATCGGGCCGATTTCGACCATCCGCGCGCCGCCCTTGAGGGTGTGCAGATCGCGCAGCAGGGTTTCCACTTCCTGACGATTGCCCGGCTCGGCCTGCCAGCGCAGCAATGCGGCGCCGGAGTTTTCGATGATGTCGAAACCTTCTTCGAGGAAGATCTCCAGTAACTCCGGGTCGTGGCCGGCGCTGTCGTGCTCGGTTGTTGCTGGCGGCGTTTCAGCGACGCTGTGGCCCTGACGTACCTGACGGATCGCTTCGATCAGATCCTGCGCTGGGGTCAGTGGCTGATGGTTTTGCAGTTGATCAAGCAACAGCGCCAAGCGGTCATGGCTCTTGAGCAGCAAACGTCCCAGGCTTTCGCTGTAGTGGTAGCGACGATCGACCAGTCCTTCGTAAAGGCTTTCCAGCTCCTGAGCCAGATCGCCGATGGCCTCGACTTCGGCCATCCGCGCGCCGCCCTTGAGCGTGTGCAAATCCCGTTGCAACGAGGACAGTGGCGCGACGTTGTCGGTGTCGCTCAGCCAGCGCTGCAAGGCTTGGCCGGAGCTGTCGAGAATGTCCACGGCCTCTTCAAGGAAGATCTCGACGATCTCGTCATCGGGCTCAAGCGCCGTTGCCTTTTGCTGCAACTCGGCGGTGGCGCTGCCCAGTTCACGGATGCTCAAGGTGCGGCTGCCATCGCTGCGAATAAGGCCCATCGACGACGGGTCGAGACTCTCATCGAGCAGATCATGCAAGGCACGAATCCGCTCTGGCTGTGGCGTGACTTCCTGCCCGGCAGCCAGTTCGTCGAGCATGTTGATCAGTGCTTCGTGGGCGTTCTGCGCTTCGCGGAAAAACTGTTCGCTGACCGCCAGACTGCTTTCTTCCACCGCGCCATACAGGTCGAGCAAGGCTTCGCACAACACATCGACTGGCAGCAGATCGGCCAGATGCGCGCCTTCGCCAAGGGTGGTCAGCTCATCCAGCAGCGCGCTGAGTTCCTGACGCTCGCCGGGGTGTTGCTGCCAGCGTTGTAGCAGGCTCTCAGCATCGAGCAGGATGTCCATGCCTTGAGCGAGGAAGTTATTGATCAGTTGCGGATCGCGCTTGATCCGCAGGCCGGTATTCGGCGCATCGAGGATCGACGCCAGACGCTCGGCGAGCAGGGTTTCCGAGCGCTTGATCAGCGACTGCGCACCGACAATCGGCGCCAACGGATCGTGCTTGAGCTGACGCAGGCCGACGCGGAACAGGCCCTCGGCTTCGAGGAGCAACTCCACTTCGTCGAGGTCCAGCGGCAACTGGTGCGCCTTGAACTCGCGGGCCAGTTGATCGAGCGGTGCAGCGAGTTCGGCAATCGGCAATACGCCGGCCATCGAGGCGCTGCCCTTGAGCGTGTGCAAGGCGCGCTGCAACTCGTCGCTGGCTTGCAACGGTAAGTGTTCGGCGGCCTGATCGAGAAAACGGTTGAGGCTGGCGAGGTGCGTTTCGGCTTCGTTGCGGAAGATCTCCAGCAACAACGGATCGAGCGCCGCCACATCGTCGACGTCTTCGGCCGCCAGTGGTTCGTCACCCTTGGCCAAGGCATGTGCGCGGGCAGCAAGTTGGTCGACATCGCTGCGTTGACGTTGGCTGTTGGTGGCAAATTCGTTGATCAGTTCCGGCAGCAACAGCACCGTGTCGGTAAGCAGTTGCTGCACCACCGAACCGGGTTCGACGCTTTGTTCGAGCACGCGGTTGAGCAGGTTTTCCACCGCCCAGGCCAGCTCGCCGAGGATCAGCGCACGGACCATGCGCCCGCTGCCCTTCAAGGTGTGGAAGGCGCGGCGCAGTTCAGTCAGCGCGTCGCGATCCTGCGGATTGGCGGTCCAGCGCGGCAGGTATTCGTGGAGGACTTCGAGGACTTCGTCGGTCTCTTCGAGGAACACTTCGCGCAATTCGTCGTCGACCGGTTCTTCATCGGCCGGTGGCGGCATCAGGCTGCCGGGGGTGATCAGCGCTGGCGGGTTAACCGCAGAAACCGGGCTGGCCAGAACGTCGGCCAGCGACTGTACGGTTTCCGGATCATCGAGCGCCTGCATGTCCTGCATCACCAGCGCTTCGCTGGGGCTAAGCACGTCTTCGAGCACGGGCACATGCGGCTCATTTGGAAAGAAACCCAGACTCGCAAGAGACTTCTGCGCGACATCCAGCAACTGCTCGCTCGGCGCCTGCGGATCGTCGCTCAGACGTTCGAGGTAATACTCGAGGCTGCTGATGACATCGGCCAGATGATCGAGTTGCTCCCAGCCCGGCTCATGCGGATCGAGCAGCAGATGTTCGCGGATAAAACCGTTGCACGCCTCGACCAGACTCGCCGCCCGGCTGAGCGGAATCATCGCCAGCGCACCGCGCACCTGGGTCAGCAGCGCCGGCAACGGTTGCAGGTGCTGGCGATCCCAATCGGCGTCGATGTAGTCGACGATCATGTCCTTGGCCTGTTGCAGGCAGATACGCGCTTCCTTGATCACGATCTGATGAATCTGCGTCAGGTCGGTGGTCGGCAAGCGCGCGTCTTCCGGGCTTTCTGGCTCGACAGTGCCGACCATCCCGGCCAGCGTCGCTTCGACGTAGAGCAAGGCGCCGGCGACGTCCATCAGGATTGCGTCGTTCGGCTCACGCTGGCCCTGGGCGAGGCTGAGCACCACCGCCAATTGATCGATGATGACTTTGCGCGGCTGGCCGAAACCGAGCACGGCGAGGGTGTCGGCGATCTGCCGCAGCGGCGCCAGCAAGCTCTCCAGATCCGAGGTGTGCTGGCGGTCGCTGCGCACGAACAGGTCGAGGCGTTCCTTGACCCGCACCAGCTCTTCACACAGCGCCGCCAGCACCGAGCGCATCGCATCGCGGTCGGGGCCGGCCAGGCGCGCGCGCTCTTCGTCGACCATCGCGCTGTCGGGCAACGCGTCATCCAGCGAGTAGCGATCTTTCATGGTCAGCATCTGCCCGGTGGGATGTTCGGCTTTGGCAATATAGAACAACAGGCTTTTCAGCAGGTCCGGCGGTGGCGACTGGTTGAGGCCAGAAATGCCTTGGTCGAGCAGACGCTTGAGCTCTTTGTCGGCATCCTTGAACAGGCTGCGTAGCGCCGGGCTGTTGGCAATCACGCCTTCGCGCATGCCTTCGACCAGCGCCGAGGCGACTTGCCACAACGGGCTCAGGGGCGAATCACCGCTCAGGGCTTCGAGGCGGGTGAAGACTTTCGCCAAGTATTCGAGGTGCGTCTGGTCGTCCTGCTCGCGCAACAGACCGACCAACGCCATTTGCAGCATCTGGCGTAATTTGCGCAGCACGTTGGGCAGTTCCGCCGGCTCCAGCAGCGCCAGTTCATCGGCGCTCAAGGACGGTAGTCCGGGCAATTGCGGGCTGAACAAACTGGTTTCCGAAAGCAGGCTTTCGCCACGGGCGCTGCGCAGATCGTTGATCAGCGGCAACACCACCAGCGGCAAATCACGGCGGGCGCTTTGCACGCGGTCGAGGTAGATCGGTAGTTGCCCAAGGGCTTGCAGCAACAGGTGCAGGGCTTCGTCGCGATGGCTGACGCGCTCGTGCTGCAGGGCTTCGACCAGATGTTCCATTTCTTCGGCGAGCAGGGCTGCGCCGTAGAATTCGACCATCTGCAAACTGCCGTGGACCTGATGGATGTAATCGTGGCACTCGTCCAGCCCGGGGAAGGCCTGCGGATCTTCGAGCACGGCTTCAATCGCCTGATGCGCCTGTCTCAGCGTTTCGGCAATTTCGCCTTTGACCCATTCGAGGGCCACATAGTCGTGCCGATCACCCATAACCACTCCGATCACGCTTTATCTGTCGCCGCCGGCAAGGTGAACCCGGACACCGAACGCCGCAACTGACTGGCCATTTTCGTCAGGTTGCCGATGCTCTCGGCGGTGGCCGTGGAGCCGGACGAGGTTTGCGAGGTGATCTGCTGGATCACATTCATCGTCAGCGAGATCTGCCCGGCGGAAGTCGTCTGCTGCTGCGCCGCGTTGGAGATGCTTTGAATCAGCGCCGCGAGGGTCTTCGACACGCCTTCGATTTCTTCCAGGGCCACACCGGCATCCTGCGCCAGTCGCGCGCCGCGCACCACTTCGGTGGTGGTCTGTTCCATGGAAATCACGGCTTCGTTGGTGTCGGTCTGAATCGCCCGCACCAGGGTTTCGATCTGTCGGGTGGCGGCGGACGAGCGTTCGGCCAGCCGCTGCACTTCGTCGGCGACGACGGCAAAACCGCGTCCGGCATCACCGGCCATCGACGCCTGAATCGCCGCGTTGAGGGCGAGGATGTTGGTCTGGTCAGCAATGTCGTCGATCAGGCTGACAATGTCGCCGATTTCCTGCGACGACTCGCCCAGACGCTTGATGCGTTTGGCGGTGTCCTGAATCTGCTCGCGAATGTTGTCCATGCCGTGGATGGTGTTATGCACCACCTCGTTGCCCTTGTTGGCGATTTCCACGGAGCGCTCGGCTACCGCTGAAGACTCGGCGGCGTTGGCCGAGACCTGATCGATGGATTCGGCCATGTCGCTGATCGCCGTCGAGGCTTCGGAAATCTGCTGGGCCTGATGCTCCGAGGCCTGCGCCAGATGCATGGCGGTGGCCTGGGTTTCCTGCACCGCTGCGGCGACCTGGCCGGCGGTGAGGTTGATCGTCGCGACGAGATCACGCAATTGGTCGACGGAATAGTTGATCGAATCGGCGATGGTGCCGGTGAAGTCTTCGGTCACCGAAGCGGTCACGGTGAGGTCGCCGTCAGCGAGGTCTTCGATTTCATCGAGCAGACGCATGATCGCGTTCTGGTTGCGCTCGTTCTTCTCGGCGGTTTCGCGCAGTTGCCGGTTGGTTTCACGGACCATCACCAAACCGATAAGGATGATCGAGGCCAGCGCCAGCAAACCGAGGACGTAGCCACCGATGGTGTCGGTATTGCGTCCGCCGGCAAGGTTCTCGAAGCGAGTGGCCAGGTGCGAGGCTTCGTCGAGCAGGGTTTGCGAGAGGCTGAAGATGTTGCTCGCCGATTCACGAACCTTGAACAGCTCCGGCGAGGTTTCGAGGATTTCATCGACGGAGCCGGATACAAACTGGAACAGCTCGGAGATTTCGCTCAAACGCGCACGGGCGTCGCGGTCTTCGACCTGGCTGATTTTCAGCGCCGGGTTGCCTTGCAGCATGCCGTTGAGCACTTGGCCGAAACGGGTGGCATCGCGGCCAAAGGCATCGGCGGCTTGCTGCGAGTTTTCGTCACCGGCGAGCACGGTGTTGACCGCGCCGAGGATGCGTTCCGCTAGCAGCGACTGACGCTGGGCCATGGCGACCTGCGCGGCCGGGGCACCGCGCTGGAGGAGGATTTCGACGACTTTTTCGTATTCGATCTGCAACTGCGGCACGGTTTCAGCCAGGGTCGCGGCGACCTGGTGCAAAGACAGCACCGTCTGTTCGCTGGAAAGAATCGCGTCGGTGTTTTTCAGCAGGCGTTCCCAGTCGAGCTGCACGGCGCGCATTTCCGGGCGCACAGTGGCCGGGGCGGGAGGCAGGCCGGTGGCCGGATCGCCCTTCTTCAGGTAACCCCAGCGCTGGGCGAAATCGTTGCGCGCATCGCTGAGCAGCTTGAACGCGGCAGCTTTGCCGGCGGCGGCTTCGGTGGCGTTTTTGGCGATGCGTTGCGAGAGCACGCGCAGCTCACCGGCATGGCCGATGTACTGCTTGTCGTAGTTCGCCTGGGTATTGAGGTAAGCGAAGTTGGCGAACAGCAGCATGATGAACACGATCAGTGCGATGAACAGCACGATGATCTGCGAGCGACTGCGCGATCCTTCCGCCGGCTTGCCTGTTTTTGCTTTTATCATCGGTCCTCGCCTGTTTGAAGCTCACCGGTAGAACCTGTAGGAGTGAGCCTGCTCGCGATTGAACGATAACGCGGTGTACTTGATACACCGCGGTGCCTGAATCGCGAGCAGGCTCACTCCTACAAGGGATCTTTGTTGTAACGGCTATATCGCGACGCTCATGAACACCGGGGATTTGGCCAGGGCAAACAGGCTGAACACCCGCCAGTTCTGCTCGCGCCGAAAATAGCCTTTGACGAACTCGGCCTTGGAGCCCTGGCGCTTGCTGATCGAGATCGGTTCGAAGCTGTCCTGCTCGAAATGCTGCAGACCAATAACCTCATCGACCATCAACCCGGCAAACACGTCGCCGTGCTCGACCACCAAGACCCGCCGCTGTTTACGCAACGGCGACAGTTCATGGCCGAAGAAGCCGCACAGATCCATGATCGGCAGCAGCCGCCCGCGCAGGTTAGCCACGCCCTTGACCCACGGCTTGACCCCGGGCAATTGAGTGAAGCGCGGTTCGTGCAGCACTTCGCTGACTTCGCCCATCGGTGCCACATACCAATGCTCGCCAAGGCGAAAGCCGATGCCGCTCCAGCGATCCTGGCGCGCCGGTTGCGACGGCAGGTCCGCCGCCAGCAAGCGGCAGCGCTGGTCGATTTGCCAGAGCAGTTCGAAGGCGGTCAGCGATTCGCTCATGGTTGCGCGATCAGCCTTTGAGCACGTTATTCAGGGTCTTGATCAGGGTGTCTTCGTCGACCGGTTTGGTCAGGTAATCCTTGGCGCCCTGACGGGTGCCCCAGACCTTGTCGGTTTCCTGATCCTTGGTGGTGATGATGATCACCGGGATGTGGCTGGTGTCGGCGTCCTTGGTCAACTGGCGAGTGGCCTGAAAACCGTTGAGGCCGGGCATGACGATGTCCATCAGCACCGCGTCAGGTTTTTCCTGACGGGCCAGGGCCACGCCGTCGGCGCCGTTTTCGGCCTTGAGCACTTCATGGCCGTGCTTTTCGAGCATGCCGGTGAGTTTGTACATTTCAGTCGGCGAATCATCGACGATCAGGATACGTGCCATGGTTTTCCCCATTTTTCTTGTCGACGTGCGGCCCGCTGGCCGAGCGTCACTGTACGTGTCTTACTGCGGCAAAACGGCGGCGAAGCCCGGAACATGGGCCTGGATCGCGTTGAGCAGCTCTTCCTTGCTGAACGGCTTGGTCAAAAACTGATCAGAACCGACAATCCGCCCCTTGGCCTTGTCGAACAGCCCGTCTCGCGATGACAACATGATCACCGGTGTGGCCTTGAACGCACTGTTGTTCTTGATTAAAGCGCAGGTCTGATAACCATCCAGACGCGGCATCATGATGTCGACAAAAATGATCCCGGGATGGTTGTCGGCGATCTTCGCCAAAGCGTCGAAACCGTCGATCGCCGTGATTACTTCGCACCCGACATTCTTCAACAAGGTTTCGGCGGTGCGACGAATCGTTTTCGAGTCGTCGATGACCATGACCTTCAAGGCGCTGGACTGCTGTTCCATAAGAGGGCTCTACCGTCGCCTTTGCGAATCAATTTGTCCGTTTTGCGGTTATGAATGGCTCGAAACCCTTGATGTTCAAGGGCCAGCACGCTTCGCCAGCCTTTTTAGCACAGTCTCCAGATGCAATCTATCGACGGGTTTTTCCTTGACCGAAAACCCGCCCGGCGCCACTCTGGCGGCACTTTTTCAATACCGATCCGGTAGCCAATTTTCGAGGAAAACCCAATGAGCGTTCGCGTCGGGATTGTCATGGACCCTATCGCCAGCATCTCCTATAAAAAGGATAGCTCGCTGGCCATGCTGCTGGCCGCGCAAAAGCGCGGCTGGGAACTGTTCTATATGGAACAGCGCGACCTGTATCAGGGCGAAGGTCAGGCACGGGCGCGCATGAGGCCGCTGAAAGTCTTCGCCAACCCGGAAAAATGGTTCGAACTGGACGCCGAGCAGGACAACCTGCTGAGCGATCTGGACGTGATCCTGATGCGCAAGGATCCGCCGTTCGACATGGAGTTCGTCTACTCCACCTACCTGCTCGAACAGGCCGAAACCGCTGGCGTGCTGGTGGTGAACAAGCCGCAGAGCCTGCGCGACTGCAATGAAAAGCTATTCGCCACGCTGTTCCCGCAGTGCACGCCGCCGACCGTGGTCAGCCGTCGCGCCGACGTGCTGCGTGAATTCGCCGCCAAGCACGGCGACGTGATCCTCAAGCCGCTGGACGGCATGGGCGGCACTTCTATTTTCCGTCATCGCGCGGGCGATCCGAACCTGTCGGTGATCCTGGAAACCCTGACCGCCCTCGGTGGCCAGCAGATCATGGGCCAGGCTTACCTGCCGGCAATCAAGGACGGCGACAAACGCATCCTGATGATCGACGGCGAGCCGGTGGATTACTGCCTGGCGCGGATTCCGGCACAGGGCGAAACCCGTGGCAACCTCGCTGCCGGTGGCCGTGGTGAAGCGCGTCCGCTGACTGAAAAGGATCGCTGGATCGCCGCTCAGGTCGGCCCGACCTTGCGCGAAAAAGGCCTGCTGTTCGTCGGTCTCGATGTGATCGGTGAAAGCCTCACCGAAATCAACGTCACCAGCCCGACCTGCATCCGTGAAATCGACAATGCCTTTGGCACTGACATTGGCGGCCTGCTCATGGATGCGATCGAAAGCAAGCTGCAAGCTAATAGCCGCACGCCGCAAGCTTGAAGCCAGCAGTGCGCAGCCTGTCGCTTGCCGCTTGAAGCTTGCAGCTAAAAACCAACATTGCGTTATCATGCCGAGCCCGTAAAAACGCGATGTTGGTTTTTCTGTCATGACCCTCCCGTCCGATCTGCCCGCAGAACTCGCCCACCGTGGCGTGCGCCCGGCCGATCGCCTCGGTTTTACCCTGTTCCTCGCGGCGCTGATCCATTTGGCGCTGCTGCTCGGCGTCGGCTTCACGATGGTCGAGCCCAAACAAATCAGCAAAACCCTGGAAATCACCCTCGCCACCTTCAAGAGCGAAAAGAAGCCGGAGAAGGCGGATTTTCTCGCTCAAGAGCATCAGGAAGGCAGCGGCACGCTGGACAAGAAGGCGATCCCGAAAACCACCGAGGTGGCGCCATTTCAGGACAATCAGGTCAAGAAAGTCACCCCGCCACCGGCTGCAAAGCCGCAAGTGCAGGAAGCCGCGCCCAAGGCTGCGGTGACGACTGTTGCGCCGAAACCGAAAAAAGCGCCGACCAAGAAAGAAGAAACCAAGACTGAAGTCAAACCGACGGTCGAGGCGCCGGAGTTCGATAGCTCGCAGCTGTCCAGCGACATCGCCAGCCTCGAAGCCGAACTGGCCAAGGAACAACAGCTGTACGCCAAGCGCCCGCGCATCCACCGCTTGAGCGCCGCCTCGACCATGCGTGACAAGGGTGCCTGGTACAAAGACGACTGGCGCAAGAAGGTCGAACGCATCGGCAACCTCAATTACCCCGAGGAAGCACGGCGCAAGCAGATCTACGGCAATTTGCGCCTGATGGTTTCGATCAATCGCGACGGCTCGCTGTATGAAGTGCTGGTGCTGGAATCGTCCGGCCAGCCGCTGCTGGATCAGGCGGCGCAGCGTATCGTCCGACTGGCGGCACCGTTTGCCCCGTTTACCGGGGACTTGTCGGATATCGACCGTCTGGAAATCATCCGTACCTGGAAATTCGCCCGAGGCGACAAGCTCTCGAGCAACTGACACACCACAGACCCCTTGTAGGAGTGAGCCTGCTCGCGATAGCGGTGTATCAGTCAACAATTTCGATTCTGGCACACCGCTATCGCGAGCAGGCTCACTCCTACAATGGATCTGTGTTGTTGTCAGCATCTCCAGCTTGTCAGTTTGCCCCCCGAACGCCACACTAGCGCACATGAAAAACGTCAGCCCCAGCTACCTCAAGCATCAATTCCTGATCGCCATGCCACACATGGCCGACCCGAACTTTGCCCACACCTTGACCTACATCGTCGAGCACACGGCCAATGGCGCGATGGGGATTGTGGTCAATCGGCCGCAAGAGCTGAATCTGGCCGACATCCTTGAGCAGCTGCGCCCGGACATCGATCCGCCAGCACTCTGCCAGCACGTGCCGATCTTCATTGGCGGTCCGGTGCAGACCGATCGCGGTTTCGTGCTGCATCCGGCGGGCAAGACCTTCCAGGCCACCGCGCAACTGGACGGTGATCTGGCCCTGTCGACCTCGCAGGACGTGCTGTTTGCCATCGCTGACGGTGTAGGCCCGGCGAAAAGCCTGATTGCCCTCGGTTACGCCGGTTGGGAGGCAGGGCAACTGGAAGCCGAAATGGCCGACAACGCCTGGCTGACCTGCCCGTACGACGCCGACATCCTCTTCAACACCAGCAGCGAATTGCGCCTCGAAGCGGCGGCCCGGCATTTGGGGATCAACCTCAGCCTGCTGACCAGCCAGGCAGGTCACGCCTGATGGCCCTGCGCCTGATTCTCGGCTTCGACTACGGCACCAAACAGATCGGCGTCGCGGTCGGCCAGGTGATTACCGGCCAGGCCCGCGAGCTGTGCACCTTGAAGGCACAGAACGGCGTGCCTGACTGGAACCAGGTCGAAGCCCTTATAAAAGAATGGAAACCTGACGCCGTGGTCGTCGGCCTGCCGCTGAACATGGACGGCACGCCGAGCGACATGTGCGTACGTGCGGAAAAGTTCGCCCGGCGCCTCAATGGCCGCTTCAACCTGCCCTTCTATACCCATGACGAGCGTCTGACCACGTTCGAGGCCAAAGGCGAACGACTGGCCCGTGGCGGTCAGAAAGGCAGTTACCGCGACAACCCGGTGGATGCCATCGCCGCCGCTCTGCTATTGCAGGGCTGGCTCGATGAAAACACTGCATTGTTTGAATCCTGACAAGCGCTTCGGCGCTTTTCTTTTGAGTGAAAAACCGAGTCGCGTCCAAGGACCCGACTCGCCCCCAACAAGGAGCAACCATGAGCCTGCCAAATCCCGCCGATCTGATCAGCCAGATGGCGACCCGCCTCAAGGCGCACCTTGCCCAGCGTGAAATCACTGAACCGCGTTACATCGGCATTCGCACTGGCGGTATCTGGGTCGCGCAGGCTCTGCTCAAGGAATTGGGCAGCGACGCGCCACTGGGTACGCTGGATGTTTCTTTCTACCGCGACGACTTCAGCCAGAACGGCCTGCACCCGCAAGTGCGCCCGTCCGCCCTGCCCTTCGAGATCGAAGGCCAGCATCTGGTGCTGATCGACGACGTACTGATGAGCGGCCGCACCATCCGCGCCGCCATGAACGAATTGTTCGACTACGGCCGCCCGGCCAGCGTGACCCTGGTCTGCTTGTTGGACCTGGACGCCGGCGAGCTGCCGATCCGCCCGAACGTGGTCGGTGCGACGCTGTCGCTGGACGCTCACGAACGGGTGAAGCTGTCCGGCCCCGAGCCGCTGACGCTCGAACTGCAAGACTTCAACCTTTAATCCGCCCTATTGAGAGTCCCCTTCGCGATGACGCCTCTAGATACCAAGCGCCCGCTGCAGCTCAATGATCAGGGCCAGCTGCGCCACTTCCTCTCGCTCGACGGCCTGCGCCGCGAGTTGCTGACGGAAATCCTCGACACTGCCGACTCGTTCCTCGAAGTCGGTGCCCGGGCGGTGAAGAAAGTCCCGTTGCTGCGCGGCAAGACCGTGTGCAACGTGTTCTTCGAAAACTCCACGCGCACCCGCACCACCTTCGAACTGGCGGCCCAGCGGCTGTCGGCGGACGTGATCACCCTGAACGTGTCGACCTCGTCGGCAAGCAAGGGTGAAACGCTGCTCGACACCCTGCGCAACCTCGAAGCCATGGCCGCCGACATGTTTGTCGTGCGCCACGGTGATTCCGGTGCCGCGCACTTCATCGCCGAACATGTTTGCCCGCAAGTGGCGATCATCAACGGCGGCGACGGCCGTCATGCGCACCCGACGCAGGGCATGCTCGACATGCTCACCATTCGTCGGCACAAGGGTGGTTTCGAAAACCTTTCGGTGGCCATCGTCGGCGACATCCTGCACTCGCGGGTGGCACGTTCGAACATGCTCGCGTTGAAAACCCTCGGTTGCCCGGACATCCGCGTAATCGCGCCGAAAACCCTGCTGCCGATCGGCATCGAGCAATACGGTGTGAAGGTCTACACCGACATGACTGAAGGCCTGAAAGACGTCGACGTGGTGATCATGCTGCGCCTGCAGCGTGAACGCATGACTGGTGGCCTGTTGCCGAGCGAAGGTGAGTTCTACCGCTTATTCGGCCTGACCACCGCGCGTCTGGCCGGGGCCAAACCGGATTGCATCGTCATGCACCCGGGGCCGATCAACCGTGGCGTCGAAATCGAGTCCGCAGTGGCCGACGGCCCGCACTCGGTGATCCTCAATCAGGTGACCTACGGCATTGCGATTCGTATGGCTGTGTTGTCCATGGCCATGAGCGGACAAACCGCGCAGCGTCAATTCGAGCAGGAGAACGCCCAGTGAAGCTCAGCATTCTCGGCGCACGCGTCATCGACCCAAGCAGCGGCCTGGATCAAATCACCGACATTCACGTTGAAGCCTGCAAGATCGTCGCCCTCGGCGCCGCCCCAGCGGGTTTCACGGCAGTTGAAACCATCGACGCCCAAGGCCTCGTCGCCGCTCCGGGCCTCGTCGATCTGAACGTGGCCCTGCGCGAGCCGGGTTACAGCCGTAAAGGCTCGATCATCAGCGAAACCCGCGCAGCGGCCGCCGGTGGAGTGACCAGCCTGTGCTGCCCGCCGAAAACCAAACCGGTGCTCGACACCTCCGCCGTGGCCGAGCTGATCCTCGACCGCGCCCGCGAAGCCGGCAACACCAAGGTGTTCCCGATTGGCGCGCTGAGCAAAGGTCTGGACGGCGAGCAACTGGCCGAGCTGGTGGCGCTGCGCGACGCCGGTTGTGTGGCGTTCGGCAACGGCCTGGAGAGTTTCCGCAACACCCGCACCCTGTGCCGGGCGCTGGAATATGCGGCGACGTTTGATCTGACGGTGATTTTCAACTCGCAGGATCATGATCTCGCCGAAGGCGGTCTGGCTCACGAAGGCGCGGTGGCCAGTTTCCTCGGCTTGCCGGGGATTCCGGAAACCGCTGAAACGGTGGCGCTGGCCCGGGATCTGTTGCTGGTTGAACAAACCGGCGTGCGCGCGCACTTCAGCCAACTGACCAGCGCTCGCGGTGTTGCCCTGATCGCGCAGGCTCAGGCCCGTGGTTTGAAGGTGACGGCGGATGTCGCGTTGTATCAGTTGATTCTGACTGACGAAGCGCTGATCGACTTCAGCAGTCTGTACCACGTGCAGCCACCGCTGCGTACGCGTGCTGACCGCGATGGCCTGCGTGCAGCGGTGAAGTCCGGGGTTGTGTCGGCGATCTCCAGCCATCACCAGCCGCACGAGCGCGACGCCAAACTGGCGCCGTTCGGCGCAACCGAGCCCGGCATCAGCAGTGTTGAACTGCTTTTGCCACTGGCGATGACGCTGGTTGAGGATGGTTTGCTCGATCTGCCGACGCTGCTGGCGCGTTTGAGCGCAGGCCCGGCTGAGGCATTGCGCCTGCCGGCGGGTAAGCTGGCGGTTGGTGGTGCGGCGGATATCGTGCTGTTCGACCCGCAGGCTTCGACGGTGGCTGGCGAAGGCTGGTTGTCGAAGGGCGAGAACTGCCCGTTCATCGGGCACACTTTGCCGGGTGTGGTTCGCTACACGCTAGTGGATGGGCGGATCAGCCACCAGGCTTGATACCGCGTCGCCCCTTTCGCGAGCAGGCTCGCTCCCACAAGGATCACCGTGAACCCTGTGGGAGCGAGCCTGCTCGCGAAGACTTACTGGAAGGCGCCTCTGCCTTCGGCGTTGCGTACGGAGACCTGATCATTCAGCGTCCAGAAGTCATACAGTACCCCCAGAAAGAACAACCCGCCCGTGAGCAGATAAATCAGTCCGCTGATCCACTTGCCTTGATACATCCGGTGCACGCCGAGCGCGCCAAGGAACGTCAGCAGAATCCACGCCACGTTGTATTCGATCGGTCCTGCGGTAAAACGCAGATCCGCCTCGCGATCCATCGCCGGGATCAGAAACATGTCGATGAGCCAGCCAATACCCAGCAGACCGAAGGTGAAGAACCAGATCGTCCCGGTCACCGGCTTGCCGTAATAGAAGCGGTGGGCGCCGGTAAAACCGAAAATCCACAGCAGATAACCAATGATTTTGCTGTGCGTATCTTGCTGCTGAACGAATTGTTGATAGGGGTTCATGAAGACCTCGATTCACACGATAGATAAATATTCTTGAATTCTTTGTGACTTTTTTACAGGTAGCCGACGTACGGCAAATGTTACCGTTGCTACCGTCAAAGCCTTATAGCACCTGACTTCTGTCCGACAATTGCGTCCATTTGCCGCTTATTTGGTTCCGTTGGCCGCCAACTGAATCGACCAACGGACTCGGAATGAAAAAAAACTCTGTTATAAAGTTGCGCGCTATCACTGAAGAGCCACGCCTAATGCGACCATTTTTCAAGACATGGCTAACCATCTGCCTATTAATGCCACTGGCCGCCCACGCCACCAATCGTGAGCAACGTCTTCCTAACGTTAACGGCTTTACCCCTAAATCCCACGCTTCGGCTCCTTCGAGCAAAAGCAGCAAAAGCAAAACCACCACGCTGAGCAGCAAGAGCCACAGCAAGCTGGTGCCACCGATGGCGAGCAAGGAAAGCAGCAATGTGCTGAGCCGTGCGGTCAACGTCCTCGGTACACCTTATCGTTGGGGCGGCAGCAGCCCAAGTAAAGGTTTCGATTGCAGCGGTCTGGTGAAATACGCGTTCAACGACGCTACGTTCGACCTGCCACGCACCTCCAACGCCATGGCCAGCGGTCACGGCGAGAAAGTCGAGCGCAAGGATCTGAAGCCGGGCGACCTGATTTTCTTCAACATCAAGAGCCGTCGGGTCAACCACGTTGCCATCTACCTGGGCAACGACCGCTTCATCCACGCGCCTCGTCGGGGCAAAGCGGTGAGCATCGATACGCTGAACAAGCCGTATTGGCAGCAGCATTACGTGGTTGCCAAGCGTGTGTTGCCGAAGGAACAGAGCCAGATGCGCGTGGTTCAACGCTGAGCTGACTGATCCGGAATCTGCTCAAGCAGTACTGGCCCCTTCGCGAGCAGGCTCGCTCCCACATTTGATTTGTGAACGACGCAAATCCCCTGTGGGAGCGAGCCTGCTCGCGAAGAGGCCGGTAATAGCAACACAACTCCCCCTCAGAAATTATCCGGCGTACGCGCCTTCTCTCGTGCATGTTCGCGACTGATCAAACCTTTTGTCACCAGATCCTTCAGGCACATGTCCAGTGTCTGCATCCCCAACGACCCGCCGGTCTGAATCGCCGAGTACATCTGCGCCACCTTGTCTTCGCGGATCAGGTTGCGGATCGCCGACGTCCCCAGCATGATCTCGTGCGCCGCCACCCGTCCGCCGCCGATCTTCTTGATCAGCGTCTGCGAGACCACCGCCAGCAACGACTCCGACAGCATCGAGCGCACCATCGACTTCTCGTCACCGGGGAACACGTCCACCACCCGGTCGATGGTTTTCGCTGCCGATGTGGTGTGCAGCGTGCCGAACACCAGATGCCCGGTTTCGGCGGCGGTCAGCGCCAGGCGAATGGTTTCCAGATCGCGCATCTCACCGACCAGGATCACGTCCGGGTCCTCGCGCAGCGCCGAGCGTAAAGCAGTAGCGAAACTGCGGGTATCACGATGGACTTCGCGCTGATTGATCAGGCATTTGCGTGATTCGTGGACGAATTCGATCGGGTCTTCAATGGTCAGAATGTGATGGTGGCGATGGGTGTTGAGGTAGTCGATCATTGCCGCCAGCGTGGTCGACTTGCCCGAACCGGTCGGCCCGGTCACCAGTACCAGCCCGCGCGGCGCATCGGTGATCTTGCGGAAGACGTCGCCCATGGCCAGGTCTTCCATGCTCAGCACTTTCGACGGAATGGTACGGAATACGGCGCCGGCGCCACGGTTCTGGTTAAAGGCGTTAACCCGGAAACGCGCGACACCCGGCACTTCGAAGGAAAAGTCGGTTTCCAGATGTTTCTCGAAGTCGACGCGTTGGGTGTCGTTCATGATGTCGTAGATCAATTCGTGCACTTGCTTGTGATCCAGCGCCGGCAGATTGATCCGCCGCACATCGCCATCGACACGGATCATCGGCGGCAGACCGGCCGACAGGTGCAGGTCGGAAGCTCCCTGTTTGGCGCTGAAGGCCAGCAGTTCAGTGATATCCATAGCGCTCCTCAATTCCAGTAGAATGCCGCGAACCTTCAGACCGCCGGCACCTCTTGATGTCCACGATAGCAGACAACATTTCCCACGTTGGTTCGCGCATCCAGACCGCGACCCAAGCCGCACGCCGTCCTGAAAACAGCGTTCAGCTGCTCGCCGTGAGCAAGACCAAACCCGCTGAAGCCCTGCGCGAAGCCTATGCCGCCGGCCTGCGCGACTTCGGCGAGAACTATCTGCAGGAAGCCTTGAGCAAACAGCTCGAACTGGCGGATCTGCCCTTGATCTGGCACTTCATCGGCCCCATTCAATCGAACAAGACTCGCGCGATTGCCGAGCATTTCGACTGGGTGCATTCCGTGGATCGCCTGAAAATTGCTCAACGCCTGTCCGAACAGCGCCCGGCCGAACTGGCGCCGCTGAATATCTGCATTCAGGTCAACGTCAGCGGTGAGGCCAGCAAATCTGGCTGCACCCCGGCCGATCTGCCGGCATTGGCCGAGGCCATCAACGCGTTGCCGCGCCTGAAGCTGCGCGGCTTGATGGCGATTCCCGAGCCGACCGACGACCGCACCGAACAAGACGCGGCCTTCGCCGCCGTGCAGAAATTGCAGGCGAGCCTCGATCTGCCGCTCGACACACTTTCCATGGGCATGAGCCACGACCTCGAGTCGGCCATTGCCCAAGGCGCCACCTGGGTTCGTATCGGTACGGCCCTGTTTGGCGCCCGCGACTATTCCCAATCTTGAACGTTTCCAGATAAGGACCACACATGAGCAACACACGTATTGCGTTTATCGGTGCGGGCAACATGGCGGCCAGTTTGATCGGCGGCTTGCGCGCCAAGGGTCTGGAAGCGACGCAGATCCGCGCCAGCGACCCGGGTGAAGAAACCCGCGCCAAGGTCAGCGCCGAACACGGCATCGAAACCTTTGCCGACAACGCTCAGGCCATCGCCGGCATGGATGTGGTCGTACTGGCGGTCAAACCACAGGCCATGAAAGCTGTGTGCGAGGCGATTCGTCCAAGCCTGAAACCGAATCAACTGGTGGTGTCCATCGCGGCCGGTATCACTTGCGCAAGCATGACCGCATGGCTTGGCGAACAGCCGATCGTGCGCTGCATGCCAAACACTCCGGCGCTGCTGCGTCAGGGCGTCAGCGGTTTGTACGCGACCAGCGAAGTGACCGCCGAGCAACGTCAGCAAGCTGAAGAGCTGCTGTCCGCCGTCGGTATCGCCCTGTGGCTGAAAGAAGAACAACAACTCGATGCGGTGACCGCCGTCTCCGGCTCCGGCCCGGCGTACTTCTTCTTGCTGATCGAAGCCATGACCGCCGCCGGCGTCAAACTCGGCCTGCCGAAGGACATCGCTGAACAGCTAACCCTGCAGACCGCGCTGGGCGCCGCGCACATGGCTGTGTCCAGCGATGTTGACGCTGCCGAACTGCGCCGTCGCGTGACCTCGCCAAACGGCACCACGGAAGCTGCGATCAATTCATTCCAGGCCAATGGCTTCGAAGCCCTGGTCGAAACCGCACTCGGCGCCGCCGCGCACCGCTCGGCCGAAATGGCCGAACAACTGGGCAAATAAGGAGCCTTACATGATTGGATTGAACACTGCAGCGGTTTACGTGCTGCAAACCCTCGGCAGCCTGTACCTGCTGATCGTGCTGCTGCGCTTCGTCCTGCAACTGGTGCGGGCAAACTTCTACAACCCGCTGTGCCAGTTCATCGTCAAAGCCACCCAGCCACTGCTCAAGCCACTGCGCCGGATCATCCCGAGCCTGTTCGGTCTGGACATGTCGTCGCTGGTGCTGGCGATCCTGGTGCAGCTGGCGCTGATGGCGCTGACCCTGCTGCTGACTTACGGCACCACCGGTAACCCGCTGCAACTGTTTATCTGGTCGATCATTGGCGTGACCGCGCTGTTCCTGAAGATTTTCTTCTTCGCCCTGATCATCAGCGTGATCCTCTCGTGGGTCGCACCGGGCAGCCACAATCCGGGCGCTGAGCTGGTCAACCAGATCTGCGAGCCGGCGCTGGCACCGTTCCGTCGTTTTCTGCCGAGCATGGGTGGCCTGGACCTGTCGCCGATCTTCGCCTTCCTCGTGCTGAAGCTGATCGACATGCTGGTGATCAATAATCTGGCGGCGATGACGATGATGCCGGAAATCCTCCGACTGCTGATGTGAGCTGGTTCCGTTGGGACGGTGACGACTTGATCCTTGAGTGTCACCTGCAACCGGCAGCCCGTAGCGATGACTTCGCCGGGCTGCACGGCGATCGTCTGAAGATCCGCCTGACTGCGCCGCCGGTCGAGGGCAAGGCCAATGCTTATCTGATGGGCTTTCTAGCCAAGGCATTTGGCGTTTCGAAGAGCCAGGTCAGTTTGCTCAGCGGTGAGTTGAACCGGCAGAAGCGGGTGAAGATTTGTTCGCCGAAGAAGTTGCCGGATTTGCCTGGGTTGATTGGGCGCTTGTCTTGAGTTTTGCGGTGTCTGTGCCCCTCACCCCAACCCTCTTCCCCTGGAGAGGGAGCCGATCCAGGGTGTTTTCGGAACCTGAGTTCAGCCCGGATAGATCAGGTCGGCGTAGCTCAAAAGAACACCTCGGTCGGTCCCCTCTACCTCTGGGAGAGGGCTAGGGTTAGGGCTGCTTGCCGCTAACCCCCCCGGTCTTTAGACTTACGCCTCATTTCAACGAGAGCAGGGTCGATGCCAACTGCCTTTCCCCCCGATTCTGTTGGTCTGGTGACGCCGCAAACCGCGCACTTCAGCGTACCGCTGGCCTTGGCCTGTGGCCGTTCGCTGGCCGCCTATGACCTGATCTACGAAACCTACGGCACGCTGAACGAGCAAGCGAGCAACGCCGTGCTGATTTGCCACGCCTTGTCCGGCCACCACCACGCCGCCGGTTATCACAGCGTCGACGACCGCAAGCCCGGTTGGTGGGACAGCTGCATCGGCCCCGGCAAACCGATCGACACCAACAAGTTCTTCGTGGTCAGCCTGAACAACCTCGGCGGCTGCAACGGCTCCACCGGCCCGAGCAGCATCAACCCGGAGACCGGCAAACCGTTCGGTGCCGACTTCCCGGTACTCACCGTAGAAGACTGGGTGCACAGCCAGGCGCGTCTCGCTGACCTGCTCGGCATCGGCCAGTGGGCGGCGGTGATTGGCGGCAGCCTCGGCGGCATGCAGGCGTTGCAATGGACCATCACTTACCCCGATCGAGTGCGTCATTGCCTGGCCATCGCCTCGGCACCGAAGCTGTCGGCGCAGAACATCGCCTTCAACGAAGTCGCGCGTCAGGCGATCCTCACCGACCCGGAATTCCACGGCGGCTCGTTCCAGGAAGCGGGTGTGATCCCCAAGCGCGGCTTGATGCTGGCGCGCATGGTCGGCCACATCACTTACCTGTCCGATGATTCGATGGGCGAGAAATTCGGCCGTGGCCTGAAGAGCGAAAAGCTCAACTACGACTTCCACAGTGTCGAATTCCAGGTCGAAAGCTACCTGCGCTATCAGGGCGAAGAGTTCTCCGGACGCTTCGACGCCAACACCTATCTGCTGATGACCAAGGCGCTGGACTACTTCGATCCGGCGGCGAACTTCGACGATAACCTGGCGAAAACCTTCGAGAACGCCACGGCCAAGTTCTGCGTAATGTCGTTCACCACCGACTGGCGCTTCTCCCCGGCCCGTTCGCGGGAGCTGGTGGATGCGCTGATGGCGGCGCGCAAAGACGTCAGCTATCTGGAAATCGATGCGCCGCAGGGCCACGACGCCTTCCTGATTCCGATCCCGCGCTACTTGCAGGCGTTCGGCAATTACATGAACCGCATCACGTTGTGAGAAAGCCATGAGAGCTGATCTGGAAATCATCCAGGAATGGATCCCCGCCGGCAGCCGCGTCCTCGACCTCGGTTGCGGTGACGGCGAGCTGCTGACCTGGCTGCGCGACAACAAGAACGTCACCGGTTATGGCCTGGAAAACGACGCCGACAACATCGCCGAGTGCGTGGCCAAGGGCATCAACGTCATCGAGCAGGATCTGGACAAGGGGCTGGGCAACTTCGCCAGCAACAGTTTCGACATCGTCGTCATGACCCAGGCCCTGCAAGCCGTGCACTACCCGGACAAGATCCTCGACGAAATGCTCCGGGTCGGCCGTCAGTGCATCATCACCTTCCCCAATTTCGGCCACTGGCGCTGCCGCTGGTATCTGGCGAGCAAGGGCCGCATGCCGGTGTCCGAGTTTCTGCCGTACACCTGGTACAACACGCCGAACATCCACTTCTGCACCTTCGAAGACTTTGAAGAACTTTGCCGCGAACGTGATGCGAAGGTCATTGATCGGCTTGCCGTGGATCAACAGCACCGTCACGGGTGGGCCAGTAAGCTATGGCCTAATCTGTTAGGTGAGATCGGTATCTACCGCGTCAGCAGCCCGCAGCTTGCAGACCACAAAGTCGCGGTCTGAATCCCGTCATTTCGAGGAGCACGATCATGGGTCGTTTAGCGTTGTTGTTATTGACCGCCTGCCTGAGCGCCAGCGCTCTGGCGGCGGATGTCATCAAGGGTGAGCGCAAGGAAACCTTTGGCGACGTCACGGTGCACTACAACACCTTCAACTCGACGTTCCTGCAACCGGACATCGCCAAGGCCGCGGAGCTGATCCGCAGCAAGAATCAGGGCGTGATCAATGTCTCGGTGATCAAGGACGGCAAACCACTGGTCGCCAACGTCACCGGCACAGTCAAAGACCTGACCAGCCAAAGCGTACCGCTGAATTTCCGTCAGGTCACCGAACAGGGCGCGGTGTACTACATCGCCCAGTACCCGGTGGAACAGCAGGAAACCCGCACCTTTGAGATCAAGGTGCAAAACGGCGACAAGATCAACACCATCAATTTCAACCAAGAACTCTTTCCCGGCGAATGATGAACATCAAGCAGCTCGTACTGGCCAGCCATAACGCCGGCAAACTCAAAGAACTCCAGGCCATGCTCGGCGAATCGGTGCAACTGCGCTCGATTGGCGAGTGGAGCAAGGTCGAGCCGGAGGAAACCGGTCTGTCGTTCGTCGAGAACGCGATCCTCAAGGCGCGCAATGCCGCACGTATTTCCGGGCTGCCAGCGCTGGCTGACGATTCCGGTCTGGCGGTGGATTTCCTCGGCGGTGCGCCGGGCATCTATTCGGCGCGTTATGCCGACGGCAAGGGCGATGCAGCGAACAACGCCAAACTGCTCGACGCCTTGAAGGACGTGCCGGAAGCTGAACGCGGTGCGCAGTTCGTGTGCGTGCTGGCGCTGGTGCGTCATGCCGATGATCCATTGCCGATCCTCTGCGAAGGCCTGTGGCACGGACGGATTCTGACCGCTGCCAGCGGCGAGCACGGTTTCGGTTATGACCCGCTGTTCTGGGTGCCGGAGCGTGATGTGTCCAGCGCCGAGCTGAGCCCGGCCGACAAGAACCAGATCAGCCACCGCGCCCGTGCAATGGATCTGCTGCGCCAGCGTCTGGGCTTGAAATGACCCGTGACTCTTCTGCGTCGTCGCTGATCATCGGCGGCGCCGCTTCTTCGCCTCGGGCGCCGCTGCCAACGCTGCCGCCCTTGTCGCTGTACATCCACATCCCGTGGTGTGTGCGCAAATGCCCGTATTGCGATTTCAACTCGCACACCGCCAGCCCGGTGTTGCCGGAGCAGGAATACGTCGACGCCTTGCTGGCCGATCTCGATCAGGATCTGCACGCGGTTTATGGTCGTGAGCTGACGTCGATCTTCTTCGGTGGTGGTACGCCGAGCCTGTTCAGCGCTGAAGCGCTTGGGCGTTTGCTCGAAGGCGTCGAGCAGCGCGTCCCGTTTGCTGACGACATCGAAATTACCCTGGAAGCCAATCCGGGCACGTTCGAGCAAGAGAAGTTCGTCGCCTACCGCAAGTTGGGGATCAATCGTCTGTCGATCGGTATCCAGAGCTTCCAGCAGGAAAAGCTCAAGGCGCTCGGCCGCATTCACAACGGTGACGAAGCGGTGCGTGCGGCCGGCATGGCGCGTCAGGCCGGGTTCGATAACTTCAACCTCGACTTGATGCACGGCTTGCCCGATCAGTCGCTGGACGACGCCCTGAGCGATCTGCGTCAGGCTATCGCGCTGAATCCTACGCACATTTCCTGGTATCAGCTGACTTTGGAGCCGAACACGGTGTTCTGGAACCAGCCACCGGTGCTGCCGGAAGACGATACGCTATGGGACATTCAAGAAGCCGGGCAGGCGCTTTTGGCCGAGCACGGTTACGCGCAGTACGAAGTCTCGGCCTATGCACAGGCCGGGCGTCCGGCACGGCATAACCTCAATTACTGGAGTTTTGGCGACTTCATCGGCATCGGTGCGGGTGCCCATGGCAAGTTGAGTCATCCGGACGGGCGCATTGTGCGCACCTGGAAAACCCGGTTGCCAAAGGACTATCTCAACCCGGCAAAAAGCTTTCAGGCCGGCGAGAAAGCGCTGACCAACGACGAGATGCCGTTCGAGTTTCTGATGAACGCCTTGCGCCTGACCGCCGGAGTTGAATCGCGCCTGTATCCGGAGCGCACTGGCCTGTCACTGGAAAGCCTCGCCGAAGGCCGGGCAGCGGCAGAACAAAGCGGTCTGTTGCAGGTCGAACCGTCACGTCTGGCGGCCACCGAGCGCGGACAGCTGTTTCTCAACGACTTGCTGCAACAATTTCTGAACTGAGCCCAACCCTCAACTTCAGCCCCAAGGAAAACCGCATGGATTTGATACTCGACCTGCTCGCCACCGTCTCCCGCTGGAGCCGCAGCAACCTCTCGGAAATCGCTCTGGCCTTGGTGGGCTGCCTGCTGGTGCTGTTCGGCGCCGACTTCAAAGGCTGGGTCGAGCAACGCCTGGGCAGCATCGCCGGCGCCTTGCGCGTGCCATTGATGGCGCTGCTCTGCGTGATCGGCAGCGGCGCCGCACTGATCTACGCCACGCCATGGGTGATCAAGGGTTTGAGCCAGTTCAACAACTACAGCCTGGCGCCAGTCCTGCTGGTAGTCCTTGTCCTCATCGGCGTAGTCGCCGACCGCCGCTGATCTTTCAGTACACCCAAAACGACCGTAGGAGCTGCGGCACGCTGCGATCTTTTGATCTTGATTTGAAGATCAAGAGATCGCAGCGTGCCGCAGCTCCTACAGGGGTATCGCGTGATACTCAGGACTGTTTTTCGAACTTCAGATCCCACACGCCATGGCCAAGACGTTCGCCGCGGCGTTCGAACTTGGTGATCGGGCGTTCGGCCGGGCGCGGTACGCACTTGCCGTCTTCGGCGAGGTTGCGATAGCCCGGGGCGACGTTCATCACTTCCAGCATGTATTCGGCGTACGGTTCCCAGTCGGTGGCCATGTGCAGAATGCCGCCGACCTTCAACTTGCTGCGCACCAGTTCAGCGAACGACGCCTGAACGATACGACGCTTGTGGTGACGGCTCTTGTGCCACGGGTCCGGGAAAAACAGCATCAGGCGATCGAGGCTGTTGTCGGCGATGCAGCGGTTGAGCACTTCGATCGCGTCGCAATCGTAGACCCGCAGGTTGGTCAGGCCCTGAGTCAGCACGCCATTGAGCAGCGCGCCGACACCCGGACGGTGAACTTCCACACCAATGAAATCCTGATCCGGTGCAGCCGCTGCCATTTCCAGCAGCGAGTGGCCCATGCCGAAACCGATCTCCAGCGAGCGCGGTGCCGAACGGCCGAACACTTGATCGTAATCCACCGGCGCGTCGGCCAGCGGCAGCACGAACAGCGGCGTGCCTTGATCCAGACCTTTTTGCTGGCCTTCGGTCATGCGCCCGGCGCGCATCACGAAACTCTTGATGCGGCGGTGTTGGCGCTCGTCGCCTTCTTCCGTCTGGATAGGCGTGTCGTTCGATTCAGTCATCAATGGCTCTTACTTGATCAGACCATCCAGCGGCGAAGAGGCGCTGGCATAGAGTTTTTTCGGCATACGGCCAGCGAGGTAGGCCAGACGGCCTGCAACGATGGCGTGTTTCATGGCTTCAGCCATCATCACCGGCTGCTGGGCGTGGGCGATGGCCGAGTTCATCAGCACCGCATCACAACCCAGTTCCATGGCGATGGTCGCATCGGATGCAGTGCCGACACCGGCATCGACCAACACAGGGATCTTGGCTTCTTCGAGGATGATCTGCAGGTTGTACGGGTTGCAGATCCCCAGACCGGAGCCGATCAGACCGGCCAGCGGCATCACCGCGATGCAGCCGATTTCCGCCAGTTGCCGGGCAATGATCGGGTCATCGCTGGTGTACACCATCACGTCGAAACCTTCCTTGACCAGCGTTTCGGCAGCCTTGAGGGTTTCGATGACGTTAGGGAACAGGGTCTTCTGGTCAGCCAGGACTTCCAGCTTCACCAGGTTGTGGCCGTCGAGCAGCTCACGGGCCAGGCGGCAGGTGCGCACGGCTTCGATGGCGTCGTAGCAACCGGCGGTGTTCGGCAGGAAGGTGTAGCGCTCCGGCGACAGCACGTCGAGCAGGTTCGGCTCGCCTTCGATCTGGCCCAGATTGGTGCGGCGCACGGCGAAGGTGACGATCTCGGCACCCGAGGCTTCGATGGCCTGACGGGTTTCTTCCATGTCACGGTACTTGCCGGTACCGACCAGCAAACGCGACTGGTAAGTACGACCGGCCAGCACAAAAGGCTTGTCGCTACGAACGATGCTCATGGGGAATCCTCTTTAAGGGTGAGGGTCTTGCAGAATTCTGTGCCCTCGCGGGCCGCACAATCAGCCGCCGCCGATGGCGTGCACGACTTCGACGTTGTCACCGTCATTGAGCGTGGTGTCGGCATGCTGGCTGCGCGGGACGATATCCAGATTGAGTTCGACTGCCACCCGGCGTCCGGTCAGTTCCAGACGGGTGATCAGGGCCGCAACGGTCTCGCCGTCGGGCAGTTCAAGGGATTCGCCGTTCAATTGAATGCGCATGCACAACGCCGCCATCATTTTTAGGGGCTGGCATTCTAGCCCGATCATGACCTAAAGGTCAGCACCAAGCGTCAAGCGGTTGGCTGCAGGCGCCAGGCGGCGAGCCCCAGGCACAGCCAGCCGACCAGAAATGCCAGGCCACCGAACGGGGTGATGATGCCGAGCTTGCTGATGCCGGTGGTGGTCAGCACGTACAGACTGCCTGAAAACAGCAGAATACCGACGGTGAACGATACGCCCGCCCAAGTGACCAGTCGGCCCTGAATCTGCGTGGCCAACAGCGCCACCCCGAACAGCGCCAAGGTGTGTACCAGTTGATACGTGACGCCGGTGTGGAAAATCGCCAGGTAGTCGGGTGTCAGGCGGTTTTTCAGGCCATGGGCGGCAAACGCGCCCAGTGCAACACCGGTGAAACCGAAAAAAGCAGCCAACATTAAAAAGCCACGCAGCATGGGGAACTCCAGTCAGACGCGATCGGCAGGGTCTGTATAATGGCCCGCTCCACGGGTTCGGCCAAGCCATCTCTATGCTGCGTACTATTTTCCGTCGTCTCACGAAGGCCCTGCTCTGGTTCGCGGGCGGCAGCATCTTGCTGGTGCTGGTGTTTCGCTTCGTGCCGCCGCCGGGCACGGCGTTGATGGTCGAGCGCAAAGTCGAATCCTGGGTCGATGGCGAGCCGATTGACCTGCAACGTACCTGGAAGCCATGGGACGAGATTTCCGATGACCTCAAAGTCGCGGTCATGGCCGGTGAGGATCAGAAGTTTCCCGAGCATTGGGGCTTTGATTTCAGCGCAATCCAGGCCGCCTTGGCGCACAACGAACTGGGCGGCTCGATTCGTGGCGCCAGCACCTTGAGCCAGCAAGTGTCGAAGAACCTGTTTCTGTGGGCCGGGCGCAGCTATCTGCGTAAAGGCCTGGAAGCCTGGTTTACCGCGCTGATCGAAGTATTCTGGCCCAAGCAGCGGATTCTTGAGGTGTATCTGAACAGTGTCGAGTGGGATGACGGGGTGTTTGGCGCGGAAGCTGCGGCCCGTCATCACTTTGGTGTGAGTGCGAAGTCGTTGTCGCGGCAGCAGGCGAGTTATCTGGCGGCTGTACTGCCCAATCCGCGGGTATGGAGTGCGAGCCATCCAACCGCTTATGTGTCGCGTCGGGCAGGGTGGATTCGGCAGCAGATGAATCAGTTGGGTGGGGACAGTTACTTGCTGGGGCTCAATGATTCGCGGCGGGCACCGTGGTCGCGATAACACCGAGGATCGAAATGTAGGAGTGAGCCTGCTCGCGATAGCGGTGCATCAGTGACGGCAATGCTGACTGCCACACCGCTATCGCGAGCAGGCTCACTCCTACAATTGTTTTGTGTGACGCCAGAAATGAAAACGCCCCGATCATCGCTGATCGGGGCGTTTTTTATTGCCTGAGCGCCGGTTATGCGGCGATCGACAACTTGAGCTTGTTCATCGCGCTCTTCTCAAGCTGACGAATCCGCTCGGCCGACACGTTGTACTTCTGCGCCAGGTCGTGCAGCGTAGCTTTCTCTTCGGCCAGCCAGCGCTGGTAGAGGATGTCGCGGCTGCGTTCGTCCAGCACTTCCAGTGCTTCGTGCAGATTGCTGTTGGAGTTGTCGCTCCAGTCAGCATCTTCCAGTTGACGCGCCGGGTCGTACCGGTGGTCTTCCAGATAGTTGGCCGGCGACTGGAAAGCGCTGTCGTCGTCGGCTTCAGCAGCCGGGTCGAAGGCCATGTCATGGCCGGTCAGGCGACTTTCCATCTCGCGCACTTCACGCGGTTCAACGCCAAGGCTTTCCGCCACACGGTGGACTTCCTCGTTGTTCAGCCACGCCAGACGTTTCTTCTGGCTGCGCAGGTTGAAGAACAGCTTGCGCTGGGCCTTGGTGGTCGCGACTTTCACAATGCGCCAGTTGCGCAGGATGAACTCGTGAATTTCCGCCTTGATCCAGTGCACGGCGAACGACACCAGACGCACACCCATTTCCGGGTTGAAGCGTTTAACGGCCTTCATCAGACCGACGTTACCTTCCTGGATCAGGTCAGCCTGAGCCAGACCGTAGCCGGAATAGCTACGGGCAATGTGTACGACAAAACGCAGGTGGGCGAGCACCATCTGCCGAGCCGCCCCCAAATCCTGCTCATAGTAGAGACTCTCGGCCAGTTCACGCTCCTGCTCCGGCGTCAGCAATGGAATGCTGTTGACGGTGTGCACGTAGGCTTCCAGGTTCGCACCCGGAACCAACGCATACGCAGGTTGCAAAGAATTGGTCATACGAAAAAACCTCCCACTTACATACTCGTGCCTCTCGGCACTGCGAAAAATTGACCGGGAACTCAAGTACAAGTTCCCAAAAAACCGCGAGGTCAATCACGCGCAAAAAAGATTCTACTTCGGCGCCAGCTCCCTGAGATGGCGTGCGACTGCAATCCATGCACCGATATAACCCAACAGCACCGCGCCAAGCAAGAGCGACAGACCGTCGGCAACTGGCACTCCGGCCAGCGCGAAATCACTGCCGTACAAGCCGGCCAGTCCAACCACCGCGTCGTTCAGCCAGTTCAGGCCGAACGCCAATACACCCCAGGACAACAGTCCCGCACCGAAGCCATACAACGCCCCCATATAAAGGAAGGGACGTCGCACATAGCTGTCAGTGCCGCCGACGAGTTTAATCACTTCTATCTCGGTGCGGCGGTTTTCAATATGAAGACGAATGGTATTGCCTATCACCAAAAGTAATGCAGAAACCAAAAGCACCGTCAGACCGAAAACAAAACGGTCGCCAAGCTTGAGGATGGCGGCCAGACGCTCGACCCAGACTAGATCAAGTTGCGCCTGTTGTACCTTGGGCAGCTCGGAAAGTTTTTGTCTTAATGCTTCCAGCGTCGGCTTGTCGACTTCGTTCGGCGTCACCAGCACTACGCCCGGCAACGGGTTCTCCGGCAGCTCGCGCAGGGCTTCACCCAGCCCGGACTGTTGCTGGAACTCCTCCAGCGCCTGATCACGGCCGACATATTCAGCATCAGCTACGCCAGGCATGCCTTTGATCTGTTCACGCAACGACTCGCCCTGCTCCGGGCTGGCGTCGAGTTGCAGATACAACGATATCTGCGCCGCACGCTGCCACGAACCGCCGAGACGCTCGACGTTGTTAAGCAACAGCGACAGCCCCATCGGCAGGCTCAGCGCCACCGCCATCACCATGCAGGTAAAGAAGCTGCCGATCGGCTGCTTGCCGAGACGGCGCAGGCTGTCGAGCAGGCTGGCGCGATGGCTTTCGATCCACGCACGGAACAGCGTGGCGAAGTCCGGGCCATCGTCTTCGTCGTGTTTTTTCTTCTTCGACGGCTGCGGATCGGCGGCTTTCGGGGCCACGCGCTCGGAAACCTTGGGACTGCGTGTCGCACTCATACCCCGGCCTCCCCGTCACCGATCAATCGGCCACGTTGCAGGGTCAACATGCGGTGGCGCATGCGAGCGATCAGCGCCAGGTCGTGACTGGCGATCAGCACGCTGGTGCCCAGCCGGTTGATGTCTTCGAACACGCCCATGATCTCGGCCGCCAGACGCGGGTCGAGGTTACCGGTCGGTTCGTCCGCCAGCAGCAAGGCCGGGCGATGCACGATGGCGCGGGCAATGCCGACACGCTGCTGCTGACCGGTGGACAGGTCACCCGGGTACAGATCGGTTTTATCCGACAGTGCCACGCGCTCCAGCGCCGAATCGACACGCTTGGCGATTTCGGCCTTGGACAACCCGAGAATCTGTAGCGGCAAGGCGACGTTGTTGAACACCGTGCGATCGAACAGCAACTGGTGATTCTGGAACACCACGCCGATCTGCCGGCGCAGGAACGGAATCTGCGCGTTGCTGATGGTGCTCAGGTCTTGCCCGGCCAGCAGCAGTTTGCCGCTGGTCGGACGTTCCATCGCCAGCAACAGGCGCAACAAAGTGGATTTACCGGCACCGGAGTGGCCGGTGACAAACAAGAACTCGCCACGGCGGACTCGAAAGCTCAGCTCATGCAAGCCGACGTGACCGTTCGGGTAGCGTTTACCGACCTGTTCGAAACGAATCATGAACGCTCCCGCTCGGCAAACAATGCCTGGACAAAGGGTTCGGCTTCAAAGGTACGCAAATCGTCGATGCCTTCACCGACACCGATGTAGCGGATCGGCAAGCCGAACTGCTTGGCCAGGGCGAAGATCACCCCGCCCTTGGCGGTGCCGTCGAGCTTGGTCAGCGCCAAGCCGGTCAGTTCGACGGTCTGGTTGAATTGCTTGGCCTGGTTGATGGCGTTCTGGCCAGTACCGGCGTCGAGCACCAGCAGCACTTCGTGCGGCGCATCGGCGTCGAGCTTGCCGATGACCCGGCGAACCTTTTTCAGTTCTTCCATCAGGTTGTCTTTGGTGTGCAGACGACCAGCGGTGTCGGCGATCAGCACGTCGATGCCACGGGCCTTGGCGGCCTGCACGGCGTCGAAGATCACCGAAGCCGAGTCGGCGCCGGTGTGCTGGGCGATCACCGGGATCTTGTTGCGCTCGCCCCAGACCTGCAATTGCTCCACGGCAGCGGCGCGGAAGGTGTCACCGGCGGCGAGCATGACTTTCTTGCCTTCCAGTTGCAGCTTCTTCGCCAGTTTGCCGATGGTGGTGGTCTTGCCGGCGCCGTTGACGCCGACCACCAGAATCACGAATGGCTTGTTCTGCGAAGTGATCTTTAGCGGTTGTTCGACCGGTTTGAGCATCGCGGCCAGCTCGGCCTGCAGGGATTTGTACAACGCGTCGGCGTCGGCCAGCTCTTTACGGGCAACCTTCTGGGTCAGGCGCTGGATGATCTGCGTGGTGGCCTCGACACCGACGTCGGCGGTGAGCAGACGGGTTTCGAGGTCATCGAGCAGATCGTCGTCGATTGTTTTACGGCCGAGAAACAGGCTGGCCATGCCCTCGCCGATGCTCGCGCTGGTTTTCGACAGGCCTTGCTTGAGGCGGGCGAAGAAACCGGCTTTGGTTTCTTCGGTGCGCGGGCCTTCGACTGGCGCTTCGGCGACCACTTCAACCGGCGCAACTGGCGCAGCGACAACCGGTGCAGGTGCAGGTGCAGGTGCAGGTGCAGGTGCAGGCTCGGATTGTTGAACAACTGGCGCAACAAACACGGGCGCAACAGGCTCGACAACAACCGGCGCAGGCTCGACAACCGGCTCAACCACCGGCGCCGGAGCAACCTCTGGAACGAACGCAGCAGGCGCAGGAATCTCCGGGGTGATGTGCGGCGCAGCCTCTTCAACCAATGCCACCGGCTCTTCCGCCACTGGCAAGGTCAGCCATGGCTCAGCCGCCGGCGTCAGCGGCAGTTCAGCCGCCACAGGCGCTTCAGGCTCGGGTTCCGGCTCAACCGGTTGCAACACCGGCTCGGCAATCGGCAGCACAATCGGTGCCGGCTCTTCTTCTATAGCCGGAGCAGGTTCCGGCGCATGCTCAGGAATCACGGGCGGCTGTTCGACGACGGGTTCCTGCGGTTTCTTACGCAGCCATCCGAACAGGCTTTTCTTCTCGCCAGCCGCAGCTGGGGTCTTCTTGTCGTCGTTGGAACCAAACATGGAGGACGGCTATCTCACGGTAGCGACGCGCCATAAGGGCGCCCCGGCAAATAAATATTCGATGCAGAACAGACTGTGTTTCATCCAGCTTGTTCACGCGCAACATTTTGTCGAGGCGCCAGCGGCACCCCAAAGAATCGTATAAACGAAGGACTAAACCGGCAAATTCGGCGAAAAAGCGAAGTTTAGTCGATAAACCGCAGCTTTCTGCCGCAAACCCATACAGCCGGATCAGGCCTGAAAACCTGATAGGCGTGGCCGCCAGTAAAACGGATCAGTATCCTAGCACCTCCTCGCCCGCCTAGGCTAAGACCAAGCGGGCAGCCCAACAGGTTAAAAAACGAATGAATGCTCTAGCCCGCCGCGCTGCAGGCCTGCTGCTCAGCACAGTCTGCCTGCCCCTTTCGGCCCTGGCGGCCGACCCGCAACCGACTCACGAATTCATCCTCGACAACGGCCTCAAGGTCGTCGTGCGCGAAGACCATCGCGCGCCGGTAGTGGTGTCGCAGGTCTGGTACAAGGTCGGTTCCAGCTACGAAACCCCGGGCCAGACCGGTCTGTCCCACGCGCTTGAGCACATGATGTTCAAGGGCAGCGAGAAAGTCGGCCCCGGCGAAGCGTCGCTGATCCTGCGTGATCTGGGCGCCGAAGAGAACGCCTTCACCAGTGACGACTTCACCGCCTATTACCAGGTGCTGGCCCGCGACCGTCTGGGCGTGGCCTTCGAACTGGAAGCCGACCGCATGGCCAATCTGCGCCTGCCGGCCGACGAGTTTGCCAAGGAAATCGAAGTCATCAAGGAAGAGCGCCGGTTGCGCACCGATGACAAGCCGATGTCCAAAGCCTACGAGCGTTACAAAGCCATGGCCTACCCGGCCAGCGGTTACCACACGCCGACCATCGGCTGGATGGCTGACCTCGACCGCATGAAGGTCGAAGAGCTGCGTCACTGGTACCAATCCTGGTACGTGCCGAACAACGCCACGTTGGTAGTAGTCGGCGACGTCACCCCGGACGAGGTAAAAACCCTCGCCCAACGCTACTTCGGCCCGATCGCCAAGCGCGACGTGCCACCGGCGAAAAAACCGCTGGAACTGGCCGAGCCAGGTGAACGCCAGATCACCCTGCACGTGCAGACTCAGTTGCCGAGCCTGATGCTTGGTTTCAACGTGCCGAGCATCGCCACCGCTGAAGACAAGCGCTCGGTCAACGCTCTGCGCCTGATCTCGGCGCTGCTCGACGGCGGTTACAGCGGGCGCATCCCGACGCAACTGGAGCGCGGCGAAGAGCTGGTCTCTGGCGGTTCGTCGAGCTACGACGCCTACACCCGTGGCGACAGCCTGTTCACCCTGTCGGCAACCCCGAACACGCAGAAGAAAAAGACCATGGCGCAAGCCGAGGCCGGTCTGTGGAAACTGTTGGAACAGCTGAAAACCACCGCACCGTCCGCTGAAGAACTGGAGCGCGTGCGTGCACAAGTGATTGCCGGCCTGGTCTTCGAGCGTGATTCGATCACCAGCCAGGCCACCGCAATTGGTCAACTGGAAACAGTAGGCCTGTCGTGGAAACTGATGGACACCGAACTGGCTGATCTGGAAAGCGTGACCCCGCAAGACATCCAGAACGCCGCCAAGCTGTATTTCACCCGCGAACGTCTCAGCGTCGCCCACGTCCTGCCACTGGAGACGACTCATGAGTGAGCGCAAAACCCCACGCATAATGCTGCTCGGCCTGATCGCCGTGGCGGTGATCGGTTCTGCGGCTTTTTATCTGACGCCAAGCGCTGACAGCAAGGCCAGTGAAGCCCTCGACAACGCCAAAACCAGCCAGAAGCTGCAATCGCTGGCCGAACTCGATGGCAAAGCCCCGGCCAGTCGCAAACTCGATGTACAGACCTGGAACACCGCCGAAGGCGCCAAAGTGCTGTTCGTCGAAGCCCATGAACTGCCGATGTTCGACATGCGCCTGATCTTCGCCGCCGGCAGCAGCCAGGACGGCAGCGCATCGGGCCTGGCAGTGCTGACCAACGCGATGCTCAATGAAGGTGTCGCTGGCAAAGACGTCGGCGCCATCGCTCAGGGCTTTGAAGGCCTCGGTGCGGATTTTGGCAACGGCGCTTTCAAGGACATGGCGCTGGCCTCGTTGCGCAGCCTGAGTGCTGCCGACAAGCGTGAACCGGCACTGAAGCTGTTCGCGGAAGTAGTCGGCAAACCGACGTTCCCGGCCGACTCGTTCGCGCGCATCAAGAATCAGCTGCTCGCCGGTTTCGAATACCAGAAGCAGAACCCCGGCAAACTCGCCAGCCTCGAGCTGATGAAGCGTCTGTACGGCGATCACCCGTACGCGCACTCGAGCGACGGCAATCCGCAAAGCGTGCCGAAGATCACCCTCGCGCAATTGCGTGAGTTCCACGCCAAGGCCTACGCCGCTGGCAACGTCGTAATCGCGCTGGTCGGCGACCTCTCGCGTGCGGACGCCGAGGCGATCGCCAATCAAGTCTCCTCTGCCCTGCCGAAAGGCCCGGCACTGGTGAAGATCGCTAAGCCGCAGGAACCGAAAGCCAGCGTCAACCACATCGAGTTCCCGTCGAAGCAGACCAACCTGATGCTCGCGCAACTGGGCATCGACCGTGACGACCCGGATTACGCCGCGCTGTCGATGGGCAACCAGATCCTTGGTGGCGGTGGTTTCGGCACTCGTTTGATGAGCGAAGTGCGCGAGAAACGTGGCCTGACTTATGGCGTGTACTCGGCGTTCAGCCCGATGCAGGCACGCGGCCCGTTCATGATCAACCTGCAGACCCGTGCGGAAATGAGTGAAGGCACGCTGAAACTGGTGCAAGACGTGCTCGCCGACTACCTGAAAACCGGCCCGACACAGAAAGAACTCGACGACGCCAAACGTGAACTGGCCGGCAGCTTCCCGCTGTCGACCGCGAGCAATGCCGATATCGTCGGCCAACTCGGCGCGATGGGCTTCTATAATCTGCCGCTGAGCTACCTGGACGACTTCATGCGTCAGTCGCAAAGCCTGACCGTAGAACAAGTCCGCGACGCCCTGAACAAACACCTGAGCACGGACAAAATGGTCATCGTCACCGCTGGCCCGACCGTGCCGCAAAAGCCGTTACCGGCCCCATCTGATAAACCTGCCGAGCAACCGCTCGGGGTTCCGGAGCATTAATGGCTACCCGATCGCCTAAAAAACCCGCGCAGAACGTCCATAACGGCGTGAACCAGTTGCGCATCATTGGCGGCCAATGGCGCAGCCGCAAACTGAGCTTCCCCGACGCACCGGGCCTGCGCCCGACGCCGGATCGCGTGCGTGAAACCCTGTTCAACTGGCTCGCGCCGTACGTTGAAGGGGCCAAGGTACTCGACCCGTTCGCCGGCAGCGGCGCGCTGTTTCTCGAAGCACTGTCCCGCGGCGCCGCCATGGGCCAGGCGCTGGATGCCAGCAACATTGCCGTCTCCAGCCTGAAGGAACACCTCGGCACCCTGCGCTGCACCAACGGCCAGGTGCAGACCGCCGACGCCCTGCGTTATCTGGAAACCCAGACCGCCAGTGCGTTCGACCTGGTGTTCCTCGACCCGCCGTTCAATCAGAACCTGCTGCCGACCGTTTGCGCCTTGCTCGAAGAACGTCAGTGGCTGGCGCCCGACTCGTGGATCTACACTGAAAGCGAAACGGCGCCATCGACGCTGGGCCTGCCGGGCAACTGGCGCCTGCACCGCGAACAGAAATCCGGCCGGGTTTACTACGCGCTGTGGCAACGTACGGCAGAGATCGCCGGTTAACCGACCGGTCTGAATGAGCGGTGGCCCTTCCCACAGGGTCGCCGCGCTGCATCGAGAACCATCGTGTCCGCCTCTTCAGAACGCTTCACCCCCGCCCTCGGCCTCGGCAATCCGCACCTGCAAACCTTGTGGGGGCCGCTGTGGCGCAAAACCGTGCATATCCAGCGTGAGCGCGAGCGCTTGTGGCTTGAGGATGGCGACTTTCTTGACCTCGACTGGTATGGCCCGCACACGGCCGATGCGCCTTTGGTGCTGGTGCTGCATGGCCTGACCGGTTCTTCCAATTCGCCTTACGTCGCCGGCGTGCAAAAAACCTTGGCCGATCAAGGCTGGGCCAGCGTTGCGCTGAACTGGCGCGGTTGTTCGGGTGAACCGAATCTGCTGCCGCGCAGCTACCACTCCGGTGCCAGCGAAGACCTCGCCGAATCCATCAAACACCTGCGCGCGAAACGACCGTTGGCGCCGTTGTACGCCGTCGGCTATTCGCTGGGCGGCAACGTGTTGCTCAAACATCTGGGTGAAACCGGTAGCGCCAGTGGCGTGCTGGGTGCGGTGGCGGTGTCGGTGCCGTTCCGCCTCGACCAGTGCGCCGACCGTATCGGCCGGGGATTTTCCAAGGTGTATCAGGCGCACTTCATGCGCGAGATGGTTGCCTACATCAAGAACAAGCAGCGGCAGTTTCAGCATGACGGGCGCGAGGATGGACTGGCGGCTTTGGCAGCGCTCGGTTCGCTGGAGAACATGCGCACGTTTTGGGATTTCGATGGCCGGGTGACCGCGCCGCTGCACGGTTTTACCGATGCCGAGGATTATTACCGTCGAGCGTCGAGCCGCTATTTCCTCGGCGAGATCCGCACGCCGACGTTGATCATTCAGGCAGCGGACGATCCATTCGTATTCCCTCACAGTTTGCCCCAGGCTGATGAACTGTCGGCCTCGACCGCATTTGAATTGCAGGCTCGCGGCGGGCACGTCGGATTCGTCGACGGCTCAGTGCGCCAGCCCGGCTACTACCTCGAACGCCGCATCCCGCAATGGCTGGCCAGCCTGCCCGCATGAGCGATCAGGGCGAGTCGATCCGATTCTGGCAAACCGCGCCGCTGGCCGGGGTCGAATTGTTGTCGGCGCGCTACATCGAGCAGCGTTTCGCCCCGCATGTGCACGACGGCTTCGTGATCGGCATGATAATGGCCGGTGCCCAGCGCTACCGTTATCGCGGCGCCGAGCATCTGGCCGGCAGCGGCACACTGGTGTTGATCAATCCGGACGAGTTGCACACCGGGCATAAAGGCACTGAGGATGGCTGGCTGTATCGGGCGTTTTATCCCGACACCTCGCAAATCGTTTCGCTGCTCGATGAGCTGGAGCTGTCCACCACCAACCTGCCGGCGTTCGGCGCCACGCTGTATAGGGATCCGGATCTGGTCAACGGCTTTGCGCAGTTGCACCGCCTGCTCGAAAGCCCGGCCACAGCGCTGCAGCAGCAAACGGTGTGGCGCGAAATGATGTTGCTGCTGTTACAGCGCCATGCGGCAGTGCCGGTGCCCGGTCGAGCCGGCAAAGAACACCGCGCGGTGCTGCTAGGCAAAGAATTGTTGCACGCGCAACTGGCAGCGCCACCGTCACTGGAAGAACTCGCGGCGGCGGTCAATCTGTCGCCCTTCCATTTCGCCCGCGTGTTCCGCCGGGCCACCGGTATGCCCCCGCACACTTGGCTGATGCAGCAACGCATCGCCCAGGCGCGCGCACTTCTGCAACACGGCTGCCTGCCGGTGGAGGTCGCCACGCAACTGGGGTTTGCCGACCAGAGCCATTTGAGTCGGCAGTTCAAGCAGGCTTATGGCGTCGGACCCGCCGCGTACCGCAGCGCCCGACAGTTCCCTTCAGACAACGCCGTTCCCTTGTAGGAGTGAGCCTGCTCGCGATAGCGGTGTGTCAGTAAAGGTAAAGGTGACTGACACACCGCTATCGCGAGCAGGCTCACTCCTACAGGGATGTGTGGTGACTATTCGCCGATGGCGATACCGCGCGAAGGCTCGTTGATCCACTCGCTCCACGATCCGGCATACAACGCAGCCAACGGATAATCCGCCAGGCACAACGCAAACAGGTTGTGACACGCCGTCACGCCAGACCCGCAATAGGCAACCAGATCCGCTGGCGAGCGCTCGCCGAGCTTCGCGGCAAAACGCTGTTTGAGCTGATCGGCGGGCAGAAAGCGCCCATCGCTGCCGAGGTTGTCGGTGAACGCTGCGCACTGAGCACCGGGAATATGCCCGGCAATCGGATCAATCGGCTCGACCTCACCTTTGAAACGCGGCAAGCCCCGGGCATCGATCAACGTCAGCGTCGGTTGGCCGAGGCGCTGTTGCAGTTGCTCGGCGCTGAGCAGCAGGCTCATATCCGGCTGACCACTGAAGGTGCCGCGATTGACCGTCGGCGCATCCAGGCTCAGCGGCAGCCCCGCCGCATGCCACGCCTTGAGCCCGCCATCGAGAATGAACACGCCGTCGCGTTTGCCCAGCCACGCCAGCAACCACCATGCCCGCGCGGCATAGGCACCGGGGCCGTCGTCATACAGAATCACGTCGCTGTCGTTGTTGATACCCCAGGCTTGCAGACGCTCGATCAGCGCCGCCGGCTCGGGCAATGGATGGCGACCGGTCACGCCTTTGACCACGGTGCCGCTGAGGTCACGCTCAAGATCGGCGAAGCTCGCCCCGGCAATGTGCCCTTCGGCATAGCTGCGCTGGCCGTAGTCCGGGTCTTCGAGGGCAAAACGACAATCGAGAATCACCAGCCCCGGCTGCGCCTTGCGGGCATCCAGTGCTTGGGGGCTGATCAGTTGCGCAATCGGCATAACGGGCTCCTGAGGGATTTCAACAGAACGGTTTATTTCACGTCTTCAAGGGCCTGGGCCAGCGGCACGTAGAACTCCTCGAACAACGCATTGACCTCGTCACGCGCCTGTTCGGTAACAAACCCGGCTTCCAGCACCAGCACCTGGTACACGCCACGTTTAATGGCCTGTTCACTGAGGTGGTTGGAGTTTTCGCGGGTGGTGCACAGGAAGCGCACCCAGGATGTCAGGATGATCCAGGCGTTGAGGGTCAGGGATTCGATCTGCACGCGGTCCATATCGAGAATCCCGGCGGCAACAAAACCTTCGTAGATCGCCGCGCCCTGAATCACGCAGCGCTGGGAAAAGCGCCGATAGCGGGCGGCCAGCTCCGGGTCGCTGTCGAGCAGATGTTCGAGATCACGGTGCAGAAAGCGGTAGCGCCACATCGCCGAGAGCAGTTCCTTGAGATAGAAACGCTTGTCTTCGACCGTCGCCGCACGCCCCTGCGGCGGGCGCAGAAAACTGTCGACGAGGCTTTCGTACTCACTGAACAACACGGCGATGATCGCCTGCTTGTTGGGGAAGTGGTAGTACAGGTTGCCCGGAGAAATTTCCATGTGGGCAGCAATGTGATTGGTGCTGATACTGCGCTCGCCCTGCTGGTTGAACAGTTCGAGGCTGTTGAGCACGATACGCTCGCTGGTTTTTATTCGTGGGGCCATGGCTTGAGCTTTAATTCAGAGTGCGTTGGGGGGCATCTTACGACCTAACCGGAAATGGATAAAACACTGCTGTGCAGGGAAGTCATTTGACTTTCTAGAGCATAGACTCTAAAAAGTTCATCACTACAATAAATCCGGAGCAGACCATGACTGCCGACATTGCTTACCTGCAAACGCTGCAACAACCCCTGGCGGAGCTGGACAGGTTGTTCGAGGCGCAGCGGGCCGCGTATGCCGCGAACCCGATGCCGCCCGCCGCCCAACGCCAGCAATGGCTCAAGGCGCTGAGCGATTTGCTGAGCAACGAGCGTCAGGCATTGATCGAGGCGATCAGCGCCGATTTCAGTCATCGCAGCGCCGATGAAACCCTGCTCGCCGAGCTGATGCCAAGCCTGCATGGTATTCATTACGCCAGCCGTCATCTCAAAGGCTGGATGAAAGCTTCGCGGCGCAAGGTCGGCATCGCGTTCCAGCCAGCGTCGGCGAAAGTGGTGTATCAGCCTCTCGGCGTAGTCGGCGTCATTGTGCCGTGGAATTACCCGTTGTATCTGGCGGTGGGCCCGCTGGTCGGCGCCTTGGCGGCGGGCAACCGGGTGATGCTCAAACTGAGCGAATCGACCCCGGCCACCGGCTTGTTGATGAAAGAACTGCTGGCGCGGATTTTCCCCGAAGACCTGGTCTGTGTAGTGCTCGGTGAAGCCGACATCGGCGTGGCGTTCTCCCGCTTGCGCTTCGACCACTTGCTGTTTACCGGGGCCACCAGCATCGGCAAACACGTGATGCGCGCCGCCGCCGAAAACCTCACCCCGGTGACGCTGGAGTTAGGTGGCAAGTCGCCGGCCATCGTCTCCCGCGATGTCCCGCTCAAGGATGCCGCCGAACGCATCGCATTCGGTAAAACCCTCAACGCCGGGCAGACCTGCGTTGCCCCGGATTACGTGCTGGTGCCGGAAGATCGGGTCGGCGCTTTCGTCGAAGCCTATCGCCAGGCCGTGCAGGGTTTTTACCCGACACTCACCGACAATCCGGACTACACCGCGATCATCAACGAACGCCAATTGGCCCGGCTCAACGGCTACGTCAGCGATGCCACCAGCAAGGGCGCGCTATTGATTCCGCTGTTCGAGCAGGGCCAGGGCCGACGCATGCCGCACAGTGTGCTGCTGAATGTCAGCGACGACATGACCGTCATGCAGGACGAAATCTTCGGCCCGCTGCTGCCAATCGTGCCGTATCAGGATCTGGAGCAGGCATTTGCTTACATCAATAAGCGGCCACGTCCTCTGGCTCTTTACTACTTTGGCTACGACAAACGCGAACAGAACCGCGTGCTGCATGAGACCCATTCCGGCGGCGTGTGCCTGAACGATACGTTGCTGCATGTGGCTCAGGACGATATGCCGTTTGGCGGTATCGGTGCTTCCGGCATGGGCCACTACCACGGCCACGAAGGCTTCCTGACCTTCAGCAAAGCCAAAGGCGTGCTGATTAAACAGCGCTTCAACGCAGCCAGACTGATTTACCCGCCCTACGGCACATCGATTCAGAGGCTGATCCAGAAGCTGTTCATTCGCTAAACCTTCGTCACCGCCGGGTAATAAAAACAATGCACCCAAGCCTGACCGAAACACCTGCACTGTCCCGCCGTGGCCTGCTGAAATTCAGCCTCGCCGCTACGGCTTTCCTTGCCACCGCCGGACTCGGCGCCAGCCTCAGCGGTTGCTCGTCGAGCGTCGCGGCCAATGGTTTTGTGTCGTTGCGCGACGGCGATCTGCTGTTTCTGCGCGCACTGATTCCAGTGATGCTCGACGGCGCCGTGGCGGCCGAGAAACTGCCAAGCGCTGTTGAAGGCACGCTCAAGTCGCTGGACTACAGCCTCGATCACCTGTCGCCGGAGATGCTCAAACTGACCCGGCAACTGTTCGACGTCCTCGGTATGGCGGTGACGCGCGGGCCACTCACCGGGATCTGGGGCAGTTGGGAAAACGCCAGTGCCGAAGCGATGCGGCATTTTCTTGATCGCTGGGAAAACAGCTCGCTGAGCCTGTTGCGCATGGGGCATAGCTCGCTACAGCAGATGGTGATGATGGCCTGGTACACCCGCGCAGAATCCTGGGCGCATTGCGGTTATCCCGGCCCGCCTTCGGTCTGAGACCGAGTCGCACCTATCGCGAGCAGGCTCACTCCTACAGGGGGTTGCATTCCAAATGTAGGAGTGAGCCTGCTCGCGATGAGACCCGCCAGAACAACAAAAACAAGAGAACCTGATCGATGCCCGTACCCGACCCGTTCCGCGAAGGCCTCGCCCGAGGCTGGAAAACCTACAACGGCTCACAACTGAGCGACGACCTGACCCTGGAAGCCGACGTGGCAATCATCGGCAGCGGCGCCGGTGGCGGCACCACGGCGGAAATCCTCAGCGCTGCCGGCTACAAAGTCCTGCTGATCGAAGAAGGCCCGTTGAAAACCAGTTCCGATTTCAAAATGCTTGAAGACAAGGCTTACAGCAGCCTCTATCAGGAAGGCATCGGCCGCATGAGCAAGGACGGCGCGATCACCATCCTCCAGGGACGCGCGGTCGGTGGTACCACGCTGATCAACTGGACATCGAGTTTCCGCACCCCGGAGCCGACCCTCGAACACTGGGCCAAAGAACACAACGTCAAAGGCCATAGCCCCGCCGAGATGGCGCCGTGGTTCGAGAAAATGGAGCAGCGCCTCGGCGTCGCCCCGTGGATGGTCCCACCCAACGCTAACAACGACGTGATCCGCAAAGGCTGCGAGCAACTCGGTTACAGCTGGCATGTGATTCCGCGCAACGTACGTGGCTGCTGGAACCTCGGATACTGCGGCATGGGCTGCCCGACCAACGCCAAGCAATCGATGATGGTGACGACGATTCCGGCAACGCTGGAAAAGGGCGGCGAACTGCTTTATCTGGCCCGCGCGGAGAAGCTGCTGATCAGCGGCGACAAAGTCACTGGTCTGCAATGTGTGGCGATGGATGAGCGTTGCGTCGAACCGACCGGGCGCAAAATCAACATCAAGGCGAAGCACTACGTACTGGCCGGCGGTGGCATCAACAGTCCGGCGCTGTTGCTGCGCTCGGACGCTCCCGACCCGCATGAAAACCTGGGAAAGCGCACCTTCCTGCACCCGGTGAACATGTCCGCCGCGCGCTTCGACGAAGTCATCAACCCGTTTTACGGGGCGCCGCAGTCGATCTATTCCGACCATTTCCAGTGGAAGGACGGCACCACCGGGCCGATGGCCTTCAAACTCGAAGTACCGCCGCTGCATCCGGCGCTGGCTGCCACGCTGCTCGGTGGCTTTGGCCAGGAGAGTGCGCAACACATGGCGGACCTGCCGCACACACACGCCATGCTGGCTTTGCTGCGTGATGGCTTCCACCCGGACAGCACGGGCGGTGCAGTCGAGTTGCGGGGCGATGGTTCGCCGGTGCTCGACTACCAGATTTCGCCCTATGCCTGGGAAGGCTTGCGCCGGGCGTTTCACGTCATGGCCGAAATCCAGTTCGCCGGCGGCGCGAAATCGGTCATGCCGATGCACGCCGACGCCCGTTACGTGAAGAACCTGGCCGAGGCACGCACGCTGATCGATGGTTTGAGCCTCGAGTTGTATCGCACGCGTCTGGGCAGCGCGCATGTCATGGGCGGCTGCGCGATGGGTGAAGACCCGAAAAGCGCGGTCACCGACAGTCTCGGCCGGCATCATCAACTGGCTAATCTGTCGATCCACGACGGCTCGCTGTTCCCCACCAGCATCGGCGCCAACCCGCAGCTGTCGGTGTATGGCCTGACCGCGCAACTGGCGACATCCCTCGCCGATCGACTGAGAAACCCGTGAAAAAACCGATTATTCGCGTCGTCTATAGTGCTTTCTTACCCAACAGGCGACTTGGCCGACCGGGACGGCTGCGATACCATCCGACTCCCCAACGGACTCCCGCCAGGACGACGCGATGAACCGAGTGTTGTACCCAGGTACCTTCGACCCTATTACCAAGGGCCATGGCGATCTGGTCGAACGCGCCTCGCGCCTGTTCGATCACGTGATTATTGCAGTCGCTGCCAGCCCGAAGAAAAACCCGCTGTTCCCGCTGGAACAACGGGTCGAACTGGCTCGCGAGGTCACCAAACACCTGCCTAATGTGGAAGTGGTCGGTTTCTCGACACTGCTGGCACATTTCGCCAAAGAGCAGAACGCCAATGTGTTCCTGCGTGGTCTGCGCGCGGTGTCGGACTTCGAATACGAATTTCAGCTGGCCAACATGAACCGCCAGCTGGCCCCGGATGTCGAGAGCCTGTTTCTCACGCCGTCCGAGCGTTATTCGTTCATTTCGTCGACGCTGGTGCGGGAAATTGCCGCGCTGGGCGGCGATATCAGCAAGTTCGTCCACCCCGCCGTGGCTGACGCCCTGACCCTACGCTTCAAAAAGTAGGAGCTGCCGCAGGCTGCGATCTTTTGATCTTAAAATGATCGCAGTTCAGTGCCCTTGATCGCGCCCGCGTGCACTGCGCTCGCCAATGCGGCACAATTGCGCGCATTGATTTATAGCGCCCGGGCCTGCCGCCCCGGCTGGAGTTAGCATGTCCCTGATCATCACCGACGATTGCATCAACTGCGACGTCTGCGAACCCGAGTGCCCGAACGCCGCCATCTCCCAAGGCGAAGAGATCTACGTGATCGATCCGAACCTGTGCACCCAGTGCGTCGGCCACTACGACGAACCGCAATGCCAGCAGGTTTGCCCGGTGGATTGCATTCCGCTGGACGAGGCTCATCCGGAGACTGAAGAACAGTTGATGGACAAGTACCGCAAGATTACCGGCAAGGTCTGATTTTTCAGCGCCCTGTACCGACGCCATCGCGAGCAGGCTCACTCCTACATTGGAACGCATTTCAACTGTAGGAGTGAGCCTGCTCGCGATGAGGCCTTCAGCCACACAGCAAAATCCTGATCAGCTCATTCGCGCTGCTCAAACCCCTCCCCCATACACCCCAGACACCGCACAAACGCCGCTTTCGCCGGATCCACCACCAACGCCTGCCCCGCATCGCCGATCCCGCCACCCAGTGCGGTAAACGGCAACGACACGACAAACGCCCCCGCACCAATTACCGTCGCCACCACTAGTAAAGGTCGGGCAATCAGCAAATCGCCAAGCATGGCGTAAGCCGGTGGATTCTGGATGGTGTAACGCGGATCGCCACTGCCATTTTCCGCGGCTTGAACAGCCAGACTGGAACACAGCAGCAGCGCAACAAAGAGGACTTGCAAGAACTTCATGGCACGATCCTTCGGGCTGAACAGTGAGACAACTCACTATAGACCGTAGGACTTTTTCAGCCTTTTACCTCAGCTCTGGCAGCGCGGGCAGAACACACTGGCACGCTGACCCAGCTTCACTTCACGCAGCCCGGTGCCACAGACCTTGCAGTGCTCGCCGCCACGGCCATAAACAAACAGCTCCTGCTGGAAATAGCCCGGCTGGCCGTCGCCACCGATGAAATCACGCAGCGTGGTGCCGCCACGCTCGATGGCGGCAGCAAGAATACGTTTGATCTCGATCGCCAGCTTCAGATACCGCCCGCGGGAAATCCCTCCCGCCTCGCGGCGCGGATCAATCCCGGCAGCAAACAGCGCTTCGGTCGCATAGATATTGCCGACGCCGACCACCACCGCGTTGTCCATGATGAACGGCTTGACCGCCATGGACCGCCCGCGCGACAGCTGAAACAGACGCTCACCATCGAACAGATCGGTCAGTGGCTCCGGGCCAAGGCGAATCAGCAGTTCATGATTGAGTGGATCATTGCTCCACAGCATCGCGCCGAAGCGCCGTGGGTCGGTGTAGCGTAGCGCCAACCCCGATTCCAGCTCGATATCGACGTGTTCGTGCTTGAGCGCCGGCAATCCGACCTCGACCAGACGCAAATTGCCCGACATGCCCAAATGGCTGATCAACGTACCGACTTCGGCGTTGATCAACAGATACTTGGCACGACGTTCGACCAGCACGATGCGCTGCCCGGACAGACGCACATCGAGGTCTTCGGGGATCGGCCAGCGCAATCGCCGATCACGCACGATCACCCGGCTGACGCGCTGGCCTTCCAGATGCGGGGCAATCCCGCGACGGGTGGTTTCGACTTCCGGCAGTTCAGGCATGGCGTTCTCGAATCAATGCGCGCCGAGGTCGCGGATCGTTTGCTTGAGGGTTTCGAAGTCGTAATCCGACAGCCCTACATAGTCGAGTACCAACGGCCCGACGGCGTTCCATTCGAAATCTTCGGTCTGGTTGCCCAGCACGCGATAAGACGCGCAAATGTGCTCGGCCATTTTCAGAATCGCCAGCAGGTTTTTCATCTGGCTGTTGCGCGACGACTCATCGTTGAAAATCGCCAACGCATTATGGTGATTGGCGATCGCCGCGCTGACATGTTCCGGCAGGCGCCAGGACTTGGCGGTGTAGTAGCCAACCACCGCGTGGTTGGTATTGAACTCGCTGTTCTCGGTGTCGACCACCCGGCATTCGGCGCTGGCGTTGGCGTAAGCCTTTTCCAGCACCGTCATGTAATTGGGGAACCGTTGCAGCATCAACGGCACGCCGCAATCGTGGAACAGACCCAAAGCGTAAGCCTCGTCACCCGCTTGAGTGCCAATACGCTTGGCCAGCGTCAGGCACGTCATTGCCACATCCTGGGCGGTGTCCCAGAAACGGTTGAGGGTGACGATGGTGTCGTCGTTCATTTCGCCTTTGATCGACTGCGCGTTGATCAGGTTGATGATCGAGCGGCTGCCCAACAGATTCACTGCACGCTGGATCGAGGTGATCTTGTTGCTCAGACCGTAATACGGCGAGTTGACGATTTTCAGCAGCGAGCCGGACAGGCCGGGATCCTGGGCGATCAACTTGGCGATCACCTCCAGATCCGGGTCAGGCATGTACTGCTCCATTTGCAGATCCACCATGATCTGCGGTTGCGCCGGCACACTGATGCCTTGCAGCGATTGTTGAATCTGTTCGGTGGTCAGCTCTTGGGACATAAGTACACACTCTGGGACAGGCGGCGATTCTAACCGCTGAAACCGCAGGGCGACACACCGATGGGCACATCGCAGGAACTTTCATTCAAGCTCAGGCTTCGGATTTTGTAAGGCCCGCTGGACAGTTTCTGTCCGACGCGGCAACAAATTCCCGCAGACTCAGGAGCTTATCGATGGCCACTTCCCTAAACGGCAAGCGCGTCGCTTTTTTGGTAACCGATGGTTTCGAACAAGTTGAATTGACAGGTCCCAAGCAAGCGCTGGAACAGGCTGGCGCGCAGGTCGACATCCTTTCGGCCGAGGCTGGCAAGGTCAAAGGCTGGAATCACGACAAACCGGCAGACGATTTCAAGGTCGACCAGACCTTCCAGGCCGCCAGCAGCGAGCAGTACGACGCGATCGTCCTGCCGGGCGGCGTGCAGAACTCCGACACCATCCGCATTGATCAAGACGCCCAGCACCTGGTCAAGACCGGTGCCTCTGCCGGTAAACCGATCGCGGTGATTTGCCATGGCGGCTGGTTGCTGATCTCGGCGGGACTGGTCAACGGCAAGACCATGACCAGTTACAAGACGCTCAAGGATGACCTGGTAAATGCCGGGGCCAATTGGGTCGATAAAGAAGTGGTCAAGGATGGTCACCTGATCAGCAGTCGGCAGCCGGATGATATTCCGGCGTTCAACAAGGAGTTGATCAACGCGCTTTCTGCGTAGAAGTCAAAACCGCATTCGCGAGCAGGCTCGCTCCCACATTGGTCTTGTGTCGGTCACAAGCCCTGTGTGGGAGCGAGCCTGCTCGCGAAGAGTCCATCTGCGTTTCATCGCTCATCAAACCCGGCCCAAGCGCCAACACGGTATACTCCCGCTCTTTTTTCCGGAGCGACGTCATGTCCCTGCCTAGCTTGCGCCTCAAAGCCAACGCCGACCGTCGCCTGCGCGCCGGTCACCTGTGGGTCTACAGCAACGAAATCGATGTAGCCGCCACCCCTTTGCACGGCTTCCAGGCCGGCGATCAAGCCATCCTCGAAGCTGCCGGCGGCAAACCGCTGGGCATCGTGGCGATGAGCCCGAACAACCTGATCTGCGCTCGCCTGCTGTCGCGCGACATCAAAGTGCAACTAGACAAATCGCTGCTGGTGCACCGCCTGAACGTGGCCCTGTCACTTCGCGAGCGCCTGTTCGACAAACCGTTCTATCGTCTGGTCTACGGTGATTCCGACCTGCTGCCAGGCCTGGTCGTCGACCGTTTCGGCGACATCCTCGTCGTGCAGATCGCTTCGGCCACCATGGAAGCGCATAAAGATGACGTGATCGCCGCACTGACCCAAGTGCTCAAGCCAAGCGGCATCCTGTTCAAGAACGACTCCGCCGCACGCGACGCCGAAGGCCTCAACCGCTACGTCGAAACCGTGTTCGGCCTGGTGCCGGAGTGGGTTGCGCTGGAAGAAAACGGCGTGAAATTCGAAGCCCCGGTCATTCAGGGTCAGAAAACCGGCTGGTTCTACGATCACCGCATGAACCGCGCACGCCTGGCCCCGTACGCCAAAGGCAAACGCGTCCTCGACCTCTATAGCTACATCGGTGGCTGGGGCGTACAGGCTGCCGCATTCGGCGCCAGCGAAGTGTTCTGCGTCGATGCTTCGGCTTTCGCCCTCGATGGTGTAGAGCGCAACGCTGCACTGAACGGTTTCGCCGACAAGATGACCTGCATCGAAGGCGATGTCTTCGAAGCCCTGAAAGAACTCAAGGCCAGCGAAGAGCGCTTCGACGTCATCGTTGCCGACCCGCCAGCGTTCATCAAACGCAAGAAAGACATGAAAAACGGCGAAGGCGCCTACCGTCGCCTGAACGAGCAAGCCATGCGCCTGCTCAACAAGGACGGCATCCTGGTCAGCGCGTCATGCTCGATGCACCTGCCGGAAGATGATCTGCAGAACATCCTGCTGACCAGCGCCCGCCACCTGGATCGCAACATCCAGTTGCTGGAGCGTGGCGGTCAGGGCCCGGATCACCCGGTGCACCCGGCCATCGCTGAAACCCGCTACATCAAGAGCATTACCTGCCGCTTGCTGCCCAACAGCTGATCCATGCGGATAACGGGGAGCCAGAAGGCTCCCCGTTTTTTTGCGTGCCACCCTTCCTCCTCGCTATTTCCCAATACTTCCTACAATTATTTTCTCGCTGACGTGCAGGATATTTCCTTACGTCCTTTAATTATTGAAACTTACCCTACAAGTTTATTTCCGGCTAAAGACTGCTCCGACAAAATTACTGGAAATTTCCTACTTAATATCCTCTTGCCAATAATCCATTACAAACTATTATGAAGTTGTCACCACGAGGTGACTTCAACTATCAACGAACAAGGAGTTCACATCATGAAAAGTATTTCTCTGGAAAGTAAAAAAATTGCAAACCTGGCTTTTCTGGTTGCTTCCAAAACCCGCTAAGTGAGTCAGGACGCCGGGGAGTGCCGGCAACCCGGCGTCCTTTTGACTTTATCCAGAGAGAATCGCCCCACATGCACATCAATCCTTATCTATTTATATTGCCGCGCTCGCCCGGACAAATTGTATGGAATTATAAAAACCATACTCAACACGAGCTCGACTTAAACTACGCCTCTCGCTTCGCCCAACTAATAAACAAGCCAGACCTGTTCGACGCCGACAACATAATAGACATACAACTATTAAACGCGGACATACTAACCATTTCAAAAATAGACGTTCCAAAATGGGGCTGGGACGAATTGTCGAAGATCTATCACATCGGTACGCAAAATATTCCGTGTGAATATCCACCTCAGAACATCCATGAGTGGGCCAGTCAATATCTCGCGCATTGCAATGAGGTATTGGCCACTCCGCCTCCCGCGACCGACGGCCCGCAGCCTGAACCTGAGCAACGTATTGCCCTGCCCGCTCCGTGCTCATTGGGTAATGACAGCCTGAAAAATGCGCTGTTTCAGCGCAAAACCTGTCGCAGCTACACCGGTGCAGCGATGACGCTCAATGACGTCGGCACTCTGCTCTACCTTTCTCTCGGCTATCTGCACGAACGTGAAGGAGATTGTGACGACAGCATCGCCACAGGCCTTGGCGCACGTCGAAGCAGCCCTTCCGGGGGAGGCCTGAACGCCTGCGAAGGCTTCTTGCTGGTGCGGAATGTTGTTGATCTGGAACCTGGCATTTATGCCTACCATCCGGACGATCATTCCCTGAGCCGGGTCAATCCATTGCCTGAGCCTGCCCTGGGCCATTTGCTCGGCGGCCAGCACTTCATCAACAACCTGCCACTGGGATTGTTCATTACCGCCCGTTTTGACCGGCTCTGGTGGAAATATGAACACTCGCGGGCCTATCGCATGGCCTTCGTTGAAGCCGGTCACCTGTCGCAAACCTTTCAACTCGTCGCCACGGCATTGGGTCTCAACACCTGGCTGACCGGGGCATTTGCCGACCGTCGGGTCGAAGCCCTCCTCAATCTCGAGGGTAGCGCTGAACAACCGCTGTTTTTTGTTGGCTGCGGAGAAAGCGATGGACAGGTGATGTGCCACGAGATGCGCGAACTGTTGCGCGAGGGGCAGGCATGAGCCAGTCAATTGCGGACCCGGATGAAGCGCCGGTGTCATGGGCACTCAAATTCACCTTGGGTGATTGGGAGAGCCGTGCTTCCGTGCGCAGCAGTACCCATGATTATCAACTGCCCGACGATGTGCCGCTGCAACTGCAAACCCGCCACTGGTTTCCACCTGCGTTTCTGCCCTATCTGGCACATCCGGCCATTCAAGCGGCCGGGCGTGATGTGCTGCATCGGCTATCAGCCAACCATCTGGTGCATTTTCTCGATTACACCACCCTGCTCGAACACCGCATCGTCAATCGTGCAGTGGAAGTCATCGTGCACCGTGAGCTGCCCATCTACGTGCCTCTGGCAATGAAACACGCAGCGTTGCAGCTCTACACCGATGAGGGCTACCACGCACTGTTCTCCAATCGACTCGCTGAGCAGATCGCCAGCTTCTACGGGATCACTGGACGTCCGGTGATTCCGAAGCGCATCACCCGCCTTAACGCATTGATCGCTCGCACGCCGGAAAAGAACCGGCCACTGGCATGGTTTCTGCTCGGCTTCGTCTCGGAAACCATCATCGCCCGAGAGCTGCTGGACGTCTGTCGCGACAGCCTGGTCTCCAGCGTGAGCGACATGCTGCGCGACCATCTGACTGATGAAGCCCGCCACAGCCGTTACTTCGCCGAAGTGTTCCATTATTTCTGGCTGTCCATGAACAGCCGCCAGCGCCTGTTTGTCAGCAAAACACTGCTGGAGATCATCGGGATTTTTTTCGAGGTCGACGAACACTGGCTGCAACAGAGTTTGCGAGGAGCAGGCATTGCCGACAGCGATGTGAGGGACATCATCGGCAGCATGGCAACGGCGCACGCCAATCGAGCACGCGCACGGTCAGGCTCCATTGCAACGCTGGAAGCACTGCGCAAGGCCGGTTTTTTCGCACTTCCTCATAACCAGAAACTTTTTGCCAAGGCAGGACTGATCGATGGATAAAGGAAAATCCGTGGTAACCACAACGCAGCGCCGCGCTGCTGTCAGCCTGTTGCTGGCCATGGTGCTGCTGGGCGTGTTTCCACTGGATGTTCTGCTGCCTTCATTTCCCGCATTGGCGGCACACTTTCGCAGCTCCCCGGCGGATATCGCACTGTCGATCAGCCTGTTCGCCGTGGGGATCGCGTTTGCCCAGTTGCTGATCGGCCCTCTCTCGGACGTGATCGGGCGCAAAGGCTTGTTACTCGCCGGCATGAGCGTATCGATGCTGGGCGCGCTCGGCTGCGTGCTGACCTCCGATTACACGCTATTCCTGGTCTTTCGGGTGATACAGGCCTTGGGTTGTGGCTGTTTCGTGTTGTCCCAGGCGCTGGTGCAGGATCTGTTTGAAGGCGAGGAGCGCGACCGCTTGCGTATCCTGATGGTCACGGCCACGGGGATTTTCATTTCGGTGTCGCCGCTGGCCGGGACCTTTTTGCAAGCCACACTCGGTTGGCGCGGCAGCTTTTGGGTGTTTACCGCGTTGTCCGCCATGGTGCTGATCAAGGCCTGGCTGTTTTTACCGAGCAGCCGTCCAGCCTCGGGGGGTTCGCCGATCGGCTTCATTCAGTCCTATCGACGCGTGTTGGGCGACTTCGAGTTTGTGGGCTACTGGCTGATTTCGGCGTTTGCCTTCGCCTGCCACTTTTCGTTCATCGTGATTTCACCGCTGATTTTCATGGACCAACTGCAACTCGCGCCTTATGACTTTTCGCTGATCCTGCTGGTTTACGGTGCGGCCTACGTTGTCGGCGGGATCATCGCGGCGGTTCTCAATCGACGCATCACGCCGGTGCAGCAAATCTTCACCGGGCTAAGCCTGATACTGCTGTCGGGACTGGCAATGCTGTACCTGGCAGCCAATCATGTGTTGGCGCCGACCACGGTGTTGATCCCGATGCTGATCTGCACCGCCGGCACCACCATTGCCCGCCCCGCCGCCACCTCGCGGGCCATGGGCCTGTTTCCGGAAAACGCCGGCACCTCGGCCTCGGCGGGCAGCACGATCATCTTTATTTGTGGCGGGCTGATCAGCGCCTTGATCAGCCTCAGTCCGGCCAATCTGCAATCGACGCTGGGCTACAGTTTTGTGCTGCTGAGCACGATAGCGCTGGTACTCAACAACAAGCTCAGCCGTCGCGCCAGAGAGCATGAAGCCAATGCCGCAGTGCAGTCCGGTGGTGATTAAACCTGCCGGCCGTCATTCCATATACACCGTCTGCGCTGGAACAACGCTTTGCGCCATTCCCTCCAGACGCCAGCGGTGTAGAATCGGCTGATTCATCGCCATTCATCCCCCGGCGGGTTTATGAGCTCAGGCTGAGACCAGCGGCGATCCCGCAACGTCATCGGCAACATCACGGACACACGGCCATTTCTGAGTGTTCCAGACGTCAATAGAAGCTCACTCCCCTTTTGCACCTGATTAGTAAGTGATTAGCCGCCCGGAGTGCTCCATGCCAGATTACCGCTCGAAAACATCCACCCACGGCCGCAACATGGCCGGTGCCCGCGCACTGTGGCGCGCCACGGGGATGAAAGATGACGACTTCAAAAAGCCGATCATCGCCATTGCCAACTCCTTCACCCAGTTCGTACCGGGCCACGTGCACCTGAAGGATCTGGGCCAACTGGTCGCCCGTGAAATCGAACGCGCTGGCGGTGTAGCGAAAGAATTCAACACCATCGCCGTGGATGACGGCATCGCCATGGGCCACGACGGCATGCTGTACTCGCTGCCGAGCCGCGAGATCATCGCCGACTCCGTCGAGTACATGGTCAACGCCCACTGTGCTGACGCCATCGTGTGCATTTCCAACTGCGACAAGATCACCCCGGGCATGTTGATGGCTGCCTTGCGCCTGAACATTCCGGTGATCTTCGTTTCCGGCGGCCCGATGGAAGCCGGCAAGACCAAACTCGCGTCCCACGGCCTCGACCTTGTCGACGCCATGGTGATCGCCGCCGACGAAAGCGCTTCTGACGAGAAAGTCGCTGAGTACGAGCGCAGCGCCTGCCCGACCTGCGGTTCGTGCTCCGGCATGTTCACCGCCAACTCGATGAACTGCCTGACCGAAGCACTGGGTCTGGCACTGCCGGGCAACGGTTCGACCCTCGCCACCCACAGCGATCGCGAACAACTGTTCCTGCAGGCCGGCCGCACCATCGTCGAGTTGTGCAAGCGTTACTACGGCGAGAATGACGAATCGGTGCTGCCGCGCAACATCGCCAACTTCAAAGCGTTCGAGAACGCGATGACGCTCGACATCGCGATGGGCGGTTCGACCAATACCATCCTGCACTTGCTCGCTGCCGCCCAAGAGGCGGAGATCGATTTCGACCTGCGCGACATCGACCGTCTTTCGCGCAGCGTTCCGCAGTTGTGCAAAGTGGCGCCGAACATCCAGAAGTACCACATGGAAGACGTGCACCGTGCTGGCGGCATCTTCAGCATCCTCGGTTCGCTGGCCCGTGGCGGTCTGCTGCACACCGACCTGCCGACCGTGCACAGCCGCAGCATGGAAGAAGCCATCGCCAAGTGGGACATCACCCAGACTGACGATGAAGCCGTGCACCACTTCTTCAAGGCCGGCCCGGCCGGTATCCCGACGCAGACGGCGTTCAGCCAGTCGACCCGTTGGGAAACCCTGGATGACGACCGTGAAAACGGCTGCATCCGCAGCGTTGAACACGCCTATTCGCAAGAAGGTGGTTTGGCCGTGCTGTACGGCAACATCGCTCTCGATGGCTGCGTGGTGAAAACCGCCGGTGTCGACGAGTCGATCCACGTCTTCGAAGGCAACGCGAAGATCTTCGAAAGCCAGGACAGCGCCGTACGCGGCATCCTCGCTGACGAAGTGAAGTCTGGCGACATCGTCATCATTCGCTACGAAGGCCCGAAAGGCGGACCGGGCATGCAGGAAATGCTCTACCCGACCTCGTACCTGAAATCCAAAGGCCTGGGCAAAGCCTGTGCATTGCTCACCGACGGTCGTTTCTCCGGCGGTACTTCGGGTCTGTCCATCGGCCACGCTTCGCCAGAGGCTGCAGCCGGTGGCGCGATAGGTCTGGTGCAGGATGGCGATAAAGTACTGATCGACATTCCGAACCGCTCGATCAACCTGTTGGTCAGCGATGAAGAACTGGCTGCACGCCGCGCCGAGCAGGACAAGAAGGGCTGGAAACCGGTCGAGATTCGTCCACGCAAAGTGACCACCGCCCTTAAGGCTTATGCCTTGCTGGCGACCAGTGCCGACAAAGGTGCTGTGCGTAACAAAGCGATGCTCGACGGGATCTGAAAAAGCTCAAAGCGGCGAGCCGCAAGCTGCAAGAAAGAGCAACGTGGCTCTTGCTTGCAGCTTGCGGCTCGCCGCTATCAGCTGCTTTTATTGGATTTCTTCTGGCTTGACGATCACCCAATTCTTGTCCGCCGTCACCGGCAAACCTTCCTTGGCCTGCGCCGCTGCATGCTTGGCCATCATGCCGTTCAACTGCGTCATGTACTTGTCTTTGCGGTTGATCCACAGGTGAATCCCGCCCTTCGCCACATCGACATCGTGGAACAGCATGTAACCGTCACTGGTCGGGGTATCGCCACCGACCAATACCGGTTTTTTCCATTCATCGATGTAGGTCAGGATCGCTGCGTGCTTGCCGGCCATCCACGTCGCCGGCGTCCACAGATACGGCGTCAGTTCGAGCCCAAGGTTGGCCTTCTCGTCATATTTGCCGGCAGTGATCTGCTTGCGCGCGGTGGTCAGTTCGTTGGTTTCACGGTTCTTCAGCAGCGTGGTCACGCCAATGACGTTCTGCGGTTTGACGTTGTAGCCGTACTTCGGATCCGCCGCGACCATGCGCACCAGCTCTTCAGAGGCGGCGGTCATCACGTAGACCTCGATGCCGTTCTCCATCAGCTTGTTGTACAGCTCCTGCTGGCCGGTGAAGATTTTCGGCGGGTTGACGTCGAGTTTCTTGACCACATCCCCTTCGTAATACGTCGCCGGCACCGGTTTGCCCGAGGCCATCAGCTCATCGACATAGCCCTTCAGCTCTTTGAGGGTGAAGCCGGAGAACACCTGCGCCACCCATGGGTAGCAGACCATGTCGTCGACTTCGCAGAGGCGATAGTAGTAACTGAACAGGCTTTCCTTGTGGTCGGCGGTGTCCTTGAACGGCATCAGTTTCAGGGAAGGATCGAGTTTGTCGCGGGTGATCAGGCCCTTGTTTTCCATGAACGGCAACAACGACTCTTCGAGGTCGTAGCGGTAACTGGTGTTGTCCATGTCGAACACCGCGTAGTTACCCTTGTTGGCATTGGCGGCGATCATCGCATCCAGCGCCTTGGCCTGATCGGCCGGCCAGTGTTTCAGGTCAGTAGCGAACGCCTGAGTAGCCAGGCCCATGCCCACCGTCAGTGCGACAGCCAGAAATTTCGGTGCGAACTTCATAAGCCTCTTCTCCCTGATTCAAAGAGATCGACGCTAACAAATATGTGTGACAGTCCTCGCCTGTCAGCGACCGCCCACGTCCCTATCGCGCCAGATGCATTGCCGAGAGCGACACGGGCTTATTCCAAAAACGACGGACGCCCTAAGATTTCGGTATTAAATCATTGCAAATCAAGCTGTTAGGCTTGCCGGTTCGCAGCAGCCCCGGAAGGCTGTTGGCAAAGTCTTTCTGGAGTTCTCATGAATCTACCGTTGATTCTCAACCTGCTGGTGTTCCTCGCCCTGCTCTTCGGTCTGGCGCAAACCCGCCACACCACGTGGAGTCTGGCGAAAAAAGTCCTGCTCGCGCTGGCGATGGGCGTCGCGTTCGGCGTGGCTCTGCACACTGTTTACGGTGCCGGTAACCCGGTGCTGAAAGCCTCGATCGGCTGGTTCGATCTGGTCGGCAACGGCTACGTGCAGTTGCTGCAAATGATCGTTATCCCGCTGGTGTTCGCCTCGATCCTCAGCGCCGTAGCACGCCTGCACAACGCCTCGTCGCTGGGCAAGATCAGCTTCCTGACCATCGGCACCCTGCTGTTCACCACCGCGATTGCGGCGCTGATCGGCATCGGCCTGACCAACCTGTTCGGCCTCACTGCCGAAGGTCTGGTCGCTGGCACTCAGGAAATGGCCCGTCTGCAAACCATTCAGACTGACTACGCCGGCAAAGTTGCCGACCTGAATGTGCCGCAACTGCTGCTGTCGTTCATCCCGCAAAACCCGTTTGCCGATCTGGCGCGGGCCAAGCCGACCTCGATCATCAGCGTGGTGATTTTCGCTGCGTTCCTGGGGGTTGCGGCGCTGCAACTGCTCAAGGATGACGTCGAGAAAGGCCAGAAAGTGATCAACGCCATCGACACCCTGCAAGCCTGGGTGATGCGTCTGGTACGTCTGGTGATGAAGCTGACCCCTTACGGCGTGTTGGCGCTGATGACCAAAGTGGTCGCCGGTTCCAACCTGCAGGACATCATCAAGCTCGGCAGTTTTGTCGTGGTGTCGTACCTCGGTCTGGGCCTGATGTTCGTCGTGCACGGCGTACTGGTGTCGGCGGCCGGGATCAACCCGCTGCGCTTCTTCCGCAAGATCTGGCCGGTGCTGACGTTCGCGTTCACCAGCCGCTCTAGCGCGGCGAGCATTCCGCTGAGCATTGAAGCGCAAACCCGTCGTCTGGGGATTCCGCAGTCGGTGGCGAGTTTTGCGGCATCGTTCGGTGCGACCATCGGCCAGAACGGTTGTGCCGGTCTGTACCCGGCGATGTTGGCAGTGATGGTTGCGCCGACCGTGGGCATCAACCCGCTGGATCCACTGTGGATCGCGACGCTGGTGGCGATTGTGACCTTGAGTTCGGCGGGTGTGGCCGGTGTGGGTGGCGGCGCGACGTTCGCGGCGCTGATCGTGCTGCCGGCGATGGGTTTGCCGGTGTCACTGGTGGCGTTGCTGATTTCGGTTGAGCCGCTGATTGATATGGGCCGCACGGCGTTGAACGTGAGTGGTTCGATTACGGCCGGTGCGATTACCAGTCAGGTGATGCAGCAGACGGATAAAGAGCTGCTGGATGCCGATGAGCATGCGGAGTTGGCTCAGGCGTGATGTAAAGCAAGATCAAAAGATCGCAGCCTTCGGCAGCTCCTACAGGGAAACACGGATACCGTGTAGGAGCTGCCGCAGGCTGCGATCTTTTAGGCTTTTTCCCAGACTTCGAAGTTGTACGCCGGCTTATCTTCAACCGCCGGGTTTTCAACGTTGGAAACCAATTTCCACTCGTTCAAATCAAACTCCGGAAACCACGCATCCCCTTCCGGGCTCAACGCCACGCGCGTCAGATACAGACGATCCGCCTGCGCCAGTCCTTGCGCGTACAACTGCGCGCCACCAATCAGCATCAGCTCATCGACGCCCTGCGCTTTCGCCCATTCCTCGGCGCGAATCACCGCAGCTTCCAGCGACGGATACACTTCCGCACCTTCCAGCACCAGATCGGCCTGACGGCTGACTACGATATTCAGGCGGCCCGGCAACGGACGGCCAAGCGAATCCCAGGTCTTGCGACCCATGATGATCGGCTTGCCCAAGGTCGTGGCCTTGAAGTATTTGAAGTCCCCCGGCAGGTGCCAGGGCATGCTGTTGTCGACGCCGATCACGCGGTTTTCACCGAGGGCTGCGATCAGGCTGAGGGGGAGTGATTTAGTCATGCCGGCGAGGATACCAGAGCCGCGCTTACCCCGATAAGCGCCACAGCGGTTATGCTCAGCGCTCATTTAAGCAACGGGACGCCGCGTGACTGAACTGACTCCACTGCAAAACCTCTGGCTGACCGAGACCGTGCGCCTGCGCGAAGAACACGCAGGCCCATTGGATGATCTAGAGGCCAACCGACTGGCGCGCACGGCCGGCGGCGATCTGCCGAGCCGCATTCAACGCCGGGCGTTATGGCTGGCCGAGCGTGACGGGCTGACCAATGCCCTCAAACACTGGCTGCAAGGCGCGCGTCTGGCGCTGGTGTTGCTGATGATCTTCGCGGTATTGAGCGGCGCCGGTCTGGCCTTCGCCGCACTCGGCCAGACGCCGGTCAATGTGTTCTGGGCCTTGGGCAGCCTGCTCGGACTGAACCTGATTCTGTTGCTGAGCTGGTTGCTGGGATTGATCTTTGCCGGTGAACACGGCGCCACGCTCGGACGACTATGGCTGTGGCTCAGCGAAAAAATGGCCCGCGATGCCAAAGCCGCGCAACTGGCACCTGCCCTGCTGCTGATGCTGCAACGCAAGAAACTCAATCGCTGGGCGCTCGGTACGCTGGTCAACGGTTTATGGTTGCTGGCGATGTTCAGCGCACTGATTCTGCTGCTGACATTGATGGCGACCCGGCGCTACGGCTTCGTCTGGGAAACCACGATTCTCAGCGCCGACACCTTTATCCACGTCACTCATGCGCTGGGTTATCTGCCGTCGCTGCTCGGTTTCAATGTGCCGACGGTGGAGATGATCCGCGCCAGTGGCGACGCTGCGCTCGATATTGAAAGCGCCCGTCAGGCCTGGGCGACCTGGCTGGTTGGGGTGTTGGTGGTGTACGGCGTGCTGCCGCGACTGCTGCTCGCACTGTTGTGTTTCTGGCGCTGGAACAGCGGTAAAGCCGCGCTGCGTCTGGACCTGAACCTGCCCGGCTACGCACAACTGCGCGAACGCCTGATGCCGACCAGCGAACGCCTCGGCGTCAATGACCCGGAGCCTGCGCAACTGCATCGCGTCGAAAGCGGCGTTGGTGAACTGGTCAGCGAAGGCGCGTTGCTGGTCGCCATCGAACTCGATGAGCAGCGCCCATGGCCGCCCGCATTGCCGAAAAACGTCAGCAACGCCGGCATCCTCGACAGCCGCGAGTCACGGCACAAACTCCTCGAACAATTGAGCCGCTTTCCGCCAGCACGTCTGGCGATTGCCTGCGATCCACGGCGCTCGCCGGATCGTGGCAGCCTCGCGCTAATCGCCGAGCTGGCGCGCAGCGCTGGCGAAACCCGCGTGTGGCTGCTGCAAGCGCCGCCCGGCGAAGCGCTGGACGCCGAACGCCTCGGCGACTGGCACATCGCGCTGCAACAACTGGAGTTGCCGTTCGCCGATTGCGCGCCGTTGAACTGGCTGGAGACGGGTCATGACTGATGCCTGGAAAGCGCCGCTGAAACTCGCGGTGGTCGGCCACACCAACGTCGGCAAGACCTCGCTGCTGCGCACGCTGACCCGCGATGTCGGCTTCGGCGAAGTCTCCCATCGCCCGAGCACCACGCGGCATGTCGAAGGTGCGCGGTTGTCGGTGGACGGCGAGCCGTTGCTCGACCTCTACGACACGCCGGGGCTGGAAGACGCCATCGCCCTGCTGGACTTTCTCGAACGTCTGGAACGCCCCGGCGAACGCCTCGATGGCCCGGCGCGACTGGCGCGGTTTCTCGACGGCAGCGAGGCGCGCCAGCGTTTCGAACAGGAGGCGAAAGTGCTGCGGCAATTGCTGGCCTCCGACGCCGGTTTATACGTGATCGATGCGCGCGAACCGGTGCTGGCCAAGTATCGCGATGAACTGGAAGTGCTGGCCAGTTGCGGCAAACCGCTGCTGCCGGTGCTGAATTTCGTCAGCAGCGCCAACCATCGCGAACCGGATTGGCGCGAGGCATTGGCGCGGCTCGGGCTGCATGCGCTGGTACGTTTCGACAGCGTTGCGCCGCCCGAAGATGGCGAGCGGCGGTTGTATGAAAGCCTCGCGCTGCTGCTGGAAAACGCCCGTCCGCAACTTGAGCGGTTGATTGCCGATCAACAGGCTCAGCGCCTGGCGCGGCAGCAAAGTGCGGCGCGCTTGATTGCTGAGTTGTTGATCGACTGTGCGGCTTGCCGGCGCAGTGTGGTCAGCGAAGCTGCGCAGGAACAGCAAGCCATCAGCGAACTGCGCAAGGCTGTGCGTCAGCGTGAGCAGAAGTGTGTTGAGGCGTTGCTCAAACTGTATGCGTTTCGTCCGCAGGATGCGGCGGCGAGTGATTTGCCGTTGCTGGACGGGCGTTGGGGCGATGACCTGTTCAACCCGGAAACCTTGAAGCAACTCGGTGTGCGCGTAGGCGGCGGGATTGCTGCCGGTGCGGCGGCGGGGGCTGGCGTGGATTTGCTGGTTGGCGGGATCACGCTCGGCGCGGCGGCGCTGGCGGGGGCGATTGCCGGTGGTGCGCTGCAGACGGCGCGTAGTTATGGCAGTCGCTTGCTCGGCAAGATCAAAGGCCAGCGTGAGCTGACGGTGGATGACGGGGTGCTACGGTTGTTGGCGTTGCGTCAGCGGCAACTGGTGTTGGCGCTGGATCAGCGTGGGCATGCGGCGATGGATGCGGTTCAGGTGGCCACGCCGCAAGACAAAACCTGGCGCGAGGGCAAGTTGCCGGAAGCGCTGAACAAGGCGCGGGCGCATCCGCAGTGGTCGTCGTTGAATCCGCAGGCGAAGTTGAATCAGGGGGAAAGGCAGGAGCAGATTGAGGCGTTGGTAGGGAAGGTGCTTGAGCTGTAGATCGAACCCCCTCACCCCAGCCCTCTCCCCCAAGGGGTAGAGGGGGAAGGGAGCAGATCTCCAGGCTTTTCAAACCTGAGTTCGGCTGGATATCTCAGGTCGATGTATGGCCCCACAACAACACGATCGGCTCCCTCTCCCTCCGGGAGAGGGCTGGGGTGAGGGCAACGATTACCCGGCCGACAACAAAACCTCAGCCTTACGCTTCAGCACACCCAAATCCATCACCGGCACCGCCATCTCCTTGGCCAGCTCATCCCACTGCCGCATCCGCAAACTCACCGCACACAACGGATCATGCGCAAACGCATCCGCCTCGGCCTCTGTCATCACCCCACCCTGATATTCCAGCGTCCGCCGACTCGCCTCACTCAGCCGATCAAAATACCCCGGCTCACGCAACGTCAGATACCGCTTGGCCTGCACGTGATATTCCACCAGCTGTGCCAAGCGCTCGCTGAAACCGGCCTCACGCAAATAATCCGCACCCAACCGTTCATGACTGACCACGCCAAAGCCGTCCATGTTCTCCGCGCCCTCGGCACACAGGTGGCCGATGTCATGAAAGAACGCTGCCAACACCACTTCGTCATCAAAGCCCTCGGCCATCGCCAGTTCGGCGGCCTGGGACATGTGTTCGATCTGCGACACCGGTTCGCCGATGTAATCGCTGGTGCCGAAGCGTTCGTACAGCGCGAATACCTTGGCGACGGTTTGCTCGTGATCTGTCATCAAACTTCCTCCAGCAACTGCGCAATGTTGCGCTCGGCCATGGCCGGGCCAACGCTCATGCCGACGCCGGTGTGCATCAGCGCCACACTCAACCCGGGTGCCGGGCGCAGCAACGAAAATGGTCCCGGTCCCCGAGAACCATAGACGCCCTGCCAGCGCTCGACCACTTGCACCTTGCAGCCCAGGGTCTGCTCGGCCAGTTCGATCATCCAGTTGTCCACTTGCTCGGCGTTGAACGGTGAAGGGTCGCTGCCGTAATGGTGCGAGTCACCGATGATCAGTTCGCCGTACGGCGTCGGGCTGATCAGCAGGTGAATACCGTTGTCGTGCAGGTGCGGTTGCTCACGCAGGATTTGCGCCTGCACCGCCGCCGCTTCCGGCAAATCGGCGAAGGCGCCGTAGTGCACGCAGCTCAGACCGGTGAGCAAGGCGTGTTGCAGATTGAGATCGATCTGCGGTTTGGCGCGAAGCATTTGCAGGCGGCAGATTTGCGGATCGAGTGCGGCAATCGGCTCGGCCAGCAGGGTTTGATAATCGTGGCCGGAGCAGACGATGATCTGCTTCGCGGTAAACGTCCCGGCGGTGCTGTGCAGGTGGCCGGGTTCAACGTCGCGCACCAAAGTCGAGAAGTGAAACTCGACACTGAGGTCTCGGCGCAGGTAATCGATCAATGCAGGGATTGCTTCGCGCGAGTACAGCTGTTGATCGTCGATGCCGTGGAGGGCGGCGCGGTGGTGGCGGAACTGGCCGTTGTATAGATCGCGCAATGCAGCGCCGCGCAGCAACTGGATGTTGTAACCGTGTTCAACGGCTCGACCGTTGCAGAAGGCTTCGAGCAGATGTTCTTCGGCTTCGGTGCGGGCAAACAAGTAGGAGCCGTTACGTTTGATTTGCAGCCCGGCGAGTTGCGCCCAGTCGCCCCAGATTTCGCGGCTGGCCTTGGCCAGTTCGAGCATTGGGCCGGGGGGTTGGCCGGTGACAAGGGCCTGGCCGAAGTTGCGCACCGAGGCGCCGAGGGGCGTGGCAGTGCGTTCGAAAACGGCGACCTTGAGGCCGCGTTTGGCGGCGGCGTAGGCGTGCGATAGGCCCAGAATGCCGGCGCCTACGACGAGCAGGTCTTTGTGTTGTGTCATCTGGATGATTTCCTGAATGAAAGACCGCTATCGCGAGCAGGCTCACTCCTACAGTTGGAATGCGTTCCCCTGTAGGAGTGAGCCTGCTCGCGATGAGGCCCTGTCAGCTTGCGAAGATTTACTTGGCCGCCACTTTCTCGGACTTGCCGTCATAGCGCTTGCGCCACTCGGTGAGGATCTCGTCGCGATTCTTCGAGGCCCAGGCAAAGTCGTTCTTGATCAGACGCTGCTCATAATCCGCCGGCAATTCAGTCTGCGGCTTGGCGATCCCTGGCTGCGCAAGAACAGCAAAGTTCTCCTTGTACAGATCCATCGCCTCAGCACTCGCCGAGAAGTCCGCCAGTTTCTTCGCCGCTTCTTCATGCGGCGTGCCTTTGATCACGGCAGTCGCTTCGATTTCCCAGCCCAGACCTTCCTTCGGCAGGATGATGTCCAGCGGCGCGCCCTGGCGTTTTAGCTGTACCGCTGGGTATTCAAAGGAAATACCGATCGGGAACTCGCCCGCCGCCGCTAACTTGCAAGGCTTGGAACCGGAGTGAACGTACTGACCAATGTTCTGGTGCAGACCGTCCATGTAGGCCCAGCCCTGCTTCTCGCCGAAGGTTTGCAGCCACGCGCTGACGTCGAGGAAACCGGTGCCGGACGAGGCCGGGTTAGGCATGACGATCTTGCCTTTGTACTCAGGCTTGGTCAGGTCCTGCCAGCTCACGGGTTTGGTCAAACCCTGTTTCTCGGCCTCGACAGTGTTGAAGCAAATGGTCGCGGCCCAGACGTCCATGCCGACCCACGCAGGCGGGTTAGCGGCGTCGCGGTAGTTCGCACCGATCTTGCCGAGGTCCTTCGGCGCATAGCTTTGCAGCATGCCCTGCTGATCGAGGATCGCCAGGCTTGAAGCGGCCAGACCCCACACCGCGTCAGCCTGCGGACGGGCCTTTTCGGCGAGCAGTTTGGCGGTAATGATCCCGGTGGAATCACGCACCCATTTGATCTCGACGTCCGGGTTGGCCTTTTCGAACGCTTCTTTGTAGGACTTCAGTTGCTCGGCTTCGAGGGCGGTGTACACCGTCAACTCGGTTTTTGCCGCGAAGGCATTCAGGCTGAAAGTAGCGAGCACAGCAGCGGCCAGGGCCATAGGCTTGAACATGATCGTTTTCCTGTAATGAGTTGAACGGGGTTGGAATCAGTGACCGGGCGCGGTTTGCCGCCAGGCTTGAGAACGGCGCAGCAAGCCGCGCGAAGCCCACGCCAGCAGCAAAGACACGCCCGCCGAGGTGAACAGAATCAGGGTCGACATCGCCGCCGCGCCGCCGACGTTGCCGGCGTCATCCATGTTCAGCACTGCGACCGCCGCAAGGATGGTGTCGGGGCTGTAGAGGAAGATCGCCGCCGACACCGTGGTCATCGCCGAGACAAACAGGTAGCGCACGATATCCAGCAGCGCCGGCAAACATATCGGCACGGTGACTCGCAGGTAATGCCGATACAGCGGCGCCTTGAGCGACAGCGCGGCGGCTTCGAACTCGGCGTCGAGTTGGCGCAACGCGGTGGTCGCAGTCATTTGTGCGGTGGTCAAATAATGCGCAATGGTGCAGACGATCAGCAGCGTCATCGTCCCGTACAGCACATGCAGCGGGTTGCCCGTGAGGTTGAAGAAGAAGACGTAACCCAGACCGAGCACCAGCCCCGGCACCGCCATCGGCACAAAGCTGAGCATGCGCAAGGCCAGATTGAGGCCGCGTTGGCTGCGGGTTTTCTCCATCAGGTAAGCACCGGTGAAAATCAGCACGCTGCCGATCAACGCCGTACCCAAGGCCATCTTCAGACTGTTGCTGTAGGCCAGCCAGCCGCCGCCAGCGGTTTCGTTGAACTGGTAATGGTTGAGCGACAGCGACAGGTTGTACGGCCAGAATTTCACCAAGGAGGAGAACACCGCCATGCCGAACACCAGAATCAACGCCGCGCTGATCAACAGGACAATCGCCAGATAGCAGCCATCGCGCAGCTTCGACGGCGCCGGTTTGAACACCTGCGCCCGACCGCTCATGGAGTCACCGTGACGGCGGCGCAGCCAGGCATCGACGCCGAAGCTGAACAGCGCCGGCAGCAACAGCACCATGCCGATCAACGCGCCGCGACCGAATTGCTGCTGACCGACCACGGCTTTGTAGGCCTCCAGCGCCAGCACTTGATAGTCGCCACCGACCACCACCGGCACACCGAAATCGGTGATGGTCAGGGTGAACACCAGACAGAACGCGGCGAACACGGCCTGGCGAGTCGCTGGCCAAGTAATGCTGCGGAAGGCTTTAGCCGGACTGGCGCCCATGCTCGACGCGGCATCGAACAGTCGCGCATCGGCCAGCGACAACGCCGAGAGCAGAATCATCAACGCATGGGGAAAGGTATAAATCACCTCACCCAGCACAATCCCCCAGAACCCGTAGATGTTGTCCGAGAGCAGGCCGCGCAACATGCCCTGGTTGCCGAACAGATAGACCAGTGCAATCCCCGGAAGCATCGACGGCGCCATCAGCGGCAACAACGAAATCCCACGCCAGATGCCCTTCGCCGGAATCAGCGTGCGTTGCAGCGCGTAGGCAAACAGGTAAGCCAGCGGTACGACGATGGCCGCGACGCTGAGGGAAACTTTCAGGCTATTACCGAGTAGCCAGTGGAAATTCGCGCTGCTCACCAACTCCTTCGCCGCAACCCAGCCACCGCCCTGCCCGGCCTCGCTGCTGAAGCCACGCCAGAAGATCGCCAGCAACGGCAGCAACACCGCGACGCCGAGCAACAGCAGCAGAAGGGCTTTGCCGCCGACGACAAAAATGCGATCGCCGATCTCGGCTTTCGAAGTCTGGCGCACCTGCTTGTGCGGTAGCGGCAGCGCGAGGTTGCTGTTCATCAGGCAAACACCTGCAGGCTGCGCGGCGGCAAGGCGACCATGATCTGCTGGGCACCGAGGCGCGGCATGGCTTCCGGCGCGAGTTCGGCGAGCAAGGCGTGGCCCGGCAATTGATCGAGTTCGAAGCTCATGCGGCAGCGGTTGCCGAGGAAGGTTATTTCGCGGACTTTGGCCGGGAACAGGTTTTCTTCATGCACCGGCGGATTGACGTTGATCGCTTCCGGGCGGCAGAACAAACGACCCGAGGCGCGCTGGACGCTGCCGTCGCTGAGGCGCAGGTTCATCCCGCCGACCTGCGCGTGGCTGTCGCTGCTGCGCTGGAACGGCAGCCAGTTGCCCTGCCCAACAAACTCGGCCACGAACGGCGTGGCCGGGCGGTTGTAGATTTCCTGCGGCGTGGCGTACTGCTCGACGCGGCCGTTGTTCATCACGGCGATGCGGTCGGCCATCAGCATGGCTTCGTCCTGATTGTGCGTGACCATCAAGGTGGTGATGCCGAGGTTGCGTTGCAGCTGGCGCAGCTCGGTACACAGATGCTCGCGGACGCGGGCGTCGAGGGCGGACATCGGTTCATCAAGCAACAACAGCGACGGTGCCGGCGCCAGCGCGCGGGCCAGCGCTACACGTTGCTGTTGGCCGCCGGACAATTGGCCGGGGTACTTTTTCTCGCTGCCGGTGAGGCCAACCAGTTCGAGCATTTGCCCGACACGGCGACGTACTTCGTCGCGACCGCTGCCGGCGAGGCCGTAGGCAATGTTCGCTTCGACCGTCAGATTGGGAAACAGCGCGTAGGACTGGAACAGAATCCCGTAATCACGGGCTTGCGGGGCGAGGTGCGAGACGTCGCGCTCGCCGAGGTACAGCTCGCCGCTGTCCTGTTTTTCCAGACCGGCGATGCAGCGCAGCAACGTGGTCTTGCCGCAGCCCGACGGGCCGAGCAGGCACACCAGTTCACCGGCGGCGACGTCGAGGGAGACGTTATCCAGCGCAGTGAACGCGCCGAAGCGTTTCTGCACGCCGCGCACTTTCATGGGTGCGCCGGGGTTGGTCAGGGCAGTTGCGATGGCAGGATTCATGGACAGACCTCATCAAGCAGATGGGGCCAATCCTAGAGTTGTAATGCGTCCGTCATGTGGCAACGAGGCAAAAACGGCCGATAGTGGTATTCGGGGATTTTGGTTGGAGATCAAAAGATCGCAGCCTTCGGCAGCTCCTACATTGGAATGCGTCCCCCTGTAGGAGCTGCCGAAGGCTGCGATCTTTTGATCTTCAAGCCGGGGACATTTCCTGTGCCAAGCCGAGGAACGCCGCCGGCAACCGCGCGCCCTTCCTTTCTTTGAGGCAGTAAAGGTACTCAGGAATCTGCGGCGCATTCTCGATCGTCAGCACGCGCAACTGCGGATCATGCGGCACTTCCTGCCGGGCAATGATGCTGATGCCGATATTGCGCAACACCGCCTCACGAATCGACTCACGGCTGCCAATCTCCAGCAACGGCCCGAAGCTCACCCCGGCACTCGCGAGCAACTCTTCCGTCAGCCGCCGCGTGGTTGAACCGGATTCACGCATCAACAAGGTATGCCCGGCCAGCGCACTCAACGCGACATGCTCCTGCGCCGCCAGCGGATGATTGCGATGCACCGCCAGCACCAGCGGATCAGTGCCCAACACCCGACGAATCAACCGCGCGTCATCGAGCAATTGCGACGACGCGGCGATGTCCACGCGGTAATCCTCTAGCGCTTCCAGCACTTGTTGCGAGTTGCCGATTTCCACCGACACTTCCACTTGCGGCAAACGCTCGCGAAAGGTCTTCACCAGATCGAGGATGTAATAGGGCGCGGTCGCGGCGATGCGCAAAGTGCCCTGCACCTGTCCGCTGTTGCGCAGGAAAAACTCGATGTCGGCTTCCTGCTGCAACAGCGTCTTGACCATCGGCAGCAACCGCGCGCCTTCATCACTGACGCTCAGACGCCGGCCGCCACGGTAGAACAACTCCACCGAATACTGACTTTCCAGATTGCGAATCTGCGTGGTCACGGTGGGTTGGCTGAGGCCGAGTTTTTTCGCCGCCAGCGTGATGCTGCCCAGGCGGGCGACCATGTAAAACGCTTTCAGCTCGGCACTCAGCACAACCTTTCCTCATCTATTTGCGCAGCAGGCGCAAACCGTTGAACACCACCAACAGGCTCACGCCCATGTCGGCGAACACCGCCATCCACATGGTGGCGAGCCCGGCGAAGGTTACCGCAAGAAAGATAGCTTTGATCACCAGGGCCAGCGCGATGTTCTGTTTCAGGATGCTCGCGGTATTGCGCGACAGGCTGATGAACGCCGGGATCTTGCGCAGATCGTCGTCCATCAGGGCGACATCGGCGGTTTCGATCGCGGTGTCGGTGCCGGCAGCGGCCATGGCGAAACCGATCTCGGCGCGGGCCAGTGCCGGGGCATCGTTGATGCCGTCGCCGACCATGCCGACCCGTCGGCCCTGTGCATAAAGGTCTTCGATGGCTTGCAGTTTGTCGGTCGGCAACAAGTCGCCCCGGGCCTCGTCGATGCCAACCTGCGCGGCAATCGCCTGGGCGGTGTGGACGTTGTCGCCGGTGAGCATCAGGGTTTTCACCCCCAGTTCATGCAACTGACGGATCGCTTCGCGGCTGGTTTCCTTGACCGTGTCAGCCACGGCAAACAGCGCCAGCGGGCCAGAGCTGTCGAGCAGCAGCACCACGGATTTGCCCTGTTTCTCCAGCGCGAAGAGTTTTTCTTCCAGTGCTGGCGAGCACAAACCGAGTTCTTCGACCAGGCGGTGGTTGCCCAAATGATAGGTCTGGCCGTTGATCTCACCTTTGACGCCACGCCCGCCCAACGCTTCGAAGTTATCCACAATCAGCGCAGCGAAGTTTTTATCCACAGCGGCGTTGGCGATGGCCAGCGACACCGGGTGATCGGAGCGACCGGCCAATGCCGCAGCGATTGCAGGCGCGGTGGCATCGGCGGTTGGGTCGAGGGACAGGTAATCGGTCTGCACCGGTTTGCCGTGGGTGATCGTGCCGGTTTTATCCAGCGCTAGATAATCGAGCTTGAAACCGCCCTCCAGGTACACGCCGCCCTTGACCAGAATGCCTTTGCGCGCCGCGGCGGCGAGGCCGCTGACGATGGTCACCGGCGTCGAAATCACCAGTGCACATGGGCACGCGACCACCAGCAACACCAGCGCGCGGTAGATCCAGTCGAACCACACGGCGCCCATGAACAGCGGCGGAATGATCGCCACGGCCAAGGCAAACACGAACACCACGGGCGTGTAGATTTTCGAGAATTGATCGACGAAGCGCTGAGTCGGTGCGCGCGCGCCTTGGGCTTGTTCGACGGCGTGGATGATCCGCGCCAGGGTCGAGTTGTTCGCCGCTGCGGTCACCGTGTATTCCAGCGAACCGGCCTGGTTGATGGTGCCGGCGAAGACTTTGTCGCCGATGGTTTTTTCAACCGGCAGGCTTTCGCCGGTGATCGGCGCCTGATCGATGGTTGAACTGCCACTGACGACTTCACCGTCCAGCGCAATGCGCTCGCCGGGTTTCACTCGTACGCGGGCACCGAGTTCGACGCTTTTCACATCCTGTTCAATCCAGCTGCCGTCAGCCTGCAACACCGTGGCTTGTTCCGGTGTCATCTGCATCAAACCGCTGATCGCATTACGCGCACGATCAAGCGAGCGCGCTTCGATCAGCTCGGCGACGGTGAACAGGAACATCACCATCGCCGCTTCCGGCCACTGGCCGATAAGAATGGCACCGGTGACGGCGATGCTCATCAGCGCATTGATGTTGAGGTTGCGGTTCTTCAGGGCGATCCAGCCCTTTTTATAGGTGGTCAGGCCACCGCTGAGGATCGACACCAGCGCGATGATCGCCACCACCCAAGTCGGTGCGGCATTGGTGAAGTGGATGACTTCAGCGGCGAGCGCGCCGACACCGGACAATGCCAGCGGCCACCAGTGTTTTTTCACCGCTGCCGGGGCCGGCGCTTCGACGCCCGCCTCCAGCGGCTCGGCGTGCATGCCGAGGGATTTGATCGCTTCGGTGATCGGCGCAGTGCCCGGCAGATTGTGAGTCACGCCGAGTACGCGGTTGATCAGATTGAATTCGAGCTGCTGCACGCCGGCGAGTTTGCCGAGCTTGTTCTGGATCAGCGTCTGCTCGGTCGGGCAGTCCATCGCTTCGATGCGGAAACTGCTCAGCCGCGCGTCGGCGCTGGTTTTTTCGCTCAATTGCACCAACGCAGGCGCGGCAGCTGTCGACGAGCAGCAGGCGTCTTCGTGCGCATGAACCGGTGCCGGCGCTGCGACTTTCGACCCGCAGCAGGAATCGCCACCGTGTGAATGCTTATGCACAGGCTGCAATTTATGACTGTGATCGTGGCCGTCGCCGGGCTTGTGGGTGTGCTGGGAATCGCTCATTGGTCGCGTCCATGAAGGTGCCTGTTGCCAAGTAAAGACCCTGTAGCCACTATAGGGTCAAGCACCCTTTTGGAGATTGCCGTCATGAAGATCGGAGAACTGGCCAAACTCACCGACTGCGCCGTAGAAACCATCCGCTATTACGAGCGCGAAAACCTCCTGCCGGAACCGGCCCGCAGCGACGGCAACTACCGCGTCTACACCCAGGCGCACGCCGAACGCCTGACCTTCATCCGCAACTGCCGCACCCTCGACATGACCCTCGAAGAAATCCGCAGCCTGCTCGCCTTGCGCGACAGTCCACAGGATCAGTGCGAGAGCGTCAATGCGTTGATCGACGAACATATCCAGCATGTGAAGGCGCGGATTGATGGGTTGTTGGCGTTGCAGATGCAACTGCTCGACCTGCGCCAACGTTGTGGCGAAGGGCCGATGGCCGATCAATGCGGGATTTTGCAGCGGCTGGAAGTGAGTGGCGGGGTTGTCGCGACGGAAGTCGAACACTCCCACGTAGGCCGCAGCCACGGCCATTGAGTCCAACACAAAACCAAATGTAGGAGCTGCCGCAGGCTGCGATCTTTTGATCTTATAAACAGCAAGATCAAAAGATCGCAGCCTTCGGCAGCTCCTACACAGGGGTATTGCGTATTGCTTGTCAGACCGCCATCGGCGCGGTCATGGGCGCGTGGTGTTCGTAGCCTTCCAGCGAGAAATCGCTCGGCTCGACCAATTCCAGCCATTCCGGCTGGTACACGCCAGTCTTGGCAAACTCCGGTACACGATCCGAGATTTTCAGTTTCGGCATGGCGAACGGCTCGCGCTTGAGCTGTTCGTTGAGCATGTCCAGGTGGTTCTCGTAGACGTGCGCATCACCGATGAAATAGGTGAACCAGCGCGGCGTGTAACCGGTCAGGCGACCGATCAGGCTCAGCAGCGCGGCGCCTTCGGTGAGGTTGAACGGCGTGCCCAGACCCAGATCGTTGGAACGGATGTAGAGGGTCAGGGAAATCTCTTTGGTCTCGACATTCGGGTGGAACTGATACAGCAGATGGCATGGCGGCAGAGCCATTTCATCGAGCTGAGCGACGTTCCAGCCGTGGAACAGAATACGACGGCTGCCCGGATCCTTGATGATCGTGTCGACGCACTGGCGCACCTGATCGATGGCTTTGTACAACACCACGTAGGCCTGGCCGTTTTCTTCGCCCTGAGCGATCTGCTTGTAGCCGTTGGCCAAGGTTTGTTCGATGGCGGCGCTGTTGCTCAGCGGGATCTGTTTGTACGCCGGCCATTTTCGCCATTGCACGCCGTAGATTTCGCCGAGGTCGTCGTCGCCCTGACGGAACGGGTTGGCCAGCCACTGCGCGTTTTCGTTGGCGTTCTGGTCCCAGACCTTGCAGCCCAGCGCACGGAATTCAGCGGCGTTGTTGACGCCACGGAGAAAACCGCACATCTCGCCGATGGCCGATTTGAAGGCCATTTTGCGCGTGGTGATCGCCGGAAAACCTTCCTGCAGATCGAAACGCAGCATCGCACCCGGGAAACTGATGGTGTTGATGCCGGTGCGGTTGGCCTGTTTGCTGCCGTTCTGAATGACGTGCGAGACCAGTTCGAGATATTGCTTCATGAGTTACCTGTGTCCTTTGAGCCCCGGCGTCGCGCGCCGGGGTTCGTAGTTTAAGCCGTCGGCGCGAGCGGTGCTGCCGGTGCGCGACGATAGGCCAGCCAGATCAGGAACAGCCCGCCGACGATCATCGGCACGCAGAGCACCTGGCCCATGGTCAGCCAGTTCCAGGCCAGATAGCCCAGTTGCGCATCCGGCACACGGACGAATTCGACGATGAAACGGAAGATGCCGTAGAACAGCGCGAACATGCCCGACACGGCCATGGTCGGGCGCGGCTTGCGCGAGAAAATCCACAGGATCAGGAACAGCGCCACGCCTTCGAGCGCGAACTGATAGAGCTGCGACGGGTGACGCGGCAGTTGCGCCGGATCGCTGAATGGCGGGAAGACCATGGCCCACGGCACGTCGGTGGCTTTGCCCCACAATTCGGCGTTGATGAAGTTACCGATGCGCCCGGCGCCCAGACCGATCGGCACCATTGGTGCGACGAAGTCCATCAACTGGAAGAACGACTTGCCGTTACGCTTGCCAAACCACAACGCGGCCAGCATTACGCCGATGAAACCGCCGTGGAACGACATGCCACCCTTCCACACTTCGAAAATCAGCGTCGGGTTGGCCAGATAGGCGCTCAGATCGTAGAACAGCACATAGCCCAGGCGCCCGCCGACGATCACGCCCATCGACATCCAGAAGACCATGTCGGAGAGTTTCTCCTTGGTCCAGGTCGGGTCGAAACGGTTGAGCCGGCGCGACGCCAGCAGCCACGCACCGCCGATGCCGATCAGGTACATCAGACCGTACCAGTGGATTTTCAGCGGACCGATGGCCAGTGCCACCGGGTCGATCTGCGGGTAAGGCAGCATTGCGACTCCTCGTTAGAGTTGAAACCAAAATTCCCGGGCGACGCTGCCACCTCAGGATTAAGCCAGGATTGCGACGCGGTTAAAGCAGGAAGCTCACACCCACGCTGAACAGCAAAGCGGCGAACAGCCGTTTCAGCAAGCGCGGCGACAACCGATGCGCCAGACGCGCGCCGATGCGGGCGAAAACCATGCTGGTCAGGGCGATGCCCAACAGCGCCGGCAAATACACAAAACCGAGACTATGCGGTGGCAACAACGGATCGTGCCACCCCAGAATCATGAAACTTAAAGCACTGACCAAAGCGATCGGCAGACCGCAGGCCGACGAGGTCGCCACCGCTTGCTGCATCGGCACGCTGCGCCAGGTCAGGAACGGCACCGTCAGCGAACCACCGCCGACGCCGAAAATCGCCGAGGCCCAGCCGATCACACTGCCGGCCACGGTCAGACCGAGTTTACCCGGCACCGTTCGGCTGGCCTTGGGTTTGATGTCGAGCGCCAGTTGCACCGAGATGATCAAGGCGAACACGCCGATGATCTTTTGCAGGTGCGGACCGGAGATTGCTTCTGCAGTCAGGGCTCCGAAACCCGCGCCGAGCAGAATGCCGACGGCCATCCACATGAAGATCGGCCAGCGCACCGCGCCGCGTCGATGATGCTCACGCACGGCGTTGACCGAGGTGAAGATGATCGTCGCCAGCGATGTCCCGACCGCCAGATGGGTGAGGATCGACTGATCAAAGCCCTGCAGGGTGAAACTGAACACCAGCACCGGCACGATAATGATCCCGCCGCCAACGCCAAACAGCCCGGCCAGCACGCCCGCACAGGCGCCCAGCGCCAGATAGAGCAGAAATTCCATGACCGTCTCCCCAGACCGCATCCGCAAAACCGGAGCGGCATGGTAACGGATGCACCCCCTTTGGCTCCACTGGCGATGGATGCACGGACGCCGGATGCGTAGAGTGGACAAAAATCACACAAGGACCACCTTATGTGCCTGATTGTTTTCGCCTGGCGGCCGGGCCATGACCAGCCGCTGATCGTCGCGGCCAACCGTGACGAGTTCTACGCCCGGCCGAGCCTGCCACTGGCGCAATGGCCGGAAGCGCCGCATGTGCATGCCGGGCGTGATCTTGAGGCCGGCGGGACCTGGCTGGGGATCGGCGCCAACGGGCGCTTCGCCGCGCTGACCAACATTCGCGATCCGCAACAGGCGCCAGCGCGCAAGTCACGAGGGGAACTGGTGGCGCGGTTTCTGACCGGCGATGCGTCGATTGATGATTATTTGAGCGATGTGGTCGGGCGTTCGGCGGAATATGCCGGGTTTAATCTGTTGCTCGGCAACAGTCATGAGCTGTGGCATTTCAATGCGCGGATGTCGGAGCCGGTGATGCTCGCGTCCGGAGTCTACGGCTTGTCGAATGCTGGGCTGGATACGCCGTGGCCGAAGTTGCTCAGGGCCAAGGCTGCGTTGAGTGGGGTGTTGGATGATCCGCAGCCTGAACGGTTGTTGGGTTTGTTAAGTGATGCGCAGACGGCCCCACCTGCCGAATTGCCGGATACCGGGGTGGGTCTGGCGACGGAATCACTGTTGTCGAGTGTGTTTATTGCCAGCCAGAGTTACGGGACGCGGGCGAGTACGGCGTTGATTGTGCAGGCGGATGGGGCGCGGCAGATGGTTGAGCGGAGTTTTGGGCCGTATGGCGGGCATTTGGGCGAGGTGGAGATAACAGCTTAAGAGCAAACCCTCACCCCAGCCCTCTCCCAGAGGGAGAGGGGGCCGACCGAGGTGTCTTGGGCCATACATCGACCTGAAAGACCGAGTTGATTATGGATTCAGCACGCACCTTCAAGTCCGTGCGAATCGATTATGGACTCGGCAAATCACCTTCAAATCGGTGTGAATCGATTATGGATTCAGCACAGCACCTTCAGGTCTGCGTACCTCGGCAGCATCCCCCAATCAGTCCCCTCTCCCTCCGGGAGAGGGTTAGGGTGAGGGGCTCTTGATCTTTAGACGGCCTTGACAACCGCCGGTGGATTCATCTTCGACAACCCAAGGTTCTTCAGCGCCAATTGCAGCGAGCTGTGGATAACTTGCGGGTTGTCGATGGTCATCAGCTCCGCCAGCAATTCCTGAGCTTTGCTCAGATTGACCTGGCGCAGCATCCACTTCACCTTCGGCAAGTTGGTGGCGTTCATCGACAAACTGTCGAAACCCATCGCCATCAACAGCACCGCCGCCGCCGGATCACCGGCCATCTCGCCGCAGATACTCACCGGTTTACCTTCCGCATGGGCATCGCGAACCACGGTCTGCAAAGCTTGCAGCACCGCCGGGTGCAGGTAGTCGTAAAGATCGGCCACACGTGGGTTATTGCGATCGACCGCCAGCAAATACTGGGTCAAGTCGTTGGAACCGACGGACAGGAAATCGACCATCCGCGCCAGTTCCTTGGTCTGATACACCGCTGCCGGAATCTCGATCATCACGCCAATCGGCGGCATCGGCACGTCGGTGCCTTCGTCGCGCACTTCGCCCCAGGCCCGGTGAATCAGGTGCAGGGCTTCTTCGAGTTCGTGGGTGCCGGAGATCATCGGCAGCAGAATCCGCAGATTGTTCAGGCCTTCGCTGGCCTTGAGCATCGCGCGGGTCTGCACCAGGAAGATTTCCGGGTGGTCGAGGGTCACGCGAATGCCGCGCCAGCCGAGGAACGGGTTGTCTTCCTTGATCGGGAAGTACGACAGCGACTTGTCACCACCGATGTCGAGGCTGCGCATGGTCACCGGTTGCGGGTGGAACGCGGCGAGCTGCTCGCGGTAGATCGCCAGTTGTTCCTTCTCGCTCGGGAAGCGCTGGTTGATCATGAACGGTACTTCGGTGCGGTACAGGCCGACACCTTCGGCGCCACGCTTCTGCGCCCGCGCCACGTCGGCGAGCAGACCGGTGTTGACCCACAGCGGCATGCGGTGGCCATCGAGGGTCACACACGGCAGGTCGCGCAAGGTGTCGAGGCCCAGCGCCAGTTGTTTCTCTTCTTCGACGACTTCGGCGAACTGCTTGCGCAGCACTTCGCTCGGGTTGGTGTAAACCTCGCCGCGTGTGCCGTCGACGATCATTTCGATGCCGTCGACCTTGGCGTACGGCAGGTCGACCAGACCCATCACCGTCGGAATACCCATGGCGCGGGCGAGGATCGCCACGTGGGAGTTGCCCGAACCGAGTACCGAAACCAGACCGACCAGCGTGCCTTCCGGCACCTCGCCGAGCATCGCCGGCGTCAGCTCTTCGCTGACCAGAATGGTTTTTTCCGGGTAGACCAGGTTCTGCTGACGCTCTTCCTGCAAATAGGCGAGCAGGCGGCGGCCGAGGTCTTTGACGTCCGAGGCACGCTCACGCAGGTAGGCGTCGTCCATCAGTTCGAAACGGTTGACGTGCTCAGTGACCACCTGACGCAGCGCGCCCTGGGCCCACTGGCCGGTCTTGATCACGGTGGTGATTTCGCTGCCCAGAGAGGCATCGTCGAGCATCATCAGGTAGACGTCGAACAGCGCGCGCTCTTCCGGGCGCAACTGGGTCGCAAGCTTGGCGGACAACGCGCGCATGTCGGCGCGCACGCCTTCGATGGCGGTCTTGAACAGCGCCAGCTCGGCGTTGATGTCAGTGATGGTCTTGTCTGGCACCACGTCGAGATCGGCCGGCGGCAGCATGACCACCGCGGTACCGACGGCTGCGCCCGGCGAACCCGGCACACCAACGAACTTGGCTTCCTGAATGCCTTTGCCCTGACGGCCCAGTCCACGGATCGATCCAGTGGCCTCGGCATGGGCGATAACGCCGGCGAGCTGCGCGCTCATGGTCACGAGGAAGGCTTCTTCACCTTCGTCAAACTGACGGCGTTCTTTTTGCTGGATGACCAACACGCCGACGACGCGGCGGTGGTGAATGATCGGTGCACCGAGGAACGAGGCGTAACGCTCTTCACCGGTTTCGGCGAAGTAGCGGTAGCGCGGGTGATCCGCAGCGTTTTCGAGGTTCAGGGGTTCTTCACGCGTGCCGACCAGACCGACCAGACCTTCGTTGGGTGCCATGCTGACCTTGCCGATCGAGCGCTTGTTCAAGCCCTCGGTGGCCATCAGGACGAAGCGGTTGGTCTCGGGATCAAGCAGGTAGACCGAGCAGACCTGGCTGCCCATGGCCTCTTTGACGCGCAACACAATAATCCCCAACGCCGCCTTGAGATCCTTGGCGGAGTTAACTTCCTGGACGATCTTGCGCAGCGTATTGAGCATGGCTCGGGGTCGAACTCCGTCGTCAGTCGCGCGCTAAAAGGCGCGGGGCAAGCTCTTTGAGTGCGCGGCGATACACCTCGCGCTTGAATGTCACCACCTGGCCCAACGGATACCAATAGCTGACCCAGCGCCAGCCATCGAACTCCGGTTTACCGGTCAAATCCATCCGCACCCGCTGCTCGTTGGAGATCAGGCGCAGGAGAAACCATTTCTGTTTCTGGCCGATGCACAGCGGTTGGCTGTGCGTACGCACCAGACGTTGCGGCAAACGATAGCGCAACCAGCCCCGAGTACAGGCCAGTATTTCAACATCTTCACGTTCCAGGCCAACTTCTTCGTTCAGCTCGCGGTACAAGGCGTCTTCCGGCGTCTCTTCAGGGTTGATTCCCCCTTGCGGAAACTGCCAGGCATCTTGATTGATACGGCGAGCCCATAGCACCTGGCCGGCGTCATTCGTCAGAATGATCCCGACATTGGGGCGGAAACCATCGGGGTCGATCACGGGCACAACCTCGCAAACGCATGTCGCCGCATTGTTCCACAAAGGTTGATAAGGCGGCAACGAAGCTTCCTACCTTATGTGCACTCTTGTGAAAAGACCGTATTCTTGTCGCCTTTTTACAGACTTATCAGCGGGTAACTGCAATGCGCCTGGCACTCTTCGATTTGGACAACACCCTTCTGGGCGGCGACAGCGATCACGCCTGGGGCGACTATCTGTGTGAACGCGGCTTCCTCGACCCGATTGCGTACAAAGCACGCAACGACGAGTTTTATCAGGATTACCTGGCCGGCAAACTGGATAACGCCGCGTACCTGAACTTCTGCCTGGAGATCCTCGGCCGCACCGACATGGCCGTGCTCGAGCAATGGCACAACGACTACATGCGCGACTGCATCGAGCCGATCGTGCTGCCCAAGGCGCTGGAACTGCTGAAAAAACACCGTGATGCTGGCGACAAACTGGTGATCATCACTGCGACCAACCGTTTCGTCACCGCGCCAATCGCTGTGCGTCTGGGCGTTGAAACCCTGATCGCCACCGAATGCGAGATGGTCGATGGCCGTTACAGCGGGCGCAGCACAGATATTCCGTGCTTCCGTGAAGGCAAGGTGACGCGCCTGAACCGTTGGCTGGAAGAGACCGGGTACTCGCTGGACGACAGCTATTTCTATAGCGATTCGATGAATGATTTGCCGCTGCTGGAGCAGGTGGCGAATCCGGTGGCGGTCGATCCGGATCCGAATCTACGCGCTGAAGCCGAGAAGCGTGGCTGGCCGGTCATTACTCTGCGCGACTGAAATCGCTATCGCGAGCAGGCTCACTCCTACAGGGAAACGCATTCCAATGTAGGAGTGAGCCTGCTCGCGATCGGGTCTACACGGCCTCAAGCCTTAAACAGGCTTGGCACCCATCAATGCCGCAATGGCAAGAAACCCGACGCCGCTGACAATCGCCAGCGCCAAGGTGAATTTCCAGTTACCAACCCCGCTAGTCCACAGCCGATTAAGCCGCACCAACAACCACACTGCACTCAACGTGGCCACGGCATAGATCACGCTGGAGCCCAGAATCCACAACTGCCCCAGTGGCCAGCCGATAAGGTGTACCAACCACCAGCCGGTGAAAGGCATGCTCAGCATCGCGATCAGCATCAAACACCAGATAAACAGCCAGGGACGCTGCATTGTGCTGGCCGGCCCTTCGCTGCGATTACGCCAGGTCAGAGCGGCAAGCCCCAACCCGCTGACGAGGATCACCACGGTCGCCGCGACGTGAATTACTTTCAGGGTGGTCAGGGTTTCCATGAATTTCTCTTCCTCGGGCCATGCCCATCAGCGTAGCCGCTCAGCCAAGAAACAGCTGATAGGCCGGGTTCTCGCTTTCATCCCAGTACGGGTAACCGATTTCCTCAAGGGCCGCCGGCACCAGATGACGCTCATCGTGGGGCACCTGCAGGCCCGCGACCACGCGACCATCAGCGGCGCCATGGTTACGGTAGTGAAACATCGAGATGTTCCAGCGTCCGCCCAGCTTATTAAGGAAGTTGAACAGCGCGCCCGGGCGCTCCGGAAATTCGAAGCGGAACACCACTTCATCAATCACGTGCGCCGCGTGCCCGCCAACCATGTGGCGGATGTGCAGCTTGGCCAGTTCGTTGTCAGTGAGGTCGACGACCGGGAAACCCTGCTCGGTCAGGCTCGCCAGCAGTGCGCTGCGCGGGTCGTTGTCCGGGTGCGTCTGCACGCCAACGAAAATGTGTGCTTCGCTGCCGGTGTTGTAGCGATAGTTGAATTCGGTGATCTGGCGCTTGCCGACGGCCTCGCAGAACGCCTTGAAGCTGCCGGCCTTCTCCGGGATGGTCACGGCGATGATCGCTTCGCGGCCTTCACCCAGTTCGGCGCGCTCGGCGACGTGGCGCAGGCGGTCGAAGTTGACGTTGGCGCCGGAATCGATGGCCACAAAGGTCTGGCCGCTGACGCCGCGCAACTCGACGTATTTCTTGATCCCGGCCACGCCCAACGCGCCGGCAGGTTCGGTGATCGAGCGGGTATCGTCGTAGATATCTTTGATGGCCGCACAGATCTCGTCAGTGCTGACGGTGATCACTTCATCGACGTAGTCTTTGCAGATGTCGAAGGTGTGCTGGCCGATCTGCGCCACGGCCACGCCGTCGGCGAAGATGCCCACAGTCGGCAGCACCACGCGTTCACCGGCAGCCATTGCCGCTTGCAAGCAGTTGGAATCGTCCGGTTCGACGCCGATGACTTTGATGTCCGGGCGCAGGTATTTCACATACGCGGCGATACCGGCGATCAAACCACCGCCACCGACCGGGACGAAAATCGCGTCCAGCGGCTGCGGGTGCTGGCGCAGAATTTCCATCGCCACGGTGCCTTGGCCGGCAATGGTGTGCGGATCGTCATACGGGTGAATGTAGACGTAGCCTTTTTCATCAACCAGTTTCAGCGAGTAGGCCAACGCTTCCGGGAACGAATCACCGTGCAGCACCACCTTGCCGCCGCGCGAACGCACGCCCTCGACTTTGATTTCCGGAGTGGTCTTGGGCATGACGATGGTCGCTTTCACGCCCAGCACTTTCGCCGCCAGGGCCAGACCTTGCGCATGGTTGCCCGCCGACGCGGTGACCACGCCACGGGCGCGTTCTTCATCGCTCAGTTGCGTCAGCTTGTTGTAGGCGCCGCGAATCTTGAACGAGAACACCGGCTGCAAGTCTTCGCGCTTGAGCCAAATGTCATTGCCCAGCCGCTCGGAGAGCTGGCGAGCGTTCTGCAGCGGGGTTTCTACGGCAACGTCATAAACGCGCGAGGTGAGGATCTTTTTGACGTACTGTTCGAGCATCGGAAAGCATCACTGAGCGGTTGAGCGGGACCGAGGAGTCTAACCCGGCTTTTGCCCACACGACCACACGAATCCAGAGGTTTTAGCCACGCTTGCGGCTATAATGCCGGCCTTTCCGTTCTCTCCTTGCCCGCTTCCGGAGCCCGCATGACCCAGGATCAACTCAAACAGGCAGTGGCTCAGGCCGCCGTCGACTTCATCCTTCCGAAACTCGACGACAAGAGCATCGTCGGGGTCGGCACCGGCTCCACCGCCAACTGCTTCATCGACGCCCTGGCCCAGCACAAGGGCGCATTCGATGGCGCGGTCGCCAGTTCCGAAGCCACTGCCGCGCGCCTCAAAGGCCACGGGATTCCGGTGTACGAGCTGAACACCGTCAGCGACCTGGAGTTCTACGTTGATGGCGCCGATGAAAGCGACGCGCACCTGAACCTGATCAAGGGCGGTGGCGCAGCCCTGACCCGCGAGAAGATCGTCGCGGCCGTGGCCAAGACTTTCATCTGCATCGCCGACGCGAGCAAACTGGTGCCAGTGCTGGGCGAGTTCCCGCTGCCAGTCGAAGTGATCCCGATGGCCCGCAGCCACGTTGCTCGTCAGTTGGTGAAATTGGGCGGCGACCCGGTGTACCGCGAAGGCGTGCTGACCGACAACGGCAACATCATTCTGGATGTGTTCAACCTGCAGATCACCAACCCGGTGGAGCTGGAAGCGCAGATCAATGCAATCGTCGGCGTGGTCACCAATGGCTTGTTCGCGGCGCGTCCGGCGGATCTGTTGTTGCTGGGCACTAGCGAAGGCGTGAAAACCCTCAAGGCTGAATAATCCCAGACTGCCCGAAATTAATGGGCAGACGAAATACCCCTGTAGGAGTGAGCCTGCTCGCGATAGCGGTGGATCAGTTGATATTAATGTCGACTGACACACCGCTATCGCGAGCAGGCTCACTCCTACAATGGTTTTGTGGTGCTGGTCAGGGCTGTGCTGGTTTTTTGAAGACGTAAAACAGGTTCGGCTCACTCACCAGATACAACGTCCCGTCATCATCCATCGCAATGCCCTCAGCCTGCGGCACGGTTTTCTTCAGACCCTGACGCCCGCCACTGATCGACATCGTGCTCAGCGGCCGCCCATCCACATCCAGCTCCAGAATCAATCGCGACTCATCCGACAGCGCCAATAAATGCCCGCTGCGCTCGTCGTACTGCAAGCTCGACAGGTCGCGCACAAACATCCCGGCGTCACGCTTGGGATCGTTGATCACATGTACGGCGTAGGACTTCTCCGGATTGAAGTGCGGAAAGCCGTGCACTTCGTAGATCAGCATCGGGTTGCGTTCCTTCGCAACAAACAGGCGCTTGCCCACCGAGTCATACGCCAAGCCTTCGAAGCCCTTGTTGCTGGCCATATGCACGCCGAGGGTCATCTGTTCGGCATCCGCTGCGTCGAGGAATGTGGTGTCTGCTTCCAGGTGAATCTTGATCAGCCGCTGCTGGCGCTCGTCAGTGATCACGTAAGTGTCGGCGCTGATGTATTCGACCGCTTCCGGATCGCCAAAGCCAATCAGGGCAATGCGGCGCAGGATCTTGCCGTCGAGCGACAGTTCGACCAGTTCGGAATTCTTGTTGGTCACGGTGAACAGGCTTTTACGCACCGGATCGAAAGTCAGCGCCGAAACATCATCGTCCAGGCCATCGATGACCCGCGCCTCAATCTCCACTCGATACTGGTCCAACGCAATGGATTGACTGCTCAGCGGCTGCCACAACGTGTGCAGATTGAACCAGGCGCGCTCGAACAGGCGCATGTATTGGCCGATCGCAATCAACGCGATCAGGGCAATCACCGACAGGAGGATAATCAGAGGCTTGGGACGGGCAAGTCGACGCATTCGGGCGGGCTCGGGATCAAGACAGGCGGATGAAATATCACGCTCGTCTGAACTGAAGCTTAATGGCCACTTGCCTCAAACCACAAGACAACCCGTGTAGGAGCTGCCGCAGGCTGCGATCTTTTGATCTTGCTGTTCATAAGATCAAGAGATCGCAGCCTTCGGCAGCTCCTACATTGGAATCGGTAAAGGCTGCTATTTCTGTTTCTCGAAGCGATAGAACAGGTTCGGCTCGCTGACCATGTACAGCGTGCCCGCCTCGTCCATGGTCACGCCTTCGGCGCGCGGGATGGTGTTTTTCAATCCGTTAAAGCCGCCAAGCAGGGTCATGAAGCTGACTTGCTCGCCCTTCTCGTCCAGCTCCAGCAGCAGGTGCGAATCGGCGGACATTACCAGCGTGTGACGCGTGCGCGGATCTATCGCCAGTGCCGAGAGATTGCGAATATCCAATTCATCACTGGCGAGCTTTTGCTTGTCGCCCTTGAGGGTCTGGCTGCCGTCGCTTTTCCAGGTGAACAGCGCCGGTGGCCGTTCCTCGCCCAGCAGCAATTGCTGGTTGTGCGAGTCCCAGGTGATGGCTTCGAAGGCTTTGTTCTGGTCTTTCGACGGGCCGAGATCGTATTTCGGGAAGTCGGCGATATTCAGTTCGCGGGTGTCGGCGTCGACCTTGACGATCGACAGCGTGTGCTGGCGCTCATCGACGATGGCCATCAGGCCGTTTTCCATAACAGTCAGCCCCTCCGGATTGCTCCAGCCCACCAGCGGCATCTTGCGCAGCACATCGCCCTGCAACGTCAGCTCGGCGAGAAACGGGTTTTTGCCCATCACTGAAAACAGCGTTTTGGTCTCCGGGTTGTACGACAGATCCGAGGCTTCGTCCTTTTCCATCCCCGTCAGGGGCTTGGCATCGATCACCACCCGATAGTCCGGTAGCCAGATACTTTCCTTCTGCTCGGCCTGGCTTTCGAAACGCTCTTGCAGCCACAGCACACCGCGATCATCCCAATGCATGGCAAACGCCAAGGCATAGGCGGCGGCAATCACCAGCAAGAGCCAGACATACCAACGCAGGGCAAAACGTGAACGGCGAGTGGGTTTGAGCTGAGTTTGAGATGACATCGAGGGACGCGTTCCGAAAATTCAGGCTAAGGGTAATAGCACAAAGAGGCCGGCTCAGACGCCAGAATGAGAGGAATTATCCGTACAGGATGTGAAAAAAACGGCAAATGGCGGGATTGCCCTACGCCATTGTGGGAAGGATCACAAAACATGTAGGAGTGAGCCTGCTCGCGATGACGCCGGGTCAGTCGAAATAATCTTTGACTGTCAGACCGCTATCGCGAGCAGGCTCACTCCTACAAGGGGATCGCGTTAAATCAGCGCACGCTGCTGGTGAAGCTGCTCGCGCCAACCAGTTCGAGGACGATGTCGTCACCCACGTTCAGCGGGCCCACACCCACCGGCGTACCGGTGAGGATCACATCACCGGCCTGCAGCGAGAAGCAGCCAGCCATGTGCTGGATCATCGGCACGATCGGGTTGAGCATCGCGCTGCTGTTGCCGTCCTGGCGGACTTCGCCGTTGATGGTCAGGCGAATGCCGATGTCGGTCAGGTCAGCAAAGGTGCTGCCCACCACGAACGGTGCAAGCACCGCCGCGCCGTCGAACGACTTGGCGATTTCCCACGGCAGGCCCTTGGCTTTCAGCTCGGCTTGCTTGTCGCGCAGGGTCAGATCCAGCGCCGGGGCGAAACCGGAGATCGCGTCGAGCACTTCTTCACGGCTCGGCTTGGTCGACAACGGCTTGCCGATCAACACGGCGATTTCCGCTTCGTAGTGCACCGAACCGCGCTCGGTCGGAATGGCGAAACCGCCTTCCAGCTCGACCACGCAACTGCCCGGCTTGATGAACAGCAACGGCTCGGTAGGCACCGGGTTGTCCAGCTCCTTGGCGTGTTCGGCGTAATTGCGGCCAATGCACACGACTTTCCCGATCGGGAAGTGGATGCGCGTGCCGTCGACGTACTGGTGCTGATAGCTCATTTACCGACTCCTGCCTTCATTGATTCATCAAAGATTGCCGATCAAACCGCGAAAATCTTGCCCGGGTTCATGATGCCGTTCGGGTCGAAAACCGCTTTTACCGCTTTCATGTACTCGATCTCAACCGGCGAGCGGCTGTAGGTCAAGTAATCGCGTTTGGTCATGCCCACGCCGTGTTCGGCGGAAATCGAACCGTTGTACTTCTCGACGGTTTCGAACACCCACTTATTGACGGTCGCACACTTGGCGAAGAACTCGTCCTTGCTCAGGTTATCCGGCTTGAGAATGTTCAAGTGCAGGTTGCCGTCGCCGATGTGGCCGAACCAGACGATTTCGAAGTCCGGATAGTATTCACCGACGATCGCGTCGATTTCCTGCAGAAATGCCGGCACTTTCGACACGGTGACCGAGATGTCGTTTTTGTACGGCGTCCAGTGCGAAATGGTTTCGGAGATGTACTCGCGCAGTTTCCACAGGTTCTGCAGTTGGGTTTCGCTCTGGCTCATCACGCCGTCCAGCACCCAGCCCTGCTCGACGCAATGCTCGAAGGTTTCCAGCGCACTGTTGGCCACTTCTTCGGTGGTCGCTTCGAATTCCAGCAACGCGTAGAAAGGGCAATCGGTTTCGAACGGCGCCGGAACGTCGCCACGGCCCATGACTTTCGCCAGGGCCTTGTCGGAGAAGAATTCGAACGCGGTCAGGTCGAGCTTGCCTTGGAAGGCATGCAGAACCGGCATGATCGAGTCGAAATCGGCGGTGCCGAGGACCATCGCGGTAAGGTTTTTCGGTGCGCGATCAAGGCGCATGGTCGCTTCAACGACAAAGCCGAGGGTGCCTTCAGCGCCGATGAACAGCTGACGCAGGTCGTAACCGGTGGCGTTCTTGATCAGGTCTTTGTTCAGTTCCAGCACATCACCTTTGCCGGTGACAACTTTCATACCGGCCACCCAGTTACGGGTCATGCCGTAGCGAATCACCTTGATCCCGCCGGCATTGGTGCCGATATTGCCGCCAATCTGGCTGGAACCTGCCGAGGCGAAGTCGACCGGGTAGTACAGACCTTTTTCTTCGGCGACGTTCTGCAAATGCTCGGTGACCACACCCGGCTGACAAACGGCGGTGCGGTCGGTGAGGTTCACGTCAAGAATCTGATTCATGTAATCGAACGAGACGACCACTTCGCCATTCGCCGCCACCGCAGCAGCGGAAAGCCCGGTGCGTCCGCCCGATGGCACCAGCGCGACCTTGTGCGTGTTGGCCCAGCGGACCACGGCCTGCACCTGCTCGATGGTCTTGGGAAACACGATGGCGCTGGGCGCCGGGGCGAAGTGCTTGGTCCAATCCTTGCCGTACGCATTCAGGGAGTCGGCGTCGGTCAGAACCTTGCCAGGCTCGACCAGGGTCTTCAGTTCATCAATCAGGGCAGGATTGGTCATCGACAGAACTCTCGAACAATTCATGGTCATCCTGAGAACGCTTCACGTCGCAGGAATGAGTGTTTAGCGGGGAGGCTATGCTAGCATATCGACCCCGCAGGACAGTGCCCAAGGCCAGATCTGCGGTAACGGCTTTCCTGCCGTTTGGGTCAGCTCCAGGCTGCGCCCCTCCCTGCCATTTTTCTCCGGGATACAGGTTTACGCAGATGAGCAAGACTTCTCTCGATAAGAGCAAGATCAAGTTCCTTCTTCTCGAAGGCGTCCACCAATCGGCTGTCGACGTCCTCAAGGCGGCGGGCTACACCAGCATCGAATACCTGACAGGTTCCTTGCCGGAAGCCCAGCTCAAGGAAAAGATCGCTGACGCTCACTTCATCGGCATTCGTTCGCGCACCCAACTGACCGAAGAGATCTTCGATCACGCGAAGAAGCTGGTTGCGGTCGGCTGTTTCTGCATCGGCACCAACCAGGTTGACCTGAGTGCTGCCCGCGAGCGCGGTATCGCCGTGTTCAACGCGCCGTACTCCAACACCCGCTCCGTTGCCGAGCTGGTACTGGCCGAAGCGATCCTGCTGCTGCGCGGCATCCCGGAGAAAAACGCTTCCTGCCACCGTGGCGGCTGGATCAAATCCGCCGCCAACTCCTTCGAGATCCGTGGCAAGAAACTCGGCATCGTCGGCTACGGCTCGATCGGTACGCAGCTGTCGGTTCTGGCTGAAGGTCTGGGCATGCAGGTGTACTTCTATGACACCGTGACCAAGCTGCCGCTGGGCAACGCGACTCAAATCGGTAGCCTGACCGAGCTGCTGGGCATGTCCGACATCGTCACCCTGCACGTTCCGGAAACCGCTGCGACCCAGTGGATGATCGGCGAGAAGGAAATCCGCGCCATCAAGAAGGGCGGCATCCTGATCAACGCGGCGCGTGGCACCGTGGTTGAACTGGACGCTCTGGCGGACGCGATCAAGGACAAGCACCTGATCGGCGCGGCCATCGACGTGTTCCCGGTGGAGCCACGCTCCAACGACGAAGAGTTCGAAAGCCCGCTGCGTGGCCTCGACAACGTGATCCTGACCCCGCACATCGGTGGTTCGACCGCTGAAGCGCAAGCCAACATCGGTCTGGAAGTGGCAGAAAAACTGGTCAAGTACAGCGACAACGGTACTTCGGTATCGTCGGTGAACTTCCCGGAAGTGGCCCTGCCGGCTCACCCTGGCAAACACCGCCTGCTGCACATCCACGAGAACATCCCGGGTGTGATGAGCGAGATCAACAAGGTCTTCGCCGAAAACGGCATCAACATCTCCGGTCAGTTCCTGCAGACCAACGAAAAGGTTGGCTACGTGGTAATCGACGTCGACGCCGAGTACTCGGATCTGGCGCAAGAGAAGCTGCAGCACATCAACGGCACCATCCGTAGCCGGGTTCTTTTCTAAGAACAGCTACAAGCCTCAAGTAACAAGCGGCAAGTGATGTTCGCTTGTGCTTTTGCTTGAAGCTCGTAGCTTGCAACTCGCCGCTGATAAAAAAGGGAGCCCCGAAAGGGCTCCCTTTTTTATTCCACGTTGATGGTGATTTTCTTCGAGACGATTGGCGGGTCGAATGCCATGTGACCGCTGTCGCCAAGTTCCAGCTGCAAGGTGTGTTTGCCCGGGGCGAGCTTGATGTCAGCCTGGGTCTGCGCCTTGCCGAAGTGCATATGGTTGGCATCGGTAGGGACGACCGAACCGGCAGGAACAATTTCCTTGGCGTCGATCAGCAGGTGATGGTGACCGGTGTTCTTGGTGACATCACCGGCCGGCGCCAGTGCGACGTCCTTGGTACCGAACTTGACGGTGAAGGTCTGCGAAACAGTGGCCCCGTCTTCGGGAGAAACGATGAACACTTCGGCATCTTTGGGGGCCGGTGTCGCCGCACTGGCCAGCACCGAAACGCCCATCAGCACACCCGCGAACGCTGCACGTGACATAAAGCTTTTCATTTTCTTCTCCAGTTTTTCCGTAAAATCCGCACGGTCATGACAACTTCATGACCATTCGTTGTCGAAGGCACTCGACAACCATAGCAAAGCGAGCCTGAATCAGAGCGTCGCGATAATGATTTCAAAGGAGTGACCATGCGTTTTCTGCCTGGCCTGATCTGCCTGCTACCCCTTTTGAGCCCTTTGGCTCAAGCCGAACTGATTGATGACGTCAACGACCGTGGCGAGCTGCGCATTGCCCTTGAGGCTAATACACCGCCCTTCAATTTCAAGGAAGGCGACACACTCACGGGGTTCGAGGTCGAGCTTGGGCAACTGCTGGCCAACGAGCTGGATGTGCGCGCCGACTTCATCGTCACTGACGAGGCCGATCTGCTTCAGGGCGTTGAAAGCGGCAAGTACGACGTCGCGCTCAACCACATAGCACTGACACCCGAACTCAAGGATCGTTTCGACTTCAGCGAACCTTACGGAAAGGTCGATTCGCAGTTGCTGGCAAAGAAAGATGAGCAGCCACGGCCGATGGTGCTGGTGCAGGCGTTGACGGAAGAGAAGCCGAAAGCGGCGGAACCAGTGGACTTGGCGATTCCGTTTCAGAAGGGCAATCCGGCGTTTCAGGCCAGCCTGGAGAGTGCGATGCAGCGGATCAGGGCGGATGGGCGTTTGGCGGCGTTGACCGAGAAGTGGTTGAAGCCTTAGAAGCCCCTCACCCTAACCCTCTCCCGGAGGGAGAGGGGACTGATTTGGGGTTGCTATAGAGATACGCCGACCTGAACCTACTTTGCCGAATCCATAATCGACAAGGTCTTTCAGGTCGATGGACAGCGCCAGACACCTCGGTCGGCCCCCTCTCCCTCGGGGAGAGGGCTGGGGTGAGGGCAACAATTACGGATCAATCCAAAGCAACCAGAGCCAGCGCCGCCTGCGGCAGTTCAAACTCACTGAAAACCTGCACACCATGGCGTTTGAGCAACGCAGCCGTCACCCCTTCGCCACTGACTTTGACACCACTGAACGTCCCGTCATACGTCAGCAGATTCCCGCAAGACGGACTGTTGGCCTTGAGCACCGCCACACGAATCCCGTGCTTCTGCACCAGCTCCAGCGCCTGCTGCGCGCCATCCAGAAACTGCGCACTGACATCCTCCCCCTCGGTGGTTATAACCGAGGCGACACCATCAAGCACTTCACCACCCTGCCCGCCCGGGATTTCCGCCGCTGCCCGTGGCGTTGGCAATCCTCCCGCGACCTCCGGACACAACGGCACCACACGCCCTTCGGCAATCCACTGCTCGAGCAAATCGAACGGCCCGCTCGCACCGCCGTCGTAGCGCACGCGATGACCCAGCAGGCAACGACTGACCAGAATCCTTTCCATCTCAGAACGGCTCGTTGCCACGGCGGCGGAACCAGCCAGTCAGCGACAGGCGCTCGCGGCTCGCCGGCAGCACCTCATGCGGCACCTCGCCGGAAAGAAACACCACCAGACACCCGCCAGTAGGCTGCACGTCATGCACGCGCTCATCGTTCAGGTACATGCGCAGCTGACCACCATCCTCCGGCAACCACGCGTCGTTGAGATAGACCACCACCGAGACCATGCGCTTGTCATCGTCGCGAAAACGGTCGACATGCTTGCGATAGAACGCGCCAGGCGGGTACAGGGCGAAATGGCATTCGAAGTCTTCAAGGCCGAGGAACAAGCCACGGTTGAGTGCCTCGCGCAGGCTCTCCATCAAGTTCAGATAACGGTCGCTGGCCTCGGCCTGACCGGGGTCGATCCACTGGATGTGGTCGCCACGAATCCCCTCGCGAATCTCTGAAAACGGCCCACGCCCCACCGCCGCCGGCGCCAGTTCACCTTCGGCCTCACGTTTGCGGCACTCGGCCGCCAGCTCGCGGGTCAAACCGGCGGGCAGGAATATGTTCTGCTGCGACCAGCCGTGTTCGGCCAGGTCATCGACAATGCGTAACAGCAGTGGGTGTTCAGAGGATATTTGCATGGCGCGCATAGTATGTCGGCGGCAAGAAATCCGACAGAGCCACGCGGCGGCTTGCTACGAATTCTCGACAAGTACCGGCACCGCACGGAGAATAGTCCGCTGCTGACAGGAGTCCCTATGCGCCGTTTGCTTTTTTCACTGTTGATGTTCTGCGTGTTGCCCGCCTGGGCGGACGGCCACGATCAGTTGTACAAGGTCGCCGGCTGGCCAGATCAACGTGCGCATTTCAACGATGCCCTGACGGCTGCACAGCAGCGTTATCAGAACAGTCTGCCGCCCGCTGTCTTTCAAGCGCTGGTCAACAACAGCAACCAGCGCTTTGCCCCGCAGGCCGTGGATCAACGTGCCGAAGCACAACTGCGGCAGAAGCTTGCCGATCCGAAACCGGCGCTGACCTTCTTTCAATCGCCGTTGGGCAAGAAAATCGTCGCGGCTGAGCTGCTCGCGACGCGTCGCGATCAATTGGCTAAAAATGCCAAGGGTTTGCCGAAGATGCAGGCCAGTGACAGCCGTCTGCTGATCATCGGCCACCTCGCGCAAGCCTTGCCGGCCCGTGAAGCCGGCGCCGAAGTCAGCCTGGCGATTGCTGGTGTGGCGGCGGACAGCTTGAGTTCGATGATCCCCGGGCTGCTCGGTGGTGGTCAGGCGCAAGGCATGCTCAATGGTCAGCGCCAGCGCTTGATGGATCAGATCGGCGCGGACATGAACAACACGTTGCTTTACGTCTATCGCGATCTGTCGGATGAAGAGCTGGAGGAGTTTGCGACATTTGCCGAGTCGGCTGAGGGTAAGGCGTATTACCAGGCGGCGTTGGCGGCGATTCGCGCAGGGTTGGCTGTCGGGCAATGATCTTCGTCGTCTCTTAGACCGCTATCGCGAGCAGGCTCACTCCTACAGGGGTACGCATTCCAAATGTAGGAGCGAGCCTGCTCGCGATGGGGCCCTCACAGACGCTACAGATTCCGGCCCCTGATGCGCTTGCTCAAGAACTCGAAATACTCCTCACGCATCTCCGCCGTCTCATTCGCCAGATGATGTCGCGCCTCGGCCAGCAGCAAGATCTGCGGTCGATCAAACTTCCATTTCAATACTTGCAAATTGTGCTGCCAGTCCACGGTCATGTCCGCCTGCCCCTGAATGATCAGCGGCCGTCGCGGACTTTTTTTCGCGTGCTCGACGCGGATGATCCAACGCGACAACGCCCCTACCCACTTCGTCGGCAAGCGTCGCGGCTGCAACGGATCGGCCTGCAGAAACGGCAGGAAATCCGGATCGTTGGAATTCTCGCTGAAGCGTCGCGCAACACCCCGGACGAACGGCCTGAGCAGGTAATAGCTCAGCTGCGACCAGCCCCACGCTCGCGGCCGAACCAGTGGCGCCATCAAAATTACCTGACCTTGCGCCGGGCTGTTTTGCGCATGGTTGAGCAAATGATCGACCACAATCGCCCCGCCGGTGCTCTGCCCGCACAAATGCCACGGCTGCGGCAGCGCGATCGACTGCGCCTCGGCGAACAACGCTTGCAGGACGTCCTGATATTCAGAGAAATCGCGAATGCTCGCGCGCGGCCCGCTCGACAGGCCATGGCCCGGCAAGTCACAGGCGATCACCGCAAAATCCTGGTCCAGCGCCCACTCGATCACATGCCGGTAGAGTCCGACGTGATCGTAGTAACCGTGCAGCAGAAACAGCGTCGCCTTGACCTTCTCCGGCCACCAGCAATGGCTGACCAGCTCATAGCCATCGACGTCGAAACGGCCCATGCCACGCCAGACATCGCGATGGGGAAAATCGGTTTGATAAAACTGCTGGTACGCCTTCGCCTCGTCCGACAAAGGCTGCCACTCGGCCAAAGGCTTGAGACTGGCGCGGATTTGATCGGGGTCGAAAGTGGCAGGCATGCGGGAATTCCAAAACGGTAAACAGACTTTATCGGCCTGCGATATTCATCTGTAGTGACAGACATGGCAAGCTAGCCCGCCTCTGAGGAACCAAATCCATGCGTTCGCCCTACCGCACCGCACTGTTTGCCAGCCTGCTCGCGCTGATTTGCGCCGGGGTCCTGTGGGCGGCGTATGACTGGTTTCAGGGGCGTTATCTGCGTGCGTTCAGCGAACACACGGCAGTGTTTTCCGGTGATCCGCTGCGCCTGCCGGACAATCTCGCCGGCCCCGGCAAGATCCGCCTGGTGCATTTCTGGGACCCGGCCTGCCCGTGCAATGTCGGCAATCAACAGCACCTGACCGAGATGGTCGAGCAGTTTGGCGCCAAAGGCGTTGAATTCTTCGCCGTGCAAAAAACTGGCAGCCACGGCCAGTTACCCGCCCCCCTCAGCAGCCTGAAAACCATCACGATTTTGCCCGGCTCCGAACAAGTCCCCGCCAGCCCGGCCGTGGCGATCTGGGACCGCAGCGGCAAACTGGCCTACTTCGGCCCGTACAGCGAAGGCCTGACCTGTAACTCCAGCAACAGTTTTATCGAACCGATTTTGAATGCCCTGACGCAAGATCGCCCGGTCAATGCCACGCACACCCTGGCGGTCGGTTGTTATTGCCCGTGGCCGGTGGAGACGCCGTAAGGCATTCCGGACTTTTCAAGGACAGCGCTGCACGGGCCGGAGGGTCTGTGCTAATTGTTTGCAGCCCGACGGGCGGCAATCCCGCATGCACAAGGAGTCACCATGAAGCGCGTGTTCACCGTAATTGGCTTGCTCATCGTTGTTCTGCTTGCCGGCGTCGGCGGGTATGTCTACAGCAAACAACCGACGCGCCAGGGCCAGGTCGAACTGCGTAACCTGCAAGGTTCGGTGACCGTGCGCTACGACGAGCGCGGTGTGCCGCACATTCGCGCCGAGAACGAAACCGACCTCTATCGCGCCCTCGGTTATGTGCATGCCCAGGACCGGCTGTTCCAGATGGAAGCCATGCGCCGCCTCGCCCGTGGCGAACTGGCCGAAGTGCTCGGGCCGAAACTGCTCGACACCGACAAACTGTTCCGCAGCCTGCGCATCCGCGAGCGCGCCGCCAGTTATGTCGCCAGCCTCGATAAACAGTCGCCGGCGTGGAAGGGCCTGCAAGCCTATCTGGATGGCATTAACCAATATCAGGACAGCCACGCCGCACCGATCGAGTTTGACGTTCTGGGCATCCCCAAACGGCCGTTCACGGCGGAAGACAGCATCAGCGTCGCCGGCTACATGGCCTATAGCTTTGCGGCGGCGTTTCGCACCGAACCGCTGCTGACCTACGTGCGCGATCAGCTCGGCGCCGATTATCTCAACGTTTTCGACCTCGACTGGCAGCCCAAAGGTGTGCTGGTCAACGGTCACGCCAAACCGACGCCGGCTCTCGCTGCCGGCGACTGGAAGGACCTCAACGCCCTCGCCCGTCTCAGCGAACAAGCGCTGATCGACAATGGTTTGCCGCAGTTCGAAGGCAGCAACGCCTGGGTGATTGCCGGCAGCCGCAGCCAGAGCGGCAAACCGCTGCTGGCCGGCGACCCGCACATTCGCTTCTCGGTGCCATCCGTGTGGTACGAGGCGCAACTGTCGGCGCCCGGCTTCGAGTTGTACGGCCATCATCAGGCATTGGTGCCGTTTGCGTTTCTGGGGCACAACCTCGATTTCGGCTGGAGCCTGACCATGTTCCAGAACGATGATCTGGATCTGATCGCCGAGAAGGTCAACCCGGACAATCCGAATCAGGTCTGGTATCGCGGCCAGTGGACCGACATGGTCGTCACCGAGCAGCAAATCAATGTGAAGGGGCAGTCGCCAGTGACCCTCACCCTGCGCCAATCCCCTCATGGCCCGATCGTCAACGATGCGCTCGGCACCGCAGCCGGCAAGACACCGATCGCCATGTGGTGGGCGTTTCTCGAAACGCCAAACCCGATCCTCGAAGGCTTCTACCAGCTCAACCGCGCCGACACGCTGACCAAGGCCCGCGCCGCCGCGGCCAAGGTGCAGGCACCAGGGCTGAACCTCGTCTACGCCAACGCCAAGGGCGATATCGCCTGGTGGGCTTCGGCGTTGCTGCCCAAGCGCCCCGCCGGGGTGCGGCCGGAGTTCATCCTCGACGGCAGCAGCAATCAGGCCGACAAGGACGGTTTCTACCCGTTCAGCGCCAACCCGCAGGAAGAGAACCCGGCACGCGGCTACATCGTCTCGGCCAACTTCCAGCCGCTGTCGCCGACCGGCATGGAGATTCCCGGTTACTACAACCTCGCCGATCGCGGGCAACAGCTCAATCGTCAGCTCAGCGACAAGAGCGTGAAGTGGACCAACGAAGCCAACCAGAAACTGCAACTGGGCACGGCGACCGGTTATGGCCCGCGATTGCTGGCGCCATTGCTACCGGTGCTACGCGAGGTGGTCAGCGATCCGGCGCAGTTGAAACTGGTCGAGCAACTGGCGCAGTGGCCGGGCGACTATCCGCTGGATTCGGTCAGTGCGACGGTGTTCAACCAGTTCCTCTACGACCTGGCCGATGCGGCGATGCGTGATGAGTTGGGCAATGATTTTTTCGACACCTTACTGTCCACGCGAGTGATCGATGCGGCGTTGCCCAGACTGGCGGCGAATGCCGATTCTCCGTGGTGGGATAACCGCAGCACGCCGGCCAAAGAAACTCGCGCAGACGTCGTGCGCACGGCATGGCAGGCGAGCATGGCGCATCTGAAGCTAACGCTTGGTGACGATGTTGCTGGCTGGAAATGGGGGACCGCGCATACGCTGACTCACGGCCATCCGTTGGGACAGCAGAAGCCGCTGGATCGGATTTTCAATGTCGGGCCGTTTGCGGCGCCGGGCAGTCATGAAGTGCCGAACAATCTGTCGGCGAAGATCGGCCCGGCGCCATGGCCGGTGACTTACGGGCCGTCGACTCGGCGGCTGGTGGATTTTGCCGATCCCGCACATGGGTTGACGATCAACCCGGTCGGGCAGAGTGGTGTGCCGTTTGACAGTCACTATGACGATCAGGCTGAGGCGTATGTCGACGGGATGTATGTGCAGGCGCATTTCAATGCCGAAGAGGTGACGGCGAATACGCGCAGTACCTTGAAGTTGTTGCCGGCGCGGGCACCTTAAAAGCCCCTCACCCTAACCCTCTCCCAGAGGGAGAGGGGACTGACCGAGGTGTCTTTCGCTATGCACCGACCTGAGAGATCGAGTCGATTGTGGATTCGGCACAGCAATTTCACGTCGGCGTATCTCCTCAATATCCCCGGATCGGCCCCCTCTCCCTCCGGGAGAGGGCTGGGGTGAGGGTTAAAGCAGCAGCGCAAAATTCAGCCGAAACTGCTGCGGCGTCACGCCCAATCGGCGGTTGAACACACTGCGCATATGTTGCGCATCGCGAAACCCGCACTGATATGCCACCGTCTTCAACGGCGCCGTGGTGCTTTCCAGCATCACCCGCGCCGCATCCACTCGCGCCCGCTCGACGAACTCCGCCGGGGTGACTTTGGCCTCCCGGGCGAACACTCTGGAAAAGTTACGCGCACTCATGTTCGCCGCATTGGCCAGATCGGCAATCGTCAGATCGCCTGTGAGATTGGCCAATACATACAACTGCACCATCGCTACCGCCGATGTCGGCTCCGCATGTGGCGTGAGGAACGGACTGAACTGCGACTGCCCACCAGAACGCTGCGTAAACACCACCAATCGCTTGGCCACGCTCAACGCCACTTCGGCACCGTGATCACGGGCCAGCAGATACAGCGACAGATCGATGCCCGCCGTAACTCCGGCCGAGGTGTAGAGCGTGCCGTCCTCGACATACAAGCGGTCCGCTTCGACCTGCGTTGTCGGACACAACTGCGCCAACGCCTCGGCGTCATTCCAGTGCGTAGTCACGGTGCGCCCCTCCAGCAATCCGGCGCGCGCCAGCATGAACGCGCCGTTGCAGATCGAACCAAAACGCTGCGCCCGTGCACAGGCCCCGCGCAGCCAACCGTCGAACGTCGCGCCGAAATCCATGAACGGCAATTGCGGCCCGCCGGCGACCAGCAGCAGATCGTAGGCGTCGAGTGCTTCGCTGAAATGCCGATGGGCATTCAGGTTCAAACCGTTGGAACAGGCCATCGGGCCGTGTTCGACACCGATCACTTCGAGCCGATAGTGATCCTCGGCCGCCAAGAAGCGATTGGCCTCGGCGAACACGTCCATAGGGCCGCTGACATCCAGTGACTGCACGCCGGCGAACACGACGATGGCGACGGTTTTGTTCATGGCTGTGGATTCCCTTTCAAGAGCAAAAGATCGCAGCCTTCGGCAGCTCCTACAGGTGTCCCCGCTTTCCCATGTAGGAGCTGCCGAAGGCTGCGATCTTTTAGCTTGGCACGATTTGCAGGTGGATTGGCAAGGATCGCAGCCATGGATCGATTGTCCGGTTTCAGCCTCGGGCACAGACTTTCCCCATCAGCGCCACGACGGCGTTTTCGACGAGGAAACCGTTATGAGCAGCACCATCGCCGGCATCAAAATCCCTGACAGCGCCCTCGCCCGGGCCACCACCGAGTACATCCGCGACATCGAGTCCGACCTGCTCTACCACCATTCGCGTCGGGTATTCCTGTTCGGCGCCCTGAGCGGTGAACGTCAGCAACTGGCCTACAACCCGGAGCTGTTGTACGTCGGCGCAATGTTCCATGACCTCGGCCTGGTCGAAGGTCATCGCAGTGATGACAAGCGCTTCGAAGTAGACGGTGCCAACGCAGCGGCGGCGTTTCTCAAACCCTACGGGTTGAGTGATGACGACATCGAACAAGTCTGGCTGTCGATTGCCTTGCACACCACACCGGGCGTGCCGAAGCATCTGCGCCCGACCGTAGCGCTGGTGACCGCAGGCGTGGAGATGGATGTACTGGGAATGGATTACGCGGCGTTCAGCACCGTGCAGCGTGAAGCGGTGGTGCATGCGCACCCGCGTGGGGAAGGTTTCAAGGAATGCATCATCTGCGCGTTTGCCGATGGCTTGCGCCATCGTCCGCAGACCACGTTCGGCAATGTGAAGACCGATGTGCTGAAGGATCAGGAGCCGGGGTTCAAGCCGATGAACTTCGTTGAAGTCATCCGCAACTCTCCCTGGACTGCTTAAAAACCCATGTAGGAGTGAGCCTGCTCGCGATAGCGTCCTGTCAGTTGGAAATTTCCTGACTGAGACTCCGCTATCGCGAGCAGGCTCACTCCTACAGTTTGAATTGGGTTGGCCTCGAGAATGAGGCCAACCCATTAGTGCTTACGCCGCCTCCGGGCTTGGCGCCCGACGCACGTCCGGCTGCTTCCACGAATCGGCTGCGCTTTCTTCGATGGCTTGCTGGATGGCTTTCTTGCGCGCTTCTTCGGCACGGCGGCTGAAGAACCAGACCATGAAGGTCACGATCGACACCGCCAGCAGAATCAGACTGGCCACGGCGTTGATCTCAGGCTTCACGCCCAGACGCACCGCCGAGAACACTTCCATCGGCAGGGTCGTCGAACCCGGGCCGGAAACGAAGCTCGCCAGTACCAGGTCATCCAGCGACAGCGCGAACGACATCATGCCGCCCGCCGCCAGCGATGGCGCGATCATCGGAATGGTGATCAGGAAGAACACCTTCCACGGCCGCGCACCGAGGTCCATCGCTGCCTCTTCGATCGACAGGTCCAACTCACGCAGACGCGCCGACACCACCACCGCCACGTACGCCGCACAGAATGTGGTGTGGGCGATCCAGATGGTGACGATGCCACGCTCCTGCGGCCAGCCGATCATCTGCGCCATGGCCACGAACAGCAGCAACAGCGACAGGCCGGTGATCACCTCAGGCATCACCAGCGGCGCTGTCACCAGACCGCCGAACAGTGTGCGGCCCTTGAAGCGGGTGATGCGGGTCAGCACGAACGCCGCCAGCGTACCGAGCGCCACCGCCGCTACGGCGGTATAGCAGGCGATTTCCAGCGAGCGCAGCACGGAGCCCATCAGTTGCGTGTTGTCGAGCAGGCCGACGTACCACTTGATCGACCAGCCGCCCCACACCGTCACCAGTTTCGAGGCGTTGAACGAGTAGATCACCAGGATCAGCATCGGCAGGTAGATGAACAGCAAACCAATGACCAGCATCAGGCTGGAGAAACGGATGCGCTTCATTCTTTGCCCTCCATTTCTTTGGCCTGACTGCGGTTGAACAGAATGATCGGCACAATCAGGATCGCCAGCATCACCACCGCCAGCGCAGACGCTACCGGCCAGTCACGGTTGTTGAAGAACTCTTGCCAGAGCACTTTACCGATCATCAGGGTTTCCGGACCACCAAGCAGTTCCGGGATCACGAACTCGCCGACCACCGGAATGAACACCAGCATGCAGCCAGCGATGATCCCGTTCTTGGACAGTGGAATAGTGATTTTCCAGAAGCTGTTGAAGGTGCTCGAACCCAGGTCGGAAGCGGCTTCCAGCAAGCTGTTGTCGTGCTTCACCAGGTTGGCGTACAGCGGCAGGATCATGAATGGCAGGTACGAGTAAACGACACCGATGTACACCGCAAGGTTGGTGTTGAGGATCTGCAGCGGCTCGTCGATGAAACCCATGCTCATCAGGAAGCCGTTCAGCAGCCCGTTGTTGCTGAGGATGCCCATCCACGCATACACGCGGATCAGGATCGCGGTCCAGGTCGGCATCATGATCAGCAGCACCAGCACCGTTTGCAGCTCTTTACGCGCGGTGGCGATGGCGTAGGCCATCGGGTAGCCGATCACCAGACAGAGGATGGTGCTGATCAGCGCCATCTTCAGCGAGCCGAGGTAAGCGGCGATGTACAACTCGTCGCCCGCGAGCATCGCGTAGTTGCCCAGGTTCAGCAGCAGTTGCAGCTTCTGCTCGGCGTAGGTGTAGATCTCGGTGTACGGCGGGATGGCCACGTCGGCTTCGGCGAAGCTGATCTTCAGGACGATGAAGAACGGCAACATGAAGAACAGGAACAGCCAGATGAACGGAACCCCGATGACCAGTTGGCGGCCATTGGGGATTATTCGGTTGATGCGGCGTTTGAATTTGCGCATGTTCATGAGCGAAGTACCACGCCGCTGTCGTCTTCCCACCACACGTAAACCTGGTCGCCCCAGGTCGGACGCGCGCCGCGGCGTTCGGCGTTGGCGACGAACGACTGCACCAGCTTGCCGCTCGGCAATTCAACGTAGAACACCGAGTGACCGCCGAGGTAGGCGATGTCGTGGACTTTGCCGCTCGACCAGTTGTATTCGCAGGTCGGTTGGTCGGCGGTGACCAGCAGCTTCTCCGGACGAATCGCGTAAGTCACCGATTTGTCCTGTACCGAGGTGCTGATGCCGTGGCCGACGTAGATCTGCCGGTCGAGATCCTTGCAGGTGATGGTCGCGTGGCCTTCGGCGTCGTCGATCACTTCGCCTTCGAAGATGTTGACGTTGCCGATGAATTCGCAGACCAGACGGCTGGTCGGGGTTTCGTAGATGTCGATCGGGCTGCCGATCTGGGCGATCCAGCCCAGGTGCATGATCGCGATGCGCTCGGCCATGGTCATGGCCTCTTCCTGGTCGTGGGTCACCATCACACAGGTCACACCGACGCGCTCAATGATCTCGACCAGCTCCAGCTGCATCTGCGAACGCAGTTTCTTGTCGAGTGCGCCCATCGGCTCATCAAGTAACAGCAGCTTCGGTCGCTTGGCCAGCGAACGCGCCAGCGCCACACGCTGACGCTGACCGCCAGACAGTTGATGCGGCTTACGTTTGGCGTACTGACTCATCTGCACCAGCTTGAGCATCTCGGCCACGCGGGCATCGACTTCAGCCGCCGGGATCTTGTCCTGTTTAAGGCCGAAGGCGATGTTCTGCGCCACGGTCATGTGCGGGAACAAGGCGTACGACTGGAACATCATGTTGATCGGACGTTCGTACGGCGGCATGTCGGTGATGTCGACGCCGTCGAGAAAAATGCGCCCCTCCGTGGGCCGTTCGAACCCTGCCAGCATCCGCAGCAGAGTGGATTTGCCCGATCCCGAACCGCCGAGCAAGGCGAAGATTTCGCCTTTCTTGATTTCCAGGGACACATCGTCCACGGCAATCGTCTCGTCGAACTTCTTCGTGACCCGGTCGATTTTGACCAGCACCTGTTTCGGTGTCTGGTCGCCCTCGAGGGCTTTCTTATAGGCGCCGGAGGCAACTGCCATTTACGAAACTCCCAGAAAAAAACAATGCAGTTCGCCCCGCAAGGCGAACCCAGGATGGTGTGTGCCTTACATCCCCGACTTGACCTTGGTCCAGCTGCGGGTCATCAGACGCTGAATGTTCGGTGGCAACTCGATCGACACATAAGCCTTGTCGATAACGGCCTGCGGCGGATACACCGACGCATCGGTACGGATGGATTGTTCCATCAACTTGTCCGAACCCGGGTTGGGGTTGGCGTAACCGACGTAATCACTGACCTGAGCGATCACCTCAGGTTTCAGCAGATAGTTGATGAAGGCATGGGCCTCCTTCACGTTCGACGAATCCTTGGGGATTGCCAGCATGTCGAACCACAATGCGCCACCCTCTTTCGGCACCGTGTAGGCGATGTTCACGCCCTTCTTGGCTTCGGCTGCGCGGTTCTTCGCCTGGAAGATATCGCCGGAGAAACCGATGGCCACGCAGATGTCACCGTTGGCCAGATCACCGATGTATTTCGAGGAGTGGAAGTAGGTCACGTAAGGACGCACCGCGAGCAATTTGTCGGTGGCTTTTTCGTAGTCCTTCGGATTGGTGCTGTTGGCATTCAGGCCCAGATAGTTGAGCACGGTCGGCATCATTTCATCCGCCGAATCGAGGAATGCAACGCCGCAGCTTTGCAGCTTCTTGATGTTCTCAGGCTCGAACAAAACGCCCCACGAATCGATCTTGTCGACACCCAGCACGGCCTTCACTTTATCGACGTTGTAACCGATGCCGTTGGTGCCCCACAGGTACGGCACGGCGTACAGGTTGCCCGGATCGTTCTGCTCCAGACGCTTGAGCAGCGCCGGGTCGAGATTGGAATAATTGGGCAGCTGCGAGCGGTCGAGCTTCTGGAACGCGCCCGCCTTGATCTGCTTGCCAAGGAAGTGGTTCGACGGCACGACCACGTCGTAACCGGTACGCCCGGCCAGCAACTTGCCTTCCAGGGTTTCGTTGGAGTCGAACACGTCGTAGACCGGTTTGATCCCGGTGGTTTTCTGGAAATCGGCCAGGGTGGTCTCGCCGATGTAATCGGACCAGTTATAAATATGCACCGTACCGGCGGCCTGGGCTCCGACAGCAATCGTCAGGCCGGCAGTGGCCAGCAGGGCTTTGCGCAAAGAAGAAAAAATAGGCAAGTGGAGGTCCTCTAAATTAGTTGGGCCCAAGTTGCCCCGCGCTGCATGACAGCCGTGGCTGCCCGGCAACAAAACCGGCGCGCAACTTACCCTCGAAAAACCGTTCCTGCAAAACTTCCTGTCATTTAATTGATCCGCTGGCCGCCCGCGCGGGGCATGACGGCCAGCGGTTGTTGCGTCAAACCGGCTTATTTACCGGATTTGATCTTGGTCCAGCTGCGAGTGATCAGGCGCAGGGTCGCTGCGTCCAGATCGCTGATCGCGTAGAGCTGCTTCTTCACTTCAGCCGACGGGTAGATGCTCGGATCGCTGGTGATGTCCTTGTCCACCAGTGGCGTGGCAGCCTTGTTGCCGTTCGGGAAACGCACGGCGTTGGTGATGCCAGCCATCACTTGCGGCTCAAGCAGGTAATTCATGAACTTGTAGGCGGCTTCGACGTTTTCGGCATCCTTGGGAATGGCGACCATGTCGTAGAAAGTACCGGCACCTTCTTTTGGAATGGTGTAGGCCAGCTTGACCTTGTCACCGGCTTCCTGGGCGCGGGTCTTGGATTGTTCCAGGTCACCCGAGTAACCGACGGCGACGCAGATGTTGCCGTTGGCCAGGTCGGAGATGTACTTGGAGGAATGGAAGTAGGCAACCGATGGACGGATTTTCAGGAACAGGTCTTCGGCGGCCTTCAGGTCAGCCTTGTCCTTGCTGTTGGTCGGTTTGCCCAGATAGTGCAACGCCGCCGGAATCATTTCGGTCGGTGCGTCGAGGAAGCTTACGCCGCAGCTTTTGAGTTTCTCGATGTTTTCAGGCTTGAACACCACATCCCAGGAATCGATCTTGTCGATGCCCAGCGCAGCCTTGACCTTGGCCGGGTTGTAGCCGATGCCGATCGAGCCCCACATGTACGGGAACGCGTGCTTGTTGCCTTGGTCGCTGGCATCGCCAACAGCCTTGAGCAGGTCTTCGTCGAGGTTCTTCCAGTTCGGCAGCTTGGACTTGTCCAGCTCCTGGTAAACACCGGCCTTGATCTGCTTGGCGAGGAAGTTATTGGAAGGCACCACGATGTCGTAACCGGACTTGCCGGCCAGCAGCTTAGCTTCCAGGGTTTCGTTGCTGTCGAAGACGTCATAGACGACTTTGATCCCGGTGGCTTTTTCGAAGTTGGCCACAGTGTCCGGGGCGATGTAGTCGGACCAGTTGTAGACGTGCAACACCTTGTCGTCCGCCTGAGCCGCAGCCGCCATGACTCCCATCAGGGACATGGCGAGCAGAGTCTTGCCAGCGAGCTTTTTGCCTAATGCCTTCATGCGTTAATGCTCCAAATTTTTCTTTTTTGAACCACTTTGTTCAGCGGCCGAACCCGGACAACTGGAACCGCGGCTAGTCTGGCAAGATCCGAGGCGGTCTTTCAAGAAAAGACCAGCCTTTCTGACAGCTTTGCGCGAGAGCGCCACGGCTCCCCCGCTCAAAGCCTAGCACTTAGCCCTGCAACGCACTGAGGGTCAGGTCCAGACACTTGCGTGCCTTGGTCACCAGCTCATCGATCTCGGCTTTGCTGATCACCAGCGGCGGCGCGATGATCATGGTGTCGCCCACAGCGCGCATGATCAGGCCGTTGTCGAAGCAGAACTGGCGACAGATCATGCCGACGCCCTTGCCTTCGTAACGCTTGCGCGTGGCCTTGTCCTGCACCAGCTCGATCGCGCCCAACAGACCGACGCCGCGAACTTCACCCACCAACGGGTGATCGTTCAGTTCCCGCAGACGTTTCTGCAAATACGGTGCCGTTTCGTTGTGCGCGTTCTCGATAATTTTTTCGTCGCGCAGGATGCGGATGTTTTCCAGACCCACTGCGGCTGCCACCGGGTGACCGGAGTAGGTGAAGCCGTGGTTGAAATCGCCACCTTCGTTGAGCACCGCCACCACGCTGTCGCGAACGATCAGGCCACCCATCGGGATGTAACCGGAGGTCAGGCCTTTGGCGATGGTCATCATGTCGGGTTTGAGGTCGTAGAAATCGCTACCGAACCACTCACCGGTACGGCCGAAACCGCAAATCACTTCGTCGGCGACGAAGAGGATGTCGTACTTGGCGAGGATTTCCTTGATGCGCGGCCAGTAGCTGTCGGGCGGAATGATCACGCCGCCGGCGCCCTGGATCGGCTCGGCAATAAAGGCACCGACGTTGTCGACGCCGACTTCGAGAATCTTCTCTTCCAGCTGATTGGCTGCCCAGATACCGAATTCTTCCGGGGACATGTCGCCACCTTCAGCGAACCAGTACGGCTGCGCGATGTGAACGATGCCCGGGATCGGCAAATCGCCTTGTTCGTGCATATACGTCATGCCACCGAGGCTCGCGCCAGCCACGGTCGAACCGTGATAACCGTTCTTGCGGCTGATGATGACTTTCTTGTTCGGCTGGCCCTTGATCGCCCAGTAATGGCGAACCATGCGCAGCATGGTGTCGTTGCCTTCGGAGCCGGAACCGGTGAAGAACACGTGGTTCATGCCTTCCGGCGCCACGTCGGCAATCGCCTTGGCCAGTTCCAGTGCCGGCGGGTGCGCGGTCTGGAAGAACAGGTTGTAGTACGGCAGTTCGCGCATCTGCTTGGCGGCCGCGTCGGCCAGCTCATCGCGACCGTACCCGATGGCCACGCACCACAGACCGGCCATGCCATCGAGGATCTTGTTGCCTTCGCTGTCCCACAGGTAAACGCCCTTGGCGTTGGTGATGATCCGCGGGCCCTTCTCTTTCAGTTGCTTGAAGTCGCTGAACGGGGCCAGGTGGTGATCATTGCTGAGTGCTTGCCACTCGCGGGTTTGCGGGTTGTTGCTGGTCATGCCAATTCTCCTTGTTATCGGTGAAGGCGCGACCGCTGAGGGTCGCGCCCGGCGTATCAGACGGCGAAGAGCAGGTACTCACGCTCCCAGGAACTGATCACGCGCTTGAAGTTTTCATGCTCGGCCCGCTTGACCGCGACGTAGCCAGTGATGAAAGTTTTGCCCAGGTACTTCTCGATGGTGGCGCTGTTTTCCATGCGCTCCAGCGCATCTTCGATGGTCAGCGGCAGGCGCAGGTTGCGGCGTTCATAACCACGACCGACCACTGGTGCGCTCGGGTTGAGGCCTTCGACCATGCCGATGTAACCGCAGAGCAGGCTCGCGGCAATCGCCAGATACGGGTTGGCGTCGGCGCCCGGCAGACGGTTTTCGACACGACGGTTCTGCGGGCCGGCATCCGGTACACGCAAGCCGACGGTGCGGTTTTCTTCACCCCACTCGACGTTGACCGGTGCCGAAGTGTCCGGCAGGAAGCGGCGGAACGAGTTGACGTTCGGCGCGAACAGCGGCAACAACTCAGGAATCAGTTTCTGCAAACCACCGATGTGGTGCAGGAACAACTGGCTCATGGTCCCGTCTTCATTAGAGAAGACGTTCTTGCCGGTTTCGATGTCGATGATGCTCTGGTGCAAGTGCATCGCACTGCCAGGCTCGCCGGTCATCGGTTTGGCCATAAAGGTCGCGGCCACGTCGTGCTTGAGCGCGGCTTCGCGCATGGTCCGTTTGAACACCAGAATCTGGTCGGCCAGCGACAGTGCGTCGCCGTGACGGAAATTGATTTCCATCTGCGCCGTGCCGTCTTCGTGGATCAGTGTGTCGAGGTCCAGCTCCTGCAGTTCGCACCAGTCGTAGACGTCTTCGAACAACGGATCGAATTCGTTCGCCGCTTCAATGGAGAACGACTGACGACCGATTTCCGGACGGCCCGAGCGACCGATTGGCGGCTGCAACGGGTAGTCAGGGTCGTCGCTGCGCTTGGTCAGGTAGAACTCCATCTCCGGCGCCACGATCGGCTGCCAGCCTTTGTCGGCGTAGAGCTTGAGGACTTTCTTGAGGACGTTGCGCGGCGACAGCTCGATCGGGTTGCCTTGCTTGTCGTAGGTGTCGTGGATCACCTGTGCAGTCGGCTCGATAGCCCATGGCACCATGTACACGGCGTTCTGGTCGGGGCGGCAGATCATGTCGATGTCGGCCGGGTCGAGCAGTTCGTAATAGATGTCGTCTTCGACGTAGTCGCCGGTCACGGTCTGCAGCAGCACGCTCTCGGGCAGACGCATGCCTTTTTCGGCGATGAACTTGTTGGTCGGCGAGATCTTGCCCCGGGTGATCCCGGTCAAGTCGGCGATCATGCATTCGACTTCTGTGATCTTGTGGTCTTTCAACCAATCGGTGAGCTGGTCGAGGTTGGTACTCATAAATGCCTCTGGGCTGAGTCTCCTGACATGATGTCAGGCAAAGTTTGACGCTTTGAGCGTCGCGTTAAAGGGGGCTTGCTCGCGCAGTACCGGCTTACGCCTGGCACCGCGCATAGACAATGAAAGAGGAGCTTACCTGCCCTTTACGCTGGCGTTGCATTTCCTGTGCACACTCAAGGCGTGCAGAATCATGAGCACGGCTGGGGAAGCGGCACAGGCTTTGGAAATGAAAGCGATCTATAGTGGAAGGAGACGCCATAAACAGGATGCTTTCCCGTACGTCCAGAATATCGGACGCTGGCGCTTGAACGGCCATGGACGGGAACATCGTCGGCAACTTGTCAGCCATGCTGGCTGCGCTACGGACGGATTGGTCGCCACTGATGTGATGAGCATGCAGACCGTACTGTTGCGAGCAGTCGGTGATGCCGATTAACGGCAGGCGAGACATGAAGCACCCCGGTATTATTGCTGTTATGGGTTTGATCGGAGCTTAGCCTTGTTCATTTTTTTACACAACACCCCCGTAAAAAATACAACACGGCCTGCTCAAGCCCGCGGGTGCCCAGCGTCACAAGGACTAAAAACCACCCCAAAGTGCCCCATAAATGCCCTTGCAGCGCTTTTTTAGGGCAAAAAAGGCCTCGCTTGACTTCGGCAGGCCGTTCGGGTTGACTGAAACCAGAAAAGATCAATGATTGATATTTTTAACAACAAAGGTGTTGCATCATGTCGGTACCCCCGCGTGCCGTTCAGCTTAACGAAGCGAACGCGTTCCTTAAGGAACATCCTGAGGTTCTGTACGTTGACCTTCTGATTGCGGATATGAATGGTGTGGTGCGCGGCAAGCGCATTGAACGCACCAGCCTCCACAAGGTTTACGAGAAAGGCATCAACCTGCCGGCCTCTCTATTTGCTCTGGATATCAATGGTTCGACGGTGGAAAGCACCGGCCTGGGCCTGGACATCGGCGACGCCGATCGTATCTGCTATCCAATCCCCGATACGCTGTGTAACGAGCCATGGCAGAAGCGCCCGACCGCGCAACTGTTGATGACCATGCACGAACTCGAGGGTGACCCATTCTTCGCCGATCCGCGCGAAGTGCTTCGTCAAGTTGTTGCAAAGTTTGACGAGCTGGGCCTAACCATCTGCGCCGCATTCGAACTCGAGTTCTACCTGATCGATCAGGAAAACGTGAACGGCCGTCCACAGCCGCCACGCTCGCCGATCTCCGGCAAACGCCCGCACTCGACGCAGGTCTACCTGATCGACGACCTCGACGAATACGTCGACTGCCTCCAGGACATTCTGGAAGGTGCCAAAGAGCAAGGCATCCCGGCCGACGCCATCGTCAAGGAAAGTGCCCCGGCGCAGTTCGAAGTGAACCTGCACCACGTCGCTGACCCGATCAAGGCGTGCGACTACGCGGTACTGCTCAAGCGTCTGATCAAGAACATTGCCTACGACCATGAAATGGACACCACCTTCATGGCCAAGCCGTACCCGGGCCAGGCAGGTAATGGTCTGCACGTACACATCTCGATTCTGGATAAAGAAGGCAAAAACATTTTTGCCAGCGAGGATCCCGAGCAGAACGCCGCGCTGCGTCACGCGATCGGCGGTGTGCTCGAGACCCTGCCCGCGCAGATGGCTTTCCTCTGCCCGAACGTCAACTCCTACCGTCGTTTCGGTGCACAGTTCTACGTGCCGAACTCGCCGTGCTGGGGCCTCGACAACCGTACCGTGGCCATCCGCGTACCGACCGGCTCGTCCGATGCCGTGCGTATCGAGCATCGTGTAGCCGGTGCCGACGCCAACCCGTATCTGTTGATGGCTTCGGTTCTGGCCGGCGTGCATCACGGTCTGACCAACAAGATCGAGCCGGGCGCGCCAGTCGAAGGCAACAGCTACGAGCAAAACGAACAAAGCCTGCCGAACAACTTGCGCGATGCCCTGCGCGAGCTGGACGACAGCGAGGTGATGGCCAAGTACATCGATCCGAAATACATCGATATCTTCGTCGCCTGCAAGGAAAGCGAGCTGGAGGAGTTCGAACACTCCATCTCCGACCTTGAGTACAACTGGTATCTGCATACCGTTTAAGCGGATCGCAGCTTCAGAAAAAACGCCGTTGGCTAATTCAGTCAGCGGCGTTTTTTTACGGCCGCCTGCGGCGGATCGCTGGCGAGCCAGCTCCCACAGGGATTTTCTGCGCACACAAATCCCGGTTCACTGAAGATCACTGTGGGAGCTGGCTTGCCAGCGATGGCAGTCGACAAGACAACGTCGAACCCGGCTCGTACAATGCCCGCTGCCCCGCAGGAGACTTCCATGACGCGACCCGCCCCCGTCCGCAAACCCCGTGCCCGCAGCCAGGCGCGCATCGATTCGATACTCGACGCCGCGCGTACGCTACTGGCCGCCGAGGGTGTGGCCAGTCTGTCGATCTACAGCGTTGCCGAGCGTGCGCAGATTCCGCCCTCTTCCGTGTACCACTTCTTCGCCAGCGTCCCGGCATTGCTCGAAGCACTGACGGCGGATGTACACGCCGCGTTCCGTGCCTGCCTGCAAGCGCCGATCGACCATGAAGCGCTGCGTGACTGGCACGACCTGTCGCGGTTAGTCGAACAACGGATGCTGGAGATCTACGACGAAGACGCCGCCGCACGGCAGCTGATCCTCGCGCAGCATGGTCTGACCGAAGTGACCCAGGCTGACCGCCAGCACGATATTGAGTTGGGCGACCTGATGCACAAGCTGTTCGATCATCATTTCGAGTTGCCGAGGCTGCCGGAGGATGTCGATGTATTTGCTCTGGCGATGGAGCTGGGTGACCGGGTGTATGCGCGCTCGGTACAGCAGCACGGGCAGATCACGCCGCGCATGGCCGAGGAAGGGATGCGGGTGTTTGATGCTTACATTGGGCTGTATTTGCCGCCGTATCTACCCAAGAGATCATTGGTGATCTGACTGGCCTCATCGCTGGCAAGCCAGCTCCCACAAGGGTTTTGTGACCGACAAATAACCCTGTGGGAGCTGGCTTGCCAGCGATGGCCGCGCCGCCGATTTCAATCCAGGCACAAAAAACCCCGAAGGGCTCACGCCCTCCGGGGTTGTTTTTTACTCACTGGCTTACAACTTGGCGATCGACACCTCGGTGGATTTCACAAAGGCGATCACTTCGCTGCCCACGACCAGTTCCAGCTCCTTGACCGAGCGGGTGGTGATCACCGAAGTAACGATGCCGGAAGCGGTTTGCACGTCGATTTCCGACAGCACGTCACCGAGGACGATTTCCTTGATCGAGCCTTTGAACTGGTTACGGACGTTGATGGCTTTGATAGTCATGATATTTCTCCTGAGGTCGAAATAAGCGGCAAGTGGCAAGCTTCAAGCGGCAAGCAAAAGCACAACGCGTCTACTTGTAGCTTGTAGCTTGAAGCTCGCAGCTGCTTCATTGCGCCCAACGCAGTTGCGTAGGCAGTGGTGAAACAGGTTCCGGCGCCGGCGGTTCGCCGGGCAGGGAGAGAACACGGTTGAGCACTTCGGTTTCCAGCGCCGCCAGCCGATGCGAACCACGTACCCGTGGGCGCGGCAGTTCGACATGCAGGTCGAGGCCGACTTCGCCGTCCTCGATCAGAATCACCCGGTCGGCAATCGCCACGGCTTCGCTGACGTCGTGGGTCACCAGCAGCACGGTAAAGCCGTGTTGCTGCCAGAGACGTTCGATCAGTTGCTGCATTTCGATGCGGGTCAGCGCGTCCAGTGCGCCGAGCGGTTCGTCGAGCAACAGCAGGCGCGGTTGATGGATCAGCGCCCGCGCCAGTGCAACGCGCTGCTTCTGCCCACCGGACAACGCTGCCGGCCACTCATTGGCGCGATCCGCCAGACCGACCGCTTCCAGCGCATCCAGTGCTTGCTGACGCCAGTTGCCCTTGAGGCCGAGCCCGACGTTGTCGATGATCTTTTTCCATGGCAGCAGCCGTGCTTCCTGGAACATCAATCGAGTGTCTTCCCGTGCGTCACTGAGTGGCGCGGAGCCTGCGAACAGTTCACCGCCACTCGGTTGATCGAGGCCGGCGAGCAAACGCAGCAAGGTACTTTTGCCACAGCCACTGCGCCCGACCACGGCGACAAACTGCCCCGCCGGAATGTGTAGATCGATGTCCCGCAGCACCTGCCGCGCGCCGAAGGTTTTCTGCAGGTTGCGCACCGCCAACGGAATCCCGCGCAGCAGGCGTGGAGGTTGTTGAGCGGTCATGCCGCACCTCCTTTGGCAACCTGATACGCCGGGTGCCAGCGCAACCAAACACGTTCAAGTCCACGGGCGGCGAGGTCAGCAAGTTTGCCCAGCACCGCATAAAGCAGGATCGCCAGCACCACCACGTCGGTCTGCAAGAACTCCCGAGCGTTCATCGCCAGATAGCCGATGCCGGAGCTGGCCGAGATGGTTTCAGCGACGATCAGCGTCAGCCACATAAAGCCCAGAGCGAAGCGCACACCGACCAGAATCGAAGGCAGCGCACCCGGCAGAATCACCTGCCAAAACAGGCTGAAACCGCTCAGACCATAACTGCGCGCCATCTCCACCAACGCCGGATCGACATTGCGGATGCCGTGATAAGTGTTGAGGTAGATCGGGAACAAGGTGCCCAACGCCACCAGGAAAATCTTCGCCGACTCATCGATGCCGAACCACAGGATCACCAGCGGAATCAGCGCCAGATGCGGCACGTTGCGGATCATCTGCACCGAGCTGTCGAGCAGGCGTTCGCCCCACTTCGACAGGCCAGTGATAAAGCCCAAGACCAGACCGATGCTGCCGCCGATGGTGAAACCCAGTGCCGCACGCCAACCGCTGATCGCCAGGTGCGTCCAGATTTCACCGCTGCGCACCAGGCTCACGCCGGCTTCGATCACCGCCACCGGTGCCGGCAGAATCCGTGTCGACAACCAACCCGCCGACACCGACAACTGCCACACCGCCAGCAACAACACCGGCAACGCCCAGGGCGCGAGGCTGTGGATAATTTTCTTCATGGCGCGCCTCAGCTCTGCGACGCGGCTTTGGGAAGAATGTCGTTGGCGACCATCTCGCCGAACGGGCTGACGTAACCGGCGCTTTTCGGCAGTTCCGGGCGCTCGATGTCGAGGTGCGGAAACAACAGTTCAGCGACGCGATACGACTCTTCGAGGTGTGGATAACCGGAGAAGATGAAGGTGTCGATGCCCAGATCGGCGTATTCCTTCACGCGCGCAGCCACGGTCGGGCCGTCGCCGACCAGCGCCGTGCCGGCACCGCCACGCACCAGACCGACGCCTGCCCACAGATTCGGGCTGACTTCGAGGTTATCGCGGCTGCCACCGTGCAGCGCGGCCATGCGTTGCTGGCCGACCGAATCGAAACGCGCCAGCGAAGCCTGAGCGCGAGCGATGGTGTCGTCGTCCAGGTGTGAGATCAGCCGATCCGCCGCTTGCCACGCTTCAGCGTTGGTTTCGCGGACGATCACGTGCAGACGAATACCGAAGCGCACGGTGCGGCCGAGCTTGGCGGCTTTGGCGCGGACTTGAGCGATCTTCTCGGCGACGGCTGCTGGCGGCTCGCCCCAGGTCAGGACCATTTCCACTTGTTCAGCAGCCAGATCCTGCGCCGCTTCCGACGAGCCACCGAAGTACAGCGGCGGACGCGGTTGCTGGATCGGCGGATAGAGCAACTTCGCGCCCTTCACGCTGATGTGCTGACCGTCGTAATCAACGGTTTCGCCTTCGAGTACACGACGCCAGATGCGGGTGAATTCCACCGAGGCTTGATAGCGCTCTTCGTGGCTGAGGAACAGACCGTCGCCAGCCAATTCTTCCGGATCACCGCCAGTCACCAGATTGAACAGCGCACGGCCGCCGGACAAGCGATCAAGGGTCGCAGCCTGTCGCGCCGCGACCGTCGGAGAAATGATCCCGGGGCGCAGAGCCACGAGGAATTTCAAACGCTGGGTCACCGGGATCAGCGACGCTGCCACCAGCCACGAGTCTTCGCAAGAGCGGCCGGTAGGAATCAGCACACCGCCGAAACCCAGACGATCCGCCGCTTGCGCGACCTGTTGCAGATAACCGTGGTCGACGGCGCGAGCGCCTTCGGCGGTGCCAAGGTAATGGCCGTCGCCGTGGGTAGGCAGGAACCAGAAGATATTGAGGCTCATGGAGTGGTCTCCTTAGGAATTCGAATTACTGCGCTTTAGCCACAGCGGCCGGTGGTGTCCAGATCACATCCTTGATGCTCAGCGGCTTGGGAATCAGCTTGAGCTGGAAGAACGTGTCCGCGATTTTCTGCTGCGCGGCGACCACTTCCGGGGTCAGGAACAGCGCGCCGTAGCCCTGGCGTTTCACCGAGGTCAGGGTGATGTCCGCCGGCAGGCCGAGCAGTGGCGCGACTTGTTGAGTCACGTCTTCAGGATTGGCTTTCGACCACTCGCCGACTGCACGCACTTCCTCGACGAGGGTCTTGATCACCTCGGGATTTTTCTGTGCGTAAGGCTTGGTCGCGAGATAGAACTGGTGGTTGTCGACGATGCCTTTGCCGTCGCGCAGGGTGTGCGCTTGCAGTTGTTTCTCGGCGGCGGCCTGGTACGGATCCCAGATGACCCAGGCGTCGACGCTGCCACGTTCGAACGCAGCGCGAGCATCGGCGGGCGGCAGGAATACGGTTTGAATGTCGGTGTATTTGAGGCCGGCGTCTTCCAGTGCACGCACCAGCAGGTAGTGAACGTTGGAGCCTTTGTTCAGCGCGACTTTCTTGCCTTTGAGATCGGCCACCGATTTGATCGGCGAGTCTTTCGGCACAAGGATCGCTTCGCTGTTCGGCGCCGGCGGTTCGTAGGCGACGTAAAGCAGATCGGCACCGGCAGCCTGAGCGAACACCGGCGGGGTTTCGCCGGTGACGCCAAAGTCGATCGAGCCGACGTTCAGGCCTTCGAGCAGTTGCGGGCCGCCGGGGAATTCAGTCCATTGCACGTCGACGCCTTGGGCGGCCAGACGCTTTTCCAGAGTGCCTTTGGCTTTGAGAAGCACCAGCGTGCCGTACTTCTGATAACCGATCCGAAGAGTCTCGGCTTGAGCTTGAGTGATGGCGCCGAAGGTGACAGCCGCAGCAAACAGAGCGACCAGACCACGACGCAAAAATACAGTGCGCATAGCGCTCTCCTTTTTGCTGTTGGGTTTTGGCTGCACCTGCTTGCCCGTTGGCGGGCGAGTAAGGCGAGTACTTCAAATTCCGGTGAGACTTAAATGCTCCAGCGAGCACTCAACAAACGTTCGTTCAACAGGCCCGGTTCCAGCGGTTTCGGCCGGCGGGCCATGGCGCCGACAAACTGATCCAGCGCTTCATGCAGTCGCTGCTCCAGCGCCGGTGCCAGTTGTGCTGCGGCACTGCCTTCGCCATAAGCGATCTGGCTGTCCTCGGCGAAAATCCCTTGAAGCATTTCCTGGGCTTTCAATGCCGACAACACCGGTTTGAGGGCGTAATCGACCACCAGCATGTGGGCGATGCTGCCGCCAGTGGCCATAGGCAAAACAATCTTGTGGTTCAGGGCGCGCTCGGGCAGCAGATCCAGCAGCGTTTTCAACGCGCCGGAGAACGACGCTTTGTAAACCGGTGTGGCGATCAACAGGCCGTCGGCGTTTTCAATCTGTTGCAGCAGGTCGAGCACCTTCGGGCTGTCGAAGCGGGCGTGGAGCAAATCCTCGGCCGGGAAGTCCCGCACCTGATAACTCACCACTTCCACCCCTTGCGCCTGCAACCAGCGTTGCGAGCGTTCCAGCAGCACCCCGGAACGGGAGCGCAGGCTGGGACTGCCACCGAGTGAGACGACCAGCATTGAGACAATTCCTTAAGCGTTACAGGCGATTCGCGGGTTGCGATCTCGCTTCGATGGGAGTGACCTTACCAGCTGATATATATATCCATAAATCATATTTATTCATTTGGTTATACGTTTTGGAGATATGCGGGTTGCTTTGTTTCGGGCGAAAAAAAAGGCCGTCGAAACGGCCTGAAATCCCCTGCTTAGTGGTTCTGAATTCTGTACTGCCCGGACTGACGCCTTCGCGAGCAGGCTCGCTCCCACAGGGAATCGTGTTTCAAATGTGGGAGCGAGCCTGCTCGCGAAAGGGTGGTGGCTACACCGCAAATTTCACTTATTCGGCTGTGGCGTCAGGCGCAGGTACGGCTTCACCGCGCGATAACCCTTCGGAAAGCGCTGCTTGATCTCTTCTTCATCTTTCAACGAAGGCACGATCACCACCTCTTCACCGTCCTGCCAGTTGGCCGGGGTGGCCACCTTGTAGTTGTCGGTGAGTTGCAGCGAATCAATCACCCGCAGAATCTCGTGAAAATTACGCCCGGTGCTCGCCGGATACGTGATGGTCAGACGAATCTTCTTGTTCGGATCGATCACGAACAGCGAACGCACGGTCAGCGTGTCGTTGGCATTCGGGTGGATCAGGTCATACAGATCGGACACCTTGCGATCGGCATCGGCCAGGATCGGAAAGTTGACGACAGTGTTCTGGGTTTCGTTGATATCTTCGATCCACTTGTGGTGCGAATCCACCGGGTCGACCGACAGCGCAATGGCTTTGACGCCGCGTTTGCTGAACTCATCCTTGAGCTTGGCGGTGAAGCCCAGCTCAGTGGTGCACACCGGGGTGAAGTCCGCCGGATGGGAGAACAGCACGCCCCAGCTATCGCCCAGCCATTCGTGGAAACGAATCTTGCCGGCGCTGGAATCCTGTTCGAAATCGGGGGCGATGTCGCCGAGTCTGAGGCTCATGGTGCTGCTCCTGATGAGTTGTTCGAGACGTCAACTGTAGCTCGGGATTTGCCATCGTGAAAAAGAATAAATAATGAGATATCTAGATCATAATTGAATATTAAACATCTGTTCACTGGACGCTGAACGGCATCCCGACGAACATCGGTCGCAAGGTTCGAGAAGGCCTTGAGTTGCTGTAAAGAGGGAAATTCGGGGAGGGCTTACGGGGGTGGGCCTGACTCGAAAACGCAAAAGCCCCGTCCGGCGCGATGCCGGACGGGGCTTTTTTTACATCAACGAATCGAGACGCGCTATTACAGCAGCGGGATCGAGTAGCTGAGGATCAGGCGGTTTTCGTCCTGGTCTCGAACGCCAGCGATGTTGGTACGCCAGGTAGCGTTTTTCCACATGAAGCCAACGTTTTTCAGCGGGCCTTCCGGTACGACGTAACCGACAGTCAGGTCACGTTCCCACTCGGAGTCGCCATTACCGTTTTCAAGACCGCGGGAAGTAACGGTGTCGATGTTGTCGCCACGCAGGTAAACCATACCAGCGGTCAGGCCTGGTACGCCGACTTTGGCGAAGTCATACGAGTAGCGAGCTTGCCAGGTACGTTCGCCGGCACGGCCGAACTTCTGAATCTGCATGTCGGTGATGGTGTAGTTCGACGAGCCGTCACCCTGGTTCAGCCAAGGGAAGTCGCTGCTGCCGTTGGAAACCTGGTAGCCACCACCGAAGGTGTGACCTGCAACGGTGTACAGGAACAGGCCGCTGTACAAGTTGTTGTCGACTTTACCGCGACCGCTGGCAACACCGGAATAGTTACCGCTGCTGAAGTAAGCAGGGGTGTTGCCGTTGGCGCCGTCGTCGGAGCTGTTGAAGTAACGGAAGTCAGACTTCAGCACGCCCGGGCCGATTGCCCAGTTGTGAACCAGACCCAGGAAGTGTTGCTTGTAGAAATCTTCCAGGTTGCCGTAGTAGTACTGCGCAGTCAGGTCTTTGGTGATTTTGTAGTCACCACCGGCGTAGATGAACTTGTTGCTGTTAACAGTACGCGGTGCCGCGCCGTTGATAGACAGCTGTTCATTGTTGCTGGAGTTACGGCCTTTGGCGTGCTCGATCTGACCACCGACCAGGGTCAGGTCCTTGATATCGCCGGAAGTGATCTGACCACCCTGCCAGGTTTGTGGCAGCAGACGACCGTCGTTGGTCACGATGACCGGGTTCTTCGGCTGTAGGGTACCCAGCTTCAGTTCGGTCTGGGAGATCTTGGCTTTGGCCGTCAGGCCCAGGCTGGAGAAGTTATCAACTGCCTGACCGTTGGATTCGCTTGGGAAAACAGTGCCGCCGTAAGCGGGGCCAGGTTTGCCATCAGCGGTAACGTTGCCGTTGGTGCCGCCGCCCGAATCCAGACGTACACCCAGCAGGCCGATCGCGTCGATACCAAAACCAACGGTGCCTTGGGTATAGCCGGAAATGAAACGCAGATCGAAGCCTTGGCCCCACTCTTCGTTGCGGCTTGGTTCGTTTGTTCCGCTACGGTTGTCAGTGTTGATGTAGAAGTTACGCAGCCCCAAAGTAGCTTTGCTGTCTTCGATGAAACCGGCGGCGCCTGCCTGCTGCGCCATAACCCCTACGGCCACAGCCAGGGCCAAGGTGGACTTGTTCATGTAAAGCTCCTCTCGTTTCTAATTCTTGTGTTCCTGGCCCTGGGTCTGATGCCCCGGGTCCTAAGATGCGCGATTAGCGCCAGACCGTGACTGACAAGTCAATCGTAACCTTGTATGTCTACGACCAAGGTCTAATCGCAGTGATTTGGTCCGTGCAGAGTAAAGATTTCCTGATAAACCCAAAAAGAATTTATTCATTCTTTTTCATATCATTTCGGAATATGGCCAGTATCTTGCCACCTCCGCCGGGAAACAGCGTATCGGCGACTAAGCTCATTCCTAAATGGTATTTGTTAGCCTTTTTTTATATCGATTAGCTTTGGCGTAACCCCAAATCGTCAAACCCTATCGAAAAGGCGACGCCATGATGGCCAAACGCGCACTATCTAGTCAATTTGTTACAGTTTGTGTGTCAGCACTGATTTCTTTTTCGGCCCATGCCGCCAACCTCACCGTGGGTTATCAAACCGGTATCGACCCGAGCAAAGTCCCCCAGGCTGACGGCGTCTACGAGAAAACCATCGGCGAGAAAATCGACTGGCGCCGTTTCAACAGCGGCCCGGAAGTTGTGACAGCCATTGCTTCGGGCGACGTGCAGATCGGCAACCTCGGTTCCAGCCCGTTGGCGGCCGCCGCTTCGCGCAATCTGCCGATCGTGGCGTTCATCGTTTCAGCGCAGATCAATGCCGCCGAAGCACTGGTGGTGCGTAATGGCAGCGGAATCAATACTCCGCAGGATCTGGTCGGCAAAACCATCGCCACTCCTTTTGTGTCCACCTCTCACTACAGCCTGCTCGGCGCACTCAAGCACTGGGGGCTGGATAGCTCGAAAGTCAAAGTGGTGAACCTGCAACCGGCGGAGATCGCAGCGGCGTGGAAGCGTGGCGATATCGATGGCGCGTTTGTCTGGTCGCCGGCGCTGGGGGAAATCCGCAAGACCGGCAAGACCCTGACCGATGCTGCGCAGGTTGGTCAGTGGGGCGCGCCAACCTTCGAGGTTTGGGTCGCGCGCAAGGATTTTGCCGAGAAGCATCCTGAGGTTGTCGCGAAGTTCGCCAAGGTCACGCTCGACTCATTCGCCGATTACGCCGCACATAAAGACAGCTGGACGGCTGACTCGGTGCCGGTACAGAAAATCGCCAAACTGACCGGTGCCAATGCCGCCGATGTACCGGAATTGCTCGCAGGTTCAGCGTTCCCGGATGCCAAGGCGCAGCAAACCACGGCGCTGCTCGACGGCGGCACAGCGAAGGCGATTGGCGAGACGGCGAAATTTTTGAAGGAACAGGGCAAGGTTGAAACGGTGCTGCCGGACTACTCACCGTACGTCAGCGCGAAGTTTGTGCAGTAACGCATAACCCAATGTAGGAGCTGCCGAAGGCTGCGATCTTTTGATTTTGGTCTCAAAAACAAGATCAAAAGATCGCAGCCTTCGGCAGCTCCTACACAGGTCCCATTCAGCCCCCGCACCGGGGCTTTTTCTTAAAGGGTCTTTTCGAAGATCTTCGAATTACGTTGAAAGTTGTACAGCGAAGCCCGCGCCGCCGGCAGGCGTTCGACGCTGCTCGGTTCGAACCCGCGCTCGCGGAACCAGTGTGCGGTGCGTGTGGTGAGGACGAATAAGGTTTTCAAACCCTGTGCCCGCGCACGAGTCTCGATGCGCTCCAGCAGTTCATCACCGCGACCGCCATGGCGATACTCAGGATTCACCGCCAGGCACGCCAGCTCACCGGCATCGGAATCGGCAATCTGATACAGCGCCGCGCAGGCGATGATCATCCCTTCACGCTCAACCACGCTGAACTGCTCGATCTCGCGCTCCAGCACTTCGCGCGAACGACGCACCAGAATCCCCTGCTCTTCCAGCGGGCTGATCAAATCCAGCAAGCCGCCGACATCTTCAATTGCCGCCTCACGCACCAGTTCGAATTGCTCCTGCGCGACCAGCGTACCGCCACCGTCACGGGTGAACAGCTCGGTCAGCAGCGCGCCATCCTCGGCGTAACTGACGATATGGCTGCGCGCCACGCCGCCACGGCAGGCTTCGGCGGCGGCATCGAGCAGTTCAGCCTGGTAGTTACTGCTGCCCAGACGCTGCAAATGCGCCGGCACTTGCTGTGGACGCAGTTCGCGCACCAGTTTGCCGTTTTCGTCGATCAGGCCGAGGTCAGCGCCGAACAGCAGCAGCTTGTCTGCGCCCAGGTCGATGGCGGCGCGGGTGGCGACGTCTTCGCAGGCGAGGTTGAAGATTTCACCGGTCGGCGAGTAGCCCAGCGGCGACAGCAGCACGATCGAACGCTCGTCGAGCAAGCGATTGATGCCCTTGCGGTCGACCCGGCGCACTTCGCCGGTGTGGTGATAGTCGACGCCTTCAAGCACACCGATCGGCCGCGCGGTAACGAGGTTGCCGCTGGCCACGCGCAGGCGTGAGCCCTGCATCGGCGAGGAAGCCATGTCCATCGACAGCCGCGCTTCGATCGCAATACGCAACTGGCCGACGGCATCGATCACGCATTCCAGGGTTGCCGCATCGGTGATGCGCATGCCGTGGTGGTAATGCGGGGTCAGGCCACGGGCGGCGAGGCGGGTTTCAATTTGCGGGCGCGAACCGTGCACCAATACCAAGCGCACGCCAAGGCTGTGCAACAAGACGAGGTCGTGGACGATGTTGCCAAAATTCGGATGCTCAACACCGTCGCCGGGCAGCATGACGACGAAGGTGCAGTCGCGATGGGCATTGATGTAAGGGGATGCGTGGCGAAGCCAATTGACGTATTCGGGCATGTACCTGGGCCTGTAATAAATAGCAGCCGGAAAAAGGGCGAAACGGAAAACGCACAGCGGGCTGATGGTTATCGTCGGAACAGGCTTGGCGACACGCGCGCTCTCCTCATGAATACGGGTTGGATTCCCACTAATTTAACGGCTGCCGCTGTAGGAGCTGCCGAAGGCTGCGATCTTTTGATCTTGATCTTCAAAACAAAATCAAAAGATCGCAGCCTTCGGCAGCTCCTACAAGGGAGCCGTTCAATTCTTCAGGCAGTAATGTTCAATCAGTTGCCGTAATAGATGCACGGTAGGCTGCAAACGTGACATTTCAAGGTACTCGCCGGGCTGATGCGCGCACGCAATGTCGCCGGGGCCGAGCACGATGGTTTCGCAGCCAAGGCGCTGAAGATAAGGCGCTTCGGTGCCGAACGCTACTGCTTCGGCGCTGTGACCGGTGAGCTTTTCGGCGATGCGCACCAGTTCGGCATCTTCCGACTGCTCAAACGGTGGCACTTCCGGGAACAACGGTTTGTAATCGATCTTCACCTGATGTCGCTCGGCCACCGGGTTGAGCTTGCGCAGAATCTCCGCACGCAGGACTTTCGGGTCCATGCCCGGCAACGGCCGAAGATCAAACTCCAGCGAACACTGGCCGCAGATACGGTTGGGATTGTCGCCGCCATGAATGCAGCCAAAGTTCATCGTTGGCTGCGGCACGCTGAACTGCGGATTATTGAATTCACGCTGCCACAACAGGCGCAAGCCACGCAGTTCGCCAATCGCATCGTGCATGGCTTCAAGAGCACTGTGGCCCAGACGCGGATCCGACGAATGGCCGCTCTGCCCGAGAATGTCGATGCGCTCCATCATGATGCCTTTGTGCATGCGGATCGGCTTGAGCCCGGTCGGCTCGCCGATTACCGCCGCACGACCCAGCGGACGCCCGGCCTCGGCCAGTGCGCGGGCGCCAGACATCGAGCTTTCTTCATCGCAGGTAGCGAGGATCAGCAGCGGTTGCTTGAAAGGCTGATCGAGCAGAGGCAGCACGGCTTCGATGATCAGGGCGAAAAAGCCCTTCATGTCGCAACTGCCGAGGCCGACCCAGCGGCCATCGACTTCGGTGAGCTTCAGCGGATCGGTCTGCCACAACGCATCGTCGTACGGCACCGTGTCGCTGTGCCCGGCCAGCACCAGCCCGCCGGGGCCGCTGCCGAAACTGGCGAGCAGGTTGAATTTGCCGGGGCTGACTTGCTGGATATCGCAGCTGAAACCCAGATCACCCAGCCAGCCGGCGAGCAAATCGATTACCGCGCGGTTGGACTGATCAAGGTTCGGTTGGGTACAGCTGACCGACGGCGCGGCAATCAGCGCAGCGAACTGGTCTTGCATGGACGGCAAAGGCATCGCTGACTCCAACTCCCGATTTGAAGTCCATCATAGAACCATCCGGCGTCAGGAATAAACCGCCGCAGGGCGTAGGACGAATCAGTCCTGTACACTGCACGGCCTTGGCAGCCACATATTCCCCGGCTGCGCTCCCGATCCTGGATTTTCCGGCCATGCAGAAAGAAACCGAAATCAAACTCCGCGTCAGCCGCGAAACCCTCGCCGCCCTGCGCGAGCACCCGTTATTGAAGAAACGCAACAAAAGTGGCTGGGAACGCCGTGAGTTGATGAACCAGTACTTCGACACCCCCGAGCGCGACCTGGCCCAGGCCAAAGTTGCCCTGCGCCTGCGCAAGGACGGTGACGAAGTGATTCAGACCCTCAAGACCCGTGGCCAGAGCGTCGCCGGTCTGTCCGAGCGCAATGAATACGACTGGAAATTGCCGAAAGCCAAGCTCGACGTGAAGAAACTCGACGGCGAATGCTGGCCCGAGTCGCTGGCCGAACTGGACAAGAAAACCCTCAAGCCGATCTTCACCACCGATTTCGTCCGCGAGCGCGCCGAAATTGCCTGGGGCCGTGGCAAGAGCAAAGTGGTCATCGAAGCCGCGCTGGATCTCGGTCACGTGGTAGTTGGCAAGCAGAAAGAAGAAATCTGCGAGCTGGAACTGGAACTGCGCGAAGGCGAGCCTGCCGCGCTGCTGGAACTGGCCGCTGAACTGGCCGAAACCCTGGCGCTGATGCCGTGCGATATCAGCAAGGCCGAGCGCGGTTATCGTCTGTACGACGCCAACAGCTACTCGCTGAGCCTGCCGGCGCCGGAGCTGACCCCGGAAACCCAACTCGACGACGCCTTCGCTGCGCTGAGCTGGCACTTGCTCGGCAGCAGCCAGCGTCTGGCTGAACAATATCGTTTCAATGGCCACTGGCGCCTGTTGCTCGACTGGGTCGAGAACCTCGCCGAAATGCGCGCCCTGCTGAGCAGTCTCGGCCAGGCCGCACCACGTCAGTCGACCCACGACTTGCGCATTGCCCTGGATGCGTTGCTGGAAGACTGGCGCCCGCTGGTGCAGGCCGGTATCGAAGACGAAGACGTGCGCAAAGCTGCGCCGGAGCAGTTCCTCGAAGAGCTGGAAGATCCACGCTGGGGCTCGTTCTCGCTGAACACTTCGCGTTGGTTGCTGGCCCGCACCTGGACCGCCGATCGCAACGTACGTGGTAATCGTCAGGGTGGCGCGCAGCTGCACAGCTGGTTGCCGCGGACCTTGGGCGAAGAAGCCACGGCCCTGCAATTGCAGCGTTATCAGCAGCAGCCGGAAGATCTGGCTGAGCAACTGCCGCGTATCGAACGCATTCAGGTCTGGCTGCACCATGCTCGTAACGTGCTGGAGATCCCGGAAATGGATCGTCTGTACGGCGAACTGAACAAGCTGGCGCAACTGGCCAACGAGCCGACGATCACTGACGAACTGCTCGACGCACGCAAGCAGCAGGCGATTGCGGTTTACCAGAATCGCGCGTGGAAAATGCTCCTGCGCATGTAACACCGCTTTCGCGAGCAGGCTCGCTCCCACAGGGGATTGCATTCCAATGTGGGAGCGAGCCTGCTCGCGAAGAGGCCAGCCGCCTTACCTCAAACCGGGAGGCTGGTGGTGGACTTGATCTCCGACAACGCCACGATCGAATTCACTTCCTGAATCCCCGGCACCAGCGACAGCTTCTCGAAGAAGAACCGCTCATACGCCTCGATGTCCGCCGCGACAATGCGCAACAGAAAATCCACCGCGCCCATCAGCACATAACACTCCAGCACCTCCGGAAAGCCGCGAATCGCTTCGGTGAATTCCGTGAAATTCGAACGCCCATGCGCGTTGAGTTTGATCTCGGCAAAGATTTGCGTGTTCAGGCCGATCTTCTTGCGATCGAGCAAGGTCACCTGGCCACGAATGATCCCCTCCTCCTTCATCCGCTGAATCCGCCGCCAGCACGGCGATTGCGACAGGCCGACCTGTTCGGCGATCTGCGCGCTCGACAGTGAAGCGTCCTCTTGCAGCAGGGCGAGAATCTTGCGGTCGTAGCTGTCCAGCTCGCTGTGCATAGAAAAACCTCAATAACCGGATTATACGAATTGATCTTTTCGATCAGCCGTCATTAACGCCGATCATAGCCAAGAAATACCCGCCACCGAATGTAAAACTTCCTCCAGTGATTTTGGAGACCCGCCATGCCGCACCTCGAAGCCGTAAACAGCGCACCAACCCGCGCCGACGTCTGGAACGTCAGTAACGCCCACTGCCTGGCGCAGTATCAGATCCTCGCTGAGGCCGAGCCGGATTTGCTGGTGCGCGTGCTCAACCTGTTCGCCCTGCAATTCCTCACGCCCGAGCAGGTCAACGTGCAGCGGATGGACGACTTGATGTCGATCGACATCGTCATGGGCGGTTTCAGCTGGCATCGCGCGCAAGTGATCGCAGAAAAACTTCGTAACCTGATCAGCGTCTGCTCGGTCAATCTGCAAACCGCCGACAGCGCTTGGGATGCGCCAGAGCAAGCGGCTGGCTGACAAATCCGGCAACGGCTTCGTCGGGTAGTGGCCCAACGGCCTACCGGGCCGCGACTATCCTTTTGCGCACTGTCGCTCAAAAGGAAGCCCGCATGTCCGTTCAACTTGCCACTCAGGACCGCTGGCTGGAACTCAACGAGGTGTTGCGTGAACTGGTCGCCCAAGGCTTTATTTGCCAGGACTCGGCGGAGCAGGCACTGAATGCCCGTCGCCGTCATGCAGCCCATGGCCAGATGCACCCACTGGAATTTATCGCCAGTCAGCAACTGGACGACCTCAGCCGTCCGGGCAAGCATCTTGATCTGGAAAGTCTGACCCTGTGGCTGGCACAGCAGGCCGGCCAGCCGTATTTGCGCATCGATCCGCTGAAGATCAACGTCGCCGCCATCACCCCACTGATGTCCTACGCCTTCGCACAACGGCACAAGATTCTTGCGGTGGCGGTCGACCGCGATGCGGTGACCGTGGCCAGCGCTCAACCTTACGTCACCGGCTGGGAAGCCGACCTGACTCACGTGTTGAAGCTGCCGATCAAACGGGTGGTGGCCAACCCGGCGGACATCCAGCGCTTCAGCGTCGAGTTCTTCCGCTTGGCCAAATCGGTCAGCGGCGCCAGCAATGCCGACGCCCAGAGCGGCAATCTCGGCAACTTCGAACAACTGCTCAACCTCGGCGCCAGCGATCAGGAGCCGGACGCCAACGACGCGCACATCGTCAACATCGTCGACTGGCTGTTCCAGTACGCCTTCCAGCAGCGCGCCAGTGATATCCACATCGAACCGCGCCGCGAGCAAGGCACCGTGCGTTTTCGCATCGACGGCGTGCTGCACAACGTCTACCAATTTCCGCCGCAGGTGACCATGGCGATTGTCAGTCGCCTGAAAAGCCTCGGCCGCATGAACGTCGCCGAAAAGCGCAAACCTCAGGACGGCCGGGTGAAGACCAAGACCCCGGATGGCGGCGAAGTCGAGTTGCGGCTTTCGACCCTGCCCACAGCGTTCGGCGAAAAAATGGTCATGCGGATTTTCGACCCGGAGGTGCTGCTCAAGGATTTCGACCAGTTGGGTTTCAGTGCCGATGACCTGCGCCGCTGGCAGGACATGACCCGCCAGCCCAATGGCATCATTCTGGTCACCGGGCCGACTGGTTCGGGCAAGACCACCACGCTCTACACCACGTTGAAAAAACTGGCGACGCCGGAGGTCAACCTCTGCACCATCGAAGACCCGATCGAAATGGTCGAACCCGCATTCAACCAAATGCAGGTGCAGCACAACATCGACCTGAGCTTCGCCGCCGGGGTGCGCGCACTGATGCGGCAGGACCCGGACATCATCATGATCGGCGAGATCCGTGATCTGGAAACCGCTGAAATGGCCATTCAGGCGGCGCTCACCGGGCACTTGGTGTTGTCGACACTGCACACCAACGACGCCCCCAGCGCGATCAGCCGTTTGCTCGAACTCGGCGTGCCGCACTACCTGATCAAAGCCACCGTGCTCGGGGTCATGGCCCAGCGTTTGGTGCGCACCTTGTGCCCGCATTGCAAGGCGCCGCTGACGCTCGAAGAAGAAGACTGGCAAACCCTGACCCGCCCGTGGCAAGCGCCGTTGCCGAGCAACGCGCAACGCGCCATCGGTTGCGTGGAATGCCGCGACACCGGCTATCGCGGCCGCGCCGGGGTCTACGAGATCATGCAACTGAGCGACAGCCTCAAGGCGTTCATCACCCCGGACACCGACCTCACGGCCATCCGCCGCCAGGCGTTCAAGGAAGGCATGCGCAGCTTGCGTTTGTCCGGCGCGCAGAAAGTCGCGGCGGGACTGACGACGGTTGAGGAAGTGCTACGGGTGACGCCGCAGAGCGAGCAGAAATAAGCCGCCACGGAACCGGATCGGGGAAATGGCGATCCAACGCCGTAGTTAACCCCCAGGAGTCATCTCATCATGCGTCTCAAACTTGCTGTCGCCACTCTGGCCTTGCTGTCCCTTCCCGTTGGTTCGGCCATGGCGGACAGCTTTTGGCGTAACGTCATCTCGTCCGGTGCGACCACCGGCTCGACCTATCTGACCTTCAAGGATCACAAGCTGATCATCGCCGCACAGGACGATGCCGGCAGTTTCGTTGCCAGTGACGGCGGCATTCGTGGGCCGTATCTGGAAGCGGCGATGCAGAAGGTCCGCGCCGACAATCCGGGCCTGCAGGCGTCGGACATGGAACTGGCGAATGCGATTCTGGCGAAGAATGCCGTGGCTTCCGAGTAAGCCGTTCGCCGAAGCAAAAATGCCGCTCAATCGAGCGGCATTTTTTTGCCCGGATTTCAGGATCACCACAATCCCTTGTAGGAGTGAGCCTGCTCGCGATAGCGGTGTATCAGCAAATTCTCCGGTGACTGATTCACCGCTATCGCGAGCAGGCTCACTCCTACAGGGGACAGTGTGCCACCAGAGAGTTCAGCGGTAATCATCCACCGGGACACAGGCGCAGAACAGGTTGCGATCGCCGTAGACATTGTCGACCCGATTCACCGCCGGCCAATATTTGTGCGCCTTGGTGTGCGCATCCGGGGTAACTCCTTGCTCGATGCTGTACGGCCGCTCCCAAACCCCGGTGATATCCGCCAAAGTATGCGGCGCTCGTTTCAGCGGGTTGTCCTCGGCCGGCCAGTTGCCGTTCTGCACTTCAGTGATTTCCGCGCGAATACTCAGCATGGCGCCGATAAACCGGTCCAGCTCCGCTTTCGACTCGCTTTCGGTCGGCTCGACCATCAACGTGCCCGGCACCGGGAAGGACATGGTCGGCGCATGGAAACCGTAATCCATCAGACGCTTGGCAACGTCCTCTTCACTGATCCCGGTCTGCGCCTTCAATGGCCGTAAATCGAGAATGCATTCATGGGCCACCCGCCCGTTACGCCCGGTGTACAACACGGGAAATGCGCCAGACAAATGCTGCGCCAGGTAATTCGCCGCCAGAATCGCCACCTCACTGGCATCCGCCAGTTGCGGCCCCATCATGGCGATGTACATCCAGCTGATCGGCAAAATGCTCGCACTGCCCCATGGCGCCGCACTGACTGCTCCATTCTGCGGCAGCGGCCCGTCAATCGGCACCACCGGATGATTGGCGACGAACGGCGCCAGGTGCGCGCGAATCCCGATCGGCCCCATGCCCGGCCCGCCGCCGCCATGGGGAATGCAAAAGGTCTTGTGCAGGTTCATGTGCGAGACATCAGCGCCGATGTCCGCCGGCCGGGCCAGTCCGACCTGCGCATTAAGATTGGCACCATCCATGTAAACCTGGCCGCCGTGCGTGTGGATAACTTCGCAGATTTCGCTGATACCCTCCTCGTACACGCCGTGGGTCGACGGGTAGGTCGCCATCAGGCAGGACAATTTCGCCCCGGCCTCGGCAGCCTTGGCTTTCAAGTCATCGAGATCAACGTTGCCGGCCTCGTCGCACTCAACGATCACCACCCGTAACCCGACCATCTGCGCCGAGGCCGGGTTGGTGCCGTGGGCCGAGGACGGAATCAGGCACACATCACGTCCGCCCTGCTGCCGGCTCTCATGGTATTTGCGAATCGCCAGCAGCCCTGCGTATTCGCCCTGCGCGCCGGAGTTGGGCTGCATGCAGATCGCATCGAACCCGGTGATTGCGCACAGCCAGCGCTCCAGCTCTTCGATCATCAGCGTGTAACCGACCGCCTGCTCTCTGGGCACAAACGGGTGCAGGTTGGCGAATTGCGGCCAGGTGATCGGGATCATCTCGCTGGTGGCGTTGAGTTTCATGGTGCAGGAGCCCAGCGGGATCATTGACTGGTTGAGCGCCAGATCCTTGTTCTCCAGTTGTTTGAGGTAGCGCAGCATCTCGGTTTCGCTGTGGTGGGCGTTGAACACCGGATGGCGCAGGTACGGCGTTTTGCGCTGAAGATTGTCGGGGATGCCCGAGCTCAGGGCTTCAGCGTCAAGTTCGTCGACGTTCAACCCATGATCGGCACCCAGTAATACATCGAACAGCTTGGCCACCGTGCTTTCATTGGTTGTTTCATCAAGACTCAGCCCCACACGGCCGCGGCCAAGAATTCGCAGGTTGATCTGCGCAGCCTGAGCGCTTTCGATAATCGCGGTTTGCGCACCGCCAACGTCCAGCGTCAGCGTGTCAAAGAACTGCGCATTGACCCGAGTGATGCCTTTGCGCTCAAGCCCTGCCGCCAGAATGCAGGTCAGCCGATGCACGCGCTGGGCAATACGTTTCAAGCCTTCCGGCCCGTGATACACCGCGTAGAAACTGGCGATATTGGCCAGCAGCACCTGCGCCGTGCAGATGTTCGAGTTAGCCTTCTCGCGGCGAATATGTTGCTCGCGGGTTTGCAGTGCCATGCGCAGCGCGACGTTGCCCCGGGCATCTTTCGACACACCGATGATCCGCCCGGGAATCGCCCGTTTGTATTCCTCGCGACTGGCAAAAAATGCGGCATGCGGGCCGCCGTAACCCATCGGCACGCCGAAGCGCTGGGACGAGCCGAACACCACATCGGCACCCAGTTCACCCGGTGGCGTCAGCAACAGCAAACTCAACAAATCGGTAGCGACACAGGCCAGCGCCTGCTGCGCATGCAAGTGATCGATCAACGGCCGCAGATCACGGATCTCGCCATGAGTGTCGGGATACTGCAGCAGCGCGCCGAATACCTGGTGCTGCTTCAAGTTATCCACAGCGTCGATGATCAATTCGAAGCCAAAACCTTCGGCGCGGGTCTGCACCACGGAAATGGTTTGCGGATGACAGTTCTCATCGACAAAAAACAGATTGCTCTTCGACTTCGCGACACGCTTGGCCAGCGCCATGGCTTCGGCAGCCGCCGTCGCTTCATCAAGCAGCGAAGCGTTGGCCAGTTCGAGGCCGGTGAGGTCGATGGTCAGTTGCTGGAAATTCAGCAGCGCTTCGAGTCGGCCCTGCGCGATCTCCGGTTGGTACGGCGTGTACGCGGTGTACCAACCGGGATTTTCCAGGACGTTGCGCAGGATGACGGTCGGCGTCAGGGTGCCGTGGTAGCCCATGCCGATCAGGCTGGTCCAGACCTGGTTCTGCTCGGCGTATCCACGCAGTTTGGCCAGTGCGGCTTGTTCATCCAGCGCGGGTGGCAGGTCGAGCGCGCGATTGAAGCGAATGCCTGGCGGCACCGTTTGCTCGATCAGTTCGATTCGACTACCGAGGCCGAGTCTGTCGAGCATCGTCTGCTGTTCGACGGCATCGGGGCCGAGGTGGCGGCGCAGAAAAGCGTCGGGATCGCGTAACTGGCTCAGGGACGGCAACTGGGACATGACGGGCTCTCTCTTGGCTGGCGCTCGGCGTCAATGCAACACGGTCAAACCAGCATAGCAGCCGATGTGGCAACCCATTTTCAGTGCACCGCATACCCCTGTAGGAGTGAGCCTGCTCGCGATAGCGTTCCTTCAGACACCTTAAGGCTGACTGACCCACCGCTATCGCGAGCAGGCTCACTCTTACAGGGGATTGCATCGTGCATAAAAAAGCCCCGACAGGTCGGGGCTTTGGGGTGTTGCTTCACGCTTACTCGCCGATGGCAGCCTTGTAAGCGGCAGCGTCCAGCAGCTTGTCCAGCTCAGCCTTGTCGCTTGGCTTGATCTTGAAGATCCACGCGCCGTACGGGTCGGAGTTCAGCAGTTCCGGCGAACCGCTCAGTTCTTCGTTGACGGCGATGACTTCACCGCTGATCGGCGAATAGATGTCGGAAGCGGCTTTCACCGACTCAACCACACCCGCCTGATCTTCAGCGGCGAATTTGTTACCCACTTCAGTCAACTCGACGAACACCACATCGCCCAGCGCTTCCTGCGCGTGATCGCTGATGCCCACGGTGACGGTGCCATCGGCTTCCAGACGGGCCCATTCATGACTTTCGGCAAAACGCAGGTCGGCAGGGATATCGCTCATCTTCGGTGTCCTCGAGAAATTGTCAGCGGTCATGCCCGCCGGAAAAAGGTTAGATCAAAGTTTTGCCATGGCGCACGAAGGTCGGTTTGACCACCCGTACCGGATACCACTTGCCACGGATTTCCACTTCGGCGCGGTCGGCGGTTGCCATCGGAACACGCGCCAGGGCAATCGATTTGCTTAGCGTAGGAGAGAAACTACCACTGGTGATCTCCCCTTCGCCAACATCGGCGATACGAACCACTTGATGAGCGCGCAAAACGCCGCGTTCTTCCAGCACCAGGCCGACCAGTTTGTGCGCAACGCCGGCGGCTTTTTCTGCTTCCAGCGCAGCGCGGCCGATGAACTGGCGCGTGGCCGGTTCCCAGGCGATGCTCCAGGCCATATTCGAGGCCAGCGGCGAAACGTCCTGATGAATGTCCTGACCGTAGAGGTTCATCCCGGCTTCCACCCGCAGGGTGTCGCGGGCACCGAGGCCGATCGGGGAAATACCGGCACCGACCAGATCGTTGAAGAAACCCGGCGCCTGATTGGCCGGCAGACAGATTTCCAGACCATCTTCACCGGTGTAACCGGTACGGGCGATGAACCAGTCGCCGTCGGTATAGCCTTCGAAGGGTTTGAGGTGCTGGATCAGCGTGGCGCGGGACTGGGTGACCAGTTCGGCAATCTTGTGCCGGGCCTGCGGACCTTGAATGGCGAGCATCGCCAACTCGGAGCGCTCGTGCAGTTGCACGTCGTACTTGCCGAGCTGCGCGTTCATCCAGGCCAGATCCTGATCGCGAGTGGAGGCGTTGAACACCAGGCGATAACAGTCATCAAGACGATAGACGATCATGTCGTCGACGATGCCGCCACGCTCGTTGAGCATGGTGCTGTACAACGCCCGGCCAGGGCGGTGCAGGCGGTCGACATCATTGGCCAGCAAATGCTGCAGCCAGGCTTTGGCCTGGGTGCCGGTGACATCGATCACGGTCATGTGGGATACATCGAATACCCCGCAATCGCGGCGCACCTCGTGGTGTTCCTCGACCTGCGAGCCGTAATGCAGTGGCATGTCCCAACCGCCAAAATCGACCATCTTCGCGCCGAGGGCGAGATGCAGGTCATACAGAGGCGTACGCTGTCCCATGGGTTTCTCCTTCCGGGCGTGGCGAAGGTGCGGACAGCCGCTATACGGGTGAAAGCCTTGAAATAGAAGGCTCTCAGCCGATCCCAGCGAACCGGTCTGTCAGACGAACCGCACCGAATGCCGCGCATTGTAGCCGCATGATTCAGGACTCACTACTAAGTGTTTCGGTGCGCCGAGCGCCGGATCAAGCCAATGACCGGCAACAACCCGACCAGAACCAGGGTCAGCGCCGGCAATGACGCCCGTGCCCATTCACCTTCGCTGGTCATTTCAAAGATGCGCACGGCCAGCGTGTCCCAGCCAAACGGGCGCATCAGCAGGGTCGCGGGCATTTCCTTGAGCACATCGACGAACACCAGCAACGCAGCGCTCAGCGTGCCGGGCAGCAAAAGAGGCAGATACACTTTGAAAAACAGTCGCGGCCCACTGACTCCCAGGCTACGTGCTGCTTCGGGCAAAGATGGCCGTATACGCGCCAGACTGCTTTCCAGCGGCCCGTAAGCCACCGCGATAAAACGCACCAGATACGCCATCAGCAACGCCGCCAGACTGCCGAGCAGCAACGGTTTGCCCGCACCACCGAGCCAGCCCGAAAGCGGAATCACCAGCTCGCGATCCAGATAACTGAACGCCAGCATGATCGACACCGCCAGCACCGAGCCCGGCAGCGCGTAGCCAAGATTGGCCAGACCAACGCCGGAGTTGATCGCCTGCGTGGGTGCCAGGCGCCGGGCAAACGCCAGCAGCAAAGCAACGCAGACGGTAATCAACGCCGCCATGCCGCCCAGATAAAGGGTGTGCAGGATCAGCCCGGCGTAGCGTTCATCGAGATCGAAACGCCCGCGCTGCCAGAACCAGACAACCAGTTGCAACACCGGAATCACGAAAGCGCAGGCAAACACCATTCCGCACCAGCTCATTGCCGCGAGCGCCTTGAACCCGCGCAAGTGATACAGGGCTTTGACTCGTGGCCGCTCGTTGCTCGCCCGATTGGCGCCACGCGCACGACGCTCGCCATACAGCACCAGCATCACCACCAGCAGCAACAGACTCGCCAGTTGCGCCGCACTCGGCAGGCTGAAAAAGCCGTACCAGGTCTTGTAGATGGCCGTGGTGAAGGTGTCGAAGTTGAACACCGAGACCGCACCGAAATCTGCCAGGGTTTCCATCAGCGCCAGCGCTACGCCGGCGCCAATCGCAGGACGCGCCATTGGCAACGCCACCCGCCAGAAGGCTTGCCACGGCGACTGGCCGAGTACTCGCGCGGCTTCCATCAGGCCTTTGCCCTGCGCGAGAAACGCGGTGCGCGCCAGCAGGTAAACGTAGGGATAGAAGACCAGCACCAGCACGATGATCACCCCGCCGGTGGAGCGCACGCGCGGCAGCCGCAGGCCGCTGCCGAACCATTCGCGCAGCAGGGTCTGTACGGGACCAGCGAAGTCGAGCAGACCTACGAAAACGAAGGCCAGCACGTACGCGGGGATGGCGAACGGCAGCATCAGCGCCCAGTCGAGCCAGCGCCGGCCGGGGAACTCGCAGAGGCTGGTGAGCCAAGCGAGGCTGACGCCGAGCAGCGTCACACCGACACCGACGCCAACGACCAGCGTCAGGGTGTTGCCGAGCAGACGCGGCATCTGGGTTTGCCACAGGTGTGACCAGATTTGTTGGTCGATGGTCTGCCAGGAGAGCAACAGAACGCTCAGCGGCAACAGCACCAACGCGGCGATGGTGAAGACGATGGGGTACCAGCGGCGTTGAGCGGGGTGGGCCACTTCAAAGGTCTCGCGGGGAAATCGTGGAGTGTAAGGAAGAAAGCGAAAAGATCGCAGCCTCCGGCAGCTCCTACATTGGGAAATGTGATCACCCTGTAGGAGCTGCCGAAGGCTGCGATCTTTTAATCTTTACAGCAGCAGACTCAGTTCCAACCCGCCCGATCCATCATCCGGATCGCTTCGGCCTGACGCTTGCCCGCCACTTCCACCGGCAAGGTATCAGCAATGAACTTGCCCCACGCCGCCACTTCTTCGGAAGGCGCCACCGCCTGGTTGGCCGGGAATTCCTGGTTCACGTCAGCAAAAATCTTCTGCGCTTCGGGCGTGGTCATCCACTCGACCAAAGCCTTGGCCGCTTCCGGGTGCGGCGCATGCTTGGTCAGACCGATGCCCGACAGGTTCACGTGCACACCGCGATCCGCCTGATTCGGCCAGAACAGTTTTACCGGCAGCTCCGGCTTCTGCTTGTGCAGGCGACCGTAGTAATAAGTGTTGACGATGCCGACGTCGCACTGCCCGGCGTTGATCGCCTCCAGCACTGCAACGTCATCGGAGAACACGTCGGTCGAGAGGTTATTCACCCAGCCCTTGAGGATTTCCTCGGTCTTCGCCGCGCCGTGGACTTCGATCATGGTCGCGGTCAGCGACTGGTTGTAGACCTTCTTCGCCGTGCGCAGGCACAAGCGCCCTTCCCAGTTCTTGTCGGCCAGCGCTTCGTAAGTCGTCAGTTCACCCGGCTTCACTCGTTGAGTCGAATAGGCGATGGTCCGCGCGCGCAGGCTCAGGCCAGTCCAGGCGTGAGTAGACGAGCGATATTGCAGAGGAATATTGGCGTCGATGGTTTTAGAGGTGAACGGTTGCAGAATGCCCATCTGCTCGGCTTGCCAGAGGTTGCCGGCATCAACGGTAAGCAGCAAGTCGGCGGTAGCGTTTTCACCTTCGGCTTTGATGCGCTGCATCAGCGGCGCTTCCTTGTCGGTGATGAACTTGATCTTCACCCCGGTCTTGGCAGTGTAGGCATCGAAGACCGGTTTGATCAGTTCATCGATGCGCGACGAGTAAACCACCACCTCATCAGCGGCCTGGGCGGTTGTGCTGCCGATCAGGGTCAAGGCCAGTGCGGTCAGAAGACGCTTGGGTGCCAACATGGGAGTGGTCTCTCGGTCGGAAAATGTGGGCCAAATGATAAGGACTCACATTTACCACCTCAATCGAACTCTTTTTGAAGGAGTTACCAGATGTTGCATGATTGACCGCCATCCCTGTAGGAGCTGCCGAAGGCTGCGATCTTTTGATGTTGTTCTTAAGATCAAAAGATCGCAGCCTGCGGCAGCTCCTACAGGGGAACGCATTTCAAATGTAGGAGTGAGCCTGCTCGCGATGAGGCCATCAGCCCCAACAAAGATTTCAGGGTTTGGCGAGCGCCGGAAGATCCCCCGTCAACCCGAGGGCCTCCCGCACAAATAACGCCTTCGCCTCCGGCATCTGCTCCACCAGCTTCAACCCGGCATTACGCAACCAACGCACCGGCAACGGATTGGCCTGAAACAACCGCTCAAACCCTTCCATCGCCGCCATCAGCGCAAGGTTATGCGGCATGCGCCGACGCTCGTAACGGCTCAGCACCTTCACATCCGCCAAGCGCTCACCGCGTTCGGCTGCTTGCAACAGCACTTCCGCCAGCACCGCCGCATCGAGAAAACCGAGGTTCACACCCTGCCCCGCCAACGGGTGAATGGTGTGCGCCGCATCGCCGATCAACGCCAGGCCTTCTGCCACATAATGTTTGGCGTGACGCTGACGCAGTGGCACGCACAGTCGCGGATCGGCACTGATGACCTCGCCGAGACGCCCTTCAAAGGCACGTTCCAGCTCACGGCAGAAATCCGCTTCGTCCAGCGCCATCAAGCGTTCGGCCTCACTCGGGGTGGTCGACCAGACAATCGAGCACCAATCCTGCTGACCATCACGCTCCAACGGCAGAAATGCCAACGGCCCGTGATCGGTAAAACGCTGCCACGCGGTCATCTGGTGCGGCTTGCTGCTGCGCACACTGGTGACGATCGCGTGGTGCAGATAATCCCACTCGCGCGTTGCCACGCCGGTCAGGCGCCGCACTGCCGAGTTCGCACCGTCAGCGGCAATCACCAGCGGCGCACGCAACTGACGACCATCAGCCAGCGTCAGCAGCCAGTCATCGCCCGAACGACGCATCTGCTCCAGCCGCGCATTGGCGAGCATGCCCAGATCGCAATCGTGCAAACGGTCAAGCAAGGCGTCCTGCACCACGCGGTTTTCGACGATATGACCCAGCACCTCGGCGTGCACACTGCTCGCCGAGAAATGAATCTGCCCGGTGCCGCTGCCGTCCCAGACATGCATGTCGGTGTAGGGGCTGCTGCGCCGTGCGGCGATGCCGTCCCACACGCCGAGGCGTTCAAGGATTCGCTGGCTGGCTGCCGACAAGGCACTCACGCGCGGTTCAAACGCGGCTTCGGCGTCGAAGGGTTTGACACTCAGTGGGCTGCCGTCGAGCAGCAGGACTTCCAGCCCGCTGTCCTGCAACGCCAACGCCAGGGCGCTGCCGACCATTCCGGCTCCGACAATCAGCAGATCTGCGCGCATTTCCATGCTTTAAGCCTGTCTCGCTTGCGGCTTGAGCCGCACGTAAAGGGTTTTACCGACCCGCGCGACAAGGTTGCCGGCGCCGTCATGAATGTCGACCTGCAACTGCGGCAGGTATTTCTCGCCACTGGCGGTCTGCCGGCGGATCTCGGCGAGCAAGGTCTCGTCGATGCTGAACCGGGCGAACACCGGGCCTTTGCCCGGCGCGATGAAAGCGATGTCCGCGGCCTTGTCCCAGACGATGTACTTCGAACCGAGGTTTTCCATAAGCATCAGCATGAAGAACGGGTCAACCATCGAATACAAACTGCCGCCAAACTGCGTGCCGACGTAATTGCGGTTGTACCAGCCGAGGCCCATCGACACTTGCACGTCGCGGAAGTCATCGCTGATGTGCCGAACGCGCACACCGGCGCCGAGGTAGGGCGGGTAGAAGGTCATTACCCAGCGCATCAACCGCGCCTTGCCGAATTTTTTAGTCAACCACTTAAGCATCCGGACGCGTTCCCAAACCCATGGCCTGACGGGCAAACCAGCGCTTGGCCGGCGGCAACAGATCGAGACCGAGCAAGCCGATATTACGGCCCAGCGACACCAGCGGCTGCGTGCTGCCGAACAGACGCGTGACCTGATCGGAGAAACCGACGGTGAGGTCCTGATCGAGACGCTGACGCTCGCGATAGGCCTGCAACGTGGCGAAATCGCCCAGCGGTTTATCGCTGGCCAGCAATGCAGCAGACAGGGCATCGGCATCGCGCAGCGACAGGTTGAAACCCTGCCCGGCAATCGGATGCAGGCTGTGCGCCGCGTTGCCGAGCACGGCCAGATGCGAGCGCACCTGTTCTTCGGCCTCGACCAGCGTCAGCGGATACAAATGTCGCGCGCCGACCTGTTTCAGTGTGCCGAGGCGGTAACCGAACACGCCCTGCAATTCGCTGAGGAAATCACGCTCGCTCAAATCGGCCAGACGTTGCGCGTCCATACCTAAACGGGTCCAGACCAAGGCGCAGCGGTTTTCCGGCAATGGCAGCAGCGCCATCGGCCCTTCGTCGGTGAAGCGCTCGAAGGCCATGCCGTTGTGCGCTTCGCTCGGGGTGATATTGGCGATCAGCGCGCTCTGGTTGTACGGACGCTTGCGCACGTTGATGCCCAGTTGTTCGCGCAGCCCGGAGCGCCCGCCATCGGCAAGTACCGCGAGATCGCATTCAAGGGTGGTTTCATCGTTGAGGGTCAGCCGATAGCCGTCGGGCAACGGTTCCATGCGCGTGACTTCCGCCGGGCAGCGCCAGCTGATCACGTCTTTATCGACGTGCTGCCACAGGCAATGACCAAGCCAGGCGTTTTCCACCACATAACCAAGTGCCGGTACGCCCTCTTCCATCGCTGACAAACGCGCGGTGGAGAAGCGGCCACGGTCAGAGACGTGAATCTGTTTGATCGGCTCGGCGCGACGGGAGATTTCCTGCCACACGCCCAGCCGTTGATAAATCTGTCGCGAGCCGAAGGACAGCGCCGACGAACGTGCGTCGTAGCTCGGCTGCCAACTGTCGCCGGGGGCGAACGGTTCGATCAGGACGATCTTCCAGCCACGCGCCTTGGCTCCGGCCTGCAAGGCCAACGCCAGACTGGCGCCGACCAGACCGCCACCAATGATTGCCAGATTGACTCGACTCATGCCGCGTGTGTCCTTGCTTGCGCCATCAGCGCTTCGATGTCAGCGACGGTTTTCGGTACGCCGGTGGTGAGGATTTCACAGCCTGTTTTGGTCACGACCACGTCGTCCTCGATGCGCACGCCAATGCCGCGCCATTTCTTCGCGACGTTTTGATTGTCCGGGGCGATGTAGATGCCCGGCTCCACGGTCAGCGCCATGCCGACTTCCAGCACGCGCCATTCGCCGCCGACCTTGTACTCGCCGACGTCGTGCACATCCATGCCCAGCCAGTGGCCGGCGCGGTGCATGTAAAAGGCTTTATAGGCTTCGCTGGCGATCAATTCGTCGACCTCGCCTTGCAGCAAACCGAGCTTCACCAAGCCTGTGGTGATCACCCTAACTGTGGCTTCGTGCGCCTGATTCCAGTGTTTGTTCGGGGCGATTTCGGCGAACGCGGCTTCCTGCGAGGCCAATACCAATTCGTAGATCGCTTTCTGCTCGGGCGAAAACTTGCCGTTGACCGGCCAGGTGCGAGTGATGTCGCTGGCGTAGCAATCGATCTCGCAACCGGCGTCGATCAACACCAGATCGCCGTCCTTGAGCAGCGCGTCATTCTGCTGGTAATGCAGGATGCAGCTGTTGCGCCCGGCGGCGACGATCGACCCGTAAGCCGGCATCTTCGCCCCGCCCTTGCGGAATTCGTAGTCGAGTTCGGCTTCGAGGCTGTACTCGTGGAGCCCGGCCCGACTGGCCTGCATCGCGCGGATGTGGGCTTGCGCCGAGATCCGTGCGGCTTCGCGCATCACCTTCACTTCTGCCGCTGATTTATACAGGCGCATGTCGTGCAGCAGATGATCCAGGGCAACGAATTCGTTCGGCGGCTGGGCGCCGAGGTGCGCCTTGGAGCGGATGACGTTGATCCAGTCCATCAGGTGGCGGTCGAATTCGGGGTTGCTGCCCATCGCCGAATACACTCGGTCGCGGCCCTCGATCAGGCCCGGGAGGATGTCGTCGATGTCGGTAATCGGGAAGGCGTCGTCAGCGCCGAAGTCGCGGATCGCGCCTTCCTGGCCTGCACGCAGGCCGTCCCACAATTCGCGCTCGGCGTTGCGTTCACGACAGAACAGCACGTACTCGCCATGCTCGCGGCCGGGCATCAAGACGATGACGGCTTGCGGCTCGGGAAACCCGCTGAGGTACTGAAAGTCGCTGTCTTGGCGGTAGACGTGCTCGACGTCGCGGTTGCGAATCGCCACCGCGGCGGCCGGCAGAATTGCGATGCTGTTAGGTTCCATCTGCGCCATCAGGGCCTTGCGGCGACGGCTGTATTCCGCTTTCGGGATATGGGTCATGGGCAGATGGCTTTCCCTGGCACGCGATTAATGCAGCGACGGCTTGGCGGCTGTCGGCACGTCGGTTTTCTTGGTTTCCGAGAACAGCAGCAGCGGCGCGACGCGCAGGTACTCCATGACTTCCATGTAGTCAGTCTCGCCGTCTTCGGATTCTTCCAGCGCATCTTGCACCTGGGAAATGGCGGCCAGATCCTGCAGCACTTCGGTGGCTTCAGTGCTGAGCATGCTGCTGTCGCGGCAGTTCAGGCCGAAACCGCTGAGGAAGCCCTGGCACCACTCGCCCAGTGCAGCGGCGCGGTCGGCCAGCGGCGCGTCGTCGGTTGGCAGCAGCAGAACGACGGTGACGTCGTCGCCGGTCAGCTCGCCTTTGACCATCTCTTGCAGGCCGATCAAGGCGTTGCGGACGTTGTCCTGGATGTCGCCTTCGAGCAGTTCGGCGGCGTCGATCAGCCAGCCTTCGTTATCGAAGCCGGCGCCGGCGCAACTGCGCCCGAGCAGCACGCCGTGCAGTTCGGCAGGCGAGACGTTATGGCCGCTGGAAGTCAGCAGGGTGGCAAAGGCTTGGTACGGGGAATTCGCAATGGTCATGGGCAGCTAGGCGCCAGACGGCGCTATGTCTAGAATGAAGGCCTTGTATCCTACATCGACAGACTCGCCAAGACTATTAAAGGCTGTCCGCCAGCTACCACCCATCAGACGAACACGTGGACACAATGGAAGACACCGACCTGCAAGCGCTGATGGCCAGACTCGAACTGCTGATTGGCCGAGTCGAGCAACTAAAGAGTCAAAATGCACTCTTACTAGCTCAGGAAAAGACCTGGCGCGAGGAACGCGCTCACCTCATTGAAAAAAACGAAATCGCCCGGCGTAAGGTCGAATCGATGATTTCGCGCCTCAAGGCCCTGGAGCAAGACTCATGAGTTCAAGCAATAGCGTTACCGTGCAGATCCTCGACAAAGAATATTCGATCATCTGCCCGCAGGAAGAACGCAGCAATCTGGTCAGTGCCGCCCGCTACCTCGATGGCAAGATGCGCGAAATCCGCAGCAGCGGCAAAGTCATCGGCGCCGACCGCATTGCCGTGATGGCCGCGCTGAACATCACCCACGACCTCTTGCACAAAGAAGAGCGTCCGGACATCCAGGCCAGCGGTTCGACCCGTGAACAGGTACGTGACTTGCTCGATCGTGTCGATCTGGTGCTCGCCGACGATCAGAACACCACCAAGGGCTGATTCGACTGGCCGCTTGCGGTATACTCGCGGCACTCCCTGGGGTGCTTGCCAGTTGACGATGTCCCTGAGCCGATTCGCACTACCCTGGAAGTTGCACGTTGGGCTGGTGTGCATGTCCGCTAGACGGAAAGCCTTAAAGTCTACTGCATCTTCCACCTTGAACTTTCGGGTTCAAGGGCTAAGTTGACAGCGGTTCATCCGGGGAGCCTGATTCGAATCCGATGTCGGTGAAAACCGCCATCGGATTTTTTATGCGTACGTTTTTGCATCCATCCTGCCGAAGCCGAACCATGACCGAACCCGCGCTGCTGCCCCGCCCGCAACTCCGCCGCCTGCTGCGCAAGGCGCGCCGCTCGCTGAGCAAAAGCGAACAACGCCAGGCCGCCAAAGGCCTGTACCGGCAACTGGCACAAGACCCGCACTTTCGCCGGGCGAAACATATCTCTTTGTATTTGCCCACCGACGGTGAAATCGATCCGCGCCTGCTGCTGCGTGAAGCACAGCGTCGAGGCAAGGCCACTTATTTGCCGGTGCTCAGCGCCTGGCCACGCACCAAGATGGTGTTTCAGCGCATCCGCCCCGGTGAGAAACTCAAGCCCAATCGCTTCCGCATTCTCGAGCCACGGGCCAATCTGGCACAGCAACGCAAGGTCTGGGCGCTGGACCTGGTGTTGTTGCCACTGGTGGGGTTTGACGATGTCGGTGGGCGACTGGGCATGGGCGGTGGTTTTTACGATCGTAGCCTGGCGTATCTGGCCCGCCGTAAAAGCTGGCGCAAGCCGACGCTGTTGGGGCTGGCCCATGAATGTCAGAGGGTCGAGCGATTGGCGCAGGCAAGCTGGGATGTACCGTTACAAGGCACGGTCAGCGACAAGGCGTGGTATTTCGCGGGATAGGACGCCGCGCAGAACAGCGGCGTCGAAGAAGCAGCTTCAGCGTTTGAAGGCTGTCGACTGTTGTACTTGCTGCGCGACTTCAATCGGCGCATCGGTCTTGTTGGACCACAGACTCTGTGCGTAACCGGTGGTCACGACGCCCAGGCCAAACAAAATTACCAAAGTCCATAGTAGATCCGGTTTGCGTTTCATCGATTGCCCCCCTCAAGGCACATCATCACGATGACAGCAGCGGTTTCCGTTCGTAGGCCGTGCAGCAGCGTCAAGCTTTAAAGGCCGGCATTTTGCGACAACGTGAACCTGCGCGCAAACGCTGACGTCAACCGACTGTCGGTTTGTCATAAAATTGCCCGACAACCTGCCCAATGACCGTTTCAGGAGCAAAAAACCATGGCCTATTGGCTGATGAAGTCCGAGCCCGACGAACTCTCGATCAAAGGTCTGGAAAAACTCGGCAAAGCGCGCTGGGACGGGGTGCGCAACTATCAGGCGCGCAATTTCCTGCGGGCGATGGCGGTGGGCGATGAGTTCTTTTTCTACCATTCCAGCTGCCCGGAGCCGGGAATTGCCGGGATTGGCAAGATTATCGAAGCGGCGTACCCGGATCCCACCGCACTGGAGCCGGAGAGTCATTACTTCGATCCCAAGGCTACCCAGGAGAAAAATGCCTGGAGTGCGATCGATGTCGAATACGTCGAGACGTTTGCCCGGGTGCTGAAGCTGGATTATCTGAAGCAGCAGACCGAGTTGGCCGAGATGCCGTTGGTGCAGAAGGGATCAAGGTTGTCGGTGATGCCGGTGACGACAGAGCAGTGGGCGGCGGTGATTGCGCTAAAACCCTGATTCATTTGGCGCCTGCCAAAATGCAATCGCTGGCAAGCCAGCTCCCACAGGGTTGTGCGGCGATCACATTATTGTGTTTCACCGCAAGTACTGTGGGAGCTGGCTTGCCAGCGATGGCGCCAGCCCGGACAACGAATGGCTTACTGAATGATCAGGTTGTTGAACAACAGATCTTCAACCACCGGCTTGCCGGTCTCGTCATTCATCACTTGCTGAGTCTGCTTCAATGCTTCCTGACGCAGCTTCTCTTTACCTTCGATGCTGCCCATCGCCTCGGTGGTCTGCTGCGTGAACAGCGCCACCAGTTGATTGCGGATCAATGGTTCGTTGGCCTTGACCAGTTTGGCCGACTCCTCGCCGGTCACACGCAGCGCCACGTCGGCCTTGTAGACTTTGAGCTTCGGCGTGCCATCCAGGCCATAGTTACCCACGAACGGCGGACTCAGGGTGATGTAGCTAACCTTCGGCGCCTCGCCTTCTTTGGCTTCTTCGGCCAGCGCTGCCACAGGCAGAGACAGGGCCAGCAACAACATGATCCACGCTTTCACAATTCGCTCCTTATCCGGTTTGCGGCCTAGCATAACGACCCGCCGCGCAAGCACAAGCTTATGGCTGACTATCAGGGCCGGGCATGCTCGTTGACCCGTTGACTGACACACCTACACTTATCGGCCATCACTCCCAAAGGAATAGCCCTGATGAAAGCCGTGCTGTGCAAAGCCTTCGGCCCTGCCGAATCGCTGGTGCTGGAAGACGTCGCCAGTCCTGTCGCGAAGAAGAACGAAATCCTCCTGGACGTGCACGCCGCCGGGGTCAATTTTCCGGACACGCTGATCATCGAGGGCAAGTATCAATTCAAACCGCCCTTCCCGTTTTCGCCAGGCGGCGAAGCGGCCGGAGTGGTTCGCGAAGTCGGGGAAAAGGTCAGCCATCTCAAGGTCGGTGACCGGGTCATGGCCCTGACCGGCTGGGGCAGCTTCGCCGAACAAGTCGCGGTGCCGGGCTACAACGTGCTGCCGATCCCGCCGTCGATGGATTTCAACACCGCCGCCGCCTTCAGCATGACCTACGGCACCTCAATGCACGCCCTCAAGCAACGCGCCAACCTGCAACCGGGCGAAACCCTGTTGGTGCTTGGCGCATCCGGTGGTGTCGGCCTGGCCGCCGTGGAGATCGGCAAAGCCATGGGCGCCCGGGTGATTGCTGCCGCCAGCAGTGCCGAGAAACTCGCGGTGGCCAAAGCTGCCGGCGCCGATGAGCTGATCAACTACAGCGAAACCAGCCTCAAGGACGAAATCAAACGCCTCACCGATGGCCAGGGCGCCGACGTAATTTACGATCCGGTCGGCGGCGATCTGTTCGATCAAGCCATCCGCGCCATCGCGTGGAACGGCCGCCTGCTGGTGGTCGGCTTCGCCAGCGGGCGCATTCCGGAGTTGCCAGTCAATCTCGCCCTGCTCAAAGGCGCGGCGGTACTCGGCGTGTTCTGGGGCTCCTTCGCCCAGCGGCAACCGCAGGACAACGCAGCGAACTTCCAGCAGTTGTTTGGCTGGTTTGCCGAGGGCAAGTTGAAACCGCTGGTATCGCAGGTGTATCCGCTGAGCAATGCGGCGCAGGCGATCAATGATCTTGGCCAGCGCAAGGCTGTCGGCAAGGTTGTGGTGCAGGTTCGCTGAGACTCTTCAACGACCGGGCGACGCCGCAATGTCGCCCGGCATCAGATGTTCCTGAACCTTTTCGCTCTGTGACCCAACAAGCTTTCCCTTGACATCGAAGCGCAGAACGATCAGCCAGTCGTAGACATCCACCGGCCATTTCGGCTGACCGATCAGTGCCGGTCCATCGCCGCCGAAAGCGGCAATCAGTTTATTGATGTGGCCGTGATGCCAAGCGATCAGCACGGTTTTCGCCTGATTGTTCTTGCGCAGCAGGCTGACCAGTTTGTCGACGTCGTTATTGGCGTATGGCTGTTCGATGGGCAGTTGCAGGCGTTGGGACAGTGGGATCAGCGTCTGACGCGGTCGGATGCTTTCCGGGCTGTCGGCGGTAGCGATCAGACGTTGGGGTGTGAGTGTCTGGTCGTCCAGCTGCAACGAGGTGAAATAGTTCGCGTAGGCTGCGGCGCGTTGTTCGCCCCGGGCATTGAGTTCACGGCCTACATCGGGCTTTTCCGCATGACGAACGATCAACACGGTGACATTGCGCAGGCCTGGCGCCGCAGAACCTTGGGCGAAGCTCAGTGCCAACACTGAAACAGTCACCACTGCGACCATCAACAGTCTGGGCAATAACCTGCGAACTTTGTGGGTCATCGTTTATCTCGCGAAATCAGTCGATCCATAGATCGCGAGTCTAAGACACAACATTCCAAGCGCGACAAAAACGCCCTGTTCTTACAGCTGAGCGACAGGTTCGTAAAGGAACGCGCGACTTCCAACATTTTCCGCTGTTTGGTCGATGCGAACCGGTGCTATTTTCGGTAACGAAACTGTAACATTCGCATCCGCAGTCAAAACAAGAAATCTGGAGCTCTTGAATGTTTGCTTTCTTTCGTCCTGCCGCACATCAGGCTCCATTGCCTGAAGAAAAAATAGACAGCACGTACCGACGTCTGCGCTGGCAGATCTTCGCCGGTATTTTCTTTGGCTATGCGGGTTACTACCTGCTGCGCAAAAATTTCTCCCTGGCCATGCCGTACCTGATCGACGAAGGCTATAGCCGCGGCGATCTGGGCCTGGCGATGTCAGCGATCGCCATTGCCTACGGCTTGTCGAAATTCCTCATGGGCCTGGTGTCGGACCGTTCCAACCCGCGCTACTTCCTGCCGTTCGGCCTGCTGGTCTCGGCCGGGGTGATGTTCATTTTCGGTTTCGCACCTTGGGCAACGTCCAGCGTGACCATGATGTTCATTCTGCTGTTCATCAATGGCTGGGCCCAGGGCATGGGTTGGCCGCCAAGTGGCCGGACCATGGTGCACTGGTGGTCGCAGAAGGAACGCGGCGGCGTGGTGTCCGTGTGGAACGTGGCGCATAACGTCGGCGGTGGTCTGATCGGCCCGCTGTTCCTGCTCGGCATGGGCCTGTTCAACGACTGGCACGCAGCCTTCTATGTACCGGCAGCCGTGGCGCTGGGCGTGGCGGTGTTCGCGTTCATCACCATGCGCGACACCCCACAATCGGTTGGCCTGCCGCCGATCGAGAAGTACAAGAACGATTACCCGGAAGGCTACGACGCCAGCCACGAAGACGAATTCAGCGCGAAAGAGATTTTCGTCAAATACGTGCTGCGCAACAAAATGCTCTGGTACATCGCCATGGCCAACGTCTTCGTCTACCTGCTGCGCTACGGCGTGCTGGACTGGGCACCGACCTACCTGAAAGAAGCCAAGGGTTTCACTGTGGATAAAACCTCGTGGGCCTATTTCTTCTACGAATGGGCGGGTATCCCGGGCACGCTGCTGTGCGGCTGGATGTCGGACAAGATCTTCCGAGGCAACCGTGGCCTGACCGGCATGGTGTTCATGGCCTTGGTGACCGTCGCGACCCTGGTTTACTGGCTGAACCCGGCCGGCAACCCGACCGTCGACATGATCGCGCTGTTCTCGATCGGCTTCCTGATCTACGGCCCGGTAATGCTGATCGGCTTGCAGGCGCTGGAACTGGCTCCCAAGAAAGCCGCTGGCACTGCCGCAGGTTTCACTGGCCTGTTCGGTTATCTCGGTGGTTCGGTCGCGGCCAGTGCGGCGATGGGCTACACCGTTGACCATTTCGGCTGGGACGGTGGTTTTGTCCTGCTGGTGGGCGCTTGCCTGCTGGCGATGGCCTTCCTGGCCCCAACGCTGTGGCACAAGCAAGTCGCCAGTCAGAGCCGTGAAGCGGTCGCTTGATCGGCCTGTGATTGACAGCGCTTGAGCCGCGCCTCCAGATTTCGGTCTGGCATGGCGTGGCTGCGCAGGGCGTGTGCGGTCTGCTCGACATAATCGCGAGTGGTGCCGTAACGCCCGCTGGCGCTCTCGAACACCTGGCTCAGCACATGATCCGGCAAGTTGCCGGCGTAGCTGGGCAGGTGTCGCTCCAACACGAATCCCAAGGCCTGCACCTGGCTACCGTCGGCGAGACGGCAATTGAGCCAGTGTGGCCGATAAGACGGCACCGGCATCTCGCGTTTCCACAGCGCATAGAGCGCTGCGTCAAGATTGTCCTCCGGCAAGCGATAAGCAAAGCCGCTGCAAGAACCGCCACGATCCAGACCAAACACCAGCCCCGGCATTTCCGGCGTACCACGGTGCTCGTGCGACCACAGGTACAAACCGCGATGGTAGCCATGCACGCGTCCGCGTACTCGTTCCACCGCTGAACACTCCGGCCGCCAGATCAGCGAACCGTAGGCGAACAGCCACACCGGCCCGCCCTTGTGGCGCGCCATGGTCGATTGCATGGAAGCGAGAAGTTGTTCGTGCGTCAGCTGCGGCCCAAGATCGAGCCGCGGAGGGTAATTCAAATTCAGAAAAGCGTTTTCAATGGCGCTCATGGCGAATAGCGTTCAGCTCCCCGCGGGTGAAGAATTACTTAATAGAACGCACCGCTGTAACAATAAGGCACATATGTTTTAAGGCAATTTGAGTGCCATGGCACAGTTCTTAATTGATTGCCTGATTGATATATAACCTAGCGGTATTTATGCAATTACATAAATACCGATCGGCTATATAGAGAGTTATAACGGAATCAGGAGCGGGGAGCGTAAGCGAACACGTCCGCACGCATTTGATGGGCGTCCATCCCGGCTTCGACCAATGCGTCGAGCGTGCCGTAGACCATGGCCGGCGAACCGCTGGCGTAAACGTGCAGCGGTTTCAGGTCAGGGAAGTCCTCACAGACTGCTTCGTGCAGCATGCCGCAGCGCCCTTCCCAACCGCATTGATCGCTGACGACTTTGTGCAGGAACAGGTTGGGCAATTTCAGCCATTCGTCCCAGTGCTCGATCTCATAGAAATCTTCCGGACGGCGCACGCCCCAGTACAGATGCACGGGATGTTTGAAGCCGTTGGCACGGCAATGCTCGATCAGGGCGTGAATCTGGCCCATGCCAGTACCCGCAGCGACCAATACCAACGGCCCATCCGGCAGCTCGGCCAGATGCGTATCACCGAATGGCAGCTCGACCCGCACCATCGCATTGCGTTGCAGCTGTTCGATCAGGCTCAGTGCACTGGCTTCGCGCGCCAGCACATGGATTTCCAGATCGCGCCCGCCGTGCGGCGCCGAGGCCATGGAGAACGCTGATTTCTCACCGTTCTCGCGCTCGATCATCAAATACTGCCCGGCGTGATAGCGCGGTGGCTTGCCGGCCGGCGCACGCAGGCGCACACGCCAGGTATCACCACCCACGTCGCGGCATTCGATGACCTGACACGACAGGCTGCGCACCGGCAGTTCTCCCAGCGCGAGCACGCCATCCCACAGCAGGATGCAGTCTTCCAGCGGCTCGGCTATGCAAGTGTAGAACTCGCCATGGTCGTGCACTTTGCCATCCTGCGCGACGCGGCCTTCAACCAGCAACGCCGCACACACATGACAATTACCGTTGCGGCAGCTTTGCGGGCATTCGTAGCCCAGACGCCGCGCGCCGTCGAGAATCCGCTCACCGGGCTGTATCTCAAGCACTGCTCCGGAGGGCTGCAGGGTTACACGCATCAATCTATTCCTAACTGATTCCAGATGGCATCGATCCGTTGGGTGACGGCGTCGTCCTTGACGATCACGCGGCCCCACTCGCGAGTGGTTTCGCCTGGCCACTTGTGGGTGGCATCGAGGCCCATTTTCGAACCTAACCCTGAGATCGGCGAGGCGAAGTCGAGGTAGTCGATCGGCGTGTTATCGATCATCACCGTGTCGCGCTTGGGGTCCATGCGCGTGGTGATGGCCCAGATCACGTCGTTCCAGTCGCGGGCGTTGATATCGTCGTCAGTGACGATAACGAACTTGGTGTACATGAACTGTCGCAAAAACGACCAGACACCGAGCATCACGCGCTTGGCATGCCCCGGATACGACTTCTTCATGGTCACGATGGCCATGCGATACGAGCAGCCTTCCGGCGGCAGGTAAAAATCGGTGATTTCCGGGAACTGCTTCTGCAGGATCGGCACGAACACTTCGTTCAGCGCCACACCGAGGATCGCCGGTTCATCTGGCGGACGGCCGGTGTAGGTGCTGTGATAGATCGGTTTGACGCGGTGGGTGATGCGTTCGACGGTGAACACCGGGAAGCTGTCGACTTCGTTGTAATAACCGGTGTGGTCGCCGTACGGGCCTTCGTCAGCCATTTCGCCGGGATGGATCACGCCTTCGAGGATGATTTCGGCGGTGGCCGGCACTTGCAGGTCGTTGCCACGGCACTTGACCAGTTCGGTGCGGTTACCGCGCAGCAGACCGGCAAAGGCGTATTCGGAGAGGCTGTCCGGCACCGGCGTCACCGCACCAAGGATGGTCGCCGGATCCGCGCCAAGGGCCACTGACACCGGGAACGGCTGCCCCGGATGCTTCTCGCACCATTCGCGGTAGTCGAGGGCGCCACCACGGTGGCTGAGCCAGCGCATGATCACCTTGTTGCGGCCGATCACTTGCTGACGGTAGATGCCGAGGTTCTGGCGTTCCTTGTTCGGGCCTTTGGTGACGGTCAGGCCCCAGGTGATCAGCGGGCCGACGTCGCCGGGCCAGCAGGTCTGCACCGGCAGCATCGCGAGGTCGACGTCGTCGCCTTCGATGACCACTTCCTGGCACACCGCGTCTTTGACGACTTTCGGCGCCATCGAGATGATCTTGCGGAAGATCGGCAGTTTCGACCACGCGTCTTTCAAGCCCTTCGGCGGCTCGGGTTCCTTGAGGAACGCCAGCAGCTTACCGATTTCGCGCAGCTCGCTGACCGACTCGGCGCCCATGCCCATCGCCACCCGCTCAGGGGTGCCGAACAGGTTGCCGAGCACCGGGATGTCGTAGCCGGTGGGTTTCTCGAACAGCAGCGCCGGGCCCTTGGCCCGCAGCGTGCGGTCGCACACCTCGGTCATCTCCAGCACCGGCGAGACGGGAATCTGGATGCGTTTCAACTCTCCGCGCTGCTCAAGCTGCTGCACGAAATCCCGAAGATCCTTGAATTTCATTGACGATGGCACCCTCAAAATAGGCGTACATCCTACCTGCTCTGACGGGCAAACAGCAGCCCGTCAGAGCCTGGCATCAATCAATTGTCGCTGGTGCCCAGCATCAATGGCGCAAACAACGGGCTCAGTCTGGCGCTGCCAACGTCCGAAAGATGATCGGCATCCTTGTACTGCGAATGGCCGTCGACATCGATGGCGCACAAGCCGTCCTTGCACATCAGCGGCGTCGGATCGATGACATGAATGCCGGAATCAGCGGCGCTCATCGAGCCAAACAACGAAGTGAAAAACTGCTGGCGAGCCAAGTGTTCGTTGAGCGGGCGACCGAGACCTTCTGCCGAACGACCGATGCGTGCCAGACTGGTCAGACGGTCGATGAAGCTCTTGTGTTGCAGCGGCACTTCCTTGAACAGCCAGACTTGCACACCCGCTTCACGCAGTTCGGCCACTTGCGCCTTGAGGGCGGCAGCCATGCGCTGCTCTGCCTGGCGTGGGTTGTCCTTGCGATCAAGCAGGAACTGTAGATCGCCATCGCCGTCTTCACGACCATAAACGTAAAGGCTCCAGTTCGCCGCCAACACCACGTCCTTGATCCCCAGACTCGTGACGCGGTCCATGTTGCGCTGGTTGAAGTCTTTGCACTGAGGGCGCAAGTGGTCATCGATGATCGGCGGGCACCCGGTCAAGCTGTACAACCACACCGGCTGCACGTTGCGCCCGGCATTGCCTTCGATGGCAGGCAACAATGCAGCGGCGTGACTGTCGCCCCAGAACATTTTTGTCGCCGCAATATTCTGATCGCCACCCACAAGGCAGGATTTGGTCAGCGCCTTGTCCGTGCTCAAATGCATGCACTTCGACTGCCCGGCGTTCCACTCGCGCGATTGCGCATATTCCAGCGCTTTGCCGGTCAGACGCTGTGGAACGCCGTCTGCCGAGCGAATCACCGAGCCGGTGATCGCCAGAACCGTGATCGACACCAGACCGCCGACCAATACCGAATTACGGCTGGCAAACACACGCTTCTCACGAAACGGCAGTTCGATGTATCGAAGGCTCAGCCAGGCCAGCGCCAATGCCAGAGCCATCCACGCGACCGCCTCCAGCGGCTGGATGCCGTCGATGGAGATAGCGTTGGCATACACGTAAACCGGCCAATGCCACAGGTACAGCGAATAGGAGAGCAAGCCGACCCACACCAGAACGCGGACACTCAACAGCCGGCCCGCCCACGTTGGGCCCTGTGCGCCCGACCAGACCAGCGCCGTCGTGCCCAATACCGGCAACAGCGCCGCCCAGCCCGGGAACACCGTGGTCCTGTCGAAAGTGAACACCGCCACCAGCACTGCCGCCAGCCCGGCCAGGCCAACGGACTGACGCAGCCATGGCCGCGCGACATGCTTGGGTACAGGGATTACCGCCAGCATCGCCCCGCAGAGCAACTCCCAGGCACGGGTCGGTAGCGCGAAAAAGGCAAATTCAGGTCTGCGCTCGATGTAGATGATGTTCAAGCCGAACGACACCAGCAGCACGGCAAACAACATCCAGCGCCAATGACGGACGTAGCGCATCATCAGCACCATCATCAGCGGGAAGAAGATGTAGTACTGCTCCTCCACCGCCAGCGACCAGGTATGCAGCAACGGCTTGAGCTCCGAGGCGGGCTCGAAGTAACCGTCTTCGCGCATGAACAGGATGTTGGAAATGAACAGCGACTGGTAACGAATCGTCCGTCCCAGCTCAGCCAGATCTTTGGCGGTCAGCAACAGCCAGCCCAATGCCAGCGTCACTACCACAACCACGGTCAACGCCGGCAGGATGCGCCGGGCGCGACGCCCCCAGAAGTCGAGGAAACTGAAGCGCTGTGCGCTGATTTCGCGAAACAAGATCGAAGTGATCAGGAAGCCGGAAATGACAAAAAAAACATCGACGCCGACAAAGCCGCCGCTGAATGTATTGAAGCCGAAATGAAACAGCACGACGGGAATGACCGCCAGCGCCCTTAATCCGTCGATATCACGGCGATTGCCAAACGTGTGCATAACCTTTCTTATCCTTGTAGGTACAAACCGCTCCAGACAAGGACAGTAGCGCGTTACGAAAGTTATGCAGCGCGTACGCAAAAAAAACGCCCCCTTTCGGGAGCGTTCTTTTTTACAGCGTGTGTATTACTTGCGCTTCATCGACAAGAAGAACTCGTCGTTGGTCTTGGTCGTCTTCAGTTTGTCGACCAGGAACTCGATGGCAGCTACTTCATCCATCGGGTGCAGCAGCTTGCGCAGAATCCACATGCGCTGCAGTTCGTCGTCGGCGGTCAGCAACTCTTCGCGGCGAGTGCCGGAGCGGTTGATGTTGATCGCAGGGAACACGCGCTTCTCGGCGATCTTGCGATCCAGAGGCAGTTCCATGTTGCCGGTACCCTTGAACTCTTCGTAGATCACTTCGTCCATCTTCGAGCCGGTTTCAACCAGCGCGGTGGCGATAATGGTCAGCGAGCCGCCTTCTTCGATGTTACGCGCAGCACCGAAGAAACGCTTTGGCTTCTCCAGGGCGTGAGCATCGACACCACCGGTCAATACCTTGCCGGAGCTCGGGATCACGGTGTTGTAGGCACGGGCCAGACGGGTGATGGAGTCGAGCAGGATCACCACGTCTTTCTTGTGCTCGACCAGGCGCTTGGCCTTCTCGATCACCATTTCGGCAACCTGCACGTGACGGGTCGGCGGCTCGTCGAAGGTCGAGGCAACCACTTCGCCGCGCACGGTGCGCTGCATTTCGGTCACTTCTTCCGGACGCTCATCGATCAGCAGCACGATCAGGTGAACTTCAGGATTGTTACGGGCGATGTTCGCTGCGATGTTCTGCAGCATGATCGTTTTACCGGCTTTCGGCGGTGCGACGATCAGACCACGCTGGCCTTTGCCGATCGGAGCGCACAGGTCGATCACACGACCGGTCAAGTCTTCGGTGGAACCATTACCGGCTTCCATCTTCATGCGCACGGTCGGGAACAGCGGGGTCAGGTTCTCGAAGAGAATCTTGTTTTTCGCGTTCTCGGGACGATCGAAGTTGATCGTGTCGACCTTGAGCAGAGCGAAATACCGCTCGCCTTCCTTCGGAGGGCGGATCTTGCCAACGATGGTGTCACCGGTGCGCAAGTTGAAGCGGCGGATCTGGCTTGGCGAGACGTAGATATCGTCCGGGCCGGCCAGGTAGGAAGCGTCAGCGGAGCGCAGGAAGCCGAAGCCGTCCTGGAGAATCTCCAGCACGCCATCACCGGAGATTTCCTCGCCGCTTTTCGCGTGCTTTTTCAGCAGGGAGAAAATCACGTCCTGCTTGCGCGAACGGGCCATATTTTCTATGCCCATCTGTTCGGCCAATTCGAGCAGTTCGGTAATCGGCTTTTGCTTGAGTTCAGTCAGATTCATATAGGAATGACGTAATCATTTATGGAGGGGGGGGAAATTAAGCTTTTGGCTTAATGAGGCCGCGCCGCGGAGAAGGCGACAGGATCGCGAACTAATTCGAAAAGGAGTGCGTCGGCGACGGCTAGCAGGGGGCAATGGAGAAACCAGTGCGGGGCCGAATGTACCACCTGAGTTTCGGAGCGTCTAGCCCTGAATACGCAAAAAGCCCCGCTATTTTGCGGGGCTTTTTTTCAGGCACTTTACAGCGACGCTTAGATGTTGGCGTCGAGGAAAGCAGCCAATTGCGACTTCGACAGAGCGCCGACCTTGGTCGCTTCAACGTTGCCGTTCTTGAACAGCATCAGGGTCGGGATACCACGCACGCCGTGCTTGGCCGGGGTTTCCTGGTTTTCGTCGATGTTCAGTTTGGCAACGGTCAGCTTGCCTTTGTAAGTCTCGGCAATCTCGTCCAGAACCGGAGCGATCATTTTGCAAGGACCGCACCATTCAGCCCAGTAATCGACCAGGACAGCGCCTTCGGCCTTGAGTACGTCGGCTTCGAAGCTAGCGTCGCTAACGTGTTTGATAAGATCGCTGCTCATGGAATTCTCCAGGTTGTAAGCAAAAAAACGTGGCCCATCATAGCCGCCCTTCCCCTGTTCAGGAAGCCGCAGTTGATTGAGTCTTGCTATGGCACTCGATGAGTTTGGGTATAGCTCAAGTCACGCCGTGGCGGGGGCAATGAAGGAAATTCCGGTACGCAGGGCGGCGTTGCGCACGTGTTCCTGCATGGCTTTTTGCGCCGCACCCGACGCTCGGCGCGCGAGGGCCCGGAGGATCTTGCGGTGTTCCTGCCAGGTTTCCATCGCACGTTCGGCGCGGATGAACGGTAGTTTCTGGCTCTCAAGGAACATCTCGGCGCTGGCGGTGAGGATGCTCAGCATCGCCTGATTGCCGCTGGCCAACAGGATTCGTCGGTGGAATTCGAAGTCGAGTTTCGCCGCCGCTTCAAAGTCGCCGACCTTCAATTGCTCGCGCATGGCCGCGACATTGTCTTCCAGCGCATCCAGATCGAACGTGCTCAACGTCACCGCCGCCAGCCCGGCGGCAAACCCTTCGAGCGCATAGCGCAATTGAAAGATATCCAGCGGCGACGCCTGCGCCGCAAACGACCAACCCGGCGCGCTGTCGCCGCGCGACAGCTCCACTGGCGACTGCACGAACACGCCTTTGCCCGGCTGAATACTGACCACTCCCAGCGCGCTCAACGACGACAACGCCTCACGCAACGACGCCCGGCTGACGCCCAGTTGCAGCGCCAGATCCCGTTGCGACGGCAAGGCGTCGCCCGCACCGAAACCCTGTTCGGTGATCAGTTTGCGGATTGCTTGCAGCGCCACTTCGGGTACCGCACGGGAAATCGAGTTCATGGTTTTTCAGACGCGCCAGGCCAATGTGCGGCTAGTTGTAAAGCTATTCGTCGAGTCCGGCAAGTCATGCCCCAGCGGGGTTCGGTGCTGCGGAGCGATGCGCGATAGCGGTGCGAAAAACAACCTGACTGTTCAGACCAGTAAGACCGAACAAACCCGCTGAAACCGTGGCCTGCCACGACGAAAGCCACGTATTGGCACGGCCCATGCTCTGTCCGAACGCAGAAATCACTTCCCGCCGATCCGGAGATTGTTCATGACCAAGCGTTACAGCGCCCTCCTCGCCGCCCTGTTTTCCAGTCTGCTGCTCAGCCAGATCCCCGCTCACGCCGATGGACTCGACGACGTGGTCAAACGCGGCACGCTGAAAGTCGCAGTGCCGCAGGACTTCCCACCGTTCGGCTCGGTCGGCCCGGACATGAAACCTCGCGGTCTGGACATCGACACCGCGAAACTGCTGGCCGATCAACTCAAGGTCAAACTCGAACTGACCCCGGTCAACAGCACCAACCGCATCCCGTTCCTCACTACCGGCAAAGTCGACCTGGTGATCTCCAGCCTCGGCAAGAACCCCGAGCGCGAGAAAGTCATCGATTTCTCCCGCGCCTACGCACCGTTCTACCTCGCCGTGTTCGGCCCGCCAGACGCTGCGATCGTCAGCCTCGACGACCTCAAGGGCAAAACCATCAGCGTCACCCGTGGCGCCATCGAAGACATCGAACTGACCAAAGTCGCCCCTGAAGGCGTGACCATCAAGCGCTTCGAAGACAACAACTCGACCATCGCCGCCTACCTCGCCGGTCAGGTCGACCTCATCGCCAGCGGCAACGTGGTGATGGTCGCGATCAGCGAAAAGAACCCGAAACGCGTACCGGCGCTGAAAGTGAAGCTCAAGGATTCACCGGTCTACGTCGGCGTGAACAAGAACGAAGCGGCGCTGCTGGCCAAGGTCAACGACATCCTGACCACCGCCAAGGCTGACGGCGCACTGGAAAAGAATTCGCAGACCTGGCTGAAAGAGCCGCTGCCGGCCGATCTCTGATCGACTGCGCGGGAGACCTTCATGGCTTATCAGTTCGATTTCATGCCGGTGGTGGAAAACACCGACCTGCTGCTGCGCGGGGCGCTGTTCACCCTTGAGCTGACAGCCATCGGTGCGTTGCTCGGGGTCGGCGTCGGGATTGTCGGGGCGTTGGTGCGGGCGTGGAACATCCGCCCGTTCTCGGCGATCTTCGGCGTCTACGTCGAGTTGATCCGCAATACGCCGTTTCTGGTGCAGTTGTTCTTCATCTTCTTCGGCCTGCCGTCGCTGGGCGTGCAGATTTCCGAGTGGCAGGCGGCGGTGCTGGCGATGGTAATCAACCTCGGTGCCTATTCGACCGAGATCATCCGCGCCGGCATTCAGGCGATTCCGCGCGGGCAACTGGAAGCCGCAGCGGCATTGGCGATGACGCGCTTCGAGGCGTTCCGCAATGTGGTGCTGCTGCCGGCGCTGGGCAAGGTCTGGCCGGCGCTGAGCAGCCAGATCATCATCGTCATGCTCGGATCGGCGGTGTGTTCGCAAATCGCCACCGAAGAATTGAGCTTCGCTGCCAACTTCATTCAGTCGCGCAACTTCCGCGCTTTTGAAACCTACGCGCTGACCACGCTGATCTACCTGTGCATGGCGCTGCTGATTCGCCAACTGCTGAACTGGATCGGCCGGCGCTACATCAGCAGGAGCCGCGCATGAGCGATTTCACCTTCTGGGACATCCTGCGCAACCTGCTCGTCGGCCTGCAATGGACGCTGGCGTTGTCGCTGGTGGCGTTTATTGGCGGCGGCCTCGTCGGGTTGCTGATCCTGATCATGCGCATCTCGAAAAATCCTCTGTCGAGCAACATCGCCCGTACCTGGATCGAACTGTTCCAGGGCACGCCGCTGTTGATGCAGCTGTTTCTGGTGTTCTTCGGCGTGGCCCTGGCCGGGATCGAGATTTCACCGTGGATGGCCGCAGCGATTGCCCTGACCCTGTTCACCAGCGCCTATCTGGCAGAGATCTGGCGCGGCTGCGTCGAGTCGATCTCCAACGGCCAGTGGGAAGCCTCGGCAAGTCTGGCGCTCAATCCGCTGGAGCAACTGCGCTACGTGATCCTGCCGCAAGCGCTGCGCATTGCCGTGGCGCCGACCGTGGGTTTCTCGGTGCAAGTGGTCAAAGGCACCGCCGTCACCTCGATCATCGGTTTCACCGAGCTGACCAAGACCGGCGGCATGCTCGCCAACGCCACATTTGAACCGTTCATGGTCTACGGCCTCGTCGCCCTCGGCTACTTCCTGCTCTGCTACCCCTTGTCCCTCAGTGCGCGCTACCTGGAAAGGAGACTGCATGCCTCTGCTTAGAATTTCCGCCCTGCATAAATACTACGGCGATCACCACGTGCTCAAAGGCATCGACCTCAGCGTCGAGGAAGGCCAGGTCGTGGCAATCATCGGCCGCAGCGGCTCGGGCAAATCCACCCTGCTGCGCACGCTTAATGGTCTGGAATCGATCAACGACGGCGTGATCGAAGTCGACGGCGAATACCTCGACGCCGCCCGCGCTGATCTGCGCAGCCTGCGACAGAAGGTCGGCATGGTGTTTCAGCAGTTCAATCTGTTCCCGCACCTGACCGTGGGCGAAAACGTCATGCTCGCGCCGCAGGTGGTGCAGAAAGTGCCGAAAGCCAAGGCAGCGGAACTGGCGCGAGAGATGCTGGAACGGGTTGGCCTCGGGGAAAAATTCGATGCCTTCCCGGATCGACTTTCCGGCGGCCAGCAGCAGCGAGTAGCGATTGCCCGGGCACTGGCGATGTCGCCGAAAGTGTTGCTCTGCGACGAGATCACCTCGGCGCTCGACCCGGAACTGGTCAACGAAGTGCTCAGCGTGGTTCGGCAACTGGCCAAGGAAGGCATGACATTGATCATGGTCACCCACGAAATGCGTTTTGCCCGCGAGGTCGGCGACAAACTGGTGTTCATGCACCATGGCAAGGTGCATGAGGTGGGGGATCCGAAGGTGTTGTTTGCCAATCCGCAGACGGCGGAGCTGGCGAACTTCATTGGCACAGTTGAAGCAACAGCCTGAGAGAAATACAGGGGCTTCCAGGCCCTCATCGCGAGCAGGCTCACTCCTACATCGGAATGCGTTCACCTGTAGGAGTGAGCCTGCTCGCGATTGACCGCGCAGCGGTCACCGACTTTCTGCGCTGAATCAACGGTTTGAACCGTGCGCGTTGGCGCCAGCGTTTGATCGTGGCACGATGTCGAGGTTATCGACCGAGACCCCCTGACCATGCCGCAATCCCAAGCCAAGAATCTGTCCCTGATCGCCGCAATCGACCTGGGCTCGAACAGCTTTCACATGGTCGTGGCCAAGGCCCAGAACGGCGAAATCCGCATTCTCGAGCGCCTCGGCGAGAAGGTTCAACTGGCCGCTGGCATCGACGATGAGCGCAAGCTCAACGAAGAATCGATGCAGCGCGGCCTCGATTGCCTCAAGCGCTTTGCCCAACTGATCAACGGTATGCCGCTCGGCGCCGTGCGCATCGTTGGCACCAACGCTTTGCGTGAAGCGCGCAACCGCCTCGAATTCATCCACCGCGCCGAAGAAATCCTCGGCCACCCGGTGGAAGTCATCTCCGGTCGTGAAGAAGCGCGCCTGATCTATCTGGGCGTGTCGCACACCCTTGCCGACACCCCGGGCAAACGCCTGGTCGCCGACATCGGCGGCGGCAGTACCGAGTTCATCATTGGTCAGCGCTTCGAGCCGCTGCTGCGCGAAAGCCTGCAGATGGGCTGCGTCAGCTTCACCCAGCGCTACTTCAAGGACGGCAAGATCACCCCGGCCCGCTACGCCCAGGCGTACACGGCGGCGCGGCTGGAGATTATGAGCATCGAACACGCCCTGCACCGCCTGACCTGGGATGAAGCCATCGGTTCCTCGGGCACCATCCGCGCCATCGGCCTGGCGCTGAAGGCCGGCGGACACGGCACTGGCGAAGTGAACGCCGAAGGTCTGGCCTGGCTCAAGCGCCGGCTGTTCAAGCTCGGTGACGTCGACAAGATCGATTTTGAAGGCATCAAACCGGATCGCCGGACCATTTTCCCGGCGGGTCTGGCGATTCTCGAGGCGATTTTCGACGCCCTCGAACTGCAACGCATGGACCACTGCGACGGCGCGCTGCGTGAAGGCGTGCTGTACGACCTGCTCGGCCGGCATCATCACGAGGACGTGCGCGAACGTACCCTGACCTCGCTGATGGAGCGTTATCACGTCGACCTCGAGCAGGCGGCACGGGTCGAACGCAAAGCCTTGCACGCGTTCGATCAAGTCGCGGTGGACTGGGAGCTGGACGACGGCATCTGGCGCGAACTCCTTGGCTGGGCGGCGAAAGTGCACGAAGTCGGCCTCGATATCGCTCACTATCATTACCACAAGCACGGCGCTTACCTGATCGAGCACTCGGACCTTGCCGGTTTCTCTCGCGAAGACCAACAGATGCTCGCCCTGCTGGTGCGCGGCCATCGCCGTAATATTCCCAAGGACAAGTTTGCTGACTTTGGCGACGACGGCGACAAGCTGATTCGCCTGTGCGTGCTGCTGCGCTTTGCGATTCTGTTCCACCACATTCGTGGCACGCAGGCGATGCCGCAGGTGGTGCTGCATGCCAAGGGCAACACCTTGGATGTGGAATTCCCGGAGAACTGGCTGGATGAGAATCAGCTGACTCAGGCGGATTTCGGGCTTGAGGCGGATTGGCTGACGCGGGTGGGGATTGTGCTGACTGTTCACTGATACCCAGCAAATTTGTGAATGACAGGTATAAAAAAGGCGATCCGCAGGGATCGCCTTTTTATTGGGTTCGACTTGAGTGAAGAGGTGAACCTTCCCCCTCACCCCAGCCCTCTCCCGAGGGAGAGGGAGCCGATCTCCGTTGGCTTCAAGGCCTGAGTTCGACTCGGTAGTTCAGGTCGGCGTAACTCGCCCATCCAACCCGGTCAGTCCCCTCTCCCTCCGGGAGAGGGCTAGGGTGAGGGGCTCTTGCTCTTGGCTTTAGCTGCTCACCGGCAAGATCGGGCTGCCCAACCGCTCCAGCAACGTCGCCTGCGCGCTACGCGGGTTCTGGTTACCCGTCGGCGTGTTGCGAATGTATCGGCCATCCGACTGCAAGCTCCAGCTATGAGTGTTGTCAGTCAAATACAACTCCAGCTCTTTTTTCACGCGGGTCAGCAGTTTCTTGCCTTCCACCGGGAAGCAAGTCTCGACGCGCTTGTCGAGGTTGCGCTCCATCCAGTCGGCGCTGGAGAGGAACATCTGCTCGTCGCCACCATTGAGGAAGTAGAAAACACGTGTGTGCTCCAGGAAGCGGCCAATGATCGAGCGCACATGAATGTTGTGCGAAACCCCGGCAATCCCCGGACGCAGGCAGCACATGCCGCGCACCACCAGGTCGATGCGCACACCCGACTGGCTGGCCTTGTACAGCGCGCGGATGATCTTCGGATCGGTCAGCGAATTGAACTTGGCAATGATGTGCGCCGGCTTGCCTTCAACAGCGAACTGGGTCTCGCGGGCAATCATGTCGAGCATGCCCTTCTTCAGGGTAAACGGCGCATGCAGCAACTTCTTCATGCGCAGGGTTTTACCCATGCCGATCAGCTGGCTGAACAGTTTGCCGACGTCTTCACACAAAGCGTCGTCGGAGGTCAGCAAGCTGTAGTCGGTATAGAGACGGGCGTTGCCGGCGTGGTAGTTACCGGTGCCGAGGTGCGCGTAACGCACGATCTCGCCGGCCTCGCGACGCAGGATCAGCATCATCTTGGCGTGGGTCTTGAAGCCAACCACACCGTAAATCACTACCGCACCGGCCGCTTGCAGACGGCTGGCCAGTTGCAGGTTGGATTCTTCGTCGAACCGCGCACGCAACTCGATGACCGCCGTGACTTCCTTGCCGTTACGCGCGGCATCGACCAGCGCATCGACGATCTCGGAGTTGGCGCCGGAGCGATAAAGGGTCTGGCGCACAGCGAGAACGTGCGGGTCTTTCGCCGCCTGACGCAGCAGGTCGACCACCGGGGTGAACGACTCGAACGGGTGCAGCAAGAGGATGTCCTGCTTGCTGACCACGCTGAAAATGTTTTCGCTGTTCTGCAGCAGTTTCGGGATCTGCGGGGTGAACGGCGTGTATTGCAGCTCCGGATGACTGTCCAGGCCGGTGATGCTGAACAGCCGCGTCAGGTTGACCGGGCCGTTGACCTGATACAGCTCGCTCTCACTCAGATTGAACTGCTTGAGCAGGTAGTCCGAGAGGTGTTTCGGGCAGGTGTCAGCGACTTCCAGACGCACTGCATCACCGTAACGACGCGAGAACAGCTCACCACGCAGCGCGCGGGCCAGGTCTTCGACGTCTTCGGAGTCGAGCGCCAGGTCGGCGTTTCGGGTCAGGCGGAACTGGTAGCAGCCCTTGACCTTCATGCCCTGGAACAGGTCATCGGCGTGGGCGTGGATCATCGACGACAGGAACACGTAATTGTCGCCGGGACCGCCGACTTCTTCCGGCACCTTGATGATCCGTGGCAGCAAGCGCGGCGCCGGGATAATCGCCAGACCGGAATCGCGACCAAAGGCGTCGATACCTTCCAGTTCGACGATGAAGTTCAGGCTCTTGTTCACCAGCAACGGGAACGGGTGCGTCGGGTCGAGGCCGATCGGGGTGATGATCGGCGCGATCTCGTCGCGGAAATAGCGGCGTACCCAAGTCTTGAGCTTGACCGTCCAGTTGCGGCGCCGGATGAAGCGCACCTGATGCTTTTCCAGCTCTGGCAGCAGAATGTCGTTGAGGATCGCGTACTGACGGTCAACGTGACCGTGAACCAGCTCGCTGATCCGTGCCAGTGCTTGATGCGGTTGCAGACCATCGGCACCCGCCTGCTCACGGGCGAAGGTGATCTGCTTCTTCAGGCCGGCGACACGGATTTCAAAGAATTCGTCGAGGTTGCTGGAAAAGATCAGCAGGAACTTCAAGCGCTCCAGCAACGGATAGGACTCGTCCAGCGCCTGTTCCAGCACGCGGATGTTGAATTGCAGTTGCGAGAGCTCGCGGTGGATGTACAGGCTGCTGTCATCCAGGCCCGGAATGGCAATCGCCGGCACCGCCGCCGCAGGTTCGGCCGCCGGCGCGGGTGGCGCAGGCTCCAGTTCCGGCGGGGTCTCGGTGATTTGCTCGACCACCGGTTGAGCTTCTTTTACTGCAACTTCCGTGAGTCCTTCGGTATTCATTGAATGTTCCTGGGAGGGCTATTTCTGCTCTCGTAACAATTGAGCGGCGCGGACAGCAAAGTAAGTCAGGATGCCATCAGCGCCGGCACGTTTAAAGGCGGTCAGTGATTCGAGAATCACCGCCTCGCTCAACCAGCCATTCTGGATCGCCGCCATATGCATGGCGTATTCGCCGCTAACCTGATAGACGAAGGTCGGCACTTTGAAGGCATCTTTTACCCGGAAAAGAATGTCCAGGTAGGGCATGCCCGGTTTGACCATGACCATGTCCGCGCCTTCAGACAAGTCTGCACCGACTTCGTGCAGCGCTTCGTCGCTGTTGGCCGGGTCCATCTGATAAGAGGCCTTGTTGGCCTTGCCGAGGTTCGATGCCGAACCGACCGCATCGCGGAACGGGCCGTAATAGGCGCTGGCGTACTTGGCCGAGTAGGCCATGATCCGCACGTTGACGTGACCGGCGATTTCCAGCGCTTCGCGAATCGCCTGAATGCGACCGTCCATCATGTCCGACGGCGCGACAACCTGAGCGCCAGCTTCGGCATGGGACAAGGCCTGACGGACCAGTGCGTCGACAGTGATGTCGTTCTGCACGTAGCCCGCTTCATCGAGTATGCCGTCCTGGCCGTGGGTGGTGAACGGGTCAAGCGCGACATCGGTAATGACACCCAGTTCCGGGAAACGCTCACGCAGCGCGCGGGTGGCGCGCTGGGCGATGCCTTCGGGGTTCCAGGCTTCAGCGGCGTCGAGGGATTTCAGTTCAGGAGGTGTGACCGGGAACAGCGCCAGCGCCGGAATCCCCAGCTCGACCCATTTGGCCGCTTCTTCGAGCAGCAGATCGATAGTCAGCCGCTCTACCCCGGGCATCGAGGCCACGGCTTCGCGGCGATTCTCACCGTCGAGCACGAACACCGGCAGGATTAGATCATCGACCGTCAGCACATTTTCCCGCACCAGCCGACGCGAAAAATCATCACGACGATTGCGGCGCAGGCGCGTGGCAGGGAACAGACGGTTGGCTGGGGTAAAGCTCACGGCGGACTCCTGAGCCCGCGCAAACGGGCGAGCGTGACAGTTATAGACGGCCATTATGACGAACAGATGACAGTTGTGTGAGGCCCGTGACATGTAGCCGCATTCCATTCTCAGTGTAGGAATTGTTCACGTCGAGACACATTTGGACACTTTCATGAATGTGTCCGAAGGGTTAGGCTGCGCGTTCATTTCGCCAGCACCCAGACAATGCTCCAACAATTTCTGCATGACTTTGGCTACTTTGCCTTGTTCCTCGGCACGTTTTTCGAAGGCGAAACCATTCTGGTGCTCGCGGGCTTCCTCGCGTTCCGTGGATACATGGACATCAATATGGTGGTGGTCGTGGCGTTCTTCGGCAGCTATGCCGGCGATCAGCTGTGGTACTTCCTCGGCCGCAAGCACGGGCGCAAGTTACTCGCGCGCAAACCGCGCTGGCAGCTGATGGGTGACCGCGCGCTGGAGCATATTCGCAAGCATCCGGACATCTGGGTGCTGAGCTTCCGTTTCGTTTATGGCTTGCGCACGGTGATGCCGGTGGCGATCGGCCTGTCGGGTTATCCGCCGGGACGTTATCTGCTGCTTAACGGCATTGGCGCTGCGATCTGGGCGACGGCGCTGGCTGCGGCCGCCTACCACTTCGGCGCGGTGCTGGAAGGCATGCTCGGCAGCATCAAGAAGTACGAGCTGTGGGTACTGGGTGCGCTGCTGATTCTTGGCGTTGGCCTGTGGCTACGCCGCCGCTTCAAGAATGCGCGATTGGCGAAACAGGTTTACGCCGACGAGCAAGCCGCAAAAGCGGCACTGCTGAATCAAGCCGAAGCGTCCAAGCCTGCCGAACCGAAGACGCCAGCCGAGTAACGCGCTGGCGACTGGCGTACAGGCCTGCTCACAGCGCGGGCTGGCCGCATCTTTCAGTCATTTATTCCCTCTGCGCTAGCGGACTCCTGTTCGCCAGCGGCGTCCTCGCGCCAAAAATCTCCCGCTCGTTACGCAGCAGGCAACCCCAAATAATGAACACCCCGCCGTTGTTGCGATCCATGTAGAAAGCGCTCCATGCAGGTGCAGCCACCACTTGAGCCTATGGCAACGCGCGACAATTTAGTGGACATTTAGCGCCATGAATCTGGAGAGAAACCCATGAGCAAAAAAGTTGCAGTGATCCTGTCCGGCAGTGGCGTGTACGACGGCGCCGAGATCCATGAAAGTGTCATCACCCTGCTGCGCCTCGACCAACGTGGCGCCCAGGTGCAGTGCTTTGCCCCGAACATCGCGCAATTGCACGTGATCAACCACCTGACCGGCGAAGAAATGCCCGAGTCGCGCAACGTGCTGGTGGAATCGGCACGCATCGCTCGTGGCAACATCAAGGACATCCGTGAGGCTGATGTCGACGACTTCGATGCGCTGATCGTGCCCGGCGGTTTTGGTGCGGCGAAGAACCTGTCCAATTTCGCCGTCGAAGGCGCTGGCTGCAGCGTGCAGCCTGAAGTGCTGGCACTGGCCGAGGCGTTTGCCGAAGCGGGCAAGCCGGTGGGCCTGATGTGCATCTCGCCGGCATTGGCCGCAAAGATCTACGGCCCGGGCGTGACCTGCACCATCGGCAACGACGCCGACACCGCCACGGCGATGAACAAGATGGGCGCCACCCACGAAGACTGTGCGGTGACCGACATCATCGAAGACAAGGCGCGCAAACTGGTGACCACCCCGGCTTACATGCTGGCGCAGAACATCAGTGAAGCGGCGTCGGGGATCAACAAACTGGTCGACCGCGTGCTCGAACTGACCCACGAAAACGACGCCTGATCCCCGTAGCGTACAAAACCAAAGGTGGGAGCGAGCTTGCTCGTGAAGGCGGCGTGTCATTCAACTCTATGTTGTCTGATACAAAGCATTCGCGAGCAGGCTCGCTCCCACAGGGGATTTGTGTAGGGCTTAAGGCTTGCGGGTCAGGCGCGTGAGGATCCGGTCCAGCGCATTGGCGAACGCTTGCTTCTCGCGATCGCCAAACGGCGCCGGCCCGCCATTCATCTGGCCCTGCTCACGCAGATCGGTGAACAGGTTGCGCACGGCCAAACGCTCGCCCATGTTCTGCGCATCGAACTCCTTGCCGCGCGGGTCGAGCGCCGCGACGCCCTTCTTTACCAGCCGATCAGCCAGCGGGATATCGCTGCAAATCACCAGCTCACCGGGTACCGCGTGTTCGACCAGATAATCGTCCGCCGCATCCGGCCCACTCGGCACCACGATCAACTTGACGATGGCCAGCCCCGGCTTGATCTGCGGCTGCCCGGCCACCAGAACCACTTCGAACTGGCGCTTGAGCGCAAATTTCACCACCTGATCCTTTGCCGCCCGTGGGCAGGCGTCGGCATCGATCCATACACGCATTTTCTTTACCTCTAAAAGCAAAAGATCGCAGCCTTCGGCAGCTCCTACAGAGTGCGCGTCGTGCCGCAATATTGCGACATGCTACGCCCCTGTAGGAGCTGCCGAAGGCTGCGATCTTTTAAGGGAGCACTCAATCAAGCAGCCGAAACCCGCCGCTTCTCCGCCACCCAACTACGCCCATACAACACAACAATCGCCACAATCGCCACCGCCTGCGCCGTCAGCGAATACGCATCGGCATGAATCCCCAGCCAGTCGAATTCAAAGAACGCCACCGGCCGCGTGCCGAAAATCCCGGCTTCCTGCAAGGCCTTCACGCCATGCCCGGCAAACACCACCGACAGTGCACAGAGCAGCGCGGCGTTGATGCTGAAGAACAGCGTCAGCGGCAGTTTCGCCGAACCGCGCAGAATCACCCACGCCAGACCAACCAGCAGCACCAGTGCCGTCGCGCCACCTGCAAGCACCGCGTCATGCCCGGCCGGGCCGGCCTGCAACCACAGGGTTTCATAGAACAGGATCACTTCGAACAACTCACGATATACCGAGAAGAACGCCAGAATCGCGAAACCAAAACGCCCGCCACCGCCAACCAGACTGCTCTTGATGTAATCCTGCCAGGCCGCTGCGTGGCGACGATCGTGCATCCACACGCCGAGCCACAAGACCATGACACTGGCGAACAGCGCCGTCGCGCCTTCCAGCAGCTCACGCTGCGAGCCGCTGACATCGATGACATACGCCGCCAGCGCCCAGGTGCCGAGGCCGGCCAGCAGCGCCAGGCCCCAACCGACGTTGACGCTGCGCACCGCCGATTGCTGGCCGGTGTTGCGCAGGAACGCGAGGATCGCCGCCAGCACCAGAATCGCTTCCAGGCCTTCGCGCAGCAGAATCAGCAGACCGGAAATGTAACTCAGCGACCAGCTCAGCCCATCGCTGCCAAGCAGGCCGGCTGACTCTTTCAACTTGGCCTTGGCCGCCTCCAGGCGCTGCTCGGCCTGCTCGACCGGCAAGCCGTCCTGCAACGATTGCCGATACGCCATCAGCGATTTTTCAGTGTCTTTGCGCACGTTGGCGTCGACGTTATCCAGCGAGCTTTCGACCAGCTCGAAGCCTTCCAGATACGCCGCGACCGACAGATCGTAGGCCTGATCGTGTTCGCCAGCGCGATACGCGGCGAGGCTCTTGTCCAGGGTTGCAGCGGTGTAGTCGAGCAACTGTGCCGGGCCACGCTTGACCTGGGGCGGTTGCGCGCGTTGCGCACGGAACGTCGCCGCCGCTTGCGGGCCTTCGGCGGCCTGCACTTCGGCCGGGGTCTGGCGCGCCAGATCGGCGATGTTGTAGGTCTTCTCGGATTTGGCCGACGCGGCATCGGCGCTAAAACCGGCAATATAAGTCGCCAAATCCCAGCGCTGCCGATCATCAAGCTGATCGGCAAACGCCGGCATGTCGGTGCCTTCGACGCCTTGGCCGAGGGTGTTGTAGATCGCGTACAGGCTCAGGTGATCCAGCCGCGCCGCATCGCGCAGATTGGCTGGCGCCGGGGTCATGCCAAGCCCCGCCGGGCCGTCACCGGCACCGCTGTCGCCGTGGCACACCGAGCAGTTCTGCGCGTAGAGCGGCGCACCACGAGTTGGATCGGGAGTGATGATCGGCGCTTGGCTGACTTCATACGCCACGGCCAGTTGCGCGCCCAGTTGCCGCGCCTGACGGGCGACTTCGGTGCCGTCCTGCTTCGCGTTGATCGCGACGCGCAAAGCCTCGACGCCCTGCTCCAGCCCTGCCTTTTCAGGCTTGGCCGGCATGCCGGCGATCAGGCCTTGCAGCGCTTGGGTGAATTCCAGTTGCTCACGATATTCGGCGTCATCGACGACGTTTCCCGCCTCGACCGTCGGCGGGTAATCCGCGCTGATGTAATCGAGCAGGTGCAGCGCTTGCGGCGCGCCTTCCACGGTATCGGCCAGCAGGTTGAAGCTGCTCAGGGCACACAACGGGAACACCAGCCAGGCCAGAAATCGGGACGAGGCAGTCATGAAGGAGTCTCAAGGGGAAATACGGAGTTACATATTGTTCACTCCGGCGGCGTTTCCCTCAAGCTTTGTCGGCATTTGCCTGCGTTTAACGCAACGGCGACGTCAGGCTGCGATAGTGCTCGGCCATGAACTCGACGAACACTTTAACCTTCAGCGCGACATGTCGCGCATGCGGGTACAACGCATGATAGTGCCGTTGGCCGAGCGAGCAGTTCGGCAGAATCTGCACAAACCGGCCACTCAACAAGTCGTCCTGCACCGTGGCCCGAGTGAACGCCGCAATGCCGACACCCGCCAGCGCAGCCGCGTATAGCGAACTGATCGAATCCGCCTTGAACCGGCCCTGCACCCGTACCGGCGTGGCCTGGCCTCGGGCGTCAGTCAGCGACCAGTCGCTGCCGCCGGCAAACGCCAGCAGTTGATGTTCGGCCAGCTCCCGTACCTGTCGCACCAGACCATGCCGCGCAACATAGGCCGGCGATGCCACCAGCAACATGTCCGAAACCGTGAGCAAGCGCGCCACCAGTGACGAGTCCTCCAACGGTCCGCAAATGCGCAATGCGACGTCGAAGCCTTCGGCGATCAGATCGACAAAACGGTCATCACAGGACAACTCGACTTCAATCTCGGGATAACGCTGCTGAAAACCTGGCAACCAATTCGCCAGTTCCAACGTGCCGATGACCATCGGCGCGCTGATGCGCAGCAAGCCGCTGGGGCTTTCATGGGCCTGCCCGATCGCCACCGCTGCTTGATCGATGCGTTCAAGAATATCCACGCAGGCGAGGTAATACTGCTGCCCCGCCGTGGTCAGGTTGAAACGCCGGGTGTTGCGATTGATCAGACGCGTGCCGAGTTCGGCTTCCAGTTGCTGCAACTGCCGGGAAATGGTCGAGTGCGTGGTGTCGAGCCGTTCGGCAGCAGCACTGAAGCCACGACACTCGACGATGCAACGAAACGCACGCATGGCCAGCAGTTGATTCATCGAAATACCGCAACCCAATTGATCGGTGAGCGCGCAAGCCTAGCGCAATCCATACCGCCCCGGCAGCTGCGAAGTGCCTCTATAATGCGCCATCATTTCGCCTTCTCCGTTCAAGGAAGAACCCGCTATGCGCCACTGCTTGCTGCCGTCCCTTCTGATCGCTGCACTGGTGCAACTCAGCGGTTGCGCCGCTTACCGCGATTACGACCTCGAACTGCAACAGACCACGCAACAGCTCAAGGCCGGCAATATCGACGGCTCACTGGCCTTGATCGAGGCGCACAATCCGGACAAAGAAAAGGATTTGCTCTATTACTTCGAGAAGGGCGCGGTGTTGAGCGCTGGCGGTGAGTTCCCGCAGAGCCAGGTCGCCTGGCGCAGCGCCGAGAAAATGGTCATACAGCGCCAGGACCCCATCGAAACCACCGGTGACAAGTTGCTCTCCGCCATGGGCGATCACTGGGGCAGCATCATCAATGACAAGCTGCGTCGCTACGATGGCTACGATTACGAAAAAGTCATGCTGACCACGCAAATGGCCCTGAACCAACTGGCCATGAATGACTTTGACGGTGCCCGCGCCGACATCAAGAAAACCCACGAGCGTGAAGCACTGATCGCCCGCCAACGGGAACTGGAATACGAGCGTGTCGAAGAAGCGGCCAAGGCCAACGGCGCCCGCGTCCATTACAAGGATCTGCAAGGCTACCCGGTGGTCATGCTGGAATCACCTGCCGTCATTGCTTTGAAGAACGGCTACCAAAGCGCATTCAGTCACTATCTCGCCGGTTTCACCTACGAAGCGCTTGGCGAGAAAGATCTGGCGGCGCCTGGCTATCGCCAGGCGATTGAACTACGCCCGGACATGGCATTTTTCCAACAGGCATTGCGCGACCTCGACAGCCCGGGACTGAAGGCCGACGAAAGTGATGTGCTGATCATCGTGCAGAGCGGTCTGGCGCCAGCCCGCAGTTCTGTGCGCGTGCCCTACCCGGTGAAGCTTGCAGACGGCCAGGTCATCGTCGCCAATGTTTCGTTTCCGGTGATGGTGCCCGACACCTCGCCCCCATCATTCAATCAAGTAAGCATCGACGGCCGTCAAAAAAAGCTGATCGCGGTCAACAGCATTACCGACATGTCTTTGCGCACCCTGCGTGACGACATGCCGGGCATTATCCAGCGCACAATCTATCGGGCATTTCTGGCGGCCGATGTTCAGGCTACGGACAATCGACGCGATCCGAGCAAAGCCTCCTACGTCACTCACTGGGACGGTTTCGAGCAGGCCGACACCCGCACCTGGCGCACCCTGCCTAACCTCACTCAGGTTGTGCGCCTGCGTTTGAAAAAAGGTGACCACCTGATCAGCCTGCCCAACGCGCCCGGGGTTGCGCCACTGAAGATCCGCATCGACCAGAACCGCCAGGTCATCGGCCTGCGTGCCTTGGGTGATCGGGTGTTTGCCAATGGCAGCGCATTCCAGTCGGATGTGGCGCCGGCAAAGAGCGTGGTATCCAACCTGAAATAAGTAATGGCACCAAACTAACAAGTGCGATTAAAAAGCTATTACATAGCCATCACCACCCGCTTATAATGCCGCGCCCTCGCTATCGCGAAACGGCATTAAAGCTCCTCTGGTTATGAGGAATTGGCAGGAGGCCAACGCCACTGTCGATGGGTCACACCAGCCCGACCAGCATTCGCGGCTGTATTTACTCCAGGGAAGAAGTACCCCCATGGCATTCCGCGCCCCCACTCTGATCGCGCTCAGCGCCGTCACTCTGCTGTCCGGCTGTTCGGCGTTTCGCAACTACGACTCGGAACTGGCACAGACCAACCAGCAACTGGCCACCGGCAACGTCGACGCCGCGCTGACCCTGCTGGAAAAGAACAACACCGGTCCGGATAAAGACCTGCTCTATTACTTCGAGAAAGGTGAGTTGCTGCGCGCCAAGGGCGACCTCTCTGGCAGCCAGAATGCCTGGACCAGCGCCGATGTGGTGGTCGGTCAGTGGGAAGACTCGGTCAAGCTCGACACCGGTAAGTACCTGGCTCAGTTCGGCAGTTTCCTGGTCAATGACAAAGTGCGTCGCTACGAAGGCTACGATTACGAAAAAGTCATGCTGACCACGCAGATGGCTCTGAACCTGCTGGCGGTCAACGACTTTGACGGTGCTCGCACTGCGATCAAGAAAACTCACGAACGTGAAGCGGTGATCGCCGACCTGCGCGACAAGGAATACCTCAAGAGCGAGGAAGAGGCCGAGAAAGAAGGCATCAAGACGCAGTACAAAGATCTGCAGGGTTATCCGGTCGCCAGTCTCGACGCGCCGGAAGTAGTTGGCCTGAAAAACAGCTACCAGAGTGCGTTCAGCCATTATCTGTCCGGTTTCGTCTATGAGGCGTTGGGCGAGAAAGGCCTGGCTGCACCGGGCTACCGCAAGGCTGCCGAACTGCGCCCGAACACGCCGCTGCTGGAGCAGGCGCTGGTCAATCTCGACAAGCCAAGCAAGTCCGACGACAGCGACATCCTGATCGTGGTGCAAAGCGGTCTGGCGCCAGCCCGTGACTCGATCCGAGTGCCACTGCCATTGCCGATCTCCAACAACGTGGTGATCACGCCGCTGTCGTTTCCGATCATCAAACCGGACACCTCCACCGCGCCGTTCGCGCAGATCGGTGTCGATGGTCAGCAGGTCGATCTGACCGCGCTGAACAGCACCACCGCCATGTCCCGCCGCGCCCTGCGTGACGACATGCCGGGGATCATTCTGCGCACCACCGTGCGTGCAATCACCAAAGGTGTAGCGCAGAAGAAGATCAACGAAACCAACCCGCTGGCCGGTCTCGCCGTTGGCATCTCTTCAGCTGTGCTCGAAGGTGCCGATACCCGTACGTGGCGTACCCTGCCGGACAACACCCAAGTGGTGCGTCTGCGCCTGAAAAAGGGTGAGCACCAGGTCAGTCTGCCGAGCGCCGTCGGCGGTTCGGTAGTCAAGGTCACTGTCGATCAGCGTTATCAGGTGATCACCCTGCGCGCCGTCGGCAACCAGGTGTTCGCCGGTGGCCTCGCCGCCCACGTCATCCCGAGCGCCAGCGCGACCAACGTCGCCAGCCTCAAACAACCTTAAGAACGGAGTCTTTGCATGCGTTTCAAACTCATCGCCGTCGCCGCCCTCGCCTTGCTGGTGAGCGGCTGCGCCACCCCGCCACCGCCAGAGCCGGGCAGCGCCGCGAGCAAAGTCGTGGCCATGGGCCCGCAGAAACACATCGTCGTAGGCGCCATGCGCGTCGCCCGTGAAAACGGCTTCATGACGGTCAATGTGCAGTTGAGCAACACCCTCAACAGCAACAAGATTTTCTACTACCGCTTCGCCTGGCTCGGCGCGGAAGGTTTCCCGATTGCCGAAGAAGAAGTGTGGAAAAGCCAAATGATGTACGGCGCCCAGACCAGCTTCATTCAAGGCATCGCCCCGACCCCGAAAGCCGTGGACTTCCGTCTTGAAATCAAGACGCCGTAAGCCTGCCACCCTATTCCTGTTTTAGAGAGAATTCCCATGTTTGCACGCTTTTCCTGCATCGCCGTCATCGCCCTGCTGGCCTCCGGTTGCGCCAACACCTCGCCGACCCTGGGCAGCAAGAACATCAGTTACGGCGACACCAAAGCGGTTGAAACCGTGACCAACGAATTCGGTTCGACCGACCTGCAAATGATCGCCGAGTCGATGACCCGCTCGCTGGCCCAGTCCGGCATTCTGCAGGGCCGTCCGGTGGTTCAGGTCTACGACGTGAAGAACAAGACCAGCGAATACATCGACACCCGCGAAATCACTACCAGCATCAAGACCCAGCTGATGAAGACTGGCGTAGCGCGCTTCGCCAGCGACAACAACGCCATGCAAAGCCAGGTTGACCAGCTCAAGCTGCAAAACCAGAGCGGTCTGTACAAGAAAAGCACCGTGGCCAAGACTGGCAACATGGTTGCCGCCAAGTACCGCATCGAAGGCTCGATCAGCTCGATCGTCAAGCGCAGCAGCGACTACAAGGACGTCTTCTACAAATTCAGCCTGCAACTGATCGACGTTGAAAGCGGTCTGGCCGAGTGGATGGACGAAAAAGAGATCCGCAAAACCACGGAGCGTTAATCAATGCGCGCATGGATTGGCATGATGGCCCTGGCTTGCGCGTGCAGCGTGCAAGCGGCCCCGAAAGTCGCGGTGACGGACCTGGCGTATCAGGAACGTGTGGAGCAATACATCCACATCGTTTCGGCCCAGAGCAATCACCGCGAGGGTTACTACAGCTCCAGTGGCTCTTCGAGCTACAACGAGATTGAAGCAACGACCAGCTACATCGAACAGACCGAGCTGCGTAAATTCACCGGCGACATCAAGGGTGAAATTCTGCGTACCGGCATGTTCCAGCTGGTGCAAGGCACGCCGTACACCGCGTCGTCCAAGGGGGATGTCTATGACGTGATCAAACGCATCAAGGCCGGCAACTTCAAAGGCGCCGACTATGTGCTGTTTGGTACGGTGTCGGACATCGACTTCACTCAGGACGTCAACGAGCTGGCGAACACCGACAGCTATTCGGCGGTGCTGGGCCTGACGTTGGTGGCGGACTTCAGCCTGATCAACACCAAGACCTTCGAAATCACTTCGGCCTTCACGGCGATGGGTGAAGCGCAGGACACCAAACTGGTGAACCATCGCGACATCAAGATCTCACTGAACCGCCCACGGGTGGTGCGTGACGTGTCCAAGGCCTTGGGCGAAGACGTGGCCGGGCAACTGAGCATGCAGCTCGGTGGCGGCGGTTACGAGCAGCCGCGTGAGCCGGCGCAACGCAACAACTTGCCGCGTGATACTGCGCCGGTGATCTTGCGCTGATCCTTGGCCGCTCTGCGTCCCAGCCACAAAAAAAGGCGACCCGCAAAGGTCGCCTTTTTTTTGTGCCTGCGCGGTTTATGCTGCCGCTTTACGCAACGTCGCCATAAACGCCGCCGCACCGATGAACAGCCCGGCAAATGTACGGTTCATGCGCTTCTGCTGCTGCGGGGTGCGCAGCAAACGCAGGACCTTGGACGCCAGACCGGTGTAGCCTGCCATGACGATCAGGTCAACGCAGATCATCGTCACACCGATCACCAGATACTGAATCAGCAACGGTGCATGCGGATTGATGAACTGCGGCAACACCGCGAGCATGAACACCAAGGCCTTGGGGTTGCTGATGTTTACCAGAAAGCCACGGAACACCAGTGCCAGCGGTTTGCCGATCGGCCGCACTGCTGCGTCATCGCTCATGTCCATGGGCAGCGCACGCCACTGTTTGATGGCCAGATACACAAGATAAGCGACACCGAACCATTTGATCGCGTGGAAGGCCGTGGCCGAAGCGGTGAGGATCGCGCCAACACCGGCGCCGACAATCGCGATCTGCACCGCCAGACCGATTTGCAAGCCGAGGGCGTTCCAGTAACCGCGCCAGAAACCGTATTGCAGACCGCTGGACATCGACGCAATGGCGCCAGCACCCGGGGACAGACTGATCACCCAGCAGGCGGCAAAAAACGCCAGCCATGTTTGAAGCTCCATCGCACACCTCGCATCTGAATCGTGACAGACGCTCAAGCTAATGCGGATTGGGGCTAAAAGCAAAAGATCGCAGCCTCCGGCAGCTCCTACTATGGAATGCGATCCCTGTAGGAGCTGCCGAAGGCTGCGATCTTTTGATCTTGCTGTAAGACTTACTTCTCAAACCCGCTGGAAGGAAACACATCCGTCCCGCGCCAACGCCGCACCGATCGCTGGAAGAACAGGCTATTGGGCACCTGCACCATCGCGCTGCCAGTCCCCAGCTCTTCCGCCTCGATCAACGTGGTGTAAAGCAGATTGATCGCTACCACCCGACCTTTGACGCCAGGCTTGTCGGTGGTGTCCACCAGCTCAACGATATCGCCCAACCGAAACGGCCCGACCGTGAAGATCAAAATCGCGCAAAGGAGGTTCGACAGCACACTCCACATCGCAAAGAACGCGACCGCCGCCACCGCGACGAAACCCGACAGCGCCGTCCACAACACCGTGGCCGAAACGCCGAGGCGTTCCAGTACGAAGATCAGCGCGCTGCCCATGATCAGCCAGCGCAACACGCCACGCAGCGGCATCAACAGCTGCGGCGGAAACGGATAGCGCTCACCCAGTCGGGTCAGGCCTTTGGCGACGAAGCGCTGAGTGAGGTAACCGGCCAGCAGGATCAGCAGAATCTGCACGGCAAACCAGACCGGCTCGACCCACTCCGCCGGCAGAGGCAGCTTGAACGCATCCATCAGGACAGCGCCTCCAGCTCCGCTTGCATGCTTTCCAATACCTCGAGAGCTTCCATCCACGCCTCTTCCAGCTCGCCTTCACGAACCTTCAGCTTGGCCTGTTCGGCGAGCAGATCACGCAACTCGTTCTTGCGTGCCGGCTCGTAGATGTCGCTGTCGCCGAGGCTGGCGTCGACCTTGGCGAGCTTCTCGTGAAGCTTGCCCAACTCGGCTTCGAGCTTGTCGGCTTCACGCTTGTGCGGGGCCAATTGCTGACGCAACGCAGCTGCCGCCTGACGCTGAGCCTTCTTGTCGGTCTTGTCCGGGTTGACCGGGGTGTTGTTGACCGGCGCATTGCGCTGACGGTATTCCACCAGCCAGCGTGCGTAGTCTTCGAGGTCGCCATCGAACTCTTCGACCTTGCCGTCAGCGACCAGGTAGAAGTTATCGGTGGTGCTCTTGAGCAAGTGCCGATCGTGAGACACCACCAGCACCGCGCCGCTGAATTCCTGCAGCGCCATGGTCAGCGCCAGGCGCATTTCCAGGTCGAGGTGGTTGGTCGGTTCGTCGAGCAGCAACAGGTTCGGACGTTCCCAGGCAATCAACGCCAAAGCCAGACGCGCCTTTTCACCACCGGAGAAATTCAGCACCGGCTCATCGATGCGCGCGCCACGGAAGTCGAAGCCGCCCAGGAAGTCGCGCAGAGTCTGCTCGCGTTCGGTCGGCGCCAGACGCTGCATGTGCAGCAACGGACTGGCCTTGGAATCCAGCGAGTCGAGCTGATGCTGAGCGAAGTAGCCGACCACGGTGTTCTCGCCACGGGTCAGGCGCCCGGCGATAGGTGACAGCTCGCCGGCGAGGTTCTTGATCAGGGTCGATTTACCCGCGCCGTTCGGCCCGAGCAGGCCAATCCGCGCCCCCGGGGTCAGTTGCAACCTGACCTTCTCGAGGATGGTTTTGTCGCCGTAACCCAGGCTGGCATCGGACAGGTCGATCAGCGGGCTGGAGATCTTCGTCGACTCACGGAAGACGAAGTCGAACGGCGAATCGACGTGGGCCGCCGACAACTCTTCCATCCGCTCCAGGGCCTTGATCCGGCTCTGCGCCTGACGGGCCTTGGTCGCTTGCGCCTTGAAGCGGGCGATGTAGCTTTCCATGTGCGCACGTTGCGCCTGCTGCTTCTCGTAGGCCTGTTGCTGCTGGGCCAGACGCTCGGCACGGGCGCGCTCGAACGCGGTGTAGCCGCCGCGATAGAGGGTGATTTTGCGCTGATCGACATGCGCGACGTGATCGACGACTTCGTCGAGGAAATCGCGGTCGTGGGAAATCAGCAGCAAGGTGCCCGGGTAGCTTTTCAGCCACTCTTCGAGCCAGATGATCGCGTCGAGGTCCAAGTGGTTGGTCGGCTCATCGAGCAACAACAGGTCCGACGGGCACATCAAGGCCTGCGCCAGATTCAGACGCATCCGCCAGCCGCCAGAGAAATCTCCCACCTGGCGATCCATCTGCTCGTTGGTGAAACCGAGACCGGCGAGCAACTTGCGCGCTCGTGCGTCAGCGGTGTAACCGTCGGCGCTGTCGAGTTCCGAGTGCAGACGGGCCTGGGCGGCACCGTCGTGCGCCGCTTCAGCGGCGACGAGGTCACGTTGCACCTCACGTAGACGCAGGTCGCCATCGAGCACATAGTCGACGGCAAGCCGCTCGAGCGTCTCGATTTCCTGGCGCATGTGGGCGATGCGCCAGTCAGCCGGCAGGAAGCAATCACCCGAGTCGGGGTGCAGCTCACCCCGAATCAGGGCGAACAGGCTCGATTTGCCGGCGCCGTTGGCACCGATGAGGCCGGCTTTGTGGCCGGCGTGCAGGGTCAGCTCGGCGTCTTCTAGCAGACGTTGCGGACCACGCTGTAAAGTCAGGTTCTGAAGTCGGATCATAATGGCGGCGGAGTCTACCAGCTTCGCTCACAACTGGCGCGAGTAGCACGATGTCCTCTGACCTGTGGAGCTTTTCCCTTGCCACCTACGCCCGTCCGGGTGTGGAAGACGCCTGCCTGCAACTGCAAACGGCGGGCGCGAACGTGTGCCTGCTGTTGTGCGGCTTATGGCTGGAACAACGCGGGGTGACCTGCGATGAACAACGCATCAATGCGCTTCAGGCACTGACCGCACCTTGGGATACCGAGGTTGTGCAGCCGCTGCGAACACTGCGCATGCAATGGAAAACGCGGGCAGTGGATGACGCGGTGTTGAAAGGTATGCGCGAGCAGATCAAATCACTCGAGCTGGAAGCTGAGCGAGCGTTGCTGTCACGGCTGGAAGGTGTTGCACAGGAATGGACGCGAAACGACACAGGTGCGATGACCTGGCTTGAAGGTTTGGCCGGCACGGCGGCCAACCCGAACCGCGACGCGCTGCAAGTGCTGCGCGTCGCGGCTACCGGCGCTTAGGAAGCGCTGGTTGGGTTGGTGCTGACACTCGACACAGCGGCTGGCGTTGGCGCAGTCGAAGGCGTCGAGGCAGTAGCGGCAGGTGCCGGTGCAGCTGGTGCAGCCGACGTTGCCGGTGCGGCAGGCTTGGCAGCTGGAGCAGTAGCCGGCTTGGCGGCAGCTGGTTTGGCAGCGGCTGGCTTTTTAACGGCTGGTTTTGCCGCTGGCTTGGCGGCTGGTTTTGCAGCAGCAGGCTTGGCGGCAGCAGTCGCAGGTTTAGCAGCAGCGGCCGGTTTCGCGGCTGCCTTGGCTACTGGTTTGGCGGCGGCTTTCACGGCTGGTTTTGCAGCCGGTTTGGCAGCAGCTTTGGCTGGTGCTTTTGCCGCAGGTTTGGCTGCAACCGGTTTGGCGGCAGTCTTGGCAGCAGGTTTAGCAGCGGCAGTACGAGCAGCAGGTTTTGCCGCAGGTTTTGCGACAGCTTTGGCAGCAGGTTTAGCGGCTGCGGTTTTCGCCGGAGCAGCTTTGGCAGCAGCCGGTTTGGCAGCGGCGGCACGGCTAGCTGGTTTAGCAGCGGCAGTACGGGCAGCTGGTTTTGCCGCAGTGGTTTTAGCCGCTGGTTTTGCAGCGCTCGCTGCAGCCGGTTTTTTCACTGCAGGTTTTGCCGCCGCTTTGGCAGCTGGTTTTGCAGCGGCTTTCACCGGTGCTTTTGCAGCAGGCTTGGCGGTAGTTTTAGCAGCAGCTTTTGCCGCAGGCTTGGCCGCCGCAGTTTTCGCTGGCGCCTTGGCTGCAGCAGGTTTGGCAGCGGCTTTTTTCGCCGGTGCCGCCGCTGGTTTGGCCGCGCGGGTCGACAACACTTTGCCCACGGCTTCTTGAACGCGACCAACACCCTGAGCCAGTTTCAGGCTTTCCTGGGCATCGCGCTTGAGTTGCAGAATGTAGCTGCGGGTGTCGGACTGACGTTCCTTCAAGGCATCGAGCAGGTCTTCCAGTTCTTTCACTGCGCCCTTGGCTTTGGTCTGTGCCTTGGCTTTGCCGGCGGCAGCTGCGTCCTGCAATTTGGTGCGGGATTTGTGCAGTTTTTCTTGTGCCTTGCCGCGTTGCTTTTCCAGTTTGGCGAGCAGTTTTTCAGCATCAGCCAAGGCTTGGGAGCAAGCGTTTTCCAGATGCTCGAGCAAGCTGCCCGAGAGTTGTTGGAGTAAGTGCAACGGAGTGTTTACAGGCTTCTTGGTGGCCGACATGGTTTACCTCCTGGCTGACGTGAGTGCGGCTCATACTAGACCTCTGCAGTTACCGCCGCTAGGGCATCTTGACAGTATCGATTGCGTTGCGTTGCACCGAATCGAAAATGTTCTGCGCGAAGTCAAAAGCAGTTCACCGTTGCAGACCTTCGCGCTGGCATAATCCACCGCATCTCAGGACGGAGTGTGCCCATGTCGCGCTACTTTTTTTTATCCCTCTGCATGGTTTTTTCGGCCGCTCACGCTGACGAAAAAACCACCGCGAACGACGCTCACGATCTGGCCTACAGCCTCGGTGCCAGCCTCGGTGAACGGCTGCGCCAGGAAGTCCCGCAATTGCAGATTCAGGCGCTGGTCGACGGTTTGCAGCAAGCCTATCAAGGCAAGCCACTGGCGCTGAGCGAGGCACGCATCGAACAGATTCTGGCCGATCACGAATCGCAGAATGCCGAACACTCGGCACAGCCTTCGAGCGACGCCGCGATGGAAAACGAACAGCGCTTTCTCACCGCAGAAAAAGCCAAACCCGGCGTTAAGGAATTGGCCGATGGCATCCTGCTGACCGAGCTGACGCCAGGCACCGGTGACAAGGCCGGACCGGACGGAAAAGTGCAGGTGCTGTATGTCGGTCGACTGCCGGACGGCACCGTGTTCGACCAGAACACGCAGCCACAATGGTTCAACCTCGACAGCGTGATTGCCGGTTGGCGTACCGCGTTGCAGAACATGCCGGTGGGCGCGAAATGGCGCCTGGTGATTCCATCGGATCAAGCATACGGCGCTGATGGTGCCGGCGACTTGATCGCGCCGTTCACACCGCTGGTGTTCGAAGTGGAACTGCGCGGCGCGACCAGTTGAGCAGGCAATAAAAAACGGTGCGCTTTGGGCGCACCGTTTTTTGTGATCGGCAGAAAGAATCAGGCCTGAACCGGATCTTCTTCCTTGTGTGCTGTGTGCAGCACTTCAATCAGGCAGTCTTCGAGTTCGAAGCGCTCGTGCAGCAAGCCACCGAGCTCTTTGAATTTCTCGGCAACGCATTTGCCCTCATCGCACAGGTCATTGAACGCGAGCAGCTTCTCGGTGATAACGTCGATGCGCGGGTAGATCGTCTCGGCGAGTTCCAGACCGCGTTTGTCGTTGAACGCCTTGGCTTCGCCAGTCAGCTGTTCATAGATTTCGAAGTGCCCGGCCGAGACGTAATCGACCAACACGCCGCAGAATTCCTGCAAGGGCTTGCGGCTCTCGGACAGCGACTCAGGCTGCGCACCGAGATTGTCGTAGGCACCGATCAGATCTTCACGCTCCTGCAACCAGCGGTCGATCAGCAGATGAACTCCACCCCAACGTTCCTGAGCATTCTGACAACTTTCGAGCATGGCGATCTCTCTTCCCTTGTGGGTCATGCTGCTCTACACCCGCGCCCCTCTTCTGATTTTGGCTTGGGGGTCGGCCGGGCAGAGCGTCATCGAGCAACATAAATCCAATGACACGTGCGGGCCAGATTATGCCCGCACGCCTATGGCTTCAAGGTACGCAGGAGATAAAGTTCATACAAGTGTTTAATCCCGCAGCAGCACCGGGTGCGACGCTTCGCCGCTGAGCGGGCGTTGCAGAGCACTCCAGACCAGCCGTAACAATTGATACACCGCCAGAATCGAGACCGCGACAAAGAACAGCAGACTCCACTCCGGGATGCTCAGGTCGAACAGCGTCCAGGAAATTTCCGCACAATCGGTACCGCCACTAAACATCGTTTGCAGAGCACAGATCCACGGCAGACCACTGAACAGTGTCTCGGGGGCCGGTGTGCATTTGAGCAGTTGCAGCATCGGATCGCTCTGTATCAATACCTGCCGCCACGCCGCCGTGGTGCCCCCCAGACTCGCGCCCAGGGTCAACAGCCAGTAGAACCACAAACCGACACGCTTGGGTCCATGCACCGCCGCCAGACCGCTGGATGCGCACAGCAGCGTGAGGAACAGGCGCTGCACCAGGCACAAGCTGCACGGCGTCAGACCGACAGCATATTCAAGATAATAGGAAGCTCCCAGAGCAAAGGCCCCCGCAGTGAAAGCCATGAAGAACAAGGAGCGTGAGCAGGCCAACGACATGGCTTTTCCGTAACAGTAGAGACAGACGGTTACGGTAGAGGAAAGCGTGTCAGCCTTTCAAGGCGAGGCCCTGCCGACAGTTCACCAGAGGTGTAGGGAAAACCCGACAGGTTAGAGAGGAATTGGTGTAGCCCGACGTAGGAATTTACCTCGGGCACTCACTGGAGTTGAAATTCCAGCCACAAAAGTCAAGCGAGGGAGCATTCTCCCTCGCCTCTTTAGACGTGAGCCAGAACCGGTAACGGTGCCGCCAGCAGGCGTTCGTCCAGCAGCCCCAGGCCTTCCTGAAACAACTGGTTGCTGCGCTCGGTATCGCCCAACTGTGCGAGCAAGCGCGCCAGTTCCGCACAGGCTTCAGGATTGCGCTGCACACGCAGACTGCTTTCCAGATAATCCCGCGCCTTGCCCCACAGACTGGTTTGCAGACACAGTCGGCCGAGGGTCAGCAGCAAGCTCGGATCGTTCGGATGATCCTTCAGCCAACCTTCAGCGGTTTGCAACTGACGGGCCGGATCGCTACCGCGCACCAGACCGTAGAGACGGGCCAGATGACTGTCGTACTTGCGTTTGAGGGCGGTGCGCAGCACTTCCTCCGCTTCGACCTGAGCACCCAGCTGACGCAACTGTTCGGCATACGCCAGCACCAGCGGCGGCTCTTGCCGCTGCGCCGAGGTGAGCTGCTGCCATGCGCGCGTGAGTGATTGCAGGCCAACGCTCCCGTCCTCTTCACGTTGCGCCGCCAGCGAGAGGTTTTCACCCCAGGCACGACGCTCAAGTTCAGCCAGCTCGACAGGGGGCAGGACCTTGTCCTTGCGCAACTCCGGCAGTAAACGGATCACCGCCGACCACTCACCGCGCTGTTGATACAAGCGCTGCAACTGACGCAACGTCTGCGCATTGTGCGGGTGGCGATCATGCATCGCTTGCAGGGTCACCAAGGCACCGTCGGTGTCGCCACGGTCAGTCTGCAACTGCGCATGACTCAAGGCGATCGCCAGCTCGGCTTGAGGCTGACGCTCCAGCGCCCGCTCCAGCAATCGATCGCATTCCTCGTAATGTCCTTGTTCATTGGCCGCGCGGGCAGCGCCGAGGTAGTACAGCAGCGGCTGACGCTCGGCTTCTGCCGCTCGATAAAGATGACGCTGAGCGCTGGCCCAGCGACCTTCGGCCAGATCCAGTTGACCATGCTCGATTGCCACCTGGACACGTCGACTGCGGTTGCGGCGCGACCATGGATTGACCACACCACTGGAGGTCATGACCAATTCAACCAGCGTCTTAATGCCCCAGATCAGCAGCCACAACACCGCGATCACCGCCAGGGTCGCCCAAAGGCTCGCTTCGTAACGGAAGCTCTTGTAGGCAATCAGCACGTAGCCGGAATGCTGGGCCACCGCAAAGCCCAGCGCCGCCGTCGCCGCGATCACCAGAAACACGATCACATACAGGCGTTTCATGGCGTGGTCTCCTGCGCGGTGTTGGCGGCAGGTTTGGCGAAGGGTTTCACCGATTCTTCGGCGTTGACGTCGCGCCGCTCAAGATAGGCTTGCACCGCACTCAACGTGCCAGCCAGATCCGGAGTCGTGACCGTGACGGGTTCCTTGCTAAGCTCGGCGACCTGCTCCAGCATCACTTTGCTTTGCGGATTGTCCGGGTTGAAATTGCCCTTGAGCACATCCCGCGCCTCGGCCAACGCTTGGGTGTAGACCGGCGCCTGACCGTTGAGCGCAGCCCACTGCGCCTGCTCCAGCGCCAGGCTGAGGGCCAGACGCACCTGACTCAGGCTCTGCCCGGCAAGCAGCGGCCGCACATTTTTGTCGGCGTTGAAATCAATACGGATGTAGCGCGAGACCTGATCCCACCACTGCGCCCAACGACTGGCGCCGTCACCGTCGGCGGTCAGGCCCAGCAGCGATTCGCCGCGATCCTTGTACTCTGGCGCCAGTTCAGTGAGATCGATAACTTGATCGCGCAGCGCGCCGAGGCGCAGGAACAACCCGGTGCGATCCGGTTGCGTGGTACTGCGCAGCGCCACCAGGGTTTTCGCTACTTGCTCGCGAGCGGCGAAGGAGCCGGGATCGTTTTGCTCACGGAGGATTTCGTCAGCGCCCTGCACCAGCGCCTGAGCGCTGCTGATGTCCTGCAACGCCGACAGACGCAGGCTGGCCAGACGCAGCAGGTGCTCGGCCTCGGCCAGACGCCAGTCCTTGCGGCTGGCACCCAGTACCGTTTCCAGTCGTTGATTGAGGCGCTGTTGGTCGCCTTGAAGTTGCGTCACCAGACGCTGGCGCTCGGCAAGTTCGTCGGCACCCGGCAACTGCGCAAGGCGCTCGGTCAGACGCTGTTCATTGAGCTTCAAACTCTGCGCCTGATCGTTCAATGCCTGCACTTCACCGGACTGCTGCTGAGTGTTGGTCTGCAGGTGGCGGACCTGCCAGACACCCCAGCCACCGATCGCGACGCCGGCAGCGCCGAGCAACAGGGCGACGATGGCCAATCCATTGCCTCGGCGCGGCTCTGTGGCCGGTGGTGGAGTTTCAACCTGGGATTCAATCACAGGCTGGACGTCATCTTTAGGCAAGGCTGTTTCGCTCACGTATCCATCCTTTGCATTAAAAAACGGGTTCGGGATGCTCCCGTAACGCCGCCAGCAAAGCCGCGGCACTCGCGCCGCGGCAATCCACAACTGTTTGAGCCCCGGCGGCACGTGCCAGCTCGGCGACCCTTGGGCTTGGTACAAACAACGGCAACTGCGCGACGGTCGGCCAGACATCGCCGGCCATTTGGCGCAGGTGCTCGAAACCCTGTCCACTGCTGACCACCAGCCCGTTCAAGCGTTCCGCTGCGATCCGTCGTGGCAGCTCTTGCGGCGCATAGGCTGGCAGGTCGCGTCGATACAATTCCAGATACTCGACACTAGCACCTAGCTCACGCAGGCGCTCGGCGAGCAGCTCTCGGCCGCCCTCTCCGCGCAGGATCAAGACCTGCGCACCGGGCTGGCTGAGCGCCTCACGCAGACGCGGCAATAGCAGCAAGGCTTCGCTGTCATCGCCGTCCGCCGGATAGCTGACGTCCAGACCATGATCGCGAAGAATCTGTGCCGTCGCCGCGCCGACGCTGAACCAAGGCATCGTCAACGAACGCGAGCCATCGAGCAGATCCAGCGCAATGCGTGCCGCCGGTTTGCTGACCACGATTACCGCGTTGCAACTCGGCAACTGCGCAATTGCCTGACGAATCTTGTCAGAAACCGGTAGCGCGACAATGTCCAGAAGCGGCAGACAATGACTGAAAACACCCTGCGCCGCCAACGTCTGCGCCAGCGCCGCACAGTCTTCTGCAGGACGCGTGAGCAGCAGGCGCCAGCCGGTCACTCGTGACCTGCCTCGCCGTAGACCGCTTTGAGAATGTCATCAGCACCCTGGCTGAGCAGGTCTTCGGCAACTTTTACGCCCAGCGCTTCGGCATCGGCACGCGGTGCCCGGGCATCGGCGCTGAGCAGCTTGCCACCACTCGGCTCGCCAACCAGGCCACGCAACCACAACTGCTCGCCTTCAAGCACGGCGTAGCAGGCGATCGGAACTTGGCAGCCGCCGTTCAGATGTTTGTTGAGGGCACGTTCGGCGGTCACGCGCGACGAGGTATCGGCGTGATGCAACGGTGCGAGCAAGGCGTGGATTTGCGTGTCGGCGCTGCGGCATTCGATACCGACCGCACCCTGGCCACCGGCTGGCAGACTGTCGTCGACGCTGATGGCCGAAGTGATGCGATCTTCGAAACCGAGACGGATCAGACCGGCTGCCGCAAGAATGATCGCGTCGTACTCGCCAGCATCAAGCTTGGCCAGGCGGGTATTGACGTTGCCGCGCAGAAAGCGGATTTGCAGATCCGGGCGACGGGTCAGCAGCTGCGCCTGACGACGCAGACTCGAAGTACCGACGATGCTGCCGGCCGGCAACGCCTCCAGACTTGCATAAGTATTGGAAACGAAGGCATCACGCGGATCTTCACGTTCGCAGATGCAGAACAGACCGAGGCCTTCAGGGAAATCCATCGGCACGTCTTTCATCGAATGCACGGCGATATCGGCTTCGTTCTCCAGCAGCGCGGTTTCCAGTTCTTTGACGAACAGGCCCTTGCCGCCGATCTTCGACAGCGGCGAATCGAGCAGCTTGTCGCCGCGACTGACCATGGGCACCAGCGTCACCAGCAGGCCCGGGTGGGCCGCTTCCAGACGGGCTTTAACGTATTCGGCCTGCCAGAGGGCCAGCGCACTTTTACGGGTGGCGATGCGGATTTCGCGAGAGGACATGGATCAATCCGTACTGAATAGATACGGCGGATAATAACAGCTCAGCCAAATCCACTTTGACTTGAATCAGAAACGGCGTGGCCTCCCTGGCCGGCAATGCCTGGTAAAGGAACGAGGAGCCGCCCGGAATGACCGGGCTACAGCCCCTGCATCATCTTGCGCACACCGGCCACATGGCGACGACTGACAATCAGCGCATCACCATTCAGACCTTTGAGGAACAGCTGGAAATGCCCCAGCGGCGTGCGTTGCAGTCGTTCAATGCGATCGCGGGCGACCAGTGCGTTGCGGTGGATACGCACGAAGCGTTCGCCGAATTCGTCTTCAAGGGCTTTGAGCGGTTCGTCCAGCAGCACCTCACCGGCTTCGTGACGCAGGGTCACGTATTTGTGGTCGGCAATGAAATAGACCACCTGATCCAGCGGGATCAGTTCGATGCCTTTGCGGGTGCGCGCACTGATGTGGCTGCGCGGCCCGGTGCCACTTTCGGCAGCGGGACGGGTCAGGGCCGAGAGTTGCGCCCGATTGGGACGTTCAGCCCGTTTCAGGGCGTCATGCAGATGTTCGGTTCGCACGGGTTTCACCACATAGCCCACGGCGCTGGCCTGCAGGGCTTCCACGGCAAATTCATCGGGGCTGGTGCAAAACACCACGGCCGGCGGCGTTTCGCGTTCGCACAGACGGGCAGCAACCTGCAAGCCATCGAGGCCCGGCATGCGGATATCGAGTAGCACGATATCCGGCTTGTGGCTGTCGATCAGTGCCAACGCCTCTTCGCCATTCGTGGCGCTGGGCTCCAGAACTGTATAACCCTCAAGCTCACTCACCATTCGGCTGAGGCGCTCGCGAGCCATGGGTTCGTCATCAACGATCAGGACATTCATATTGCGCTGGATTCCTGCGTGAGTCTCGCACAAGGATAGCGTAGACAGGTGAAGTGACGTCCGTCACCGCGATCCACGCTAAGACTAGCCCGAGCGCCAAAAAGTGCCGTACGTCGGCCAGCAATATTTGCCAGTGTCCGGGTCGTACTGCTCGAAGCCCGCTGTTTCCTGCGTTTCTCACGGCGATTGCCGAAGGACAATTACACCCACCCCCCTCTTCTTATAGTCGGCGGCCAGACCTTTGCGCGGTCCGCAGCTGCGTCGACCCTTATGTCCAACTGTAGACGTTCGTCGGGCCGATATTGCTCAATCGAAAAATATCCTTGCGCAAAACCGCCGCGGTCAGCGCCGACTATGGCGCAGACAATGAGAAAAAAACGTATCGACCAGTGTCAACGACAGGATTGGCAACCCTGTTATTATCCGCGCCAGCGTTTCACGCCTTTTTTCTTCAAGCCGATACGAGCGAATTCATGAGCACTGACAAGACCAATCAGTCCTGGGGCGGCCGCTTCAGTGAACCCGTCGACGCCTTCGTCGCCCGCTTCACCGCCTCCGTCACTTTCGACCAGCGCCTGTATCGCCACGACATCATGGGCTCGATCGCCCACGCCACCATGCTGGCCAAGGTCGGCGTGCTGACCGATGCCGAGCGCGACAGCATCATCGATGGCCTGAAGACCATTCAGGGCGAAATCGAGGCCGGCCAGTTCGACTGGCGCATCGACCTCGAAGACGTGCACATGAACATCGAAGCACGCCTGACCGACCGCATCGGCGTCACCGGTAAAAAGCTGCACACCGGGCGTAGCCGTAACGACCAGGTCGCCACCGACATCCGCCTGTGGCTGCGTGACGAGATTGATCTGATCCTCGCCGAAATCACCCGCCTGCAAAAAGGCCTGCTCGAGCAAGCCGAGCGCGAAGCCGCGAGCATCATGCCGGGCTTCACTCACTTGCAGACTGCACAGCCGGTAACCTTCGGGCACCACATGCTGGCCTGGTTCGAAATGCTCAGCCGCGACTACGAGCGTCTGGTCGACTGCCGCAAACGCACCAATCGCATGCCACTGGGCAGCGCCGCGCTGGCCGGCACCACCTACCCGATCGACCGTGAATACACCGCGCAACTGTTAGGCTTCGACGCAGTGGGCGGCAACTCGCTGGACAACGTTTCCGATCGCGATTTCGCCATCGAATTCTGCTCGGCCGCGAGCATCGCGATGATGCACCTGTCGCGCTTCTCCGAAGAGCTGGTGCTGTGGACCAGCGCGCAGTTCCAGTTCATCGATCTGCCGGACCGCTTCTGCACCGGCAGCTCGATCATGCCGCAAAAGAAAAACCCCGACGTGCCAGAGCTGGTACGCGGCAAGACCGGCCGTGTGTTCGGCGCACTGATGGGCCTGCTGACCCTGATGAAAGGCCAGCCACTGGCCTACAACAAGGACAACCAGGAAGACAAAGAGCCGCTGTTCGACGCCGCCGATACCCTGCGCGACTCGCTGCGGGCCTTTGCCGACATGATCCCGGCGATCAAACCGAAGCACGCGATCATGCGTGAAGCGGCGCTGCGTGGCTTCTCCACCGCAACCGATCTGGCGGATTACCTGGTGCGCCGTGGTCTGCCATTCCGTGATTGCCACGAAATCGTTGGCCACGCGGTGAAATACGGCGTGGACACCGGTAAGGATCTGGCCGAGATGAGCCTGGAAGAACTGCGTCAGTTCAGCGACCAGATCGAGCAGGATGTGTTTGCCGTGCTGACACTGGAAGGCTCGGTGAATGCTCGCGACCATATCGGCGGCACTGCGCCGGCGCAGGTCAAGGCTGCTGTGGTGCGTGGTCAAGCGCTGATCGCCAGCCGCTAACAGCAAAAGCCAAAAGCATCGCGAGCAGGCTCACTCCTACATTGGAATGCGTTCCCCTGTAGGAGTGAGCCTGCTCGCGATAGCTGCTTTCAACTCACTACAAAACTCACTTCTTGGCAGCGATCATCGCCAAAAACGCCGGCATCGCAGCCTCTTTGTCTGCTGCAATCTTCTGCACATGCGGATTCTGCTCAAGCCGCTCCAGCAGCGCCTTCGCCTGCGGTAACTCCGCCAGCAAATCAATCCCGAACAGCTTCTGCCCGACCGCACAGGCCAGCGGCACGCTGTAGAGGAAATACAAATCCGCGATGCTCAGACTGTCGCCCGCCACGTACGGGGCGAACTTGCCGTGTCGTCCCAGCGCAGCAAAACCCAGCAGCAATTCGGTCTTGGTCTTTTCCTTGATCGCGTCCGGCAGGGTCATGCCGAAGAACGCTTCACCGTAGCAAGCACGGCCCGGCAGCTCGATGTACAGCTCGATTTCCTTGGCAATCGCCAACACCTGCGCGCGCCCGAACGGATCGCTCGGAAGCAGCGGTGTGCCTTTCTGGGTTTGTTCGAGGTATTCGAGGATGATCGCGGTTTCGTTGATAAACCCGGCGTCCACGCCCAGCACCGGCACTTTGCCGCGCGGGCTGATGGCCAGAGACTCCGGTGTCTGCGTCGGGTAGAACGTGACCTCTTCGAACGGCAGGCCTTTTTCCAGCAGCGCCAGTTTGACCATGTTGTAGTAGTTGCTGACTGAGAATCCGTAGAGCTTGAACATCACATAGCCTCCAGGCCGTGCGGGGTGGGCAGTGCGTGTTTATAGATCGTGCAGGCGATTCGCGCCAGCAGCATCACCCCACTGAATGCGGGTAAACTGGCGCCTTTCCTTGAGGAGCCTGCCATGAGCGAGCCGACAGACATCGACAATGACAACGACGAAGAAGAGTTCACCGAGGCTACTTTGATCGAAGCCATCGAGAACCAGATCGAAAGCGACAACCCGCCAGCGGCCAAGGCAACGTTCAACAAGCTGACGTTGGTGGGTGTCGAGCGCGAAGAGATCCTCAATCTGATGGCGCATGTGCTGGCTTACGAGATTGACGCGATGCTTGATGAAGACCGCGCATTTGATACTGAATGGTACGAAGCCGCGCTGCGTGCTCTACCTGAGCTGCCACCTGAAAAGCAGTAAACCCCGATCCTGTAGGAGTGAGCCTGCTCGCGATTGCGGTCTTTCAGAAAAATATTAGCTGACTGACACTGCGTCATCGCGAGCAGGCTCACTCCTACAATGTTTGTAACGTATCCATCCAGCCAACTCCCCGGCCCCGACTACACTGGAATCCGCCTCAAGACAAAATCCCTGATCTGAGCACTGGACATGCCGCAAAAGCGGGTTCACCTTAGGGACGCTGTCGTCCAATTCCTAGAAAGTCTGGAGTCCTTATGTCGCTTACCCCTGAGTTGGTTGCCGAACTGGAAGTCCTCGCACTCTTTCCCCTGGACAGTTCCCAGGAAGGTTTGAAAATTCATCAGACCGCTGCCCCGAAACATATTTCTGCCGCCAAACGCCTCTTTGAAAAAGACCTGACCGATCAGCCTGATGGCGGTTATCTGACCAGCCTCGGTCGCGACGCCGCACAAAATGTGCAAACCGTGCTGACCATTCTGAGAGAGCAAGAAACCGCCTGATTCTTCCCGACTTCGCCCACGGGAACTCCTGCCACGGGATTTCCGCGGGCCTGCCCGGTCGCCCGCGATAGAAATCTGACGTCAAAAAACAAATTCAGCTTAAAAGTCCCGCTGCGCTAAGGCTAAACTGCCTGACATTCCGAGACCCTCTACGTCCGTGCCTGCGAGCCGGTTTGAGCTGACATGACGCGCACACACGAAATCCGCCCCGACCTGGACGAAGGCATCGACCGCAAGGTACTCAGCCAACTGCGTGCGCGTTTTCTCAAACTCAACGAAGGCCGACTCGGCCGCGCCCTCGAAGGGTTGTCGCCACGCCAACAGAGCGTGCTGACGCTGTTGCCACTGTTCTTCCACGTCAATCATCCGCTGCTGCCGGGTTATGTCTCCGGCAGCACGCCGGCCGGCCTGTCGAATTACGAGCCGGACGCCAACACCCTCGCCGAAGCCCAGCGCCTGACCCGTTCGTTCTCCTACAAGCCGCGCCACGGCAGCAATCCACCGCGCCCGATCCACGGTCTGTTTCTGATGGGCAGCCTCGGCACGCTGGCGCAGGCCGACCAGAGCGACATGGACGTATGGGTCTGCCACGCGCCAGACTTGAGCGACAGCGAACTCGCCGAACTGAGCAAGAAATGCCAGTTACTGGAAGCCTGGGCCGCGAGTCAGGGCGCCGAGGCGCATTTCTTTCTGATCGATCCGGTGCGCTTCGTCAAAGGCGAACGCGACACCCAGCTCAGTTCGGAAAACTGCGGCACCACCCAGCATTACCTGCTGCTGGACGAGTTTTACCGCACGGCTATCTGGCTAGCCGGGCGCACACCCATCTGGTGGCTGGTGCCGGTCTACGAAGAAACCGCCTACGACCTTTACACCCATACCCTGCTGTCGAAGCGCTTTATTCGCGCCGACGAAACCCTCGATCTCGGTCATCTGGCGACCATTCCGCCGGGTGAGTTCATCGGCGCCGGGTTATGGCAACTGTTCAAAGGCATCGAATCGCCTTACAAATCGGTGCTGAAACTGCTGCTGACCGAGGTTTACGCCAGCGAACACCCGCAGGTGCAGTGTCTGAGCCTGCGCTTCAAAAAAGCCGTATTCGCCAACCAGCTGGATCTGGACGAGCTGGATCCCTACATGGTCGTGTACCGGCGCATCGAGGAATACCTCACCGCGCGCAATGAGCCGGAACGGCTTGAACTGGTGCGCCGCGCGCTGTACCTGAAGGTCAACCGCAAGCTCACCGGTAACAGCCGCACCCAGAGCTGGCAACGCTCGTTGCTGGAACGCCTGGCCAGCGAATGGCATTGGGATCAGCGTCAACTCGCCCTGCTCGACAGCCGCAGTCAGTGGAAGGTGCGTCAGGTCAGCGCCGAACGCCGCGCGCTGGTCAACGAGCTGAATTACAGCTATCGCTTCCTGACCCAATTCGCGCGTACCGAGCAGACCGTCAGCCTGATCAATAAACGCGACCTCAACGTCCTCGGTCGCCGGCTCTATGCAGCCTTCGAGCGCAAGGCCGCCAAGGTCGAGTTCATCAATCCCGGCATCGCCCCGGATCTGGCCGAAGACACTCTGACCCTGGTGCAATCGCGCAATAAAAAGGAACCGGGGCAGACCCAGTGGGGCCTGTATAACGGCAGCCTCACTGCACTGGAGTGGGAACACTTCGCGCCGATCAAGCGCAGTCGCGAGTTGCTTGAACTGCTGACCTGGTGTCACCGCAACGGCGTGATCGACAGCAGCACCCGCCTCGCTTTGCATCCCGGCACCAGCGACCTGAGCGAGTTCGAGCTGTTCAACCTGCTCGGCAGCCTGCAGCAGTGCATTGCCCTGCCCTTGCCCACCGTTGCGGAAGAGCCGTTGCTGCGTGCTGCGGTGCCGAGTGAAGTGCTGATGCTGGTCAACGTCGGCATTGATCCGCTCAAGCATCACCGCGACCTGAACATCCTGATGACCACCGAGCGCACCGACTCGCTGAGTTACGCCGGCGTGCGCGAAAACCTCGTGCTGACGCTCGACCAAGTGACGCTCAACAGCTGGAACGAAGTGCTGGTCAATCGTTTCGACGGGCCGCATGCCCTGCTCGATTGCCTGCGCGATTACCTCAACAATTTGCCACGCGGGTCCTTGCAGCCGTCGTTGAAGGTGCGTTGTTTCTGTCACAACCGTGCGCAGTTCATTGCCCGTCGTGTCGAGGAAATCGTCGACACCGCACAGAATCTGCTGCTCAGCGACTTGAATCACCGCTACCTGATCCAGGTGCAGCAGCACTATCACGTGCTGGAATTGGTACCTGGTCAGGTCAACCACGTCGCGCTCGCGACATTGCCAGCGTTGCTGGATTACCTCGGTGAAGAACAGCCGCGCTACAGTCCGCTGCATCTGGATCCGATGGCACTGGAAGATCACGACCTTGCGCTGATCCTGCCGATGGGCCAGCCGGAGTGCATTCAGGTCTTTTACCGCATCACCGAGCAACAGGCAGAGCTGTACGTGCTGGATGAGTTCAACGCGCTGTGGCAGCAGCATTTGCCCTATCACGACGAGCAAAGTCTGTTGGTGCCATTGCAGCGTTTCCTGCAATCGATCCTGTTCCGCCGCGAAGCCGTGCTGCCGATGGACGCCGGTCCGGATGCCCGCCTCGAAACTTTGTATTACCAGTTATTGCCTTCGGGTCCGGGGCGCGCGCGTCGTGTCGAAGCGCGGCCGGCACCGCAGACGCCGGTGAACAAGCCGTTCTACGACGTACAGGCAATCGTCGGCAAAGCCGCACCGGGCGAAGTGCAGGTCACCCTGTATTGCAATCAACGGGAATTCAGCGAGCTGGAACATGGCGACCAGCTGTTCAGCGTGGTCGCCCGGGAGATCGTCGAGCAGCGCCGCGACAGCGAACGCTATCGCTGCTACATCACCGACCTCGACCTTTCAGGCCTGCTCGGTGACGGGCAAAGTTCAAGCAATCTCTATCTGCGCTACAAGGCTGACCTGGAGCGCGCCCTGAACGAGGCGCTCGAACAGGTCTGAGGCGGGCCTACTCGCGGAAATCACCGCCGTTGGCCGGCTGCGATTCAACTTCCAGCAAAGTCAGTTTGAGGGTCTTGCCACCGGGTGCAGGCCAGTCGATGTGCTGACCGACTTTCAGGCCCAGCAACGCGCTGCCGACCGGAGCCAGGATCGAGATCTTGCCTTCATCGGCGTTGGCATCCTTGGGATAGACCAGCGTCAGGTGATAGTCCTTGCCACTGCCTTCTTCGCGGCAATGCACACGGGAATTCATGGTCACGACATCGGCGGGCACTTCATCGTGGCCGACCACGGTGTCGGCGCGGTCCAGCTCGGTTTGCAGCGCAATCACGCCCGGCGCAGCCTGGTCTTTCTCGTTCAGGTTGTCGATCAGGCGCTCCAGACGTTGCACGTCCAGACGGGTAAGGGTGATGGAAGGTGCGGTCATGATCCGGGCAGACTCCTTTCTTCTGCACACAAAAAAAGCAAAACCCCGCCAAAAAAGACGGGGTTTTCACCAGGCCTCGATGGGTTGAGGCGTGTTCGGACACTATCACAGCTCAAAAAATATACAAGTCACGCCCCGCCGCGCTGTTTGCGCTGCGACGCCTGCGCGCAAATCACCCGCCGCCGCTCATCGTCCGCCGAGCGCCATTCGCGGATATCTTCGACATGCCGGAAGCAGCCCAGACAGACCTTTTGTTCGTCCAGCCGGCACACGCCGCTGCACGGTGAAGGCACGGCCGGGCTGATGTTGCTGTAGAGCGGCTTCGGAGGCCGGGCGGGAGCGGTGTCAGTCACGGAATCACAGACCTTCGAAATCGAATTCGGCGTCGGCCTGCTGCTTGACGATACGCTCGAGCATTTCGCCCAGTTGCTCTTCGCTCTTGTCGCACATCCAGCGCTCGCTTTCTTCGTCGTAGTCGAAGTGGAAACCACCGGACACCGCCGCCAGCCACAGCTGACGCAGCGGCTCCTGACGGCTGAAGATCAGCTGCGAGCCGTTTTCGAACTTGACGGTGAGCACACCGGCCGAGTTCTCCATGTCGATATCCAGATCACTTTCGTCAAAGATGTCTTCCAGTTTTTCCTGGGTTTCATCGACCAGATCGTGAAAACGGGCTTCGGACAAACTCATTGCGGCAACCTCAAAAAATGTCTGATCAGGCTCAAGCGCCGAAAGATACGGACGCTGCCGGCCGATTGCAAAGATTAACGACCAAGCACCGATCGGCGTAACAAACCCGGTACCTGTGGGAGCGGGCTTGCCCGCGATGAGGCCGGCAAATTTAACATTGATGTCGATTGAACCACCGCAATCGCGGGCAAGCCCGCTCCCACAGGGTTTTATATGCTGGTGGGCAAGCCCCGCCGGACGGGAACCCCCTCGCATAGGCAAGCCGCCGGGTGGCCGGTATACTCCGGCGCAATTAACGCATTTTCAAGGATTTCGCCATGAAGCGCCTGATCTCTTCCCTTGCTGCGCTCGTCGCGGTTGCCTGCCTCGTTTCGGCCTGTGGTCAAAAAGGCCCGCTGTACCTGCCGGATGACGATCAGGACCCGGCCGAGCAAGCCCAGTCTTCGCAGAAGCAGCCGTCCAAAGCACACAAGCACGACGTTTACCAATAAGGGATCGCCATGGACGCTTTTAACTACCGTGGCGGGGAGCTGTTCGCGGAAGGTGTGGCGCTGTCCGCCATCGCCGACCGCTTCGGCACGCCCACCTACGTCTACTCGCGCGCACACATCGAAGCGCAGTATCTGGCTTACGCCGATGCGCTGGCCGGCATGCCGCATCTGGTGTGCTTTGCGGTCAAAGCCAACTCCAACCTCGGCGTGCTGAATGTCCTGGCCCGTCTCGGCGCCGGTTTCGACATCGTCTCCCGTGGTGAACTGGAGCGTGTACTGGCCGCTGGCGGCAGCGCTGACAAGATCGTCTTCTCCGGTGTCGGCAAGACCCGTGACGACATGCGTCGCGCACTGGAAGTCGGCGTGCACTGCTTCAACGTCGAATCCACCGACGAGCTCGAGCGTCTGCAAGTGGTTGCCGCTGAGCTGGGCGTTCGCGCGCCGGTATCGCTGCGCGTGAACCCGGACGTCGATGCCGGCACCCACCCGTACATTTCCACCGGTCTCAAAGAGAACAAGTTCGGCATCGCCATCGCCGACGCCGAAGACGTGTACGTGCGTGCCGCGCATCTGCCTAACCTGGAAGTGGTCGGTGTCGACTGCCACATCGGTTCGCAGCTGACCACGCTGCCACCGTTCCTCGATGCCCTCGACCGTCTGCTGGATCTGGTCGATCGTCTCGGCGATTGCGGCATTCACCTGCGCCACATCGATCTCGGTGGTGGTTTGGGCGTGCGTTATCGCGATGAAGAGCCACCATTGGCTGCCGACTACATCAAAGCCGTGCGCGAGCGTCTGAACGGTCGCGATCTGGCACTGGTGTTCGAGCCGGGCCGTTACATCGTTGCCAATGCTGGCGTGCTGCTGACTCAGGTCGAGTACCTCAAGCACACTGAACACAAAGACTTCGCCATCGTCGACGCGGCGATGAACGACCTGATCCGCCCGGCGCTCTATCAGGCGTGGATGGACGTCACTGCAGTCAAACCGCGTGACACCGCTGCGCGCAAATACGACATCGTTGGCCCGATCTGCGAAACCGGCGACTTCCTAGCCAAGGACCGCGAACTCGCACTGGAAGAAGGCGACCTGCTGGCTGTGCATTCGGCCGGTGCCTACGGTTTTGTGATGAGCTCCAACTACAACACCCGTGGCCGTGCCGCTGAAGTGCTGGTAGACGGTGATCAGGCTTTTGAAGTGCGCCGCCGCGAAACCGTGGCCGAGCTGTTTGCCGGCGAAAGCCTGCTGCCGGAGTAACCCATGCTGCTGCGTTTTACTAAAATGCACGGATTGGGCAATGACTTCATGGTTCTCGACCTGGTCAGCCAGCACGCGCATATTCAGCCAAAGCACGCCAAGCAATGGGGCGACCGCCACACTGGCATTGGTTTCGACCAGTTGCTGATCGTCGAGGCGCCGAGCAACCCGGACGTGGATTTCCGTTACCGGATCTTCAACTCCGACGGCTCTGAAGTTGAGCAGTGCGGCAACGGTGCACGCTGCTTTGCGCGCTTCGTGCTCGACAAGCGTCTGACCGCCAAACGGCAGATCCGCGTCGAGACCAAGGGCGGCATCATTGAACTGGACGTGCGTAACGACGGCCAGATCGGCGTGAACATGGGCGCCCCGCGTCTGGTGCCGGCGGATATTCCGTTCAACGCGCCAGCGCAAGCCATCAGTTATCAGCTGGAAGTCGACGGCACCACGGTCGAACTGGCCGCCGTGTCGATGGGCAACCCTCACGCAGTGCTGCGTGTGCAGGACATCAACAGCGCACCGGTGCATGAACTGGGGCCGAAAATCGAACACCACCCGCGCTTCCCGGCGCGAGTGAATGTCGGTTTTCTCCAGGTCATCGACCGCAACCGCGCGCAGCTGCGCGTGTGGGAACGCGGCGCCGGGGAAACTCAGGCCTGCGGCACCGGCGCATGTGCAGCGGCTGTCGCTGCGATCAGCCAGGGGTGGATGGATTCGCCGCTATTGATCGACCTGCCCGGCGGGCGTCTGTCCATAGAATGGGCAGGCCCTGGCCAACCGGTGCTGATGACCGGTCCGGCAGTGCGTGTATACGAAGGACAAGTGCGTCTTTGAGTGAGCAGAAACCATGACCGATAAGCCTCAGGTACCCGCCCGACAGTCCGACGAATCAGCGTCCGAGAGCCTGGAGGCGGCAGCGGTTGCCGCATACCTCGAGGCGCATCCGGACTTCTTCGTCGAGCACGAAGAATTGCTGCCTGCCCTGCGTATTCCTCACCAGCGCGGCGACACCGTGTCGCTGGTCGAACGGCAGATGACCATCCTGCGCGACCGCAACATCGAAATGCGCCATCGGCTCTCGCAGTTGATGGACGTCGCCCGCGACAACGATCGCCTGTTCGACAAAACCCGCCGCCTGATTCTTTCCCTGATGGACGCCAGTAGCCTGGAAGACGTGGTGATCAGCGTCGAAGACAGTCTGCGCCAGGATTTTCAGGTGCCTTTTGTCAGCCTGATTCTGCTCGGCGATAACCCGGCACCGGTCGGCCGCTGGGTCACCCACGCCGACGCGCAGGTCGCCATCGGCGGTTTGCTCACCGAAGGCAAAAGCGTCAGCGGCAGCCTGCGCGAACATGAGCTGGACTTCCTCTTCGGCGAAGAACAGCGCAAGCAGATCGGCTCCACCGCTGTGGTCGCGGTCAGCCATCAAGGCATCCATGGCATTCTGGCGATCGCCAGCCGTGATCCGCAGCACTACAAGAGTTCGGTCGGTACGCTGTTCCTCAGCTACATCGCCGAAGTCATGGGCCGCGTGCTGCCACGGGTCAACAGCTCCCTGCGCTCGGTACGCTGAACATGGAACGGCAGCTGGACGCTTACTGCGAACACCTGCGCAGTGAGCGACAGGTGTCGCCGCACACGCTGTCAGCCTACCGCCGTGACCTCGATAAAGTCCTCGGCTGGTGCATCAAGCAGAACATTGGCAGTTGGGCCGCGCTCGATATTCAACGCCTGCGCAGCCTGATCGCCCGCCTGCACGCGCAAGGCCAGTCCTCGCGCAGCCTCGCCCGGTTGCTCTCGGCGGTGCGCGGGCTCTATCACTATCTGAATCGCGAAGGTCTTTGCGACCACGATCCGGCGACCGGTCTGGCGCCGCCGAAAGGCGAACGTCGCCTACCGAAAACCCTCGACACCGACCGTGCATTGCAACTGCTTGAAGGCGCGGTCGAGGACGATTTTCTTGCGCGTCGGGATCAGGCGATTCTGGAGTTGTTCTACTCCTCCGGTCTGCGCCTCTCCGAGCTGACCGGGCTCAATCTAGATCAACTCGACCTCGCCGATGGCATGGTGCAAGTGCTCGGCAAGGGCAGCAAAACCCGTCTGCTGCCGGTCGGTAAAAAGGCCCGCGAAGCCATCGAACAATGGCTGCCATTGCGCGCCATGACCAACCCGGCGGACGACGCCGTGTTCGTCAGCCAGCAAGGTCGACGCCTTGGCCCGCGAGCGATTCAGGTACGCGTCAAACTGGCCGGCGAGCGCGAACTGGGGCAGAACCTGCACCCGCACATGCTGCGGCACTCCTTTGCGAGTCACCTGCTGGAATCTTCGCAGGACCTGCGCGCCGTGCAGGAATTGCTCGGCCACTCAGACATCAAGACCACGCAGATCTACACCCATCTGGACTTCCAGCACCTGGCGGCGGTCTACGACAGCGCCCACCCACGGGCCAAACGCATGAAAGGCGATGATTCATGAGCATCCAGTTGATCACCTTCGACCTCGACGACACCCTCTGGGACACCGCGCCAGTGATCGTCAGCGCCGAAGCGGTATTGCGCGAATGGCTGAGCGAACACGCGCCGAATCTGGGCGCCGTGCCGGTGGAGCATTTGTGGGCGATTCGTGAGCGGGTGCTGACCAATGAGCCGGGGCTCAAGCATCGAATCAGCGCGCTGCGACGGCGCGTGTTGTTTCATGCGATGGAAGACGCTGGATATGCCCATGGCGAAGCCACCGACCTGGCAGACAAGGGTTTTGAAGTATTTCTGCATGCGCGGCATCAGATCGAAGTGTTCCCTGAAGTCGAGCCAGTGCTGGAAATTCTCGCCAATCACTATGCGCTTGGCGTGGTCACCAATGGCAATGCCGATGTGCGTCGATTGGGGCTGGCGGATTACTTCAAGTTTGCGCTGTGCGCGGAAGATATCGGCATCGCCAAACCGGATGCCCGGTTGTTTCATGAAGCCTTGCAGCGTGGTGGTGCTACAGCCGAAACTGCCGTGCACATCGGTGATCATCCGGGCGATGACATTGCCGGGGCGCAGCAGGCCGGGTTGCGGGCTATCTGGTTTAACCCGGCGGGCAAAGTCTGGGAAGCGGATCGCCTGCCGGATGCCGAGATTCGTAGCCTGACCGATTTGCCAGCCGTGCTTGCACGCTGGAATGCCACCTCGAACTGACACAGTTCCATTGTAGGAGTGAGCCTGCTCGCGATTGCGGTGTATCAGATACATCTGGGTTGACTGACACACCGCAATCGCGAGCAGGCTCACTCCTACAGGGGGTAGTGGCGCGTGCGGAATTCCAGGCATGAAAAAGCCCGCAGCGACGGCGGGCTTTTTCAGCAAGACAGCGGCACGCCTCAGATAGGGCGGCTACCGTACTTGTTGTCCGGCTTCTTCGGCGGATCGGCGACCACATTGGCCTCCACTTCCTGAACCTTGCCGCCACGGGACAGGAACTCTTCCATGGCCTTGGCCAGGGCGTCGCGCTCCTTGTTCTTGGCTTCAATGCTCGGCAATTCGTCTACCGACACCGCAGCCTTGGCTTTGCCTTTGGCAGCCGGGGCCGGCGTATCGTCGCCACCATCGTCGTCAGCAACGTCTTCCGCTGCTGCTTCCAGGCCTTCCTCGGCCTCGTCTTCGTCGCCTACTTCGAGGTCGTCGTTTTCCAGATCATCGTCGCTCATGTTCTACCTCATGACTTGCGAAAAGCAGATTAGTTATAGACCAGCTTTGGCAACTGTCGAAAGTCGCCGTTAAAAAATCAGTAACCATTGGTGACCAACGGTTTATGCCCCTTCACCGTGCAAGGTGGCGAGGACTTTTCGAGCACCGCCATGATCACGGTGCTCGCCCAGATAAACGCCTTGCCAGGTCCCCAATGCCAGGCGACCCGCCGAAACCGGCAGACTGATCTGGCAGCCAAGTACGCTGGCCTTGAAGTGCGCCGGGAGGTCGTCCAGGCCTTCGTCGTTATGCTCATAGCCGTCTGTTCCTTGTGGGATCAGACGATTGAAAAATCGTTCGAAGTCGCGACGTACCGCCGGATCGGCGTTCTCGTTGATGGTCAACGACGCCGAGGTATGCTGCAGCCACAAATGCAACAGACCGACCCGGCACTCCCTGAGTTCAGGCAGGCCTTTGATCAACTCGTCCGTTACCAGATGAAAGCCCCGGGGCCGTGCCCGCAGGGTTATCAGAGTCTGTTGCCACATACAGTTCTCCGCACGTTCGGGGCGCATTCTAGCGCGCTCTGGGAAAAAACAAAGGCCCTAATATTCCTGCAATGATGTAAGCCATTGGCCGCAGAAAAACGCCCGTCGTAAACACGACCAAAGCCGTACGAAAAATCCTTTCAGCCTTCAACTCAATGACAAATTCCAGACAAAAAAATGCCCGGCGAACCGGGCAAGTTTTTTAATGCGCGTACTTACAGGTTGTAGCCGCGTTCGTTGTGTTGTGCCAGATCGAGGCCGACCGACTCTTCTTCCTCGGTCACACGCAGACCCATCACGGCGTCGAGGACTTTGAGGATGATGAAGGTGACGATCGCGGTGTAGATCACCGTGAAGCCGACGCCTTTGACCTGAATCCACACTTGCGCGCCAATATCGGTCACGGTGCCGAATCCACCCAGCGCCGGAGCTGCGAACACACCGGTAAGGATCGCGCCGAGGATACCGCCGATACCGTGTACGCCAAACGCGTCCAGGGAATCGTCATAACCGAGTTTGCGTTTCAGGGTGGTGGCGCAGAAGAAGCACACCACGCCTGCGGCCAGACCGATGACCAGTGCGCCCATCGGGCCCACGGTGCCGGCAGCCGGAGTGATCGCTACCAGACCGGCAACCACACCCGATGCGATACCCAGTGCGCTTGGCTTGCCGTGGGTGACCCACTCGGCAAACATCCAGCCCAGTGCGGCAGCAGCGGTAGCGATCTGAGTGACCAGCATCGCCATGCCAGCGGTGCCGTTGGCCGCTGCAGCGGAACCGGCGTTGAAGCCGAACCAGCCGACCCACAGCATCGCCGCGCCCATCAGGGTGTAACCGAGATTGTGCGGAGCCATCGGGGTGGTCGGGAAGCCTTTACGCTTACCCAATACCAGGCAGCAAATCAGACCGGCCACACCGGCGTTGATGTGCACCACGGTGCCGCCCGCGAAGTCGAGCACGCCCCAGTCCCACATCAGGCCGCCGTTGCCGGACCAGACCATGTGTGCGATCGGTGCATAAACCAGGGTGAACCAGATGCCCATGAAGATCAGCATCGCGGAGAACTTCATCCGCTCAGCGAACGCACCGACGATCAGCGCCGGGGTGATGATCGCGAAGGTCATCTGGAAGGTGATGAACACCGCCTCAGGAAACAGCGCCGCAGGACCGGTCAGGCTCGAAGGCGTGACACCGGCGAGGAACGCCTTGCCCATGCCGCCGAAGAACGAGTTGAAGTTGACGACGCCCTGCTCCATGCCGGTGGTGTCGAACGCAATGCTGTAGCCATAAATGACCCACAGGATGCTGATCAGACCGGTAATGGCGAAGCACTGCATCATCACGGAAAGAATGTTTTTCGAGCGAACCATGCCGCCGTAGAACAGCGCCAGGCCCGGGATGGTCATGAACAGCACGAGGGCTGTCGAGGTGAGCATCCAGGCGGTGTCGCCGGAATTGAGGACCGGGGCCGCCACTTCGTCTGCCGCCATTGCAAGGCTTGGCATTACGATAGACAACAGGGCTCCTAGCCCTGCGAATTTACGCAGAGTCATATTGTTTTCTCCTGGGGCGTTGGGGTTTGTGGCGGCGCTTAGATCGCGTCTGTATCGGTTTCGCCGGTACGGATGCGAATCGCCTGTTCCAGATTGACCACGAAGATCTTGCCGTCACCGATCTTGCCGGTGTTGGCCGCTTTGGTTATCGCCTCGATAACCCGATCCAGATCCTTGTCGTCGATGGCCACGTCGATTTTCACCTTGGGCAGAAAATCGACCACATATTCCGCGCCGCGATACAGCTCGGTGTGACCCTTCTGCCGGCCGAAGCCTTTGACTTCAGTAACGGTAATGCCCTGCACGCCGATTTCGGACAGCGACTCGCGCACGTCGTCCAACTTGAACGGCTTGATGATGGCAGTGACTAGCTTCATGAAACTCTCTCCCGAATTGGTGGACTTGCCCCAGGAAAACAAACCCGACTCAAGTCTAAGCGCAGTGCCTGGCTTTGTAACGCATCGTCGGCCGTACCTGCCCGACTGACGCCAGCTAACCGCTGCTGACGAAACTCCCCGCTCCGTCTGCCGCACTGCATTCGTCACAGCGACTGCATCAGTGCATGGGTCGAAGGTGACTAAGCAGAAACCTTGCCATCTCGCCAAAATCCCCTGATTTCAATCCCTTGGCCGCTGCTGCAAGCCATCGCGCCCGAAACGCCATCCGGATACGCACAACAACGGTGCGTCGCCGTCCGTGCGCCTGCGCGAAAAGCGTGCATCCCTGACCACGAGATTGACTATAGACACTGCGTGATACACTGCCGGCCATTGTTTCCAGGACATCCACCATGCTCGCGCCCAAAGACTTCCTCGACGCCCTGAGCGGCACCGCCTCCCGCCTCTTCAGCGGCGACACCCCGCTACCGAAAGCCGAAATCGAAAGCCAGTTCAAGATGCTGCTGCAGAGTGCCTTCAGCAAACTCGACTTGGTCAGCCGTGAAGAATTTGATAGCCAGATGGTTGTGTTGGCGCGCACTCGCGCCCGCCTCGAAAGCCTCGAAGCTAAAGTTGCCGAGATGGAAGCGAAGCTGACGCCGCCCGCCGAGTAAAACTGCAACGCCTGAGCAAAAATACCTTCAATTTTGCTAATAGAAATTAAACCGCTCCTGCCGAAGCAGGAGCGGTTTCCGTCAGATCAATCCTTTACAACGAATTATTCCAACGGTCTCGCAGAATCTCGTACAGGCGAAAAGCCCATAACGCGATCCTGACGAGGCGCCACATATGTTTAAGAAACTTAGACATACTTTGGCCCTCCTTGCGTGGGGCCAAACCTCCGATGTGCTTTCCGGCGTACGAACACCTTCGGGACTGCACGTGAGTGTGTCCGCTAAGGCGGCCGGTTGTGGGCTCCCCAAAACCAGCACCGGCACGGGTCTCACACCGTGTCGAGGAACATGAAATCTTTAGGCTCCCGACCACACTTTACGAATACTCAATGCGTGGGCATCGTCGTCTCGGATTTTATTGCAAGCTCCCAGAGGCAATTTAAACAAGGTGTATCAAGCCATGAAGCTAGTGGTCGGACATGAATAAAGCAGTCCACTCCAGAACCGGGTTGATAAGCGAAGGATGACTTTTGCACTTGCACCCTTGAGCAAAGGTGCATAGTCTCAGCGAACGTGAGTGTGTCCGCTAAGGATGCGCAGGCCTTGGCCTCACCGAAGCCTGCATACAAAAAAACCGCCTCCTCAAGGCGGTTTTTTTACGCTTGAAGGTTACTGTCTCCTGCAACATCCGGTGAACATTCACCCATAGAACCCACCTACCAACATCTTCTCCCCAGGCTACCCTTCAAAAACCCGCAGGAAGCGGCCCCCGATTCAGCTCAAGGAACGACCATGTCCCTCTCCATCGTCCACAGTCGCGCCCAGATTGGCGTGGAAGCCCCCGCTGTCACCGTCGAAGTCCATCTGGCCAATGGTCTGCCATCGCTGACCATGGTCGGCCTGCCCGAGGCGGCGGTGAAGGAGAGCAAGGATCGGGTGCGCAGCGCGATCATCAATTCCGGGCTGCAGTTTCCGGCGCGGCGGATCACCTTGAATCTGGCGCCGGCCGATCTGCCCAAGGATGGCGGGCGGTTTGATCTGGCGATTGCCTTGGGGATTCTCTCGGCGAGTGTGCAGGTGCCGTGTCTGACGCTGGATGATGTGGAATGTCTGGGTGAATTGGCGTTGTCCGGCGCAGTGCGAGCGGTGCGTGGCGTGTTGCCGGCGGCACTGGCGGCGCGCAAGGCTGGACGGGCACTGGTGGTGCCGCGGGCGAATGCCGAGGAGGCGTGCCTGGCTTCGGGGTTGAAGGTGTTTGCGGTGGATCATTTGCTGGAGGCGGTGGCGCACTTCAATGGGCATACGCCGGTTGAGCCCTATGTGTCCGACGGGTTGATGCACGCCAGCAAGCCTTATCCCGACTTGAATGAAGTGCAGGGGCAACTGGCGGCAAAACGGGCGCTGCTGATTGCTGCTGCGGGTGCGCATAACTTGTTGTTCAGCGGGCCGCCGGGAACCGGCAAAACCTTGTTGGCCAGCCGGTTACCGGGACTGTTGCCACCGTTGGTTGAGAGTGAAGCGCTGGAAGTCGCGGCGATTCAGTCAGTCGCCAGCGGTGCGCCGCTGACCCATTGGCCGCAGCGTCCGTTCCGCCAACCGCACCACTCGGCATCCGGGCCGGCACTGGTCGGTGGCAGTTCAAAACCGCAACCCGGCGAAATCACCCTGGCCCACCACGGCGTGCTGTTCCTCGATGAGCTGCCGGAGTTTGATCGCAAGGTGCTGGAGGTTTTACGCGAGCCTTTGGAGTCCGGGTTCATCGTGATCGCCAGGGCCAAGGACCGCGTGCGTTTCCCCGCGCGCTTTCAGTTGGTGGCGGCGATGAACCCTTGCCCCTGTGGATATCTTGGTGAACCCAGTGGCAAGTGCTCGTGCACGCCGGATATGGTTCAGCGTTATCGCAACAAGTTGTCGGGCCCCCTGTTGGACCGGATCGACTTACACCTGACGGTAGCGCGGGAGGCGACAGCGCTGAACCCTGCGGTAAAGCCAGGAGAAGACAGCGCCAGTGCGGCCGCGTTGGTAGCCGAGGCCCGTGAACGACAACAGAAACGCCAGGGATGTGCCAATGCGTTTCTTGATCTGCCAGGCCTGCGTCGCCACTGCAAGTTATCCACAGCCGATGAGGCCTGGCTGGAATCAGCCTGTGAACGGCTGACCCTGTCACTGCGCTCGGCGCACCGGTTGCTCAAGGTCGCCAGAACGTTGGCCGATCTGAGCCAGGAAAAAGACATTAAACGCGAACACCTGGCGGAGGCTTTGCAGTATCGGCCGGCAACGCAATGAAAATGACAGCGCGGCTCGCAAGTGAACTGCCCCGAAAATAAACACCCGAGCGCTGATGGCGATTGGCCGGGATGTGATATAACGACGGCGCTCTTTTTTACTACATTCTGTCTATCGTCAAGACATAGAGCATTTTTCATCATGGAGTGGAGGCGGGGCATCATGGACAAGGTTTTTACTGTTACCGGACAAAGCTGTTCAATTCATTAGTTCAAATCAAGACAAAAAATCCCTTGCCCGTCGTTATTACTCTGTTTGGCATTGGCCTTATTTAAACAAACTTTGAAAACAAAACTTCATTATGAAAAATGTTTACTTGCTCAGCAACGTGGTGGACGGCGGCAAAACTTATCTCGAGTATCTGATTCCAGCGCTAAAATCGCTTCGAGAAAAGTATAACTGTGTCGTGCTCAATACTGATCGTACCGGCTTGAATAGAGAGGAAGTCGAAGCCGTCCTCGATTTCCCGGTAGAGCAGGTTGACAATGAATTCATCGCAAGCCTGAAATCGCAGGTTGTCATTTCAAATGATGCCTATTCCGGACGCCTGCTGGACAACTCGAACTTTGGCATCTTCATCAGTCACGGCAATGTCGGGATGCCGACCAAAGACAAATATTACTACGCCGAATTGACCTCTTACTGGGATGTGGTCATCGCGTCTTCCCGGTCAGGCTTTGATTTGATTACTGCCGGGATGCAGGCATACCGTCGCGACAGAAAGGCCCTGAAAACACTATTGATCGATGGACTGGCGTTGCGCTCGGACATGCGCAGCACCAGCCCGGTGGCCACGCTGCCGGTGAAGATCCCCGGTAATTTCGAATCATCACCGCCATCGACAAAAACCTCGGATGACTACGTCGTCGGGCTTCTGCCGACCCAACTGGGTATCTGCCCGAACGGGGCGACTCTGTATGAGAATCTGCAGACCGTCATCAATGCAGTGAAGTCGCAAATTCCCCACGCGACGTTCATCTTGCGTCCGTACATGGCCGAACTTTCCCATCCGACCGTGAAGGATCTGTGCGAACAACTGTCTGCCCATGACTGGATAACCATAGACAAGCCCGGGACCAGCAGCACGGCTTTCTATACACAATGCGACACGGTCATCACCGATGCATCCACCGGCGGTGTTTCGTTCATGCTCAATACCTGCAAACTGCCGATTTATTATGTGCCCTATACCGAAGAGAGCAATCTCACGGTCGACGCCTGGCTAAAGCAAATGGATAACCTGTTGCCAATTGCCAGAAGCAACAATGAGCTCAGGGACATGGCACTGGGGTTCAGCCTGCTGAAACCAGAAGACAGCTATTACATATACAACAAGTTCTACCAGGCACAATACAGCGACTTGCCCCTGCCTCAGGAAGTGTTCCACGACCTGATTGAATACCGGCACGAGTCGCAGTATTGCCCGCTCTCGATTGACTCTTTCGGAAACATAATCGAGCGGGACAACGCTTAAAATAAAGCACGTCTGGCCTCATGCAAGGAAACAGCCTGCCGATACACTCGAATCGAACACAAGTCAGAACACTATGAAATGTGAAGCTGGTGGACAGGTAATCTGGATTACGGGCCTTTCAGGAGCGGGCAAATCAACGCTGGCCGGTGAATTGGTTGCCAGACTGCGTGCTGAAGGACGCTCGGTGGTCATACTCGATGGCGATGAATTGCGCGAAGTATTTGGCGCAGCCGCCGCCAACTCACAGAACCATGGCCGCGAAGGTCGCCTGGCCCTCGCTCTGCAATACGCTCGCCTGTGCAAAATGATCGCAGCACAGGGACAAATCGTAGTGATCGCCACGATCTCGCTGTTTCGCGAGGTTCACGAGTGGAACCGCGCCCAGCTGCCCAAATATTTCGAGATTTATCTGAAGGTGCCCGTCGAGGAGTTGCGTCGCCGCGACCCCAAGGACATCTATCGCCGTTTCGATGCAGGCGAACTGCACAACGTTGCCGGGCTCGACCTGGCCATTGATGAACCGCTGGCGGCGGACTGCCTGGTTGAGTTCGATCGCGAACGCTCCAGCCAGCGTCTGGCCGATGATTTGCTCCCTAAAATTCTTCGAAGGAACTGACAATGAAAACCGAATGGGACTACACCACCCTGGCCGATGCTTATTTGAAGCGCCCTGACTACGCCGACGCGGCCATCGACGCCATGCTGTCGATTGCCGGTGCCGAGCAAGGCGACAAGTTCTGCGACGTCGGCGCGGGTGTTGCGCACTTGACGCTGATGCTGGCCGCCCGCGGCCTGGATGTGACAGCGGTAGAACCCAACGATGCGATGCGCGGCAATGGCATCAAGCGCACCGCAGAACTGCAAAACGTCAAATGGCACGAAGGCACCGGTGAAGCCACCGGCCAGTCGGCGCAAGCGTTCGACATGGTCACGTTCGGCAGCTCCTTCAACGTCTGCGACCGTCAGCAGGCCCTTAAGGAAACCGCGCGCATTCTCAAGCCGCGCGGCTGGTTTGCCTGCATGTGGAACCACCGCAATCTGGAAGACCCGATCCAGGCGCGCATCGAAGCGATCATCAAAGAGCGCGTGGCCGGTTATGGCTACGGCACCCGTCGCGAAGACCAGACCGCGGTGATCGATGCCAGCGAATTGTTCGGCCCGGTCGTGCATCTGGATGCCCGCGTGATCCACGAGCAGTCGATCGAAGAATGCCTCGAAGCCTGGCGCTCGCACGCCACGCTGGAACGTCAGGCTGGCGCCAGCTTCCATGAAGTGATCGCGGCCATCGACGACTACCTGAAAAGCCTGCAGACGCCGTCGATCCAGATTCCATACTCGACCAACATCTGGGTTGCTCAACTGAGATAACCGCTGATGGCCCTGCATTTCTCAACCAAGGCCGGCACCCTGACCAGCCTGCAAGGGCGACTCGCCTCGGCGCACATTGCGCCGTTGCTGTCATTCACGGTGGCGGACTGGCAACTGGATCAGCGCGCTTGCGTTGAGGATATCCAGCGTCGGCTGCCAGCCGCTCCGTGGATCGTGCGCTCCAGTTGCGGGCGCGAGGACAGTGCGCAGGCGTCGTTCGCCGGCGCCTTCCTGTCGGTGCCGAATGTCGAGGAGGCTGAGCTGGTCTCGGCGATCGAACAAGTCATCGCCAGTTACGGCGATGCGCACCTGACTGACGAGATCCTGATTCAGCCAATGCTCGGCAATGTGGCACGCTCCGGCGTAGCCTTCTCTCACGACCCCAACACCTGCGCACCTTATCGCGTGGTGAATTGGTCGGAGGGCGATGACACCGCCGCCGTCACTGGCGGCATGGGTGGGCGGCTCTGGCAGCAGGCGGCGCACAGTGAAGTGGCAGCGCCTGTGTCGCTCGCACCAGTGGTGGCCTTGCTCGAAGAATTGCTCAGCCTGTTTGGTGATCGGCCGGTCGACTGCGAGTTCGCGGTCACCCGTGATGCTGAAGGCGAGACGCTCTGGCTGCTGCAAGCCCGGCCATTGATTCTGCCGACGGCGCCTGAGTCTGCGGCCACCCAGTTCGCTCGCCTGCAAAGCATTCAGAGCAAAGTCGAACGGGGCATGCGTCCGCACCCCTTTCTGATCGGTCAGCGCACGGTGTATGGCGTGATGCCCGACTGGAACCCGGCCGAGATCATCGGCATCCGGCCCAAACCGCTGGCGCTTTCGCTGTATCGGGATCTGGTCACTGACTCGATCTGGGCCTACCAGCGCCATAACTATGGCTACCGTAACTTGCGCAGCTTCCCGCTGATGCCGCACTTTTTCGGTCTGCCGTATATCGACGTGCGTCTGTCGTTCAACTCGTTTATCCCGGCCGATCTGGATGAAGGACTGGCGGGGCGTCTGGTCGATTACTACATCGATCGCTTGCTGGCGGAACCGACGCTGCACGACAAGGTAGAGTTCGAGATCGTGTTCTCCTGCTACACCCTCGACTTGTCGCAGCAACTGGAGCGTTTGCGCAGTGCCGGTTTTCTTGAACATGAACTGGACGCCATCAGCACCAGTCTGCGCAAGCTGACCAACCGCATCGTGCACCCCAAGGACGGTTTGTGGCGCAGCGATGCCAACAAGCTCGATGTGCTCAACGCTCGCCGCGAAGAGCTGCTGGCCTCCGATGCCGATCCGCTCGAACGCATTTACTGGCTGCTGGAGGATGCCAAGCGTTACGGCACCCTGCCCTTCGCCGGCCTGGCCCGCGCCGGATTTGTTGCCGTGCAGATGCTTCGATCGCTGGTCAGCGTGGGCGTGTTTTCGCAGGCGGATTACGATGCGTTCATGGCCGGGGTTTCCACGGTCAGCGGGCAGTTGGCCCGTGACCGCGCCACCCTCGACAAAACCACGTTCCTCGCCCGTTACGGGCATTTGCGACCGGGCACTTACGACATCCTCTCGCCGCGTTACGACGAGGCGCCAGAGCTGTATTTCGACTGGACGCAAAGCCCCGCCGCGCCGGAACCGCTGCGACCGTTTTCGCTGACGCTGCCGCAGATGCGCGAAATCGTCAAACAGCTCGAAGCCCATGGCCTGCAGCCTGATCCGGTAGGGCTGCTGGACTTCCTGCAGAACGGCATCGAGCTGCGCGAGCTGGCCAAGTTTCACTTCACGCGTAACCTTTCCGATGCCTTGGCTCTGATCGCTCAGGTCGGTGCGCAGTACGGCATTGATCGCGAGGATCTGGCCTATTGCGACATCAGCGCCTTCCAGGAGCTGCATGTAGCTGCAGCAGATCCGAAGGAAGTGTTGCAGCGCAGCATTGAACAGGGCAAGGCGCGCTACGCCGAAACGCTCAAAGTGTCGCTACCGCCGGTGATTACCTGCCCGGAAGATGTCTGGTGTTTTGAGTGGCCGGAAACGGCGCCCAACTTCATTACACAAAAACGCGTGACCGCGCCGGTGGTGCTGTGTGATGACCGGGAAAAACTCGCCGGGGCGATCGTCTGCATTCCCAATGCCGATCCGGGGTTTGACTGGCTGTTCGCCTACCCGATTGCCGGGCTGATCACCGCGTGGGGCGGCGCCAATTCGCACATGGCGATCCGTGCCGGTGAGCTTGGCCTGCCGGCGGTCATTGGCGCCGGCGAAGTACTCTACCGGCGCTGGTCGACGGCGGACTTTCTGCACCTCGATTGTCCGGGGCGCCGAGTGGAGTTGATGTCATGACAGTGGTCGCGATCAGCCAGCGTGTCGACACACTCCCTGAGCGCGGCGAAAGCCGTGATGCGCTGGATCAGCGCCTGATCGCGTTTGTGCTGGCGGCAGGCTTTATCCCTGTGCCAGTGCCCAACGGCTGGCAATCACCCGATGACCTCGATCGCTGGCTGACAGCGGTAAACCCGCAAGCCATCGTGCTGTCGGGCGGCAATGACATCGGTCAGTGCCCGGCCCGTGATCAGACCGAAAGCGGTCTGCTGGATCACGCACAGGCGCGCCATCTGCCGTTGTTGGGGATTTGCCGGGGTATGCAAATGCTGGCGCACTGGTCGGGTGTATCGTTGAAACCGGTCACCGGCCATGTACGCACCCGGCATCAGCTATCCGGGCAGATCGCCGCCGAGGTCAACAGCTATCACACCCTCGCCCTCGCCGATTGCCCGCCAGGGTTTGAAGTGCTGGCGCGCAGCGAGGACGGCGAAATCGAAGCGATCCGTCACCTTCAACTGCCGTGGCAGGGCTGGATGTGGCACCCGGAGCGCGAAAGCGATTTCGCAGCGCACGACCTTCAGCGCCTGCAACAACTGTTTGGCGAAACCGAATCCACTGAAGAACTCACGGGATAGACCTGTTGTGAAAGCCATTATTCTGGCTGCCGGACGTGGCAGTCGCATGAAAAGCCTCACTGATGAACGTCCAAAATGTCTGGTCGAATTGCGCGGTAAACCGCTGCTGGAATGGCAGCTGGAGTCGTTGCGTGCAGCGGGTATCAGCGACATCGCGGTGGTCACCGGTTACAAGCGCGAGCTGCTGGCAGAGCGTGGTCTGAGCGAGTTTCACAACCCGCGCTGGGCCGAAACCAACATGGTTTCGTCACTGGCCTGCGCCGAGTCCTGGCTTGATGGCGAGCCATGCATCGTCAGCTATTCGGATATTTTCTACAGCGCTGTGGCCGTGCAGTCGTTGATCAACAGCGAGGCAGCGCTGGCCGTCACCTACGACCCCAACTGGTTGCAGCTGTGGACCGAGCGCTTCGGCGACCCGTTGCTGGATGCCGAAACCTTTCGCCTGACCGCCGCGCACACGCTGGCCGAAATCGGCAACAAGCCGCAATCAGTGGACGATGTTCAGGGGCAGTACATGGGGCTTTTGCGCTTCACTCCCGAAGGCTGGGCGGAAGTCGTGCGGCTGCGCGCCGAACTGTCGCCGCAGCAACGCGACAGCATGCACATGACCAACACCCTGCAACGCGTTATCGATGCCGGTCGTGTGCCGATCGAAGCTGTCGCCTACACCGGCGAATGGGGAGAGGTCGACTCCAGTGAAGACCTCTCGGTGTATCAATAAGGCACCGGCGCCTTAACGGAACCGGTCCACCTCCTGACGCAGATCGGCGGCCAGCTTCTCCAGTTCCTTGGCAGTGACTGCCAGGTTGGATACCACTTCGCGCTGCTCACTGTTGGCCAGCGCAATGCTCTGCAAATTGCTGCTCAGCAGCGTGGCGGTGCTGCTCTGCTCTTGGGTCGCGGTGGTAATCGCGGCAAACTGCTGCCCCGCCGAACGGCTCTGCTCATCAATGCGCGCCAGCGCCGAAGCGACGTTGGCGTTACGCGACAAGCCTTCCTGCATCAGCACATTGCCCTGCTCCATGGTGCTGATCGCGTTGCCGGTTTCCTGCTGGATGCTGTGGATCATGCTGGAAATTTCATCAGTCGCCTGACGAGTGCGCGAGGCCAGGCTACGCACTTCATCGGCTACGACGGCAAAGCCGCGACCTTGTTCGCCGGCACGGGCCGCTTCGATGGCCGCGTTGAGCGCCAGCAAGTTGGTTTGCTCGGCAATCGAAGTAATCACACCGACGATGCCGCCGATTTCCTGCGAGCGCTGACCGAGGGTGTTGATCACGGTGGCGGTGCTGTTCAGGGCGCCAGCGATTTGCTCCAGCGAGGACGACGCCTCTTCCATCGAGCTGCGGCCAATCTGGGTTTGCTGGGCGTTTTCCTGCGCCAGACGCTGGGTCGCGCCCATGTTGTCGGCAATATTCAGCGAGGTCGCGCTGAACTCTTCCACCGCGCCGGCCATGCTGGTGATTTCGCCAGACTGCTGCTCCATGCCTTCGTAGGCACCGCCGGACAAACCGGACAGTGCCTGCGCACGGCTGTTGACCTCTTCCGAAGAGCGGCGGATGTGCTCGACCATCGTCGACAGCGCTTGGCTCATCTGGTTGAACGCGCGGGACAGCTGACCGATTTCGTCGTTGCTCGACACGTTCAGGCGCACGCTCAGATCGCCGGCGCCCAAGGCTTCCGCCTGACGGACGAGATCGCTCAGTGGCGCCAGTTTGCTACGCAGCAACCAGACCACGGAACCGACCGCCAGCAGCATCGCCAACAGACTGCCGATCGCCAGTTGCGTACCGACGCTCCACGTCACTGCGCGGATTTCGGCTTTCGGCATGCTTGCTACCACCGACCACGGGCCACCATCAAACGGCACCGCGACGCTGTAGAAATCTTCGGACTTGTCGCCCCAGAACTGACCTTTGCCCGGCGATTTCGCCAGATCCTTGATCACTGGAATCGCTTGATCCAACGCCTGCACACCTGCCGGTGCAACCAGCCATTTGCTCTGCTCATCGAGCAGCGCCAGCGAGCCGGTCTGGCCAATGCGGAAGCGCTTGAGGTTGTCGAACTGGGCGTTTTGAGCATCGGTGTAATCGAAGCCGACGAACAGCACCGCAATCACCTTGCCGCTGCCATCGCGCACCGGGGTGTATTGGGTCATGTAGGAACGATCGAACAGCAACGCGCGGCCGACATAGCTCTGCCCCGCCATCAACTTCGCGTACGCCGGGTGCGCGTGGTCAAGCAAGGTGCCAATGGCGCGAGTGCCGTCCTGCTTGGTCAGCGAGGTGCTGACCCGTACGAAGTCTTCGCCGCTGCGCACGAACAGCGTGGCGACGCCGGCGGTCATCTGCTTGAACTCGTCGACTTCCTTGAAGTTGTTGTTCAACACTTCGCTGCCCAGGTGCAGGCCCGGGGTCTGGGTGCCGGCCACCGTCACCGGTTCACTCGGGTGAATGCTCAGACCCGCGCTGAAGCGCTTTTCGAACAACCCGCTCAGGCGTTGGGTGCTTTCACGCAGCGTGCCGTGAAAGGTGCTCAGTTGGTCGGCCAGCAGCCGCGCCTCACTGGCCAGATGCTCTTCACGGGTAGCGAGGTTGGCGGAATCCAGCGAACGCAGGGCGAACACCGTACTGCCACTGATGACTATCGCCAGTATCACGGCGAGGGCGAGACCTAACTGTGAGGCGATCCGAGCGCGAGGTTGAGACATGACAGCTCCTGGCCGAACTTTCCGATCCTCCTTGATCGCAGCTCGGATAATTTTTAATAGTGGGGGTAAATCGTGGATACCGGCACGACGGTTCCACATGCACGTATTCGGCGGTAAAGCCGAATACTTGAGCGAGCAGCAGGGTTATGGCACAAGGCCGCCATTGTGGCGGCTCGAACGTTTCAGCTCAAGCGCGCAACCGCCGGCAGTTCCATGGCGCGGACTTCGCCTTGCAGGAAGTCGCTGAGGCGGCGCAAACGTTCACCTCCCGGACGGGTCTTTGGCCACACCAGGTAATAATTCAGTCCGCTGGCGACCGCCGTCGGCCACGGCAGGCTCAGTCGTCCCTGCGCCACATCTTCGGCGACCATCAACAGGTCGCCCATCGACACACCATAACCGCGCGCCGCTGCGATCATCCCTAACTCGAGGGTATCGAACACCTGTCCGCCCTTGAGTGAAACCTGATCGGACAGTCCCATGTGCTCCAGCCAACTGCGCCAGTCACGACGATCCGGGGTCGGATGGAGCAATTCGGTGGACGCCAGCCGGGCCAGATCCCACGGCTGATCATTCAGCAGGTTCGGCGCACCCACCGGGATCAGTTCCTCAGGAAATAACAGGCTGGCCTCCCAATCCGGCGGAAAATGCCCGTCACTCAGCAGCACAGCGCAATCGAACGGCTCATCGTTAAAGTCCACCGAATCCACATCCATCCAGGCGCTGGTCAGTTGCACTTCGTTGCCCGGCTGCAAGTGACGGAAGCGACTGAGCCGTGCCAGCAGCCAGCGCATGGTCAGGGTCGACGGCGCCTTCATACGCAGAATGTCGTCTTCGGCGCGCAAGGTATTGCAGGCCCGCTCCAGCGCCGTGAAGCCTTCGCGGATGCCGGGCAACAGCAGGCGAGCGGCCTCGGTCAGTTGCAGGTTGCGACCACTGCGGTGGAATAGCCGGCAAGCGAAATGATCTTCCAGGGTTCGAATATGCCGACTGACTGCGCTCTGGGTGATCGACAACTCTTCCGCCGCACGGGTGAACGAACTGTGCCGTGCCGCTGCTTCAAATGCGCGCAGGGCATACAAGGGAGGAAGACGACGAGACATGCAGAAAGCTCCTATAGCGGGATGCAGCCAGTCTGACGAAAACTGCTCAAGATGAGTTTTAATCATGCTACCCATCCTTTTTATCCCTTTGTGCAAAACCTGCCAAGGCCTGAGAATCGACGGTCTCCTGTTCCCTCTGAAATCGACTGGTGATGACCATGCAGCATCCTGTGCGTACCGAACTCTGGGCCATTCTGCGGCTGGCAGGGCCGTTGATCGCTTCACAGTTGGCGCACATGCTGATGGTGCTGACCGACACTCTGATGATGGCGCGCCTCAGTCCGGAAGCGTTGGCCGGTGGCGGTCTCGGAGCGGCGAGTTATTCATTTGTGTCGATTTTCTGCATTGGCGTGATTGCGGCTGTCGGCACGCTGGTGGCGATTCGCAAAGGCGCCGGCGACATCATTGGCGCCGCACGGCTGACTCAGGCTGGCCTGTGGCTGGCGTGGCTGATGGCACTGGGCGCCGGCTTGCTGCTGTGGAACCTGAAACCGGTGTTGCTGCTGTTCGGCCAGACCGAAACCAACGTCAACGCTGCCGGGCAATTTCTGATCGCCCTGCCCTTCGCCCTGCCCGGCTACTTGAGCTTCATGGCCCTGCGCGGTTTTACCAGCGCGATTGGCCGGGCGACACCGGTGATGGTTATCAGTCTGGCCGGCACGGTGGCCAACTTCCTGCTCAATTACGCGCTGATCACCGGCATGTTCGGCCTGCCGAAAATGGGTCTGACCGGGATCGGCCTGGTCACGGCCATTGTCGCCAACTGCATGGCGTTGGCATTGGCCTGGCACATCCGTCGGCATCCGGCTTATGACGCTTACCCTTTGCGTGCGGGCCTGTCGCGACCGAACCGGCAGTACCTGAAAGAGCTGTGGCGCCTCGGCCTGCCAATCGGCGGCACCTACGCGGTGGAAGTCGGTCTGTTCGCATTTGCGGCGTTGTGCATGGGCACCATGGGCAGCACGCAACTGGGCGCGCATCAGATCGCCCTGCAGATTGTTTCGGTGGCGTTCATGGTGCCGGCGGGCATGTCATATGCGATCACCATGCGCGTCGGCCAGCATTACGGCGCGGGGCAATTGAGCGATGCGCGGATGTCCGGGCGGGTCGGGATCGTCTTTGGCGCGGTGGTCATGCTGGGGTTTGCGATGGTGTTCTGGTTGCTGCCAAATCAGTTGGTCGGGTTGTTTCTCGATCACAACGATCCGGCCTTTGCCGAGGTGATTCGTCTGGCGGTGAGCCTGTTGGCGGTGGCGGCGTGGTTCGAGTTGTTCGACGGCACGCAGACGATTGCCATGGGCTGCATTCGTGGGCTCAAGGATGCGAAGACCACGTTTCTGGTCGGGCTCGGCTGTTATTGGCTGATCGGCGCGCCGGCGGCGTGGTGGATGGCGTTCCATTTGAACTGGGGGCCGACGGGCGTCTGGTGGGGCTTGGCGCTGGGTTTGGCGTGCGCGGCGGTAAGTTTGACGCTGGCGTTTGAGTGGAAGATGAAGCGGATGATTCGGCTGGAGCCTGTGTCACCGAGGTTCGAGGCTGTTCGCGCGGATTAAGATCAAAAGATCGCAGCCTGCGGCAGCTCCTACATGAATCGGTGTAGGAGCTGCCGCAGGCTGCGATCTTTTAAACAGCCTCCACAGAAACCTGTTGGCTTGAGCCAAATGTCAGGTATTCAACCAACTCCGCCAACGGCAACGGCCGGCTGATCAGATAACCCTGCACTTGATCGCAACCAAATCCGCGCAGCAGTTCCAGTTGCTCCGGAGTTTCCACTCCTTCCGCCACCACTTCCAGATGCAGGTTGTGCGCGAGATTGATCATCGCGTGCACCAGTTTGCGGTTCTCTTCGCGCTGCTCCATGCCGCCGACGAAGCTCTTGTCGATCTTCAGCAAGGTGATCGGCAGGCTGTTGAGGTGCACGAACGACGAGAAACCGGTACCGAAATCATCCAGCGAGAAACGCACACCGAGGCGGCCGAGAGCGTCCATGGTCTGTTTGACCAGATCGCTGCGGCGCATCACCGCGGTTTCGGTCAGTTCGAATTCCAGCCACTGCGCTTCGACACCGCGCTCGGCAATCAAGCGACTGAGTGTCGGCAACAACTGACTGTCCTGAAACTGGCGGAACGACAGGTTGATCGCCATGTGCAGCGCCGGCAGCCCGCGTTCGCGCAGCGCCTGCATGTCACGCAGCGCCCGGGAAATCACCCAGTAACCCAGCGGCACAATCAAACCACTCTGCTCGGCCAACGGCACGAACTCACTCGGCGGCAGCAAACCACGTTCGCCATGGCGCCAGCGCACCAAGGCTTCGAGGCCGACAATCTGGCCGTCCTCAAGATTCAGGCGTGGCTGGTAATGCAGTTCCAGCTCATCGCGACGCAACGCCCGGCGCAGCTCGCTTTCGAGGTCAGCCATGCTCCGCGCGTTGCGGTTGATCCGCTCGTTGAAGATATGAAAAGTGCAGCCCTGCGTGCTTTTGGCCTGCTGCATGGCGATGTGCGCGTGCCACATCAGCGGGTCAGCGCCAGCCTGTGCGCGGGCGTGGGCGATGCCGAGGCTGGAGCCGATCAGCAGACTTTCGCCATCGACCCAATAAGGCTCGGCGAGTGCTTCGGTGATACGTTCGGCCATCCACTCGGCGCGCTGCGGAGCGCGGCGGGTGTCGATCAGCAGGGCAAACTCGTCGCTGCCCAGCCGCGCCAGCTGATCGCCGGCCTCCAGCTGGCTTTTCAATCGTGCGACCACTTGCAGGATCAAGCGATCGCCTGCCTGATGACCGAGGGCGTCGTTGGCGTGGCGGAAGTTGTCGAGATCAAGATGCCCGAGGGCCAGGCCGCGGCCGTCGTTTTCCGCGAGGCGCGCGGCGAGCAAGGTCTGGAAACCCTGACGGTTGGCGATGCCGGTCAGCGGATCCTGTTCGGCGAGGCGTTGCAGGGTATTTTCGAGAACGCCGCGCTCGCGCACATGGCGCAGACAACGTCGTAGCATGCCGGCGTCGAGGGCGTCGAACACCAGCCAGTCACTGACGCCAACCGGCGCGGTGTCCGGTTCGTGTTCCAGCAGCAATACCGTTGGCAGGCTGCAGCGGCCGGGTGCCGGTTGCAACGCAGGAAGGGTCAACAACACCGCGTGGCGGTTGTCTTCGAACAAACTGCTGACCGACTCCCAGCTCGGCGCGCTGATCAGCACCGCCGCGCTCCCCATCGGAGCCAGACACTCACGCAATAACGCTGTCCACGCTGGCTCTTCGGCCAGTAGCAGCAAACGCAAGGGTTCGACAGGCGTAGACAAGCTAGCTCCCTAGACTCTGCAATGATGTGGGCGGGGCATTATGCCGTTGCGATGTTCAATGACCAAATGACAACGGTTATCAAAACGTTATTTTGTGTCACGAATGAGAACATTAGCCGCAAAATCACCGCGCATCCTCCGCGAAAGTAACAAAACCGGCAAATTTGAATCGCGCGGTACGTCACAAGTCGGAGAGAGCAGCACAATTCTCTGAGCCTGTTAAAATGCCGGCCCATTTCGTCAACGACTCCCGAATTTTTCGTATGTCCCGACTCAATCCCCGGCAGCAAGAAGCCGTGAACTACGTCGGCGGCCCTCTATTGGTGCTCGCCGGTGCTGGCTCCGGCAAGACCAGCGTGATCACGCGCAAAATTGCGCACCTGATCCAGAACTGCGGCATTCGCGCCCAGTACATCGTCGCCATGACCTTTACCAACAAGGCCGCGCGCGAGATGAAAGAGCGGGTCGGCACCCTGCTGCGCGCCGGCGAAGGGCGCGGTCTGACGGTCTGCACGTTCCACAACCTCGGGCTGAACATCATCCGCAAGGAACACGCGCGGCTGGGCTACAAACCCGGTTTCTCGATCTTTGACGAGACCGACGTCAAAGCCTTGATGACCGACATCATGCAGAAGGAATACGCGGGCGAAGACGGCGTCGACGAGATCAAGAACATGATCGGCGCCTGGAAAAACGACCTGATCCTGCCGCCTCAGGCGCTGGAGAACGCGCGCAATCCCAAGGAACAGACCGCCGCGATCGTCTACACCCACTATCAGCGCACGCTCAAAGCGTTCAACGCGGTGGACTTCGACGACTTGATCCTGCTGCCGGTAAAACTCTTCGAAGAACACGCCGACATCCTCGAAAAGTGGCAGAACAAGGTGCGCTACCTGCTCGTCGACGAATACCAGGACACCAACGCCAGCCAATACTTGCTGGTAAAAATGCTCATCGGCAAGCGCAACCAGTTCACCGTGGTAGGCGACGACGACCAGTCGATCTACGCCTGGCGCGGCGCGCGGCCGGAAAACCTGATGCTGCTCAAGGACGACTATCCATCGCTGAAAGTGGTGATGCTCGAACAGAACTACCGTTCGACGAGTCGCATCCTGCGTTGCGCCAACGTGCTGATCTCGAACAACCCGCACGAATTCGAAAAGCAGTTGTGGAGTGAGATGGGCCACGGCGACGAAATCCGTGTGATCCGCTGCCGCAACGAGGACGCCGAAGCCGAGCGCGTGGCCATGGAGATCCTCAGCCTGCACTTGCGCACCGACCGCCCGTACAGCGATTTTGCGATTCTTTATCGCGGTAACTATCAGGCCAAACTGATTGAGCTGAAGTTGCAGCACCATCAGGTGCCGTACCGTTTGAGCGGCGGTAACAGCTTCTTCGGCCGTCAGGAAGTGAAAGACCTGATGGCCTACTTCCGCCTGATCGTGAACCCGGATGACGACAACGCCTTCCTGCGCGTGATCAACGTGCCGCGCCGCGAAATCGGCTCGACCACCCTGGAAAAACTCGGCAACTACGCCACCGAGCGAAAAATCTCGATGTACGCCGCCACCGACGAAATCGGTCTGGGCGAGCATCTCGACAGCCGCTTCACCGATCGCTTGGGCCGCTTCAAGCGCTTCATGGACAAGGTCCGCGAGCAGTGCGCCGGTGAAGATCCGATCTCGGCACTGCGCAGCATGGTCATGGACATCGACTACGAGAACTGGCTGCGCACCAACAGCTCCAGCGACAAGGCTGCGGACTACCGGATGAGCAACGTCTGGTTCCTGATCGAGGCGTTGAAAAACACCCTCGAGAAGGACGAAGAAGGCGAAATGACCGTCGAGGATGCGATCGGCAAACTGGTCCTGCGCGACATGCTCGAACGTCAGCAGGAAGAGGAAGACGGCGCCGAAGGCGTGCAGATGATGACGCTGCATGCGTCCAAGGGCCTGGAATTCCCTTACGTGTTCATCATGGGCATGGAAGAGGAAATCCTCCCGCACCGCTCCAGCATCGAAGCCGACACCATCGAAGAAGAACGCCGCCTGGCCTACGTGGGCATCACCCGCGCGCGCCAGACCCTGGCTTTCACCTTCGCCGCCAAGCGCAAGCAGTACGGCGAAATCATCGACTGCGCGCCGAGCCGCTTCCTCGATGAGCTGCCACCGGACGATCTGGCGTGGGAAGGCAACGACGACACCCCGACCGAAGTCAAAGTCGTGCGCGGCAATAGCGCATTGGCTGATATACGCGCGATGTTAAAGCGCTAGAATTGACCACTTTTTTTACTAGACCTTCGGCGCACTAAGCGCCAAAAGAGGACAGCTTCATGGAAGCATTGCAGCAGAAAATCCGCGAACAAGGCATTGTGCTTTCCGACCAGGTCCTGAAGGTCGACGCCTTCCTGAACCACCAGATCGACCCGGCCCTGATGAAGCTGATCGGCGACGAATTCGCCTCGCTGTTCAAGGACTCGGGCATCACCAAGATCGTCACCATCGAAGCCTCGGGCATCGCTCCGGCGATCATGACCGGTCTGAACCTCGGCGTGCCGGTGATCTTCGCCCGCAAGCAACAGTCCCTGACCCTGACGGAAAACCTGCTGTCGGCGACCGTTTACTCGTTCACCAAGAAGACCGAAAGCACCGTGGCCATCTCCCCGCGCCACCTGACCAGCAGCGACCGCGTGCTGATCATCGACGACTTCCTGGCCAACGGTAAGGCCTCGCAGGCGCTGATCTCGATCATCAAACAGGCCGGCGCGACCGTTGCCGGTCTGGGCATCGTCATCGAGAAGTCGTTCCAGGGCGGCCGCGCCGAGCTGGACTCGCAGGGCTACCGCGTCGAATCGCTGGCCCGGGTGAAATCGCTGACGGGTGGCGTCGTTACCTTCATCGAATAAAGCCACACCGCAGCTCCCCTGTAGGAGTGAGCCTGCTCGCGAAAGCTTAGTGTCAGTCGATATATTCGTCGGCTGAAACACTGCTATCGCGAGCAGGCTCACTCCTACAGTTGTTTTGGGCCCGGCAGTTATTGTGCGGTGGCTTTCAGGCCGGTGAGGAGCAGGCGTTGGAAGAGGTCTTCTTTCAGGCCTTCCGGGTTTGTGAGTTGCATGCGTTCGAGGTGTTCGGGGTAGAGCGATGCCTCGGGGGCGTCGAGGGCGGCCTTGCCGAGTTCGAGGATTTCGGTGAGTTTGAATTTGCTCTTCAACCAGTTCAGCGCGCGTAGCAAATCCTTTTCAATCACTGTGAAATCACAGCCCAGCGGGTACTCCGGAAACAGATTTGAGTGCCGTGCAGCAATCGTCTGCAAACGCTGCGGCGTGTTGTCGGCAAAGCGTGGGTCGAGGCGGAAATCCTTTGGCAGTTTGCCGACCTTTTGCGCTTGCTCGATCAAGCCTTGCTGGAAGCGTGAGTCGCTGATGTTCAGCAGCGACTCGATCACCACTGCGTCGGATTTACCGCGCAGATCGGCAATGCCGTACTCGGTCACAACGATGTCGCGCAAATGCCGTGGGATCGTGCAGTGGCCGTATTCCCAGACGATGTTGGAACTGACGTCGCCACCGGATTCGCGCCAGCTGCGCAGAATCAGAATCGAACGGGCATCGTGCAACGCATGCCCCTGGGCAACAAAGTTGTACTGCCCGCCGACACCGCTGAGCACCCGTCCGTCTTCCAGTTGATCCGCCACACCCGCACCGAGCAAGGTCATGGTGAACACGGTGTTGATAAACCGCGCATCAAGGCGCTGCAGACGCTTGAGCTCTTCCTGCCCGTACAACTCGTTGATGTAGCTGATGCGGGTCATGTTGAATTCGAGGCGTTTGCTCTGCGGCAGCTCGCGCAGGCGCTCGTAGAAACTGCGCGGGCCGAGGAAGAAGCCACCGTGCACCGAGATGCCGTCAGTTTGCGCGGCCTCGTCGAGGGTGCCGGCGTTAGCCTGTTCCTGAGTCTGCACGTCGGGATAGACCTTGCGCCGGATGATCCCGGCATCCGCCAGCACCAGCAGGCCGTTCACGAACATTTCGCTGCAACCGTACAGGCCTTTGGCGAACGGTCCGGTGCCGCCTTCGCGGTCGATCAATTGCGCCCACTGGCTCAGGTTGATGTCATCGAGCAACGCTTTATAACCGGCGTTATCCGCCTGCCGTGCGAGCAGTGCTGCGGTGAGGGCATCGCCCATCGAACCGATGCCGATCTGCAACGTGCCGCCGTCGCGCACCAGCGTACTCGCGTGCAAACCAATGAAATGATCCTGAAAACCGACGGGCATGTTTGGCGTGGAAAACAGCGTGCTGCTGTCCTTCGCGTCGATCAGCAGGTCAAAGGTGTCGATATCGACCTCGGCATCGCCGGGCATGTACGGCAGATCGGTGTGCACCTGGCCGACCAGCAAAATGGTCTCCCCGGCGTCGCGCCGCTTGGCGATCATCGGCAACAGGTCGAGGGTGATGTCGGGATTGCAACTGAGGCTCAGTCGATCGGGATGCTCGCTGCTGCTGGCGAGCAATTGTGCCACCAGATTGAGCCCGGCGGCGTTGATGTCGCGGGCGGCGTGGCTGTAGTTGCTGCTGACGTAATCCTGCTGAGCCGGCGCGCTGTTGAGCAGGCTGCCGGGCTGCATGAAAAACTGTTCGATGCGGATGTTGGCGGGCAGGCTGTCGCGGTGCAGATCGGCGAGAAAATCGAATTCCGGGTAGTCACCGAAGACGCGCTCGACGAAGGGTTCGATAAAGCGTTTCTGCAAACCGTCACCCAGGTTCGGCCGGCCTAGGCACAGCGCGGTGTAGATCGTCAGTTGCCGCTCGGGCAGCTCTTTGATCCGCCGGTACAGCGCGTTGACGAAGTGATTGGGTTTGCCCAGGCCCAGCGGCATGCCCATGTGGATATGCGCCGGCAACCGCGCCAGCACGTCATCCACTGCCTGTTCGATCGAACACAACTGCACCATCTGAAGCCTCCTGCCCGTTCCGTGAATAGGGGTAGACCGAGATTGCCTTGAGTTTGCTGCAATGAACAGCTTCAGAGTGAATGTGCGCTGTTCTTGAAATATTTATCCGACTCGAAATTGTTGCCCTCACCCTAGCCCTCTCCCAGAGGTAGAGGGGACTGATTGGGGGTTGCTGTGAAGATACGCCGACGTGAAAGTGATGTGCTGAATCCATAATCGCTAAGGTCTTTCCGGTCGATGTATAGCGAAAGACACTTCGGTCGGCCCCCTCTCCCTCCGGGAGAGGGCTGGGGTGAGGGCTGCTGAATCGCAGGCACAAAAAAAACCGTCCGAAGACGGTTTTTTTCGTCAGAAGCGCGGCTTATTTCAGGCCGGACATCTTCTCGATTGCGCCTTTCAGGTCGGCGTCGGAGCAGTCAGCGCAGGTGCCTTTAGGCGGCATGGCATTGATGCCGGTGATGGCCTTGGCCAGGATGCCGTCGAGGCCGCCCTGGTGATCGGCTCGTTCTTTCCAGGCTGCGGTGTCACCGATTTTCGGCGCACCTAAAAGGCCGGAGCCATGGCAAGCGTTGCAATGTTTGGCAATGATTGAGTCTGGAGTCTTGGCATCACCGCCGCCGGCAGTTGCAGCCACTTCCATCCCCTTGCATTCCTGCCCTTGGACACACACCTGGCCGACCGGCTCGAGGCGTTTGGCAATGTCGTCATTCGTCGCAGCTTGAGCGCTGACAGCCCAGAGGGCCAGTACGGTTGCTGGTGCGGCCAGCATTTTCATAATTAGGTTCACGCGTTCACCCTCAATGGTGGCTATTCACGCCTGCGGCCACGGTTCGCAGGCGGGCGGAAGTATAGCGGGTAGCCCGTCACACTGAAACAACCCCATAGTCGAAGGGGTTATACCGCACGGTAGAAAAACTCTCTGGATGCCTTTGCCATCATGGCTTGGCACCTCTTTGTTAAAAATTCGCTGGCGTGGCTGCGCTGATTAGCCGCGCAGGCGCGTCGAACGGATTACGGAAACGATGCGGCTTGGTACTTTCAAAGTAGTAGCTGTCGCCGGCTTCGAGAATAAAAGTTTCCAGACCCACAACCAGTTCCAGGCGACCTTCCACCAGAATCCCGGTTTCTTCGCCTTCATGGGTGAGCATTTCTTCGCCGGTGTCGGCGCCCGGCGGGTAGATTTCGTTGAGGAAGGCGATGGCGCGACTGGGGTGCGCGCGGCCCACCAGTTTCATGGTCACGGCGCCGTCGGAAATGTCGATCAGCTCGTTGGCCTTGTAGACGATCTGGGTCGGGACTTCCTGCAGGATTTCTTCGGAAAAGAACTCGACCATGGACATGGGAATCCCGCCCAGTACCTTTCTCAGCGAACTGATCGAAGGGCTGACGCTGTTCTTTTCGATCATCGAAATGGTGCTGTTGGTGACGCCCGCGCGTTTGGCGAGTTCACGCTGGGAAAGCCCTTTGAGCTTGCGGATCGATTGCAGTCGTTCACCGACGTCCAAGGCGCGAGCCTCCTGATGTTGTAAGAATATTGAGCGTTATCATGGCGACAGCGTTCAGTATTTACAACACTTGGCCCCCGCAGCGGCGTCAACCCTCGGAATAGAGCCTTGGCACCCGGCGCAGGTTGCAGAAGATCTGGTACGGAATGGTGTCGGCCCACTGCGCCACTTCGCTGGCGAGGATGTTTTTGCCCCACAGCTCGACGGTCGAACCGAGGTCGGCTTCCGGCACATCCGTCAGATCGATGCAAAGCATGTCCATCGACACGCGACCGAGAATGCGGCTGCGCTTGCCAGCCACCAAAACCGGCGTGCCGGTCGGCGCCTGACGTGGATAGCCGTCGGCGTAACCCATGGCGACCACACCGACACGCATCGGCTTGTCGGTGATGAATCTGGCACCGTAACCCACCGGTTCGCCGGCCGGCAGTTCACGCACGCAAATCACTTTCGATTCCAGGGTCATCACCGGTTGCAGACGCTCAGCCACGGCGTTGGCTTCTTCGAACGGGGTTGCACCGTAGAGCATGATGCCTGGGCGCACCCAGTCGCTGTGAATCTGCGGCCAGCCGAGTACGGCAGGCGAGTTGCGCAGGCTGACTTCCGCCGCCAGCCCCTGACGCGCCGCCTCAAACACCGCGACCTGTTCGGTGCTGCTCTGCGCGTGCAGTTCATCGGCGCGGGCGAAGTGGCTCATCAAGACAATTTTCGCGACTTTGCCGCTGGCCAGCAGACGCTGATAGGCGGCTGCGTAATCCTTTGGATGCAGACCGACGCGGTGCATGCCTGAATCGAGCTTCAGCCAGACAGTAATCGGCTTGCTCAGAGCTGCCTGCTCGATGGCTTCGAGTTGCCACAGCGAGTGCACCACGGTCCAGAAATCATGCTCGACGATCAGCGCCAGCTCATCGGCCTCGAAAATCCCTTCCAGCAACAACACGGGCGCCTTGATGCCGGCCGCGCGCAACTCCAGCGCCTCTTCGATGCAGGCCACGGCAAAACCATCGGCCTCGGACTCCAGCGCCTGAGCGCAACGTACCGCGCCATGGCCATAGGCATCGGCCTTGATCACCGCGAGCGCCTTGGCGCCGGTGACTTCGCGGGCAATTCGGTAATTGTGGCGCAGGGCTTCTAGGTCGATCAGGGCACGGGCAGGACGCATGGCGGCAGACTTCTAGGCGGTCATGGGAAGAAAAACCGGCGCCGACTGACGACGTGAACCGCCAACAGCGCCGGGAGAGGGATCTTTACAACGGTTACGGCAGCGCGGCGACGATAGAGATTTCTACCAGAATGCTCGGTTTTGCCATTTTCGCTTCGACGGTGGCGCGGGCCGGGGCAGCGCCTTTTGGCAGCCACTGATCCCACACCGAGTTCATCCCGGCGAAGTGCGCCTCGATGTCGTTCAGGTAAATCGTCGCCGACAGCAGGTGTTGTTTGTCGGTGCCGGCCAGATCAAGCAAACGCTCGATATTGGCCAGTACGTCGCGGGTCTGCTGTTCAATCCCGGCGTCGAAGTCGTCGCCGACCTGCCCGGCCAGATACACGGTGCCGTTGTGGCTGACGATCTGACTCATGCGCTCATTGGTGAGCTGGCGCTGGATTGACATGTTTTGCGGACTCCTGGATTTTGTTGCCGTAACGGGAAATATCGAGGCCTTCGGCGCTGATCTGTGGTTTTTTCTTCGCCATCAGGTCGGCCAGCAAACGACCGGAACCGCACGCCATGGTCCAACCGAGGGTGCCGTGACCGGTGTTGAGAAACAGGTTCTTGAACGGTGTGGCGCCAACGATCGGCGTGCCGTCCGGGGTGGTCGGACGCAGGCCGGTCCAGAAACTCGCCTCGGCCAGATTGCCGCCCTGAGGATAAAGGTCGTTGACGATCATCTCCAGGGTTTCGCGTCGACGCGGGTTCAGCGACAGGTCAAAACCGGCGATCTCGGCCATGCCGCCAACGCGGATGCGGTTGTCGAAACGGGTGATCGCGACCTTGTAGGTCTCGTCGAGAATGGTCGAGGTCGGGGCCATCGCCGGGTTGGTGATCGGCACGGTCAGCGAGTAACCCTTGAGCGGATACACCGGGGCTTTGATGCCCAGCGGCTTGAGCAGTTGCGGCGAGTAGCTGCCGAGCGCCAGCACGTAGCGGTCGGCGGTTTCCAGCTTGCCGTCGATCCACACGCCGTTGATGCGATCACCGGCGTAGTCGAGTTTCTGAATGTCCTGGCCGAAACGGAATTCGACACCGAGTTTCACTGCCATTTCGGCGAGGCGCGTGGTGAACATCTGGCAGTCGCCGGTCTGGTCGTTCGGCAGGCGCAGGGCACCGGCGAGGATGTCGGTGACACCTGCCAGTGCCGGCTCGACGCGGGCAATGCCGGCGCGGTCGAGGACTTCAAACGGCACGCCGGATTCTTTCAGCACAGCGATGTCTTTGGCGGCGCCATCGAGTTGCGCCTGAGTGCGGAACAGCTGGGTCGTGCCGAGGCTGCGGCCTTCGTAGGCGATGCCGGTTTCGGCGCGCAATTCATCGAGGCAGTCGCGGCTGTACTCGGACAGACGCACCATGCGTTCCTTGTTCACCGCATAACGGTTAGCGGTGCAGTTGCGCAGCATCTGCGCCATCCACAAGTACTGGTCGATGTCGGCGGTGGCCTTGATCGCGAGAGGGGCGTGGCGTTGCAGCAGCCACTTGATCGCCTTGAGCGGTACGCCCGGCGCAGCCCACGGCGAGGCGTAGCCCGGCGACACCTGGCCGGCGTTGGCGAAACTGGTCTCCATGGCCGCGGCTGGCTGCCGGTCGACCACCACCACTTCAAACCCGGCACGGGCCAGATAGTAAGCACTGGCGGTACCGATGACGCCGCTACCCAAGACCATTACACGCATTTTGTATCCCTCATCGCGGCAGGGCCGCGCACGTCTGTTGTTAGAGCAATGATGCGCGCAGTGTAAAAAAGAAATGCCAGTGCTTTTCACTATATAAGCGCCTATATTTGGCGACAATTCTCGGCAGAAACCCTTTTCACGGAGGCGCATCCCCTATGCGTACCAACACTCAGACCAAACGTGAGCTGGACAAGATCGACCGCAACATCTTGCGGATCCTGCAGGCGGACGGGCGGATTTCCTTTACCGAACTCGGCGAGAAGGTCGGCCTCTCCACCACGCCCTGCACCGAGCGGGTGCGGCGTCTGGAGCGCGAAGGCATCATCATGGGCTACAACGCCCGGCTGAATCCGCAGCACTTGAAGGGTAGCTTGCTGGTGTTCGTCGAGATCAGCCTCGACTACAAATCCGGCGACACTTTCGAGGAGTTCCGACGCGCGGTGCTGAAATTGCCGCACGTGCTGGAGTGCCATCTGGTGTCAGGGGATTTCGACTATCTGGTGAAGGCGCGGATTTCCGAGATGGCCTCATACCGCAAGCTGCTGGGCGACATTCTGCTCAAGCTGCCGCATGTGCGCGAGTCGAAGAGCTATATCGTGATGGAAGAGGTTAAGGAGAGCTTGAGCCTGCCGATTCCAGACTGAGATTGGGGATTCCTGACCCGACCCCATCGCTGGCAAGCCAGCTCCCACAGTGATTATCGGTGTTCACAACATTTGTGTACGACGCCGAACCTGTGGGAGCTGGCTTGCCAGCGATGGCGTCGACACGGTTCCGAGTGAACGCGTTAAACCAACACCTGCCGATTCGCCGCCATGTACTCGAAAATCTGCTTCTCCACGCGCGGATGAATCAGCTCCACCGGCCGCCGCTCATTCGGGCAAGGCAAGGTTTTGGTCGTGCCAAACAAACGGCAAATCAGTGGCCGCTCTTCATACACCGTGCAGCCATTCGGCCCCAGATGCACACAGTTCAGTTCTTCCATCGCCGCATCCTGCTCGGCGCGGGTCTTGCGCGGCAGGCGCGCCATTTCTTCCGGCGAGGTGGTCACCGGCCCACAGCAATCGTGGCAGCCGGGCACGCACTCGAACGAGGGAATCTGCTGGCGCAAGGTGCGGACTGTCTGGCTGTTGCAGCTCATCGAAACGATAACCAAGGTGGGATAGGCGACAATTGTGCCGCAAAAGCCGTGATCCAGACACCGCAGGGCGACCAGTGTTGCCCCCGTTCGGGCGTGCGGCTTATTCTCCGTCAAATTTTCTCGACACCTTAGCCGTTGGATGACGCCCATGACTGCCCGCGCCCACACTTCCGCGAGCCAACCTCACGTTGCCTCTTACTACGCCGCCAGCAGCCTGCCGCAGCCGGATCATCCGCTGCTGCAAGGCGACGTGGCGGCGGACGTCTGCGTGGTAGGCGGTGGGTTTTCCGGGCTAAACACGGCGCTGGAACTGGCTGAGCGCGGGCTCAACGTGGTGTTGCTGGAAGCGCACAAGATCGGCTGGGGCGCCAGCGGCCGCAACGGCGGGCAGTTGATTCGCGGCGTCGGTCACGGTCTCGATCAGTTCGCCAATGTCATCGGCAGCGACGGCGTGCGCGAGATGAAACTCATGGGCCTGGAAGCGGTGGAAATCGTTCGCCAGCGGGTCGAGCGCTTTCAGATTGCCTGCGACCTGACCTGGGGCTACTGCGATCTCGCCAACAAACCGTCCGACCTCGAAGGTTTTGCCGAAGATGCCGAAGAACTGCGCGGCCTCGGTTATCGCTACGAAACGCAATTGTTGCAAGCCGACGAGATGCACACGGTTGTAGGCTCCAAGCGCTACGTCGGTGGTTTGATCGATATGGGTTCAGGGCATCTGCATCCACTCAATCTCGCATTGGGCGAAGCGGCGGCTGCGCAGCAATTGGGTGTGAAACTGTTTGAACACTCAGCGGTGACGCGTATCGATTACGGCCCTGAAGTCAAAGTTCATACAGCCCAGGGATCGGTGCGAGCCAAGACGCTTGTGCTCGGTTGCAACGCCTATCTGAATGATCTTAATCCGCAACTCAGCGGCAAAGTCCTGCCCGCCGGCAGTTACATCATCGCCACCGAACCGTTGAGCGAAGAACAGGCGCATAACCTCTTGCCGCAAAACATGGCGGTCTGTGATCAGCGGGTGGCGCTGGATTACTACCGGCTCTCGGCAGACCGTCGCTTGCTGTTTGGCGGTGCCTGCCACTATTCGGGGCGCGATCCAAAAGATATTGCGGCGTATATGCAACCGAAGATGCTCGAAGTATTCCCGCAACTGGCCGGGGTGAAGATCGATTATCAGTGGGGCGGCATGATCGGCATCGGCGCCAACCGTTTGCCGCAGATTGGCCGGCTCAATGATCAGCCGAATGTGTATTACGCCCAGGCCTATTCAGGCCACGGAGTAAACGCCACGCACCTGGCGGGCAAGTTGCTCGCCGAAGCGATCAGCGGGCAGCACAGCGGTGGCTTTGATCTGTTTGCCAAGGTGCCGCACATCACCTTCCCGGGCGGCAAGCATTTGCGCTCGCCGTTGTTGGCGTTGGGGATGTTGTGGCATCGGCTGAAAGAGTTGGTCTGATGTTTTTGCAGTGATCCCGAGGCCGCTTTCGCGAGCAGGCTCGCTCCCACAAGGGATATGCGGTGGTTTGGAATGTTGTATCCACCGAAGATCAATGTGGGAGCGAGCCTGCTCGCGAAGGGGCCGGCAAGAACAATACAGATCTCAGATCCGCCAGAACGGCTTCAACCCCTCCTCCAGCGCCTGCTCTCGGGTCAGCCCGATGTCCTTGAGCTGATCCGCCGTCAGCGCCAGCAACGCCTTGCGCGTGTGCAGGCGATGCCACATCAGACCCCAGCGGCTCAGGCCGGACGGTGCGTTACGCATGATCTCATTGCGTGCACGATCCTTCTGCCCTGCCGCCAGTTCCTGACTGTGTAACGTCAGCCGCACATCGCTCAAGCCGTTCATTTTCAATGCTCCTGTTTACTTGGGTAGCCAGAGATTCCATGATGCGCGGGCGAGCAAAACCGTTACAGATTCAAAGCAACTGTATTAACTCCATACAGATTTGCCGCTTTGCCCTCTGAATTGTCGATTTTTGCCGCATCTGTACTGGTTTATCGAATCACCGCACCGAGGCAGCGCCATGACCCTTTATGTAAACCTCGCCGAATTGCTCGGCACGCGCATCGAAAACGGCTTCTATCGTCCGGGTGACCGACTGCCGTCGGTGCGCGCCTTGAGCGTCGAACACGGGGTCAGCCTGAGCACGGTGCAGCAGGCTTATCGCGTGCTCGAAGACAGTGGTCTGGCCACGCCGAAGCCCAAATCCGGCTACTTTGTGCCGGTCGGCCGTGAACTGCCGGAGCTGCCCGCCGTCGGCCGTCCGGCGCAGCGGCCGGTGGAGATTTCGCAGTGGGATCAGGTGCTGGAATTGATTCGCGCGGTGCCGCGCAAGGATGTCGTGCAACTGGGTCGAGGCATGCCGGACATCAGCTCGCCGACGATGAAACCGCTGCTGCGCGGTCTCGCCCGCATCAGCCGTCGCCAGGACATGCCCGGCCTGTATTACGACAATATCCACGGCACCCTCGAACTGCGCGAGCAGATCGCCCGACTGATGCTCGACTCCGGCTGCCAGTTGAGCGCCAGCGATCTGGTGATCACCACCGGTTGCCACGAAGCGCTGTCCACCAGCATCCACGCGATCTGCGAGCCGGGCGACATCGTCGCGGTGGACTCGCCGAGCTTCCACGGCGCCATGCAAACGCTCAAAGGCCTGGGCATGAAAGCCCTGGAAATTCCCACCGACCCACTCACCGGCATCAGCCTCGAAGCACTGGAACTGGCGCTCGAACAATGGCCGATCAAGGTCATTCAGCTCACCCCGAACTGCAACAACCCGCTCGGCTACATCATGCCGGAGTCGCGCAAACGTGCCCTGCTCAACCTCGCGCAGCGCTTCGACGTGGCGATCATCGAGGACGATGTGTATGGCGAGCTGGCCTACACCTACCCGCGTCCGCGCACGATCAAATCCTTCGACGAAGATGGCCGCGTGCTGCTGTGCAGTTCGTTTTCCAAGACCCTGGCGCCGGGGCTGCGTATTGGCTGGGTCGCGCCGGGTCGATACCTCGAGCGCGTGCTGCACATGAAATACATCAGCACCGGTTCGACCGCGCCACAACCGCAGATTGCCATCGCCGAATTCCTCAAGGCCGGCCATTTCGAACCGCACCTGCGGCGCATGCGCACGCAATACCAGCGCAGCCGCGACCTGATGATCGATTGGGTGACGCGGTACTTTCCCGCGGGTACTCGCGCCAGCCGGCCGCAAGGCAGTTTCATGTTGTGGGTCGAATTGCCGGAAGGTTTCGACACCCTGAAACTGAATCGTGAGTTGCACGACCAAGGCGTACAGATTGCCGTCGGCAGCATTTTTTCCGCCTCGGGCAAGTACCGCAATTGCCTGCGGATGAACTACGCTGCCAAACCGACAGCGCAGATCGAAGAGGCGGTGCGCAAGGTCGGCGAGACGGCTGTCAGATTACTGGCCGAAGCCGACTGACCTTTTTCCAGAGAACCGCGTCCATATGCCGACCCTAGCCGCCAACCGGAATGATCCTACGTGAGCTTCAGACAGCCCCTGTTCGCTTTGCTGTTACTCGCCTCGTTCCTGAGCGGCTGTGCCAGTCTCGATGTCCCGCGCGAGCCCAGTCAGGCCTTGCCAGCGGTCGATTCCAGCTTCGGCCGTTCGATTCAGGCACAAGCGGCACCCTATCAAGGTCGCTCGGGATTTCGTCTGCTATCCAACAGCAGCGAGGCATTCACTGCACGCGCCGAGCTGATCCGTAACGCCCAGACCAGTCTCGATCTGCAGTACTACATCGTCCATGACGGTATCAGCACGCGGATGCTGGTAGAGGAATTGCTCAAGGCCGCCGACCGTGGCGTGCGCGTGCGCATCCTGCTCGACGACACCACCAGCGATGGCCTCGATCAGATCATCGCCACACTCGCAGCGCATCCGCAGATTCAGATTCGCCTGTTCAACCCGCTGCATCTGGGGCGTAGCACCGGCGTAACGCGCGCAGCCGGACGCCTGTTCAACCTGTCGCTGCAGCATCGACGCATGCATAACAAGTTGTGGCTGGCGGACAACAGTGCGGCCATCGTCGGCGGACGTAATCTGGGCGATGAATATTTCGATGCCGAGCCAAACCTGAATTTCACCGACATCGACATGCTCAGTGTCGGGCCGGTGGCCGAGCAGCTCGGGCACAGTTTCGACCAATACTGGAACAGCGCCCTGAGCAAACCGATCGACGAATTCCTCTCCAGCCAACCGACCGCCAAGGACCTGGAGAACACCCGCACGCGCCTGGAAGAATCGCTGGAAGAAACGCGCAAACAGAATCACGCGCTGTATCAGCAGCTGATGACCTTCACCACCGCGCCGCGCATGGACATCTGGCGAAAGGAGCTGATCTGGGCGTGGAACCAGGCGCTGTGGGATGCGCCGAGCAAGGTGTTGGCCAAGGGCGAGCCGGATCCGCAGTTGCTGCTGACCACGCAACTGGCGCCGGAGCTTAGGGGGGTCAGCAAAGAGCTGATCATGATCTCGGCGTACTTCGTACCAGGCCAGCCAGGGTTGGTGTACCTGACCGGACGCGCCGATGCTGGCGTTACCGTGAGTCTGCTGACCAATTCGCTGGAAGCCACCGACGTGCCGGCGGTGCACGGTGGCTATGCGCCCTATCGCAAGGCGCTGCTGGAACATGGAGTGAAGCTATATGAATTGCGGCGCCAGCCTGGGGATAACTATGGCAGCGGACCGCATGTGTTTTACAGCAAGTCGTTTCGCGGCTCGGATTCAAGCCTGCACAGCAAGGCGATGATCTTCGATCGGCAGAAGTCGTTTATCGGCTCGTTCAACTTCGACCCGCGCTCGGTGTTGTGGAACACCGAAGTCGGGGTCTTGGTCGACAGCCCCGAGCTGGCCGAACATGTTCGCGAACTGGCCTTGCAGGGTATGGCGCCCGCATTAAGTTATGAGGCGAAATTGCAGGATGGCCAGATTGTCTGGGTCACCGAAGACAACGGCCAGATGCATACCCTGACCAAGGAACCGGGGAGTTGGTGGCGACGCTTCAATGCGTGGTTCAGCACCACCGTGGGGCTTGAGCGGATGCTTTGAAAAGCAAAAGATCGCAGCCTGCGGCAGCTCCTACATGGACATACATTTCAACTGTAGGAGCTGCCGCAGGCTGCGATCTTTTGACCTTAAGCCGTTTGCTCTGTACCAAATGCCCCTTGGCGCAATAGCAATATCACCAATCCAAACGCCCCGATCGCCATCAACAGCGGCAACGCATGCCCGCTGATCCATTGGCTCCCCGCCCCCGCCGCCAGCGGCCCGATCAGACAACCGACGCCCCACAGCTGCGCGATATGCGCATTGGCGCGCACCAGCGCATCGTCGCGATAACGCTCGCCGATCAGAATCAACGACAGGGTGAACAAACCACCGGCACTGGCGCCAAACAACACCCACAACGGCCAGATCAGCAGCGTATCGAGCAACATCGGAATCGCCAGACTCGACAGCATCAGCACCACCGCGCAGCCGGCGAACAATGTGCGCCGCGACAGATAATCGGCCAACGCGCCAATCGGCAATTGCAGCAATGCATCGCCGACCACCACGGTACTGACCATCGCCAGCGCGATTTCGGCGGTGAAGCCCTGTTGCAGGCAATACACCGGCAGCAACGTCAGGATCATTGCCTCGAACGCGGCAAACAACGACACCGCCCAGGCAATTGCCGGTAGCTCGCGTGCGAATCCCCAAAGATCGCGGAACGTCACGCTGCTTGCCTCACTGCTCGGCGCGCCGCTGCGACCGAGCAACAGCAACGGTGAAACCAGCAGCAAACCAACACCGACCCAGAAGCCGTAATCATGCTCGGTGCCCAGCGCGCCCAACAGCAACGGCCCCGACAGCTGGCTCAACGCATAGCTGCTGCCATACAGCGCCACCAGGCGACCGCGCCAGTGCTCGACCACCAGTTGATTGATCCAGCTCTCGCCGAGGATGAACACGATGGTCAGGATCACCCCGATCATCAGACGCAGCACCAGCCAGACCGGATAACTTGGCAACAGCGCCAGCAGGCCGATCGATAGTGCCCCGGCCCACAGGCACAGGCGCATCAGGTTCGCCGTGCCGAAGCGCGCCGCCAAATGGCTGGAAATCTTCGCGCCCAACAACACGCCAATCGCCGGCATCGCTGCCATTACACCGATGGCGAAGGAACCGTAACCCCAACCCTCAAGACGCAACGACACCAACGGCATGCTGACCCCCAGGGCCAGACCGACGCTCAAGACAGACGCCAACACGGCGAAATACGTCGCCCAACGCATGTTCCACGCTCCTGTGGATAATTATTATGTGCAACACAAAACCACTGTGGGAGCGAGCTTGCTCGCGAATACGGTTTCACATTCAGCAGGTCTGCTGAGTGATACACCGCATTCGCGAGCAAGCTCGCTCCCACAGGGAATATCTGTCTGGTTTGGGAGCCTGATTTAATCAGGCTCCCCTCAGCGGCTTACAGCTTGATCCACGTCGCCTTCAGCTCGGTGTACTTGTCGAACGCGTGCAGCGACTTGTCGCGACCGTTGCCCGACTGCTTGAAGCCGCCGAACGGCGCAGTCATGTCGCCGCCGTCATACTGGTTGACCCAAACGCTGCCAGCACGCAGCGCCTTGGCGGTCAGGTGCGCCTTGGAGATGTCTTGCGTCCAGACTGCTGCGGCCAGGCCGTACGGCGTGTCGTTGGCAATCTGGACGGCTTCCTCGGCAGTATCGAAAGCGATGACCGACAGCACTGGCCCGAAGATCTCCTCCTGAGCGATCTTCATCGCGTTGCTCACGCCGTCGAAAATCGTCGGCTCAACGTAAGTGCCGCCAGTTTCCTGCAGAATGCGCTTGCCGCCAGCGACCAGTTTGGCGCCATCGCTGTGGCCGGATTCGATGTACGACAGCACGGTGTTCATTTGCTGGGTATCGACCAGCGCCCCGACATTGGTAGCCGGATCCAGCGGGTTGCCCGGCTTCCAGGTTTTCAGCGCCTCGATCACCATCGGCAGGAATGTGTCCTTGATCGAACGCTCGACCAGCAGACGCGAACCGGCGGTGCAGACTTCGCCCTGGTTGAAGGCGATGGCACTGGCAGCCGATTCGGCAGCGGCCTGCAGATCCGGCGCATCAGCAAAGACGATGTTCGGGCTCTTGCCGCCGGCTTCGAGCCAGACACGTTTCATGTTCGATTCGCCGGAGTAGATCATCAGTTGCTTGGCAATCTTGGTCGAACCGGTGAACACCAGCGTGTCGACATCGTTGTGCAGGGCCAGCGCCTTGCCAACGGTGTGGCCGTAGCCCGGCAGCACGTTGAGCACGCCTTTCGGAATACCGGCCTCAACGGCCAGCGCAGCGATGCGGATGGCGGTCAGCGGGGATTTTTCCGACGGTTTGAGGATCACCGAGTTACCGGTCGACAGAGCCGGGCCGAGTTTCCAGCAAGCCATCATCAGCGGGAAGTTCCACGGCACGATGGCGCCGACCACACCCACCGGCTCGCGGGTCACCAGACCCAGTTGATCGTGCGGCGTGGCAGCGACTTCGTCGTAGATCTTGTCGATCGCTTCACCGCTCCAGCTCAGCGCTTGTGCCGCGCCCGGCACATCGATGTACAGCGAATCGCTGATCGGCTTGCCCATGTCGAGGGTTTCGAGCAGAGCCAATTCTTCGGCGTGCTGTTTCAGCAGGCCGGCAAAACGAATCATGGTGGCTTTGCGTTTGGTCGGCGCCAGGCGCGACCAGACGCCGGAATTGAAGGTGGCGCGGGCGTTTTCCACAGCGCGCTGAGCGTCGGCGACGTCACAGCTGGCAATCTTGCCGAGCAGACGGCCATCGACCGGGCTGATGCATTCGAAGGTCTCACCGGAGACGGCATCAGTGTATTCGCCATCAAGGTAGGCGCGGCCTTCGATCTTCAGGTCGCGGGCGCGTTGTTCCCAGTCGGCACGAGTCAGGGTGGTCATTCGGGTGTCCTCCTCTTATTGAATACGGGCGCCGCGATCTTCGCGGACGTCTTCAAGAATTCTGCCCGGCCAGCCTGCATTTCGGCCCGAGGCACCCGCCACCCTAAACCAGCGGCTGGGGTTGTTTCAATATATTTGACATAAGCGCGCCATACGGCCTTGCGGTGTTCATTTTAATAAACATAGACTTCCGCCCATTCCAACCATCGCGCCGTCATCACGGGAGAAAACAACAATGAACATCCAGAACGTCGTCGACATCAGCCTGACCAGCAGCGAAGCAGAACGCTATCGTCCGGACCCGGCCAAAGTGCTGAAGGGTGATCCTGAGCAAGCGGTGTTCCATCAGTACGAAAGCCCTTGTGGGCAGATGGGCGTCGGCGTGTGGGAAGGTGCGGTGGGGCAATGGACGGTGAATTACACCGAGCATGAATACTGCGAGATTTTGCAGGGCGTTTCGGTGCTGCGTGATAACGATGGCAATGCCAAGACGCTGCGTGTGGGCGACCGGTTTGTGATTCCGGCAGGGTTTCGTGGCACCTGGGAAGTGCTTGAAGCCTGCCGCAAGATCTATGTGATCTTCGAACAGAAAGCGTAATTGGTCACAGTTGGTCACCATCCGAATGAGACCTGCCAGGTTCTGTTGAGCGAGACTTGGCGAAGGCGCCGAAACTTAACCGGTCAAATTCCCTGTCGGCACAGGATGTGTCGACCGGCTTGATCGAGAGCGCCCTAACCCAACAGAACGCAAGGAGGCACCATGACCGGTTCCTGCAATATCAACGCCGTGACATTCGCGCTCGGCCAATTCGCTACCCCGACAACCCTGAGCACCATCCGCGCCGCCGCTGGCGTACAAAAGCATCGACTCGAGCGCCCGGAGGATATGTTCAACCTCCTGCCCAAGCCTGACCGCATCAGGGTGCTGGTTAACGATCAAAACGAGATCGTTGAACTCATCTGCGGCTGATCGATTGTTCAAGGCAACAAAAAAGGCCCGTATCGTGAGATACGGGCCTTTTTCGTAAGTCGGGAAAAATCAATTACTTGATTTTGCCTTCCTTGTAGATCACGTGCTTGCGAACAACCGGATCATATTTCTTGATCTCGATTTTGTCCGGGGTAGTACGCTTGTTCTTGTCGGTAGTGTAGAAGTGACCAGTACCGGCGCTCGAGATCAAACGAATCAATTCACGCATGATTAGCTCCCTTAAATCTTGCCATCGCGGCGAAGTTCGGCGAGCACGACAGTGATGCCACGCTTGTCGATGATACGCATGCCTTTGGCAGATACGCGCAGACGCACAAAACGTTTCTCTTCTTCAACCCAGAAGCGGTGATGCTGCAGGTTCGGCAGGAAACGACGACGGGTTTTGTTGTTTGCGTGGGAAATGTTATTCCCAGTCACCGGACCCTTACCGGTAACTTGACATACTCTCGACATGCCTCAGCCCTCTAAAACCACATGCCCAACCCGGCATGGGTTGGCCGCTTAATCTCTCAGTCATTTGGCGCCAGGCGCCGCGTTTCTTTAGAGGTCTTACCGGCTACACCTACAGTGAAGGAACCGGGCCCCTAGAAAAGAGCGCTGCTTTATACCAGAAAGACTGGGGTGCAACAACATTCGGTGTGCAATCAATCCACAAAAAGGCGCTTTTTCAGCCCGCGAACGCCTTGGATAAAGGCTGACATCGATTTTTACCACTCGTCGCAGAAAATCGCCTGTGCAGACGTTTCCGACTTTTAACGTGACGCCGTGGTCTGAAAAACTGCCATCACTGTGCCCCGAAAATACAAAAAGGGGATAGTCATTTGTAATCCAGCCCTCTAGGGTAGGCCTTTTCCAGACTGCACTTGCAGATGGGCCTTCGATCTGTAAAAGGAAACCGACCATGCGCCTTGCTGCCCTACCCCTGTTGCTCGCCCCGCTCCTGCTGAGCCCTCTGGCCGAGGCCGCCGCGCTGAGCGTCTGCACCGAGGCCAGCCCGGAAGGGTTCGACGTGGTGCAATACAACTCGCTGACCACCACCAACGCCTCGGCCGACGTGCTGATGAACCGCTTGGTGGATTTCGACACCGCCAGCGGCAAAGTCGTGCCGAGCCTGGCCGACAGCTGGGAAGTCAGCACCGATGGCCTGACTTACGTGTTCAAACTGCACCCGCAGGTGAAATTTCACTCGACCGAGTACTTCAAGCCGAGCCGCGAGCTGACCGCCGAAGACGTCAAATTCAGCTTCGACCGCATGCTCGACCCGGCCAACCCGTGGCACAAAGTTGCCCAGAGCGGCTTCCCGCATGCGCAGTCGATGCAGTTGCCAGCACTGATCAAGAAGATCGACGCCCTCGATCCGCTGACCGTGCGCTTCACCCTTGATCACCCGGACTCAACGTTCCTGGCGACCCTGAGCATGGGCTTCGCCTCGATTTACTCTGCCGAATACGCCGACAAACTGATGAAGGCCGGCGCGACGGACAAGCTCAACAGCCAGCCGATCGGCACCGGCCCGTTCGTGTTCAACCGTTTCCAGAAAGACGCGGCGATCCGCTACAAGGCCAACCCGGATTATTTCGGCGGCAAACCTGCGGTCGACCCGTTGATCTTCGCCATCACCCCGGACGCCAACGTGCGCCTGCAGAAGCTGCGACGCAATGAATGCCAGATCGCCCTGTCACCGAAGCCACTCGACGTACAAGCCGCGCTGAAAGAACCGACGCTGAAAGTCGAAAAGACTGACGCGTTCATGACCGCTTTCGTCGGCATTAACAGCCAGCATCCGCCGCTGGACAAGCCGGAAGTGCGTCAGGCAATCAACCTCGCCTTCGACAAGGCCAACTACATCAAGGCTGTGTTTGAAGACACCGCCGAAGCCGCCAACGGCCCTTACCCGCCGAACACCTGGAGTTACACGAAGAACCTGCCGGGTTACCCGCACGATGTCGCCAAAGCCAAGGCATTGCTGGCCAAGGCCGGGTTGAAGGACGGTTTCCAGACCACCATCTGGACGCGTCCTTCCGGCAGCCTGCTGAATCCGAACCCGAGCCTGGGCGCACAGATGTTGCAGTCAGATCTGGCGGAAATCGGCATTCAGGCGGAAATCCGTGTGATCGAGTGGGGCGAATTGATTCGCCGCGCCAAAGCCGGCGAGCATGACCTGCTGTTCATGGGTTGGGCCGGCGATAACGGCGACCCGGACAACTTCCTCACGCCGCAGTTTTCCTGCGCTGCGGTCAAATCGGGCACCAACTTCGCGCGATATTGCAATGCCGATCTGGACAAGCTGATCAGCGCCGGCAAGACCACTAGCGAGCAAGGTGTGCGCACCAAGTTGTACGAGCAGGCGCAGGCGCAGATTCAACAGCAGGCGCTGTGGCTGCCGCTGGCGCATCCGACGGCTTACGCATTGACGCGCAAAGACGTGCAGGGCTATTCGGTCAGCCCGTTTGGCCGTCAGGACTATTCCAAAACCAGCGTCAAGCCATAAGCGGCAAGCCGCAAGCTAGAGCTGTCCGCGCAGGGCTCTAGCTTGCCGCTTGTAGCTCGACGCTTGCCGCTGTTTTTTTACATCCAGCCACACTCCGCCATCGACAGCGGCTCACCATCGCCAACGATGAAATGATCGAGCACCCGCACATCGATCAACTCCAGTGCCTTCTGCAAACGCTTGGTCAGTAATCGATCAGCCTGACTGGGGTCAGTATTCCCCGATGGATGGTTGTGGCACAGGATCAACGCAGCGGCATTATTGGCCAGACATCGCTTAACCACCTCGCGCGGATGCACGCTGGTGTTGTCGATGGAGCCGCGAAACAGTATCTCGAAATTCAGTACTTGATGTTTAGAGTCAAGAAACAGGCAACCAAACACCTCATGCGGCTCGTGACGCAGCATCGATTTCAGATAATCGCGAACGACCTGAGGGTTTTCCAGGGCTGGTTTCTGCCGAGATTTCTCAGCCAGATGTCGCCTGTTCATTTCCTGAGCAGCTTGCAGTTGCGCAAACTTCGCCGGCCCGAGCCCCAATTGTTTGCTGAATGCGTCCTGATCGGCCTCAAGCAGCAAACGCAGGCTACCGAATTGAGTCAACAGATTGCGCGCCAGGTCCACAGCGCTTACCCCGGGCAATCCAGTGCGCAGAAAAATGGCCAATAACTCAGCGTCCGAAAGGCTCGCTGCCCCGTGCTCCAGTAACCTTTCCCGCGGCCGTTCCGCCGCAGGCCAATCGCGAATACTCATACACATTCCCTGTCTGTGGGCGCCGCTGTTCCGTAGCGGTCGCTGTGATATCGTAGCCCATCTTTTTTGTGGTCGATTCAACCCTGGGGAGGGGGCATCGCACCGCAGTCATCAACGAAATGAAAGGCAGACCTATGCAGCGGCTGTATCGGAAACGCATCGTTCTGGGCGTCGGCGGCGGCATCGCGGCCTACAAGAGCGCTGATCTGGTTCGTCGCCTGATCGACCAGGGCGCCGAAGTGCGCGTGGTCATGACCCGTGGCGGCGCCGAGTTCATCACCCCGCTGACCATGCAGGCCTTGTCCGGCCACCCGGTGCACCTCGACTTGCTCGACCCGGCCGCCGAAGCCGCGATGGGCCACATCGAGCTGGCCAAGTGGGCCGATCTGGTGCTGATCGCGCCGGCCACCGCCGACCTGCTCGCCCGCCTGGCGCAAGGCATCGCCAACGATTTGCTGACCACGCTGGTGCTGGCCACCGACGCTGTTGTCGCTGTCGCGCCAGCCATGAATCAGGCGATGTGGCGCGATCCGGCGACTCAGGCCAACCTGCAACTTCTGGAAAGCCGTGGCCTGAAGACCTTCGGCCCAGCCTCGGGCAGTCAGGCCTGTGGCGACGTCGGCATGGGCCGGATGATGGAAGCCACCGATCTGGCGCAATGCGCGGCGGACTGCTTCCAGCGTCAGGCACTGACCGGTAAGCACGTCGTCATCACCGCCGGCCCGACTCAGGAAAACATCGATCCGGTGCGCTACATCACCAACCACAGCTCCGGCAAAATGGGCTTCGCCCTGGCTGAAGCAGCGGTTGAGGCCGGCGCCCGCGTGACCCTGATCAGCGGCCCAGTGCACCTGCCAACGCCAGATCGCGTCACGCGCATCGACGTAGTCAGTGCCCGCGACATGCTCGCGGCTTGCGAATCGGCGATCCCGTGCGACGTGTTCATCGCCTCGGCAGCCGTAGCGGACTACCGCCCGGAAGTGGTTGCCCCGCAGAAATTGAAGAAAGACCCTACGAGCGGCGACGGCTTCGTCCTGCAAATGGTGCGTAACCCGGACATCCTGGCCACCATCGCGACCCGTCCCGACCGTCCGTTCAGTGTCGGCTTTGCCGCCGAGACCGAACACTTGCTCGACTACGCTGCACGCAAGCTGAAGGACAAGAATCTCGATTTGATCGTCGCCAACGACGTCGCCAACCCGAGCATCGGTTTCAACAGCGAAGAAAACGCCTGCAGCGTGATTGACCGTGCGCTGCACGCCACGGTTTTCGCCCAGACCAGCAAGAGCAAGATCGCTCGCCAACTGGTCACTTTTATCGCCGAACGTCTGAACCAGGTTTAATTTACATGCACGCTTTGCAAGCCAAGATCCTCGACCCACGCATCGGTACTGAATTCCCGCTGCCGCAATACGCCACCCCGGGCTCCGCCGGCCTCGACCTGCGCGCCATGCTGGATCAGGACATCGTGATCAAACCGGGCGAAACCGTGCTGATCCCTACCGGTCTGTCGGTCTACATCGGTGACCCGAACCTCGCCGCGCTGATCCTGCCGCGCTCGGGCATGGGCCATAAGCACGGCATCGTGCTGGGCAATCTCGTCGGTTTGATCGACTCCGATTACCAGGGCCCGCTGATGGTGTCGTGCTGGAACCGTGGCCAGAGCGATTTCACCATGACCGTCGGCGAACGTCTGGCGCAACTGGTGCTGGTACCGGTGGTGCAGGCGCACTTCGAAATGGTCGAAGAGTTCGTCGAAACCGAACGCGGCACCGGCGGTTTCGGTCATACCGGCACCAAATAACCGGATGAATATCCTGTAGGAGCTGCCGCAGGCTGCGATCTTTTGATCTTGATCTTAAAAAACAAAGTCAAAGGATCGCAGCCTGCGGCAGCCCCTACGGGGGAAATTTGCGCATTTTCAGCGGCAGGTTTTAACACCGTAAATCAAGGTTTTGCCGGCCGAAAGCCACGCCAGCCGAGGCGTCATGGCCCTTTCACACCACGAACTCTCTGTGGAAAACGCCGTCATACCCTTCAGTTTGAGCCTGCCGTCGAACGATTCGTCGGTCTGTCCCGCCCCTTTCGAGATGGAGCATTTCCGTAGATGAGCACCCCAGCCAAGATTGCCCCGAAGCTGCCCGACAGCATTTTCCGCGCCTATGACATTCGCGGCACCGTGCCGGAATTCCTCAATGCCGAAACCGCTTACTGGATTGGCCGCGCCATCGGCTCGCAGAGCCTGGCCCAAGGTGAGCCGAACGTGTCCGTCGGTCGCGACGGTCGCCTGTCCGGCCCGGAACTGGTTGCCGAGTTGATTCGCGGTATCGCCGAGAGCGGCTGCCATGTCAGCGACGTTGGCCTGGTGCCAACGCCGGCGCTGTACTACGCCGCCAACGTGCTCGCCGGCAAGTCCGGGGTGATGCTCACAGGCAGCCACAACCCGTCGAACTACAACGGCTTCAAGATCGTCATCGCCGGCGACACCCTCGCCAACGAGCAGATCCAGGCCCTGCACGAACGCCTCAAGAGCAACAACCTGAGCAGCGGCACAGGCAGCGTCACCCAGGTCGAGATCCTCGACCGCTACAACACCGAAATCGTCCAGGACATCAAACTGGCCCGGCGCATGAAAGTCGTGGTGGACTGCGGCAACGGCGCGGCCGGCGTGATCGCCCCGCAACTGATCGAAGCGCTGAACTGCGAAGTCATCCCGCTGTTCTGCGAAGTCGACGGTAACTTCCCGAACCATCACCCGGACCCGGGCAAGCCTGAAAACCTCGTCGACCTGATCGCCAAAGTCAAAGAAACCAACGCAGATATCGGCCTGGCGTTCGACGGCGACGGCGACCGTGTCGGCGTGGTGACCAACACCGGTAGCATCGTTTACCCGGATCGCCTGTTGATGCTGTTCGCCCGCGACGTGGTCGCGCGCAACCCGGACGCCGAGATCATTTTCGACGTCAAATGCACCCGCCGCCTGGTGCCGCTGATCAAGGAATACGGCGGTCGTCCGCTAATGTGGAAGACCGGTCATTCGTTGATCAAAAAGAAAATGAAACAATCCGGCGCGCTATTGGCCGGTGAAATGAGCGGGCACATCTTCTTCAAGGAGCGTTGGTTCGGTTTCGACGACGGTATCTACAGCGCCGCACGGCTGCTGGAGATCCTCAGCAAGGAAAAATCCACTGCGGAAGAGCTGTTTGCGACCTTCCCGAATGATATTTCTACGCCGGAAATCAATATCCATGTGACCGAAGAGAGCAAATTCAGCATCATTGATGCACTGCACGACGCACAGTGGGGCGCAGGCGCTGACCTGACCACCATCGACGGCGTGCGAGTCGATTACGCCAAAGGCTGGGGCCTGGTGCGCGCGTCCAACACCACACCGGTGCTGGTGCTGCGCTTCGAGGCCGATGACGAGGCTGAATTGCAGCGCATCAAGGATGTGTTCCACGCCCAACTGAAACGCGTTGCACCTGATCTCCAACTACCGTTCTGATCCACCCGGAGCCCTGAATGACCCTCGAACGCGAAGCCGCCGCCCATACCGCCCAGGTCCTGTCCGAAGCGTTGCCTTACATCCGACGCTATGTCGGCAAGACCCTGGTGATCAAATACGGCGGCAACGCGATGGAAAGCGAGGAGCTGAAAACCGGCTTCGCCCGCGACATCGTCTTGATGAAAGCCGTAGGTATCAACCCCGTGGTCGTGCACGGTGGCGGCCCGCAGATCGGTGATCTGCTCAAGCGTCTGTCGATCGAAAGCCACTTCGTCGACGGCATGCGCGTCACCGACGCCGCGACCATGGACGTCGTGGAAATGGTCTTGGGCGGTCAGGTCAACAAAAGCATCGTCAACCTGATCAACCGCCACGGCGGCAGCGCCATCGGCCTGACCGGTAAAGACGCCGGGCTGATTCGTGCGAAGAAGCTCACCGTGACCCGCCAGACCCCGGAGATGACCCAGCCGGAAATCATCGACATCGGTCACGTCGGCGAAGTCGTCGGGATCAACACCGAGCTGCTTAACCTGCTGGTCAAAGGCAACTTCATCCCGGTCATCGCGCCGATTGGTGTGGGTGAGAACGGCGAGTCGTACAACATCAACGCCGATCTGGTGGCCGGTAAAGTCGCCGAGGCGCTGAAAGCCGAGAAGCTGATGCTGCTGACCAACATCGCCGGCCTGATGGACAAGTCGGGCACGGTGTTGACCGGTCTCAGCACGCAGCAGGTCGATGATCTGATCGCCGACGGCACCATCTACGGCGGCATGCTGCCGAAGATCCGTTGCGCGCTGGAAGCGGTTCAGGGCGGCGTGGGCAGCTCGCTGATCATCGACGGTCGCGTGCCGAATGCGATCCTGCTGGAAATCTTCACCGACACCGGTGTGGGTACGCTGATCAGCAATCGCAAACGTCCGTAAGCACAGACGCAAAACAAAAAGACCCCGCTCAGCCTGGCTGAGCGGGGTCTTTTTTGCCTGAAACCTCAGATTTCTGCACCTCTCCTATGTAGGAGCTGTCGCAGGCTGCGATCTTTTGATCTTGCCCTTAAATGCCAAAATCACAAGATCGCAGCCTTCGGCAGCTCCTACAAAGGCATCGCGTCAGACGCCGAACTGGGCGCGATAAGCTTCTACGGCCGGCAGGTGTTGCTTGAGCTGCGGATCATCGGCGAGGAATTCCAGCACCTGATTCAGCGAAACAATGCTGATCACCGGAATGCCGAAGTCGCGCTCGACTTCCTGGATCGCCGACAACTCGCCGTTGCCACGCTCCTGACGGTTCAGGGCGATCAGCACGCCGGCCGCCTTGGCGCCATCCTGCGAAGCGATGATCTGCATCACCTCGCGGATTGCGGTACCGGCGGTGATCACGTCGTCGATGATCAGCACGTCGCCAGTCAGCGGCGCGCCGACCAGGCTGCCGCCTTCGCCGTGGGCCTTGGCTTCTTTGCGGTTGAAGCACCACGGCAGATCACGGTCGTGGTGCTCGGCCAGTGCCACAGCGGTGGTCGCCGCCAACGGGATACCTTTGTAGGCCGGACCGAACAGAACGTCGAAAGGAATGCCGCTCTCAGCGATGGCTGCCGCGTAGAAACGCCCCAGCTGCGCCAGGGCCGAACCCGAGTTGAACAGGCCGGCATTGAAGAAGTAAGGACTGGTGCGCCCGGACTTCAGGGTGAACTCACCGAAGCGCAAAACGCCGCGATCGATGGCAAAACGAATGAAATCGCGCTGATACGCTTGCATGAAAAAAACCCCAAATACCACGGATTTAGCTAATTAGCTTGACGCCGTGTATCATACACGCACGCGATTTTTGGGGCCATTTATGCGGATCATCAGTGTGAACGTCAATGGTATTCAGGCTGCAGTCGAGCGTGGTTTGCTCAGTTGGCTGCAAGCACAGAATGCCGACGTCATCTGCCTGCAGGACACCCGTGCCTCCGCCTTTGAACTGGATGACCCAGCCTTCCAACTGGATGGCTACTTCCTTTATGCCTGCGATGCTGAAGTCCCTGCCCAAGGCGGCGTGGCTTTGTATTCGCGGTTGCAACCGAAGGCTGTCATCAGCGGTCTCGGTTTCGAGACGGCCGACCGCTACGGGCGCTACCTGCAAGCAGATTTCGACAAAGTCAGTATTGCCACCTTGCTGCTCCCTTCGGGGATGAACGGCGATGAGGACTTGAACCAGAAGTTCAAGCTCATGGACGATTTCGGCAAGTACCTGGACAAACAGCGACGCAAACGTCGCGAGTACATTTATTGTGGCTCGCTGTACGTGGCGCAGCAGAAGCTCGACATCAAGAACTGGCGCGACAGCCAGCAATCCCCGGGCTTCCTGGCGCCAGAACGCGCCTGGATGGACGAGATTGTCGGCAACATGGGTTATGTCGATGCCCTGCGCGAAGTCAGCCGTGAAGGTGACCAGTACAGCTGGTGGCCGGATAACGAACAGGCCGAGATGCTCAATCTGGGCTGGCGTTTCGATTACCAGATCCTGACCCCGGGCTTGCGACGCTTCGTGCGCAGTGCACGTCTGCCACGTCAGCCACGGTTCTCGCAGCACGCGCCGTTGATAGTCGACTACGACTGGACGCTGACCATCTAAGCGTCGTTTCGCAGTTAAAAAATGCCCGTATCGCAAGATACGGGCATTTTTTATGCGTCACTTCCAGGCAGGCTCGAATTCAGGCAGGCTCGAATTCAGGCAGCTGCGAAGAACGGCAAAGCCAGATACAGCTTGATGACGATGACATTAATGATGTCGATGAAGAACGCCCCGACCATCGGCACCACCAGAAACGCGATCTGCGAGGGACCGTAGCGCTGTGTCACGGCCTGCATGTTGGCAATGGCAGTCGGCGTGGCACCCAGGCCAAAACCGCAATGCCCCGCAGCCAGCACGGCCGCGTCGTAGTTGCGCCCCATCATCCGGAACGTCACGAAAATCGCGAACAACGCCATGACCAGCGCCTGTACAGCCAGAATGATGAAAATCGGCAACGCCAGTGCGGCCAGATCCCACAACTTGAGCGACATCAGGGCAATCGCCAGAAACAGCGACAAGCTGACATTACCCAGCACCGACACTTCACGCTCGAACACCTGATACAGGCCCAGCGCCGAGAGCCCGTTGCGCAACACCACGCCTACAAACAGGACACAAACAAACGTTGGCAACTCGAATGCGGTCCCCAGCAGCAGACCGTTCAACAGATTGCCCGCCAGCAAACTGACCGCGATCAGGGCGAGTGTTTCTATAAACGAAAACGGCGTAATCGAGCGTTCTTTGTTTGGTTGCTCGAAGCCTTTTGGCAACCGCGGCGGCGCATCCTGACTCTGACAACCGGGCAGTTGCACTCGCTTGATGAGCAAGCGCGCGACTGGTCCGCCGATCAGACCACCCAGCACCAGGCCAAACGTCGCGGATGCCATCGCCAGTTCCGACGCAGACGCCAGACCGTACTTCTCGCTGAATACCGTACCCCACGCAGCACCGGTGCCATGACCGCCCGCCAGAGTGATCGAACCGGTCAGCAGCCCCATCAATGGATCAAGCCCGAGCATTTTTGCCAAGCCGATACCCATGGCATTCTGCACCACCAACAGCCCGGTGACCGCCAGGAGAAATACCCCAACTATGCGGCCGCCTTTCTTCAGGCTGGCAAAGTCTGCGCTCAGACCAATGGTGGCAAAAAAGGCCAGCATCAAAGGTGTCTGCAGGGAAGTATCGAAACGAATTTCAATATCGAACATTCGCAGCAGCAATAAAAGCAAGGCAACTACCAAGCCACCCGCGACAGGTTCGGGGATATTGTAACTGCGCATGAAACCAACACGCATAACGAGCCCGCGCCCTAGCAGAAGCACTAACGAGGCGGCCACAAGTGTTCCGTAAAAATCGAGCTGAATCATTGGGATTATTCTTGGCTATATATTCAGAGGCGAGCTGTTTACCTGCACGCGCCTCATGAACCGGCTGATTTTCTCAACACTGATTACTCGGAAATTCAAAAGCCTTCGATGGCTTGAATATATCTTAATATTTCAGGAGAAATATTATTCGGCCAACTTTAACAATCGCTGCCTTTGATTCCAAGGCCATGAATCCAAACTAAGCCAATGCAGTTGTGACCAAAAGTGTATATACGGAAAGAGTATCGACCAGTCATCGCAGTCAGATTATTCCTACATATAGTAGAGACTAATTTAGTTGCATAAATAAAAATGCCCTGACAGGTCAGGGCATTGATTTTAAACTTTTCGAGCTTGTTATTTGATCAGCCGCCAGGTAAACGGATATCGGTAAGGAAAACCTTCATTGGCTTTCACACCGGCGATGATCGTCAAAACCAGCGCGCCGATCGCCAGTATCCCCAGCAGGAAGAACCCGATGATCAGAACCATCAGCAGGAAGCAAATCAACGAGGCGATGGCGACGGTGATCTGAAAATTCAACGCCTCCTTGCCCTGCGCATCGATGAACGGATCTGTCTCGCGCTTCATCTGCCAAAGGATCAATGGTCCGATCAGATTGCCGAACGGAATCCAGATCCCCAGCAAGGCGGACAAGTGACAAAACATTGCCCATTGGCGAACCTCTTGGCTCGGCTTGGGCAGCAGCTCTTGCTCGTCACTCATCGCGTCCTCCTTGCGGTTATGAACCTGCTCAGTCGGCCAGTGCAGCCTTTTGCAGTTCGAAAATTTCGTTCATGCCTTGCTTGGCCAGTTCCAGCATGGCGTTCAAGTCTTCAGGCTGGAAAGGCGCGCCTTCAGCGGTGCCCTGTACTTCGATGAAACCACCGGTGCTGGTCATCACCACGTTGAGGTCAGTCTCGGCTGCGGAATCTTCAAGATAGTCCAGATCCAGCACAGCCTCGCCCTGATACATGCCGACCGATACCGCACCGATCATTTGCTTGAGCGGATCACCGCCTTTAAGGCCGCCGCGCTTCTTGATCACTTTCAACGCATCAACCAGTGCAACCATGGCGCCGGTAATGGAAGCGGTACGAGTACCGCCGTCAGCCTGGATCACATCGCAGTCGACATAGAGGGTGACATCACCCAGCTTGGACATATCCAGCGCAGCGCGCAGGGAACGGCCGATCAGGCGCTGGATTTCCAGAGTGCGACCGCCCTGCTTGCCACGACTCGCTTCACGCTGGTTACGCTCGCCAGTGGCGCGCGGCAGCATGCCGTACTCGGCGGTCAGCCAACCCTGGCCCTGGCCCTTGAGGAAGCGCGGCACGCCGTTTTCGACGCTGATGGTGCAGATGACTTTGGTATCACCGAATTCGACCAGCACCGAACCTTCGGCGTGCTTGGTGTAGTTGCGGGTAATGCGGATCGAGCGGAGCTGATCGGCAGCGCGACCACTTGGACGTTTCATAGGAGATACCTGTACTGGGGACGGAAAACTGCCGAGCATTATAGAGCGCTGCACCGCCCCTGGGCACTCGCTAAAAAATCGGGTCGACGACTGAAGCCCTTGAAACACCCATTACCGACGGGCTGCAGCCCTTTGTCACACCGTGTGTTTGGGCGCATTCGCCGCACTGCGCTACAATCCTGCGCCTTTGCTGCCAGTCGGCTTAAATTCATTGATATCGAGCCTGCGGAACATCCCTGCTGCGCCGATCTGCATTGCGAGGTCACCGCCATGGTGCACAGCATGACCGCCTTCGCCCGCGTCGAAAAAGCCGGCGCCCAGGGCACACTGAGCTGGGAACTGCGCTCGGTCAACAGCCGCTATCTGGAACCGCACCTGCGCCTGCCGGAGTCGTTTCGCGACCTCGAAGGCGCGGTGCGTGAAGCGCTGCGTCAGGGCCTGTCGCGAGGCAAACTGGAATGCACCCTGCGTTTCACCGAAGAAAGCACCGGCAAAACGCTGCAAGTCGATCGCGAGCGCGCCGCGCAGTTGGTCGCTGCGGCCGAGACCGTTGCCGGCCTGATCAAGAATCCTGGCGCACTGAACCCGCTCGAGGTGCTGGCCTGGCCTGGCGTCCTGGTCGGTGATGCGAGCGACCCGCAAGCACTGAATGCCGACGCACTGGCCCTGTTCAATCAAGGCTTGAAAGAGTTGAAGGCCGGCCGCGAGCGCGAAGGCGCGGAGCTGGCACGCTTGATCAACGAGCGCCTGACCTCTATCGAAGAAGACGTCGTGACCCTGCGTGAACTGGTGCCGCAAATGCTCGCCACTCAGCGTCAGAAGGTCCTCGACCGCTTCACCGATATGAAGGCCGAACTGGATCCGCAACGCCTCGAACAGGAAATGGTCATGCTCGCGCAAAAGAGCGACGTGGCCGAAGAACTGGATCGCCTGAGCACCCACATCATCGAAGTGCGCCGGGTGCTCAAGTCCGGCGGAGCAGCCGGGCGTCGCCTCGACTTCCTGATGCAGGAGCTCAACCGCGAAGCCAACACACTGGGCTCCAAAGCCTTCGACCCGCGCAGCACCCAGGCCGCCGTCAACCTCAAGGTGTTGATCGAGCAGATGCGCGAACAAGTGCAGAATATTGAGTAAGGCTACCCCGACATGACCCACAGCACCGGCACCCTGTACATCATTTCCGCGCCATCCGGCGCGGGCAAGAGCAGTCTGGTCAAGGCTTTGACCGACGCCGACGCGCAAATCCGCGTTTCGGTCTCGCACACCACCCGCGCCATGCGACCGGGTGAAGTGGACGGCGTGAACTATCACTTCGTCTCACGCGAAGCGTTCGTGAAAATGGGCGAGCACGGCGACTTCCTCGAACGCGCCGAAGTCTTCGGCAACTTCTACGGCACCTCGCAAAGCCGCCTGCAGCAGACGCTGGACGAAGGTCACGACCTGATTCTTGAAATCGACTGGCAAGGCGCCGAGCAAGTGCGCAAGTTGATGCCGCAGGCACGCTCGATCTTCATCCTGCCGCCGTCGCTTCAGGCCCTGCACCAACGCCTGACCAACCGCGGTCAGGACAGCGACGAGATCATCGACGGCCGGATGCGCGAAGCGGTCAGCGAAATGAGTCACTATGTCGAGTACGACTACCTGATCATCAACGACGATTTCGCCCACGCGCTGGATGATCTGAAGGCGATTTTCCGCGCCAATCAGCTGCAACAGAAACGCCAACAGCAGCGTTTCGGCAAATTGCTGGCTGAGTTGCTGGGTTAAATCAACACTTCCCAAAACCGCTGCAAGCGCTTTACATTGGTGCTTGCAGCGCGTTGAAGGGCTTGGTTAAAAAATCAGCGCTTCCCTAATCGCTGGTGATTTTTTAAACTGTTGAGTCCGCTCGCCCAACCGGGCAGCGCGCATATTGCATTCGCTCCGAGGAATACCATGGCCCGCGTAACCGTTGAAGACTGCCTGAACCACGTGGAAAACCGTTTTGAGCTGGTCATGCTCTCTACCAAACGTGCCCGTCAACTGGCCACCGGCGGCAAAGAGCCACTGGTTCAGTGGGAAAACGACAAACCGACCGTTGTTGCCCTGCGTGAAATCGCTGAAGGCCTGATGAGCTACGAGTTCATCGCCGAGCAGGAAATCGTCCACGAAGACCCGGTCTTCGCTGCGTTCGAGGACGAGTCCAACGAGGCCGTCTAAGCCTATGCCTGGTCGACGTAGCACGGCGCGGGATCACAGCTTACGGCAGGAATCATCATGCCGAGCATAGACGCCCTCGCCGATCGCTTATCGACCTACCTCGGCAACGACCAGGTCAACCTGGTCCGCCGAGCGTATTTCTACGCCGAACAAGCCCATGACGGTCAGCGCCGTCGCAGCGGCGAGGCGTACGTCACGCATCCTCTTGCCGTGGCCAATATTCTTGCCGACATGCACATGGACCATCAGAGCCTGATGGCCGCGATGCTGCATGACGTGATCGAAGACACCGGTATCGCCAAAGAAGCGCTGCAAGCGCAGTTCGGTGAAACCGTGGCCGAACTGGTCGACGGGGTCAGCAAACTGACCCAGATGAATTTCGAGACCAAGGCCGAAGCCCAAGCCGAAAACTTCCAGAAAATGGCCATGGCCATGGCGCGCGACATTCGCGTGATCCTGGTCAAGCTTGCCGACCGCCTGCACAACATGCGCACGCTGGAAGTGCTGTCCGGCGAAAAACGCCGCCGGATCGCCAAGGAAACCCTCGAAATCTATGCGCCCATCGCCAACCGGCTGGGCATGCATGCGATCCGCATCGAATTCGAAGACCTTGGTTTCAAGGCCATGCACCCGATGCGTTCCGCGCGGATCTACCAGGCGGTCAAACGCGCCCGGGGCAACCGCAAGGAAATCGTCAACAAGATCGAAGAATCCCTTGGCCATTGCCTCGCTATCGACGGCATCCAGGGCGAAGTCAGCGGTCGGCAGAAACACCTCTACGGCATCTACAAGAAAATGCGCGGCAAGCGTCGGGCCTTCAACGAGATCATGGACGTCTACGCGTTCCGGATCATCGTCGACAAGGTCGATACCTGCTACCGCGTGCTGGGCGCTGTTCATAATTTGTACAAACCGTTGCCGGGGCGTTTCAAGGATTACATCGCGATCCCCAAGGCCAACGGCTATCAGTCGCTGCACACCACGCTGTTCGGCATGCACGGCGTACCGATCGAGATTCAGATCCGTACCCGCGAAATGGAAGAGATGGCCAACAACGGCATCGCCGCCCATTGGCTGTACAAATCCAGCGGTGACGAGCAGCCGAAAGGCACTCACGCCCGTGCCCGCCAGTGGGTCAAAGGCGTGCTGGAAATGCAGCAACGTGCCGGCAACTCGCTGGAATTCATCGAGAGCGTGAAGATCGACCTGTTCCCGGACGAGGTCTACGTGTTCACACCCAAAGGCCGGATCATGGAGCTGCCGAAAGGCTCCACGGCGGTCGACTTTGCCTACGCGGTACACACCGACGTAGGTAACAGCTGCATCGCTTGCCGGATCAACCGTCGTCTCGCACCGCTGTCCGAACCGCTGCAAAGCGGCTCCACGGTCGAGATCGTCAGCGCCCCCGGCGCACGGCCGAACCCGGCGTGGCTCAACTTCGTCGTCACCGGCAAGGCGCGCACGCACATCCGCCATGCGCTGAAACTGCAACGTCGCTCCGAGTCCATCAGCCTCGGCGAACGCCTGCTGAACAAGGTACTCAACGGTTTCGACAGTTCGCTGGAGAAGATCCCGGCCGAACGCGTCAAGGCGATGCTCACCGAGTACCGCCTCGAACTGATCGAAGACTTGCTCGAAGACATTGGCCTCGGCAACCGCATGGCTTACGTCGTTGCCCGCCGCCTGCTCGGCGAAGGCGAACAACTGCCAAGCCCGGAAGGCCCGCTGGCGATTCGCGGTACCGAAGGTCTGGTGCTGAGCTACGCCAAGTGCTGCACGCCGATCCCGGGCGACCCGATTGTCGGGCACCTGTCGGCGGGCAAAGGCATGGTCGTGCACCTCGACAACTGCCGCAACATCAGCGAAATCCGGCATAACCCGGAAAAATGCATCCAGCTCTCGTGGGCCAAGGATGTCACCGGCGAATTCAACGTCGAACTGCGTGTCGAGCTGGAACACCAGCGCGGCCTGATCGCCCTGCTCGCCAGCAGCGTCAACGCGGCTGACGGCAATATCGAGAAAATCAGCATGGACGAACGCGATGGTCGCATCAGCGTTGTCCAGTTGGTGGTCAGCGTTCACGACCGTGTGCACCTGGCCCGCGTGATCAAGAAGCTGCGCGCCCTGACCGGGGTGATCCGCATCACCCGCATGCGTGCATAACTCAACCATTACAAGGAGTCATACATGACCAAGACTGTTATCACCAGCGACAAGGCCCCGGCCGCCATCGGCACTTACTCCCAGGCGATCAAGGCCGGTAACACCGTTTACATGTCGGGTCAGATTCCTCTGGACCCAAAAACCATGGAGCTGGTTGAAGGCTTCGAAGCCCAGACCGTCCAGGTGTTCGAGAACCTCAAAGCCGTGGCCGAAGCCGCTGGCGGTTCGTTCAAGGACATCGTCAAACTGAACATCTTCCTCACCGACCTGAGCCACTTCGCCAAGGTCAACGAGATCATGGGCAAGTACTTCGACCAGCCGTACCCGGCCCGCGCCGCCATCGGCGTGGCTGCCCTGCCAAAGGGTTCGCAGGTTGAAATGGATGCCATTCTGGTCATCGAGTGATGCGCACGGCGCGGTTTTCAAACGCCGCGCCGACTGCTCAGCAAGAAAAGGTTTTGAAAGGACTCCACCATGCGCAAAGCGCTAGCTCTCCCGCTGCTCGCCATTTTCCTCGGCGGCTGCGCCAGCAACCCTGCCGACCGTGACATCAGCGGCACCTGGATCAATCAGGTGGCGATCGATGCCGCAGCCAAGGGCGGTCCCCTGCGCGAAGCGCTTCAGGCTTACGGCCCCAACCTCGAATGGGACGTCAACACCAAGGCCGGTCAGGCCCGCTACACCAACGGTTTTGAGAACGTCGAAGGGCGGCTGCTGGGTGAAAAATCCGGCGCCTGGAAAGTCGACTTCTATGGCAGCTCCGCCAGCGAGCTGAAACGCGACGGCGGGCAACTGCAGCAAGCCGCCAGCGAGAACGAACCCGAGCAGGTGTTCGACCGCGCACAGATTCCGGTGCCGGAAGGCGCACCAATTGGCGCCAGTTTCGAACGCGCGCTGTATTCGGCCTACATGGGCGGCAGCTGGACAATCGCCAGCGGTCAGGGCGAAGGCGGCACCGTGCAGTTCCAGGCTGACGGCCAAGTCTCCGGATTGCCGGGGGCCGACCGTTACGCCTTGTGTCTCGCGGGCGATTGCGCGTCGATGAGCAGCACCAACGACAGCATATGGTTGCAGCAGAACGGTCAGGGCAATAACTGGATCTTTGTGCGCAAGGGCAAAGAGCTGGAAATCCTCCAGGCCGTGAATGCCGCGTTGGCGGATGAACAACCGCAGTTCACCGCAGGTGAGCGCAAGTGGTTGCTGGAGAAGCAGTAACCCGCTTCTGAATTCGCAGATATCCCCTGTAGGAGTGAGCCTGCTCGCGATAGCGGTTTAACAGTCAGCACAAGTGTTGAATGTTATGACCTCATCGCGAGCAGGCTCACTCCTACAGTTGTTTTGGGGTGCCAGGAAGTCAGCATTTACCTTCGAGGATCGCGGCATAGCCCTCGCGATAGCTTGGGTACATTGGCGTCCAGCCCAACGATTTCGCCCGGCCATTGCTGCAGCGCTTGCTGCCAGTTCGCCGAACGCTGGCGTCGTCCGCCCACTCGGTAACGCCCAGATACTCGCGTAACCAGCCCACGACTTCCGCCAATGGCGCCGGTGCATCGTCGACGCCGATGTAGAGATCTTCCAGATTCACGCCCTGCCGAGCCTTCTCCAACAGGAATGCCAGCAACCCGGCCGCATCGTCAGCATGAATCCGATTGCCATACAGCGGCGGTTCGACCGCCACGCGATAACCGCGACGCACTTGAGTCAACAGCCATTCGCGGCCCGGGCCGTAGATGCCGGTCAGACGCAGGATGCTCGCGGGAATGCCACTGTTAAGCGCCACCTGCTCAGCCTCCAGCATCAACCGCCCGGAGTATCCGGCAGCGATGGTCTCTGAGCTCTCATCGACCCACTCACCCTCCTGCTGCCCATACACACTGCTGCTGGAAACGAAGATCAGCCGCTCAGGCACTTGCCCGTAATCGTCCAGCCAGCTCAGGACATTCTGCAAACCCTGCACATAAGCCGCGCGATAACCGGCCTCATCGTGATCGGTGGCGGCGGCGCAATACACCAGATAGTCCACGGCACCCACCGGCCAGGTCGCCGGGCAGTCTTCGTTGAACAGGTCACCGGCAACGCCGATCACCCCATCAGGCAGCTTCGAAACGTCACGGCGCAGGCCATGAACTTCCCAACCAGCCGTCAGCAATTGCGTGGCCAGACGACCGCCGACATCACCACAACCGGCAATCAAAACAGAAGGCGCGGACATCAAAAAACTCCTATCGGAAAGGCACAGACTAGCTCTGGCACAGGACGAACGGCTAGCAATGGTAGAAAAAAAGATACTCTATTACTTTTGTTAACAAGAATTACTTGCAATAATGCACGCCACTTTTGTTCTCGGCCTCACGAGGCCTGGTAGAGCATCACCGTTTTTCTATCTCAGGTCCGGCCAGCATGACACGTAATCAAATCCCCGCTTCGCCAACCAAACGACCTCGCGCCTGGAGCGCGGTGGCGGCTCTGCTGCTCAGCCTGATGCTGGCACCGACCGCCGCTTTCGCCGACGCCCAAGCGCCAGCCGCCCCGGCCGCCACCGAACAGCACGCACCTGCTGCTGACGCGCCTGCCGCTGCTCCCGCTGCAACCGATCCGGTGCAGGCTGTCGACGCTGTCGACGCGCCTGAAGTCCTCGAAGCTGACAACAGCCTGGGCATGGCGCACGACCTGTCGCCTTGGGGCATGTACCAGAATGCCGACATCATCGTGAAAATCGTGATGATCGGTCTGGCCATCGCGTCGATCATCACCTGGACCATCTGGATTGCCAAAGGCTTCGAGCTGATGGGCGCCAAGCGTCGTCTGCGTGGCGAAATCGCAGCCCTGAAAAAAGCCACCACCCTTAAAGAAGCCAGCGCCACGGCCGGCAAGGAAGGCACCCTCGCCAACCTGCTGGTGCACGACGCCCTCGAAGAAATGCGCCTGTCGGTCAACAGCCGCGAGAAAGAAGGCATCAAGGAACGCGTGAGCTTCCGTCTCGAGCGTCTGGTTGCAGCCTGCGGTCGCAACATGAGCAGCGGCACCGGCGTCCTCGCCACCATCGGTTCCACCGCGCCGTTCGTGGGCCTGTTCGGCACAGTGTGGGGCATCATGAACTCCTTTATCGGCATCGCCAAAACCCAGACCACTAACCTTGCTGTCGTCGCGCCCGGTATTGCTGAAGCACTCCTGGCCACTGCATTGGGTCTGGTCGCGGCAATTCCAGCAGTAGTTATCTACAACGTCTTCGCCCGCTCCATCGCCGGTTACAAGGCGCAGGTTTCCGACGCCTCGGCAGAAGTGCTGCTGCTGGTCAGCCGTGACCTCGATCACCAGCCTGAGCGCAGCTCGCAGCCGCACATGGTCAAAGTGGGGTAATCGGCCATGGGCCTGCATTTGAAAGAAGGCGCAGACGACGATCTGGCCGAGAACCACGAAATCAACGTCACGCCGTTCATCGACGTGATGCTGGTGCTGTTGATCATCTTCATGGTGGCCGCGCCGTTGGCCACCGTGGACATCAAAGTCGACCTGCCTGCCTCGACCGCCAAACCGGCGCCGCGGCCAGAGAAACCGGTGTTCCTCAGCGTCAAAGCTGACCAGCGCCTGTACATCGGCGACGACGAAGTGAAGGCCGAAACCCTTGGCTCCGTGCTCGACGCCAAGACTCAGGGCAAGAAAGACACCACCATCTTCTTCCAGGCCGACAAAGGCGTGGATTACGGCGACCTCATGAGCGTGATGGACAAGCTGCGCGGCGCCGGTTACCTGAAGGTCGGTCTGGTCGGACTTGAGACGGCAGCCAAGAAATGATCACGACGCGCCATAAGCTGACGCGTTACAGCGGTAGCCTGGCCGTGGTGCTGGGCGTTCATGCGCTGGCCATCGCGCTGGCGCTGAACTGGACCGCCCGCCCGCCCATCGAATTGCCCCCACAGGCAATGATGGTCGAACTGGCACCGGTTCCGGCCCCGCCACCGCCTGCTCCGCCGAAAGTCGTCACACCGCCGCAGCCACCGGCTCCGGTAGAAGAGTTGCCGATTCCGAAACTGGCCGAAGCCCCGAAAGCTGAAATCGCGGTGCAGAAACCCAAGCCGAAGCCAAAGCCTAAACCGCCGAAGCCGGTCGAGAAGAAGTTGCCTGATCCGCCGAAGGAAAAACCTTCCGAGGAGAAACCGGCCGACACCCAACCGACTCAGGCACCGACGGAGAAATCCGCCCAGCCTGCACCGGGTCCTTCACCGGCTCAGATGGCTGCGAAAGCCAGTTGGCAAGGCACCCTGCTCGCGCATTTGGCCAAGTACAAAAAGTACCCGGCCAGTGCTCAGGCACGGGGCAAGGAAGGCTTGAACCGTCTGCGTTTCGTGGTGGATGCCGAAGGTAATGTGCTGTCGTTCGAACTGGTGGGCCGCTCCGGCAACGCCGATCTGGACCGGGCTACCCTGGAAATGATCCGCCGCGCACAACCGCTGCCCAAGCCTCCGGCCGACATGCTCAACAACGGCTCGATCGAAATTGTTGCGCCGTTTGTTTACTCCCTCGAACGCCGCCGCTAAGCAACACCGCAATACCCTGTAGGAGTGAGCCTGCTCGCGATAGCGTAGTGTCAGACGATGATTTTCTGACTGACACACCGCTATCGCGAGCAGGCTCACTCCTACAAGGGTTCTCTGCTAGCCGGATGATCCAGCCAAGAAAGGCACCGAAAGGTGCCTTTTGCGTATCTGCACGCGGCAAACCCACATTGCCCGGTGTCGCATTCCTCACTCAGTCTGATAACGTGCGTCTATCGATTGCAGCCGGTATGCTTGGCCCGCATCTTCATGGACGCTTGCTATGACCCTCACAGAATTACGCTACATCGTTACCCTCGCCCAAGAGCAGCATTTCGGCCACGCCGCCGAACGTTGCCACGTCAGCCAGCCAACCCTCTCGGTGGGCGTGAAAAAGCTTGAAGACGAACTCGGTGTGCTGATTTTCGAGCGCAGCAAAAGTGCCGTGCGCCTGACCCCGGTTGGCGAAGGCATCGTCGCCCAGGCACAGAAAGTCCTTGAGCAAGCGCAAGGCATCCGCGAACTGGCCCAGGCCGGCAAGAACCAGCTGACCGCGCCACTGAAAGTCGGCGCGATCTACACCGTCGGCCCGTACCTGTTCCCGCACCTGATTCCACAACTGCACCGGGTCGCCCCGCAGATGCCGTTGTACATCGAAGAAAACTTCACCCACGTGCTGCGCGACAAACTGCGCAACGGCGAGCTCGACGCGATCATCATCGCCCTGCCGTTCAACGAAGCCGACGTGCTGACCCTGCCGCTGTACGACGAGCCGTTCTACGTCTTGATGCCGGCCCAGCACCCGTGGACGCAAAAAGAAACCATCGACGCCGGCCTGCTCAACGACAAGAGCCTGCTGCTGCTCGGCGAAGGCCACTGCTTCCGCGATCAAGTGCTGGAAGCCTGCCCGACCCTGACCAAGGGCAACGACGGCGCCAAACACACCACGGTCGAATCCAGCTCGCTGGAAACCATTCGCCACATGGTCGCGTCCGGTCTGGGCATCTCGATCCTGCCGTTGTCGGCCGTCGACAGCCATCACTACGCCCCGGGCGTGATCGAAGTGCGTCCGCTGTCGCCGCCAGTGCCGTTTCGCACCGTGGCCATTGCCTGGCGTGCGAGTTTCCCACGGCCGAAAGCCATCGAGATCCTCGCCGACTCCATTCGCCTGTGTTCGGTGGCCAAGCCAGCGGCGCCGGTTACGGCCGGTTAAGCGAGCGTCATGACTGAGCTGTCGCAAGTGTCGGTGACGGCACTCAAGGGTGTCGGCGAAGCCATGGCCGAGAAACTGGCCAAGGTCGGCCTGGAGAATCTGCAGGACGTGCTGTTCCACCTGCCGCTGCGCTATCAGGATCGCACCCGCGTGGTGCCGATCGGCGCGCTGCGACCGGGCCAGGACGCCGTGGTCGAAGGCACCGTCAGCGGCGCCGACGTGGTCATGGGCCGCCGCCGCAGCCTTGTCGTGCGCCTGCAGGACGGCACCGGCGGTCTCAGTCTGCGCTTCTATCATTTCAGCAACGCGCAGAAAGAAGGCCTCAAGCGCGGCACGCGGGTTCGCTGCTACGGCGAAGCCCGGCCCGGCGCGTCAGGACTGGAAATCTACCACCCGGAATACCGCGCCATCACTGGCGACGAGCCGCCGCCAGTCGATGAAACCCTGACCCCGGTCTACCCGCTCACCGAAGGCCTGACCCAAGCGCGTCTGCGCCAGTTGTGTCTGCAGACGCTGACGATGCTCAAGCCCGACACCCTGCCCGACTGGCTGCCAACCGAACTGGCGCGCGACTATCAACTCGCGCCGCTGGCCGATGCGATCCGCTACCTGCACAACCCGCCCGCCGATGCCGACGTCGACGAACTCGCCCTCGGCCATCACTGGGCCCAGCATCGCCTCGCTTTCGAAGAGCTGCTGACGCACCAACTTTCACAGCAACGTCTGCGCGAAAGCATGCGTTCGCTGCGCGCGCCAGCCATGCCGAAAGCGAAAAAGCTGCCGCCGAAATATCTGGCCAACCTCGGCTTCAACCCGACCGGTGCACAACAGCGCGTCGGCAATGAAATCGCCTACGACCTCAGCCAGCACGAACCGATGCTGCGCCTGATTCAGGGCGACGTCGGCGCGGGTAAAACCGTGGTCGCCGCCCTCGCCGCCCTGCAAGCGCTGGAGGCCGGTTATCAAGTCGCGCTGATGGCGCCGACCGAGATCCTTGCCGAGCAGCACTTCATCACCTTCAAACGCTGGCTCGAACCGTTGGGCATTGAAGTCGCGTGGCTGGCCGGCAAACTCAAGGGCAAGAACCGCGTCGCCGCGCTGGAGCAGATCTCCAGCGGCACACCCATGGTGGTCGGCACCCACGCGCTGTTCCAGGACGAAGTGCAGTTCAAGAACCTCGCGCTGGTGATCATCGACGAACAACACCGCTTCGGCGTGCAGCAACGTCTGGCACTGCGCCAGAAAGGCGTCGGCGGACGCATGTGCCCGCACCAGCTGATCATGACCGCCACACCGATTCCACGCACACTGGCGATGAGCGCCTACGCCGACCTCGACACCTCGATCCTCGACGAACTGCCACCCGGACGAACCCCGGTCAACACCGTTCTGGTGACCGACACCCGTCGCGTCGAAGTCATCGAACGCGTGCGCGGTGCCTGCGCTGAAGGCCGTCAGGCCTATTGGGTGTGCACGCTGATCGAAGAATCCGAAGAGCTGACCTGCCAAGCCGCCGAAACCACGTTTGAAGACCTCACCCTCGCCCTCGGCGAGCTGAAAGTCGGGCTGATTCACGGGCGCATGAAACCCGTCGAGAAGGCCGCCGTCATGGCCGAATTCAAGGCCGGCAACCTGCAACTGCTGGTCGCCACCACGGTGATTGAAGTCGGCGTCGACGTGCCCAACGCCAGTTTGATGATCATCGAAAACCCAGAGCGACTAGGCCTCGCGCAACTGCACCAGTTGCGTGGTCGGGTCGGCCGGGGCAGCGCCGCCAGCCATTGCGTGCTGCTTTACCACCCGCCGCTGTCGCAGATCGGTCGTCAGCGCCTGGGCATCATGCGCGAGACCAACGACGGTTTCGTCATCGCCGAAAAAGACCTCGAACTGCGCGGCCCCGGGGAAATGCTCGGCACCCGCCAGACTGGCCTGCTGCAATTCAAAGTCGCCGACCTGATGCGCGACGCCGACCTGCTGCCCGCCGTCCGCGACGCCGCGCAAGCCTTGCTGGAACGCTGGCCAACCCACGTCAGCCCATTACTCGATCGCTGGCTGCGCCACGGGCAGCAATACGGCCAAGTGTGAGCACCGTCGCAGTTTCTGACAGATCGTTCTGATCAAGGTGGTTATACTCCTGCCATTGTTTCAAAAACGGATACAGATCATGACCGAAGCCGCTCTCGCCCCCGAATCCCCGCACGCGCCGTCTGTCATTCGGCTGCTGCTAGGCAAACTCGGGATCGCCTACGAAGAAGTGCTCGACCACCACGGCCTCAATGCCTCGCGCAAGGTACAAGCCGTGTTGCTGGACGACGCCGTCGGCGCGCTGATGGTGCTGTTTCCGCAGAGCCAATTGCTCGACCTCAATCGCCTCGCCGAACTGACGGGCCGTCGCCTGACTGCCGTGTCCACCGAGCGCCTGGAAAAGATGCTCGGCAAACACAGCCTGAGCCTGCTGCCGGGCCTGCCGGCGCTGACCAGTTCGCCGTGCCTCTACGAAGAAAGCCTGCTGCGCGAACCGAAGTTGCTGATCAACTCCGGCGAGCCGGGCCTGCTGCTGGAAATCGCCAGCGAAGACTTCAAGACCATGCTGACCAAGGCCAGCGCCGCCAATTTCGGCGAAGCCCTGAGCAGCATCCGTCCGAACCTCGACCGCCCGGACGATGACCGCGAGGAAATCACTCAGGCCGTACAAGCCTTCACTGCGCGGCGTATTCAGCAGCGTCTGGAAGCGACCATCGAGATTCCGCCGCTGGCCGAGACCGCGCAAAAAATCATCAAACTGCGCGTCGACCCCAACGCCACCATCGACGACATCACCGGCGTCGTTGAAACCGACCCGGCACTGGCCGCACAAGTGGTGAGCTGGGCGGCGTCGCCGTACTACGCCTCGCCGGGCAAGATTCGTTCGGTGGAAGACGCGATCGTTCGTGTGCTCGGTTTCGATCTGGTGATCAATCTGGCGCTGGGCCTGGCCCTCGGCAAGACCCTGAGCCTGCCGAAAGACCACCCGCAACACACCACGCCGTACTGGCAGCAGTCGATCTACACCGCCGCCGTCATCGAAGGCCTGACCCGCGCCATGCCGCGCGCCCAGCGCCCGGAAGCCGGCCTGACCTATCTGGCCGGTCTGCTGCACAACTTCGGTTACCTGCTGCTGGCCCACGTGTTCCCGCCGCACTTCTCGCTGATCTGCCGCCACCTGGAGGTCAACCCGCACCTGTGCCACAGCTACATCGAGCAACACTTGCTCGGTATCAGCCGCGAACAGATCGGCTCGTGGCTGATGCGCTATTGGGACATGCCGGATGAGCTGGCCACCGCCCTGCGCTTCCAGCACGACCCAAGCTACGACGGCGCCTACGCCGAATACCCGAACCTCGTCTGCCTGGCCGTGCGCCTGCTGCGCAGTCGCGGAATTGGCTCTGGCCCGGATGAAGATATTCCGGATGCGCTGCTTGAACGTGTGGGTTTGACTCGCGACAAGGCCAACGACGTTGTCAGCAAAGTGCTTGAGGCCGAAGTGCTGTTGCGTGAATTGGCCTCGCAGTTCAGCCAGGCATAAACAACCCGCTCTCACGAGATCATTCTTATTCGTGAGAGCGGGCCATCAGAGCGTTGTTTATTGATCAGGCAATAAAGCGTGCTATCCATCCGCTTGTAGCAAAACTCAACCGGTCTTTCCAATACTCACCGCAGATGACGATTTTATTTTGCGCGGTGACGTGCAGATCCAAACTATTTTCCAGTTTCTCAGCCTGATCAAAAGTTACCCAGCCACTACCGTTGAACGTCGAGTCGAGCTCGCCGGTAAGACGATAACGTGCACAGACGGCGTGCATCTCATCAATAGCAAACCCTCCACCACTGGTGCCGGCGACAATCAACTTGCTTTCATCCACGTCGCCAAAGGCGCAGCTCGACCAATTTTGCCCAATCTCAGGCACAACTTTGGTAAATAACGGCTGGCCATTATTGAAGAGGGGGTGAGGCGAGCCATCCGCACTGAGTACGACAATCACCCCTTCACCATCAAGGAAGCCGTCACCGACCTGGCCTCCTATCAACGCAATCATTCCGTCCTTTTTCCTCACGGCAATATCGCGAAAAATCGGCAGCCGATCAGAGGACACAATGGCCGTCTTGAACTTGTCGTCGCGCATTCCATCTTTTGTGAAGCGCACGGCATAGGCACCGAAGGTGCCTTCATCATGAAAGTCGCCATACACCACCAAGCCACCGTCCGCTTGCACAGCCACTCCACGGGCGGCGTTATCACCTGCCGGGCTCAACTCAGCCAATTCAACAGTGGCCGAACCGATCTTGTTGAAGGTGTCGTCAAAAGAACCATCAGGATTGAGTCGCATGACCAAGCCTTTGGTTTGCTGTGCCACATGATCAAAGCCAAAGAAGACCAACGCTATTTTGCCGTCTGGCAACTCGATACCGGACGCTCCAGAACTGGCGGTGCTCTGAACAGCAGACTTAATATTTCGAGATACATTTTGGCGTGCGCGTGCAGCCCTGGCCGCTCGACTTAGTGTTACGGGTACTAGACCGTACGGGAACGTGACCACACCGCCTTCACCAAACTTATCGTTGAGTCGACCGTCCGGCAGCAACTGGATGGCAACGAAACCGTTTTCATGACTCGGTGGCCCCATCATGTAATCGACCGTAATCAGCAGCCCACCATTACTCAGCAAGCTTGCGCCAAATTGCGCTGATAAAAGTTTTTCCCCGGTCAAAATCCGCGCAAAACCTTGCTGGTTCTCGCCAAACCCGGTGCCGACGTCAAGCTGTCCCTTTTCAGTTAGCCGTGCGACTACGAACCCAGGGAAAACACCTGACTCATTCGCCACGACGAGCAGACGACCGTCAGGCAAAGGGAGGACAACTTGCGGGGCAATGCTGACAAACTCAGGAAACGCCCAATCGAGTTTGCCGTCATTGGCGAATGTTGAATCAAGTTCGCCTGCTTGTATGGTCATGTTGATAACTCCCCAATCCGGATAAGTCCCTTTACTGCTGGACGCTCCCTATGAAGCCTCAACATCCAAACAAAAACACCTGTCATTTCTGACAGGCGTTCATGGTATTACGCGCCAATTGACCGACTTATCGAGCCAAACCGATTACCCACCGGGTTTTAAAGAATGGCGCTTCACGCCTTAGGCTTAGCCTTCCTCGGCACCAAATACTTCATCAACCCTTGAAACCACATCACCAGCGCCGGATTACCCTTCAGCTGGATCGACTTGTCCTGAATCCCCTGCATAAACGCCAACTGCTTGTTCTTCGCCTGCATCGTGGCAAAGCCATAACCGGCATCTTTAAACGCAATCGCAAACGCCGGCTCCGCCACCACGCCAGACTTGCTGGTGATGCGCTGATCCTTGACCACGAAATGCCGCGCCACTTTCCCATCCAGCGTCTGCAGCTGAAACACCAGATCCTTGTCACCCAACTGCTGCTGGAACGCAGGATTTGTCCGGCTGGCCTTACCCATCAACAAACCCATCATCCACAGAAGAAAACGAAATTTCATGCGCACAGCCTCAAAAGGAAAATGAACGGCCGGGGCAGTGTAAGGGATTCGAACGATAACGCCAGTATCTGACGCTGTTGGAAGAGGATGCAGACCAATTCGCGCACGATGACTGCCAAGTCACGATTCAGCGCTCGCCCCTGATCGTTCCCCCGCTCCGCGCGGGAATGCATCCCGAGACGCTCGGCGTCTTACCACTCACCTTTCCTACACCTGTTGAAACACATCCCTGTAGGAGTTGGCGAAGCCTGCGATCTTTTGATCTTCCGGCCCGCGAATCTATGGGAAATTTCCTGCAAAGTGCGGTGCTGTCCATGAACTAGGCGAGTTGGTGCGGTGGGGATAGGCTCTGTGGGTCGCCGCAAAATCGGTGGCCCGGACGTGCAAGTCCAGACTCGTCATGCATTCAGTTATGGCTATTCGCCGAGTGTTTTCCTATGCTCGCGAACTGTTATGGCGACTGTGTATGGGAGACCTTCGGGTCTGCCGGTTTCCGAGTCCGGTCTTGCACACCTATACACAGCTGCCACCCTTTCGAAGCAAGCGAAACGGTGTTGGCTCCATAACTCGGAAAGTACCTATGATCAAACCAACACCCAATCCCCCCGAAAACCCAGACGTTTCGCCCTACGAAACCCTGGAATCAAAGAAATTCCACGAAGCCGCCGAGCGCGCCCTTGACCACCATTTCAAACCAGCCGTCGATCCACACCCCAAACGCGAGAACGGCCTCTTCAAACTCTCCCCTGGCACCGACGCCGAAGCCCTCATGGCCAACGCCTCCGAAGACCTCCTGTCCATCAGCGTCATCGCCTGCGACCTCGCCGACGACCTCCACGGCTCCCGCCGTTCGGTTGCACTCGCCCTGAGCAGAATGGCGGACGGCGTGAGATTGATGGTGGAAGGGACACTCGACCAGATTGAAGTGCGAAGCGTGGCGGCCAAGCCGTAGCGAAGTTTGTGGATGAAAAAAGGGGACGTTAAGTCCCCTTTTCTAAATCTCGATAACAAAAACTAGCGAAAGTCCTCTGCGCTTTTTGGGCGCGTTTCCAACCCCTGGAGCGCCGCCCGGTTTATGTAGGCATTCCCTCCCTCACCGCAATACTGCCGGAACAGCGCCTTGTCGTCCTTGAGCACCGTCAGATAACTCAGAAAGGCTTGATTAACGAGGTAGGTATAAGCACCGTTTTTGAACTTGATGATGTTCAAGTTCACGCTGCCTTCCGAAGCGTTCACGACAAAGAATTTGCCCTTGGGCGGCAAAGCCGTCTTCGGATAGACCATCTCTATTTTGCTCGGCACGCCGTAACGGTACTGAACAAAACCGGCCGTGGGCTTGTTGTTTCCCCGTGCACAAACGGAAACCGTCTTACCACCCTCCAACGGGCAACTGAAGTAAATGTCTTCGTCATCTGAACACAACGTTCCATCCTGCCCGCCCTTCAAAGGCGCTGTTTCTTGCGAGACGCGTTCTGGTATTTGAGTGACATCGGCGCAATTGGACAAACACACCAGCTTCGAAAGCTCCGGAACATCACTTTCAGTAAACAGGTAGGTGGCTGAACCATCAAGGTTGCGGGCGTGATAAACGGGAACACTGACGGCCAGCCCCTTGGCTGATACGGGCACTGCCTTGTCTTTTCCTGAGACCACCCAGCCCTCAGCACCACCGCACAACGCCTCCAAGGCAACGTCGCTGAAGGGTTCTTTCGTAGGCACTGCGAACGGCTTGGCATCACCTCGGCAGTCGTAGCCGTGCCAATAGGGCCCGGTGTTCGAATTAATGTCTATCGAGAAAATATAGGCGCCGTCGAGTACTACTTTTCCACTGTCATAGGTAAAAACCAGCCAACGTCGGGACTTTGCCTGGGAGTAGTTTTCATTCTCCAGGATGTAACGCTTGCCATCTCGATACAGCCAGAAACCACTCATTGCCCCGGCCGACTCTGCTTCCTCGGAGAAACGTTGTCCGGAGATTGCGTCCACAAGAACGTTATCTTTCAGCGCCAACGCGCAGCCGCTGTCGGCCTCCATGCATGACTTGAGGGACGGGAACATCGGCCCCGCAGCCACAGAGAAAGAACACAGCAATAACGCGATCAAGCCTAATCTTTTCAACTTGCTTCCCTGCTCATGATTTACGGTTCTGATTGAACAGACTTCTTTCTTCAGCCCAGTTCTCTGCGTTTTAAAGCGAGTAATCCATCACTTCTTCCAACTGCCAGCATTGCCCACGGACAAACCGATACTTGAAGACGTAGTCGGTATCTGGCTTCTGCAGGATCGCAATTGCCTTGTCGCCCCGCTCTTCCTTGACGGTCAACGTCAGGCCCTCGGCCTCTCGCTTTGCTTGATTCGGAATGATTGGAAACTTGAGCTGATCGCCACTGAGGCTGCGCTTTTCCATTTCGGGTTCGGGATCGCCGGCCACAGTTGTAACCATTTTCAGTGGCTGCTGGACGAAGGATTTCTGTACATCGGCGCGCTCGGAGAAGGCTGTGAGAAATGCTGCAAAGTTGGTCGAAGGGCAAGCCGTGTCGGCCGAGTCGTCATTGGTTTTGATTGGTTTCTGACGGTTGTCCTGATCCAGTTTTGAATCAGCAATCATCTTCGCATCCTGAATGGCCAAAAACTTCTTAATACTTGCCGCGTCTTTGTATGCGCACTCCACGTCTACCCCTTTATCCAAGTCACGACCTTCATAACAGTTCTGCAATTCAGGGGGATAGGCATTGCCGCGAAAAAATTCCAAAGACAGCCGACCTCCACTCTCGACGAGGTGCAACTCCTGGGTTGAATAGGAAACGCCCCGAAATCCGCTGTTCGACTCACGTGACTCCGTCAGAACAAACATGGACTTCCCCGCCCGCTCAGGGAATTTGCGCTCAAAAAAGAACACCGAGGCGATCTGCTCGCCTTCGACCTTCCACACATAATTCAACGAAGGCGTCACCGCATTTATGGGTGCATAGAAAATTTCGGCATCAGGCACGTGAATCACCCTCTCCAGATCTTTAAGGTTGTTCTTCAAAAAGAACACCGTGATCTTTTGATCGCCTACGGAAGCAACTACTGGTGGATGCAACTCACCAATGGTTTGTGGATCCTCCGCCAATGACGGCTGAGCCGACAGGCCAACCATGAGCCCGAACGCACCCATACAATTTAAGAGCTTGGCCAATTCCACTCACTTCCCTGTTGATCAATCTTCAAATGATTACGCTGATGGTTTTACGATGATTCAGGCGCGCCGCATTTCAGCTCTTTGATTTGCTCATTCTGAATCGGTATCACACACGCGAGGCGCTTCTCTCCGAGCCCGCGAAGCTCAGTCAAACTCAGCGTCACGTGCAACCCATCCTCGGCAAACACATGATCCTCAAACCCGGCATCGGCATAGTCCGTCCAAAATGCCTTGCCCTCGAAACTGCAAAACCGCTTGAAGAACAGCACTCTCCAACCGCCGTTGGGCGCCAGAATCTGCACCGTCAGACATGGGCTGCCAAAGGTGCTGACATAACGTGCGACGACATCGCCAAAGCGCTGGGAGCCAGACAGGTACACCTTGTTCAGATCGACCACATTACCCGGCTCATCAGTGACGATTGTGTCCAGGTAAGCCGCACGCTCCAGACTCAGTCTTGCCATGCAGTTGTTGATCGTCGTGACATGCGCTGCCACCCCAGGCTCGATTTCCGTGGCTTCAAGCGGGCATGTGGTGTCGCGTAGCTTGATCCAGGCGCGCTGAGACTCTCTGGCCATGGCGACCAGTGCCTTGCCCTGCTCAGGGTCGCGCCGTTGTTGAGCCTCAAACCGTCCCAGCAGCTTCTTGTAGCTAGCATTGAGTTGTTTGTCGGCTTCCTTGCGGGCTGCCTCGACACACCGATCGACCTGGGCGCTAACGGTGATTTCTTTGCAGTCGTCCTCGGCCATCGCGCAGGAGGCAAACAGGCATCCAAAGGACAACGCGATAAAACGCGCAAACATGTTCAATTTTTCATTCCCTGAATGACGGATCGCTCAACTACGCGTTGAGGTATTTTCTGCGCCTTGCCATCGGCGCTCATCGCGTCGCGGTACTGGCTGTAATAGCGCTGCGCTTCATCTTTGCGATCAAGGCGCCAGAGCGAGTCGGCAATGTTCAACATCAGTACCGTGCGTTTACCAACGGCCTCAACGCCGCGATAAAACTTCAGCGCCAGCTCATCGTTACCGCCCTCGGCCAAGTAGAAAGCCAAGTCGTTAAAAGCTTGAACATTGCGCGCTGGTGGGTGACAAGCCATATAGGACTCTGGACTTATAGTGCGAAGATTGAATGCGAGTTCTTCCACGCGAGATTGCGGCATCTCAATATTTGAGACCTGCTTCAATAAGTCCTTTGGAGACGGCGTCTGCAGGACGAGGTCAGGCGCATCCTCTTCCCCGGAAGTCCACCGATTGCCCTCCCACTTGCCGTAGCAAAACCTGGCTGCAGGCTGACTGAGCACGCAACCGGTCTCCATCGAAATGACCCCGCAACCAGTTTCCTCTGTCGGGATTTCTTCACCCTCCTGGCCAATGACAACGCCATACAGAGTCTGAAGGAGGAGCAATGTTTTCTTGTCGGGACTTAACCAAGCCTCATGCGTTTCAGTACCCACCGCGGGTACATAGAGGGGAAACGTTTTTCCATTGGCGGTAAACGAGGCAACCGCCGACTCCGCAGCAGGCCTGCCCCATGTCTTGTCCTTCAGCGTCACTAAGTGCCCGCCAACCCCCACGATCTGAATATTTTCAGACAAGGCATTGGCTGAAGCTAACAGGCCCATGACAAACATCAACCGCTTAAGACTGCCCGCGAGAAGACGGTTCATCTACTCACTCCTCATCCATCGGCGACGATTCCACGTCGGTCATGCTCAGCAGCCGAAACTCATTGTTCACAAACTCGTAGTAACGATCCCGATTACCGCTTTCCAACGCATTCCCCTGCGCATCTTCTTCGCCGTCGAGCGTGATACCGGACACGATGATCATGCGGCTCTCGGGCTGGTAAACCATGCCGAACGTGCTGCCGTAGTAAGCATTCGGCAGACCGCCAACAACCTCACCGGTCTGGGCGTCTAGCACTTCGCCGCAAATGGCGCTGCCGCCACAACCGAGCCTGTGAAGGATGTAATGGCCGGCGAAGTTGACCTTGCCTTTCAGGGCTTGTGCCCGCGCTTGATCCATCATTGGACTGCTGTTTTCTTGCGGCACCAGCTTATGGTTAGAGCCGGTGAAAACTGGCGTGATGGTGTAATCCTTGAAGGTTGGATCGGCAGCGAATGCCATGGATGCGGCAGCCAATATCAAGCTGCCGAGAAGAACCGAAAATCCTTTCACGCTGTAACTCCATCGACGCAATTCATTTTGGGTGTGTTCATTCGAAGGCAATGCCGCGCACCGCTTTCCTGATTTGCTCGAACCCTTCGTTGCTGATCGCCAGCGGGGCGGATGAACCTGATTCCGCCGAGCCGATCAGCACGTCTTTGCCCCTCAGCAGGCAAAAAGCGATGCGGGTAATGTGCCGTCGTGACTTGTCGTGGAAACCGAAGATGAAACCCGAAGAACTCTCCCCGCCCCATTGCTCGAAGGTGTAGGTGTTCGCACGACCCGCGAGCGAATTGGGCACCCAGCCCTGATAGGTAAGCGTCGCCGGGCACCTGCGGTCGTTGTCGTCACGCAGGATTTGCACCGCAAACGCATCGTCTGCTGGGGGTTTCCAGTCGGTGAGAAGCGAAAAGTACTCCGAGTTCTCACACATCAAACCAAACCACGGCTGGCTCAGGTCGCCATGTTTCTCGAAGTGCCAGTCGGCACCACTCGACGTCTGCGCTTGCCACAAGCTGGGGGCGCTGGACGGTTTGGGCAGTTGTTTGGCTGCGATAAATACCGAATAGAAATCGTCGAACTTCAGCCATTGGTTCTGCAGCAGCGGCATGGAGAACCGACACGACCCCATGTCTACAACTGTCTCGGTCGGGCCTTGCGCAACCGGCGACTGGCCGGGCTCGTTACCGACCAATACAGGACCTGCGGCAGTCACATAATCCACCTGTAAAAAGGCGAACAGACCAAAGATCAATTCGCGGAGGCATCGTAGTTTCACTTCGCATCCTTCGAATTGATCAATTCCAAATCCCCATCCCGATACACCACCTCACACCCCACCCACGCCGGATCCACCTGCGGTATCACCGCCGACGGCTTGCGCAATTCGCGCAACAAAGTCGAGCCATGCGACAAGCGCCCACCCATCCGCGCAATCACCGCCTGCGCCGCTTGATAGTTCGCATGCCGCCCCGGATCGAGGGTGTCTTCGAGCAGGATGTCGGCGCCGAGGATGCCTTGCACCTGCCCCGGATAAATCATGAACCCGGTGGCCAGCTCCGCACCTTCGCGACCGTCCTGCCAGAAGCTGCCGTCGCGGGTGCGCACGTCGGGATGCGGCGCAAACCAGTGCTCGCGATCCGCCAGCGGCATGGCGTGGTGCAGACGGAAGAAGATGCGCATCAGGTTGTCGCGATACCACTCGCGCACTTGCAGGTAGTAACCACGCAGGCCCGGCAGGCCGGTCGAATGCGCTAGGCGGATCAGCCCTGACCATTGCGGGAATGGCTGTAGCGGCAGATCGCTCGACGCGGGCCGAGGGGTGGCCGGATCGGTTTCCCACGGCAATCGATGCGGACTGTTTTCAAGGTTGTCGTAAGCAGTCGGCGGGCGGCCCAGCCAATCACCACCGCTGCTGGCCAGTGCCGTGGCGATGCACAGATTGCCTTGCACTACGAACACGTAAAACCGGGTGAACCAGTCCGCGAGTTGTTGGCCATCGGCACCTTGGGCGACGAGTTCAGCCAGTTCCTGATCGAAGCGCTGCAAGCCATTTTCAAGGTTCAGCAAATGGCCGCGAGCCTTGCGTTGCATACGCAAAAACAGCGGCAACGAACGCAGCATCTTCAGCGGTTGCCATGGCAAATGCGGAGTCGCGCCACCGACTTCACCGGCGTAGTTCGCGGCGCTGATGCCCCAGTCGGCCAGCCGGGCAAGAAACAGATCATTGTTGATGTAGGACGCGCCGCCGAACACCGCGGTGAACGGCTCGTTGTCCTGCAGCACCCGCGCATCCCAACGCGCCATGATCGCCGGGATACTCGCTGCCGCGCGGCGTTGGGCGTATTCCACCAACACGCTCGGTTGCGGCGGCAGGATCTCGGCGATGTTGGCGGCAGTCAGGTGGCGGCGCCAGCCGTAATCGCTGATTGGCCGGTATTGCAGCAACCACAGTTGCGCGCCGTCCCAAGCCCATTCGACATCGCCGGGCACGTAGTGGAACACGCGCAGCACGTCTTGCAGAAAATGCCAGAGCAGGTCTTCGGTCAAACCGTGGGACGGCGTGAACGTGCCGCTGCGCCAAGCATCGCCGAGCCGCGAAAGCGTTGCCCGTGAGGGGCTGACGTGACCGTCGGCCAGCGATTCGAGATGGCCTTCAACCCACTCAAGTTCTACCGAGAGATGGCGTACGAACGCGATCCCGGACACTACCGGCGCGATGAAGCGCTGCACCACCACTTCCTCGACGCCTTCGGCCGTCAGTTCGGCGATGCGTTTCGGCACATTGGCGGTCGGTTCGCGCAGATAGGTGGTGCTCAAACCGGCATTCGCCGAATCGGCCTGATCCTCGCCATAACTGGAGGAGCGCACCGCCCAGGTCACATCAGGTTGGACGGCGAGAAACGTCGGCAGACGCGGGTCAGTGCAATCGTTGAGAGTCAACGCCGCCGGCACCGCTTGCCGCGCCAGTTCAGCCAGGCGCAAACGCCCGCCCTTGGTGTGCGCGACAAACCCGCGCTCGCCCGACTCCAGCCACTGCGCGAACTGCGCGGGCGAGTCGATCCACGGGTAATGACCCCAACCGGGTTTCAGGCTGATGGTCAGATCGGCGCGGGCGAGAATCGCCGACCATGCCGCCGCATGCTCGATACCGAGCACCGCGTCCTGATCGCCCCAGACCAGCTCGACTGGATCGGTGATCCACTCCAGCAGTGGCAGCGCAGTGTCGGCGCGAATCAGATCCCAGTGCGGCACAAACGCACGGCAGCGCGCATAGCCGGCGCCCATGCGCTGGTACTGCGCAGGCGTCCAGGTCTGGTTGGAAAACTTGCGCGCGAACAGCGTGGGTTTGTTCGACAGCAGCCAGTGGATGGTCTTGCGGATCGGCAGCGGTGACATCAGCGCCGGCAAGCGACGCTGCCACAAAAATGCCCCAACCGGCGCCAACAGAACGCTGCGGGAAAAGTGCCCGGGACGACGTTGCAACGCATGCAATACAAGCAAGGCATTGACCCCGACCGCCATGATCGCGCTGCCCTGCTTCGTCATCGCCAGCAAGGTCTGCGCGTAGTCCGCCAGATCCTTGCAGGGTGGCAGCGGATTGGCGCCGAAGCCCGGCAACTCCAGCGGCACCACGTCGTAGCGCTGGAAGTGCGGCAGCGCGTCATCCCACCAATCGGCAGCGCTGCCGTTGCCGGCCAGCAGGTACATCAACGGCTTGCTCATGAGCGGCACTCAGGTCAGATCGCGCAGAGCGGCGTCGAGGGTTGGATAACGGAACGTGTAGCCAGCCTCGGTCAAACGCTGCGGCACCACGCGCTGACCGTCGAAAAACAGCTGCGCCATCTCCCCTGCCATTGCACGCACTGGCGCGGCGGGAATGTGGAACCACACCGGACGCTTGAGGACCTTGCCGGCCTGCTCGGCGAACGCGGCCTGACTGACCGTTTCCGGCGCGACCATGTTGTAGGTGCCGCGCAGACTGTCGTCGTTGAAAGCCCGCGCGATCACCTGAAGCACATCGTCGCGATGCACCCAGGTCATGATTTGTCGACCGTCGCCCATGCGCCCGCCGAAACCCAAGCGGAACGGCAGCAGCAACGGCGTCAACGCACCGCCCAAGCCAAAGACCACGCCAAGACGCAGCACCACCTGACGCACGCCAAACTCAGTGGCTGGTTGCGCGGCGGCTTCCCAACGCGCGCAGAGTTCGGCCATGAAACCGTCGCCCTTGCTGGCGTGTTCGTCGAGGCTTTCGCTGGCATCGCGTACGCCGTAGTAGCCGATGGCTGAGGCTTGAATCCACAGAGCTGGTTTGTGCTTGGTGTTCTTCAACCAGGTCATCAACGCTTCGGTGGTGCCGACTCGGCTGGCGAGCAGTTGCGCCTGACGCTTGGGAGTCCAGCGTGGGCCGGCGACGGGGGCGCCGGCGAGATTGATGATTACGTCGAAGGCTTCGTCGTGGCTGAGTTCGCTGAGCGAATGTACGCAGCGGACGCGGCCGTTGAATAGATTGGCCGCGTTCAACGGATCGCGTGTCAGGACGCTGACCGAGTGGCCCGCGTCGAGTAATTGATTGACCAAGGCTTCGCCGATAAAACCGGTGCCGCCGGTGATTAGCACTCTTTTGTAGGCGCCATCGGAAAACGGGTTGGATTGGCTCGGTGCCTTTACTGAAGGGGATTTTCGGCGGTCATGCCGATACAACCAGAACAGCGGCGGCAACAACACCAGCAACGCAAAACCGTCGAGCCATAGGTGCGACCAAACCTGCTGTTGCGCTGAAAGCCACATGTCCTGCGGCGCCCATAACAGGATGCCGGCGCTCAACCAGCCCCAGACTGCCGGAGTTTTCAAGCGATTGCCCAAGTGCACCAGCGCGAGCATGTACAACGAATAGCTTTGCAACGTCGCGCCGAACAGCGCAAGCCACCAGACCTGTTGTTCGTGGCCGGCGGCGGGCACCGGGTCGGCGCCCCAGAACGCGAGTTCGAGAACTTGCAGATAGCCGTTGAGTAAACCGGAATGCCCGGCCCAGGTCAGGGTGAGACCGGCGAGAATGTGCACGATTGCGGCGGCGTATAGCCAGAGCACTAACGCGGGGCGAAGGGAGTTCGAGGGGGCTGGCATTCCGTGTCCTGAGCGCATTCCTTGGGGGTGGGGAGTTTAAAGGAAAATCGCGGTCGTCAGACGCTCAAAAACTAAACGTTTTACCGGACGGATTCAGACTCAACGACTGCGAAAACGCATCAGACATGACCCGGCATTTCAGATGCAGTGACTGGCCTTGATCGGTGCTGCGCCTGTCGATCCCAATCGCCCCACGTTGAAGATGCCCAACTGATTACCTTTGTCAGCCGCCATCTGATAACAGGCTAACGCTCGGGACATATCCTTCGTTCCAAGCTCGCCACCTTCAAAGGTCGAGGCCAGATAATTCATCGCGTCTGTGGAACCCATGGTGATCGCCCGAATGACCTGCTCTTTCGCCTGCTGGGGATGGAGGCAAGGGCCGCTATAGTCGGTGGAATTTCCTGAACAAAGAAACGTGGCATAGGCCAACGCGCCACTCGGTATTTTCGAGGCTGCTTTGAACAGCGCCTCAACCTTCGGGGTTTCCAACTGAGACGCCATTTGCGAAAGGCTTAGGCTTGCCGCCGACAGGCTCGCCTGTGCGTCACCCGACTCTGCAGCACACACAAAATTTTCCAGCGACGCTTCAATCAACTCCACAGTCAGCGGGTATTGCTCAAGAAACCCCAGCCCACCTAGCGCTTCGGCACGCTGATAACAGAAGTTCTCGGCGCGGCTCATTCCCGGGTTCTCTGTTGCGACAAGATCCTTCTCACTGATCGACCAATCCTCAATCCCCTCAAGCACCCAGCACGCCTGACGAGAGAAGTTGAAGATTTTTACATTGCTGTTACCTGCCCTCTTATCCACCACATTGACGTGACTGTCATCGACCTCTTCGATTTCGACTCCAGGTGTCTTGCCGGGCGTGATTGCAGCCATCAGCGGGTAGGTGAACGTAGTTCCACTGACACCCGAAGTCGAAGGCTCAAAGGTACTTCGATCCTTTCCCGCCACCGGTTTCAACACTAGCGACTTGACCGTCATTGCGGTAAGACGGCGTTGTGATTCGCTGTTGGCGGAAAACGCTGTCAGGAACGGCGCGAACTCCTCCGAGGGGCAAGCGTCGCTGGTGGGAGCCGTCGAAGCGCTCTTATCGGATGCAAGCGCAGGGACAATCTTGTCCAGATACGCCGAGCGCTCGCGACTCATTCTAGCGATACACGAGTTAACGGCGAACACATGCGCCGGCATCCCAGTCTCGATCTCGAACGCCTCCAAAGGGCAGTTCGCATCGCGCAATTTCAACCACGCACGTTGCGACTCCTTGACCTTCGCCGCGTACTCCGCGCCCAACGCGGGATCGGCTCGATAGTCAGACTCAAGCCGTGCCATCAACTGCTTGTAGCTGACGTTCAACTGCGCATCAGCAGCCTTCTTCGCCGCCTCCGAACAGGGCACCATTTCCAGGCTTGAGGTGACATGGCTGCAGTCATCCTGCGCATAGGCCGCTGAAACCGGCAGTAGCACGGCCAGCAGGGTAAAAACAAAACGTTTCACGGGGTTCTTCCTTGAGTCATTCAGGCTTTGCGTTTGGTGAGTCGGGTGATGCATTGCTTCGGGATGTTCATTTCCCAGTAAGTGCTGAGCAACGCTTTACGCTTTTTGTCGACGCGCAGGTTAACGAAGCCATCGCCGCAGTCCGGCTGCAACTCTTCGAAGGTGCCGGTTTTGACTTGGTAAATGAACACCCGGTAGTAGTGGTAAGTGCCCATGCCGTCATCGAGTTGCCAGACCGCGAAATCCTGGGCGCCGTCGAAATTGAAATCGTCGAACTGCAGATAGAGTTCGTTTTCGGCTTCAAAATCGATTGTTCGCGACTCGCTGTGCGTTTCGCTTTTAACCGCGATGTTCAGCTTGGAGCCTTCGAGAACCAGCGTCGCGTCGACGCCTTTGGTTGGACTGAACGTGGTGGTTTGGGCTAACGCTGGGATCGTCCACATCAGGCCGAGCAGTGATACCGCAAGAGTTTTGAATTGCATGTACTCGCCCTACTCCCACTTGCATCCGGACTCCAGAGAGGAGTCGATGCTGGTGTTATTTCCGAAATGAAAAACCTTGCCGTTAGACCTCTTCGTGTAAGACATCGAGACGATGTGCGTCCCTTGAGACACGAACTGATAGGTTCCCGTGACGTTGCCGTTGATGACTTCAGACCAGGTTGTGGTGCTCTGCCAAGGCGCATCGGGACTGAGCATCTCGCCCTCGTAATCCGTCAGCACAATGGAAATGGGTTCGCTGGACTTGGCGTACTTGACGAAGCCACCGGACCATTTGCTGGCTTCGTCGTAGTAGGTACGGAGTTCGAACTTTACCGGGCTCGATTGGGATAGTTCGAAGCAAAGTGATTCGGTGGTGACTGCGCTTTGAGCGCCTAAAGGAAATAGCGCAAAAAAGAGAAAGAAAAGTTTGTTCATGCTCATCCAAGTCGACGCTTTCGCGCGAATGCTCTGGCTTGTCCGTTTCAACGTCTGCTCTTGTCCGGTGCCAAAGCCAATTGGCGAGCACGCTCTATCGTCGCGCGAATTAGGCAGGCATCGGACCACTCACCGAAAACTGATTTATGCAATTTCGGGTCGGCCTGGCACTCCGCATCTCGAAATTTCATCCAAGCTCTTTGAGTTTCCCTCAGTGCTTTCTGACCGCTTTCGTCCAGCCGACTCATACGATCCCGATATACAGAATTCAGCAATGCATCCGCGTCAGGAACCATCAGATCAAGAACACCATTTCCCGAGGGAAACCACTCAACGTCCGCCAATGCCTGTTCGCTCTCATTGTTCCAATTGTAGAGGCCGTTTTCTTCGATCTTCAGTGTGGCGGATCGCTGATGGTGATTCGTCGGATCGCTCTCGCTGACCTCCGAGCGATAAACAATTTCCAAATAGATAGGGTCGGTTGTGCGCTGAGGATCATTCAATAGCGTTTGCCGAACAATGGCCCGTTGCTTTTTGCTCTCCGTGATCTCTATCGAAAAGCACGGATCCGGCCCAGGACGCTCTGCGGACGCTTTCCTCTCCAGGCATTGATTACGAACCGCAATGGAAGGGGTATCCGAACCACCACCCACATCAACCACTCTGACAAGCAACCGGACTTCCGGGTCTTTGGAAAAGTCGGCCTGAAGGATGGTGGCAATCATCGTGCCCTCAGCCATGACCACAGGCGACAGTATTGAAACTAAAAAAATGAGGCTGAATCGGAAAATCTGCATTCCTTGGCGTCCGTAAAAAAATTCAGTGATCCGTTCAATTCTGAACGGGCTCGCGACAGAAGACAGAGTCAGAACCGACAAACGGGCCAGATCTATTTAAGTTCTCAACCAAATTCAAAGCGATCGAACGCAAAAAATAAATCCGTCCCCTTTAACACTAGAAAGTAGCCTGCTCTCATTCCCTCTGGTTATTCGCCACTTTAATCCGCCGTCTTTAATTTTCCGCTACTTAACACTACACTTCGGCCCACTTAGCGCCTCACCTTCAATCTTAAAGCTGCATACTTCAACGACATCTGGACCTTCAGTCAGAGGCATAAGCTTCAAAGTGAGCGAAAGACCTTCATTTGAAAATTCCCCACGGTCCAAAATAACTTCAGAAAAGTCATCACTAAAACTTTTTCCTGAGACATTACAGAATTTTTTTGAATTACTTGCAGCACCTCCTCCACCCGGCACGAGAATCTGTACCATAATGCATGGACTAGATAAAGTTTGATAGTAACGAACCAACTTGCCTGCGACCATAGCTGTATCTGCCTTGTATACATCTACAGCTGTTTTTTTCTCATCTGTAGCAAATACACAGCAGGAGAAAGCCAAAGCCATAAATAGAAAAATATTTTTCAATTTCCACCTCATAAATAGTTTTTACGTGCAGCGAATCTGGCAGCAGGCACTCCTGGCCAATTGCTTTCGAGAGACATAACAGTCTTCAATTCTGCTTTATTACTCTCAACAAACGGCCGCTGAACAATTTCTCTTGTCGTCGGCTTATAATCGCCACGATAAATCAAGTCAACAATCATGTCTTGGATCTTAACATCAACAGCATCCCAATTCAGCGTGCCATAGTGACCGACATTGAAAGGCTGTTGAGAAATCGTCACAACTTTATTTTTCATTATTTCATAGACAGAAACAAACAGCTTATATTGTTGCTTTCGCGTAATGAATGTCTTCCGGATTTCAGGGCTAGCATTATTAAGATAATCTCTTGCGGCATTACCGCTTAGACCTTTTGCTCCAACCAACCAACTCAATAATGGTTCTGGAACACCTACGGCAGTGAGATCGCTCATTGGATCCGATTTTTGCCCAAGGTCATATCCTCTCCCAATCGTAATTCCGGATGCTCCGCCTGGCCAATGTGCTTTTCTACTAAAATACATGTGTAAAGAATTCGACGAATCCTCTATGTCATTTCCTTCCACATCAAAAGTAAGTTGTCCCTTCTCAACCTTTAGCCACTTCAGATCATTATCATCCTCCATCGCGAGGAAGTTTGAAACGAAACCTATAGGGTGAAAATGATAAATCAACCCCGTTCCTGCCGGGGTCTTATCAGCCAACTTATCCCAAAAAACGTATGAATCTATCCTTTCTTTTTCATGTTTTAGTAATTTTTCAGAACCTTCTAGAAGAGTGTCTAATCTCTTCCATTTCTCTGATTTTGTATCATCCTTCCACTCCGTAGGATGGTGTGCCACTAATTTTGACCAGTGCTGCCTTGTCTCCGTACTTTTCAATGCGTCAGCGAGTTCAGATGGTTCAACCTTTCCGTCATGGTTTTTGTCTATTTTCTTCAAGAGGTCTTTAAAAAACTGGGGCATATCATCAGGATCGAGGAAACCGTCGGAGGCTGAGTTGCTTTCCTCTACAAGCTGAAAACCCATTTTCGTCCAATCGTGTGGAGTGATAACTTTTGCATCAGATTTTTTGACCAACCCAGAGACCGGCTGATCTTCATCATTTACGGATAGCTCATACCAATCCTCATTGCCTTCCTTGACAACCGGCACCTTACCTAGGTCAATAGCGTGTTCTTCTTTTAAAGGTTCACTTGTTCCAGTAGCAGGCATTTTTTTCTTAAGTTGAGCACCTTTCGGCAGATGCAAATACTGACGCCCGACTTTTAATGCAGCTACATTATCTAGAAAATCTTTCACCTCAGCCTGAGTTGTAAATATCTCGATATGAACTTGAAATTTACTATCGGTAAGGCCGTTTTCAGTTACTAGATTTTCAGTTTTACCCAAATAGCCAATAGGGTCACCAGCCTTGATTCCGACACTGGTCGTCACAACATCAAAATTTGTAGGAGTGAGTGATTCCCATTGCGTGTACTGACTATCTTTCTCACTTTCGATAATCGCCCAAAAATTACTTGGGGCAGCTCCATTATCGTTCCAGATGCTGGCAACTACTGGAACGCAGGGCGCCATACGCCGCAGCTTGTTACCAACCACCAAATTCAGTACATCTTTGCTATCGAACTCAATGACACTACCTACTGTAATCTCTCGATTATTTTCGATGCGTGCACCTGCAGGTTGTCCGTTAGCAAGGTTCGTTGGCGCGCCGTACATAGCTAAACGCTGGGTAGTTTTAGCCTTTACCTTGCCTTGCCAATATTTTGGCCTAGCACGCTCGGGTATCGCATCTGCAACCCAAATAGCCTTGTGGCTGGAGTTTTGATATGGCTCATCATTCTTTAAATATGCAAACCAAACTTCTTGCCCTACGTCGCGGACTTTAGTTGACCCATGTTTTACGCTACCGAAAAGGATTTTCCCCTTAGCATAAGTAACATCCTCAACTGATCTTTTTTCCAGAATTTCAAGCTTGGTGTGCTTCGCCAATTTTCCCGGATATGGAAAGTTATTCGACGCAGGAAAATCATCATACGCCTTGAAATCTTTTACAGTCATCGTCACTATCGGGTTCGGCTTTTCATTCTCCGCTAACGGATAGTGCTTATAAGGCAAAAGATGCATATATAGGCTATAAAAAATCAGACCGTTCTGCTTTCCTTTATTAGGTCCATCTTCTGGGTTTGGCGCCGATTTGTATTCATGTCGCACCAAACAGAAGGAACTAGAATAATCCAGGTTTTTCGCCGTTTCTCCTGTACCAAACGTCGACTTTAGATAATCCTCGTTGAGGCGGTAGGCCACCACCTCGCCATCGGCCATGCAGCGAATCGGTTCATTCAAAATGCATTGGGGAGCGCTGGCATTGCTGATGTGAATGCCACCGTGCCAGAACTTGTTGCTGCCCAGCAAATAATGCCCGGCACTCTCGTTTTCGAGAGCCTTGTAAATCTCATCCGCATCAGAAAACTGCTTACCGTCAGCTTTTCTGACTGGATATTGGAAGCTCATCAGCGGAGTTAGGCCTGCCGGTGCAGGGGCCGGCGCAGGATTAGGTGCGGGTGCTGGTTGAGCGCCTCTGAACTGGGGCCTCGGGCGTAAAAACTTTTCAGGCATTGGCCAGTAACCACTGCCCACCCCATATTTGGCAGATTTCGGTCCGTTTGAAGACTGTGAACCGAAGAAATTCCCCCGATCTCGAACAGGCGATCCGGAGATGTCTTCGATGACCCCAGTGTGCCCATGAAAGTTTATCCACAGCGCAATATCGCCAGGCTGTACTTCCGCGAGTGGGATCACATCAAAATAAGTAGTGTCGGTATTTAACCCTGATGTTGTGAGGTAAGGGATCGTATATCCAGCATCCTTAAGCATTCGATACAGAAGCCCGGAGCAGTCAATTTCCTTCTTGCCATTGTTATCATGGTCAGTCTCGCCCTTGAAAGGGCCATACTCATAACCAGTGCGATATTGCTGCCTTTGCTCAAGTAGTCCTGTGCTCATCAAAAGCTTCCTGCTTCAATACATTGAATAGAGTTATCGCTGACGACGCCTCGGGCTGCCAAGCGCTCAACCAACGCGGTAGCCGTGTTAGGATCGGTTTTCTGGATCTTCCGGTAACACGCCATCGCGCGAGGCAAGTCAGCAGCTACGAGGGCTCCCGCTTCGTACACTTCGCCTAATCGAATCAGTGCGTTAGTCGAACCTAGGCGGGCGGCACGCTCCAATGTCGCTATTGATTCTTTGGGGTTAATACAACCGTGATTTTCGTCGTACTCACCCTCATCGCAATAAAAATCTGCGAGAGTCAAGCCGGCATCCGGAACTCGTTCTGAAGCTTGAATCAATAACGCCAGGATTCTGAAATTCTCCAAGCGTGGCGCTTGCCCAGAAAGACTGATTCCCGCAGCAGCAAATGCTGCTTGCGCCGAACCCTTCTGGGCACCATCTAAATAACTATCCAATGCCGCAGCGTATAAAGAGATACCTGATGCTGGAGACGCCTTATTGACCAGTCTGTCAAATATGACGCCTTTTTTGAGTTCTAGCTCACCTGGCGTTAGTTTCTCAGACTGAGTGATCTCTTCCATGACCGCATCGATTGCCCAGTTCTCCACTCGATTCAGAGCCCAGCAATCACTGTGTTTGAAAAGAAAAATCTTCAAAAGATGGCCCGCCTCATCTCGGACGACCACCCTGTCAGGCACCTTGGTTTCAATAGTGAGACCCAATTTGGCAGCATTTTCCGGAAGCAGCACCTTCAACTCATCGGCGGAAATCGAGCCCAAGCTCCGTTCGACAACCTTCGGTATTTTCCCATCAGCTATCACGTGAACATGCTTCACAGGAGACGCAATAAAGGCTTTCTGTATCTCTGGCTCAGATGAAAAGGCTTTGACGAAATCACCAAAATTGCCGCTTGGGCATTCGGCGGTGCTGGACGAAGAAGCAAAGGCCCCCGAAGTCATCCCCCAGCACAACAAAACAATCGAAAACCACTTCATCTGCCTTACGTACCTGTTTGTTGTCATCACGACACTCATCACTCAGAAAACACAAAAAAAGCCTTGGGCTTAACCTTCTCAGGCGGCGCATTCAACAACGCCTGATCCATCAAACTCCCCGCCTTATCCTTATCCGCCGCCCCCGGCAGCACCGGTGGTTTAATCCCGATGCCAGTCCCCAATCCCGCAGAACCACCCGCATTGATCTTGATCACCGGCCCAACCACCGTCACCCCACCGCCATCGAGCTTGATAAAGCTCCCACCCCCAAGGATGGTCAGCTCTGTCCCAGCCTCAATAACAATCTTGTCCCCAGCCTTGAGGTGAATCTCTTTCCCCACACTCGTCAGCTGCGCAGTCCCCAGCTTCACATGCTGGTTCTGCCCCACCGTCAGGTGATCATCCAGCTTCGCTTCAACCTTGCGATCGGAGATCGTGGTGCGGTGCTCTTCAGCCTTCAGCTCGGTGTAGGTGTTTTTCACCACCGTGTCATGACGTTCATTCCCGACCCGAATCTTCTGATCGTGCTCTACGTTTTCATCCCAATCCCGCTGCGCATGAATGTAGATCTGCTCCGCACCTTTCTTGTCTTCGATGCGCAGTTCGTTATACCCACCGCCCCCCGGTGAGCTAAGCGTTTTGAACACGCTGCGAGTCTTGTTCGCCGGCAGTGCGTACGGCACCGGGTTTTCCTTGTGGTACAGGCAGCCGGTGACGAGGGGTTGGTCGGGGTCGCCTTCGAGGAAGGTGACGAGGACTTCCATGCCGATGCGCGGGATGCTGATGGCGCCGTAGCGGTCGCCGGCCCAGGAGCTGGAGACGCGCAGCCAGCAGCTGGTTTTGTCGTCGGCCTGGCCTTCGCGGTCCCAGTGGAACTGGACTTTGATGCGGCCGTATGGGTCGCAGTGGATTTCTTCGCCTTTGGGGCCGGTGACCATGGCGGTCTGGCTGCCGAGTACGCGGGGTTTCGGGTGTTCGAGGGCCGGGCGGTAGAACACGTCCCACGGGGTGGCGAGGAAGGTGTTGCGGTAGCCCTGGTGGAAGTCGTCCTTGTTGTCGGTGGTGTCGCTGGTCACGCCTTCTTCGAGGACTTGCGGCTGCTTGCCTTCGTGGAAGAGTTCGGTGAGCAGCCACAGGTCGTTCCACTCGCTGCGCGGGTGGTCGGACATTTCCATGAAGTGGCCGCTGACCAGTTTGGTCTGGTCGCCACGGCCTTCGGCCTGGCGGTAGTCGGCGCGGTGGCGTTCGAGGGCGCGCTGGCTGAGGAACTTGCCACGGGCGCGATCGATGAAGCGGCCCGGGTAGTCGTAATCTTCCAGATCCGGCTCCGTGCTTTCACCGTCCGGCTTATACGCAGCTTCCATTTGGAGGCGCGGTTTTTCGAAGTCGTAGTCGCGGCGTGTGATGCGGCTGGTGCGGGTTTCCAGGCGCAGCTTGAAGCCTTTGATCACCGGTTCTTCGGCGACCATGCCGCTGCCCTGCACGTACGCAGTTGGCTGACCGAGTTTGCGGAACACAGTCTGGTCGTCGCCGAACACCAGCAGGTGGCCTTTGTCGCTGTGCTGGAAGTGGTAGTGAATCCCCTCCTCCTCGCACAGGCGCTGGACGAAGTGCAGGTCGGTTTCGTCGTATTGCACGCAGTAGTCGCGATCCGGGCACGGCTGGCTGAGCTGGAAGCTGTAGGCGTTGCCCTTGATGCCGTGTTCTTCGAGGATCAGCGCGATGATTTTCGGCGCCGACATCTGCTGGTAGATGCGCTGGTTGGTGCGGTGATGCAGGTATTGCAGTTGCGGCACCATCGACACTTTGTAGCGGGTCAGGCGCTTGCCCGCATCGCCTTGGGCGACGCGGTAGATCTGGCCGTGGATGCCCGAGCCTTGTGGATCGAATGCGAGAAACGCCTGCTTATGCAGGAGCTGTTCGAGGTCCAGATCCGGGTTTTCGCTGACCAATTCCAAGTCGAAACGATACGGCTGGCTGATGCCTTCGGTGCCGGTGAACGACAGCACTTGCAGGTCGCCGACGTAGTCTTCGACCTTGAGGCTGAAGTGGGTTTCGTTAGCTGGGTTGAACATAAAGTGCTCCCTGTTCGAATGTCATCCGTTACGCCCGAAGTCGCAGACGTTGCAGCCAGGACGAAGTGGCGCCCAAGGCGTCACGCAATTGTTGGGCAGTGATGGTGCGTTCTGCCGGGTCGAAGCTCAGCGCGGTTCGCAGCGCTGGCCAGCCGTGTTTCGGTAAGTTCGCCGGTGCTTGCAGTTCGCGCTCCAGGTGCTCGTCGCGGGCCTGGGTCGAGGGCAAGCGGCGGAACGGGTGTTTGCCGCCCGCCAGTTCATAGATCACGCAGGCCACGCCGTACACGTCCGCGCTGGCCGACAATGGTTGGCCCTCAAGCAGTTCGGGGGCGGCGTAGCCCGGGGTCCAGGCGTTGAAGCGTTCCCGGCTCAGATGCGGCAGGCCGGGCAACACGCCCTCCTCTGCCTGACCGAGGCCGAAGTCAAAGAGGCGCAAGCCGTCTTCGCTGAGCATGACGTTGCTCGGTTTCATGTCACCGTGCAGCACGCCGCGACCGTGGGCGTAGGCCAGCGTGTCGAGCAGCGGCAGGACGATGTCGCGCAGTTCTTGCCACGGCAGGCCGAGGGGCCGCTCGCAGAGCAATTTGTCCAGGGTCAGGCCACGCATGTATTCCATGGTGATGAAGGCCCGCTGGCAGTCGGTGTCGACTTCAAAGGTGTGCGCACGCACGACGTTGTCGTGGCGCAGGCGTCGGGTCAGGGCGAACTCGCTGTAGAGCAAGGCACTGGCGTCCGGCGATTCGGCAAATTCTTCGCTGAGGATTTTCAGCGCAATGTAAGGGTCGGGATCGCCGAACTGTTCGTGCAGCAGATCCCGCGCCCGGTAAACGGCGCCCATGCCACCGGCCCCGAGCAGACGCTCGAGGTGGTAGCGACCGGCGAGTACATCCGGCAGTGCACCGATGCTGGCCTTGGTCGGCGCCAGCAAAGGTGCTGCTTTGTTTTCCTTGGCGAAGGCGAAGTAGGTCAGGTTGTTGGCCTGTTCTTCGCTCATCAGCAAGTCGTCGACTGAGGATTCGATTTCAGTCATTGGCGGATCACCACGGCTGTCAGGTTGTCGCGCGCGGCGCCACGCAGGGCGCCGTCGAACAAACGTTCCAGCGCCACGTGCGGCGCGCTGAGGCTGAGGGCGTTGCCGAGGGCATCGCTGCTCAGGCCCTGATACAAACCATCGCTGCAGAGCAAAAACGCATCGCCCGGATAGACCTCGAGTTCGAGGACATCCAGGGTCAGTTGTTCGGCGGCGCCGACGGCTCGGGTCAAGGCCTGAGCTGCCGGGTGTGCCGCCGCTTGTTCGACGCTCATTTGCTGTTCGTCGATCAGTTGCTGTTGCAGCGAATGGTCCTTGGACAGCTGATACAACCGCTGCCCACGCCACATGTAGCAACGGCTGTCGCCGGCCCAGATGCAGGCCGCGCGATTGCCTTCCACCAGCAGCGCCACGACGGTGCTGCCCATGATGCTGTCGTGACGTCCGGCAGTGACCGTCAACTCCTGCCCCAAACGCCGGTTCAACCAGTGCAGGCACTGGCGAATGGCTTTGAGGCGTTCGTCGAAGTCCTCGTGTTGCGGCAGTTCAGCCAGGCTGGCGACGATCAACTGGCTGGCGATGTCGCCACCCTGATGACCGCCCATGCCGTCCGCGACCACCCACAGCCCCTGCTGTGGCGAGTCGAGAAAGGCATCTTCGTTGCGCGCCCGCACCTTGCCCGGGTCGGTACGCGCCGCGCTGCGCCAGGCACTGGCCACCAGCATCAGAGCTGCACCGGCATACGGAAGGTGCGCAGTACGCCCATGTCGAACGGGTTCGGCGTGCGCTGGCTGGTCAGCAGGTAGTTGGCGCGCAGGCCACCTACGTCGGCTTTCAGCACCAGCACGTCGCGACCGGTCAGGTACTCGGTCTGCATCAGGTCGAACAGACGGAACAGCGACCATGGGCCGGAGTTCTTCTCGATGCCGATCGGGCGCCCGGCCATTTTGTCCATGACCAGACTGGTGCGACCGTCTTCAGCATCGGTCGGCCATTTGAACGACATTGGCAGGATCGGACCGTGGCGATATTCCATGGTCTTGTCGCCGAACTTGAACTCGGAACGGCTGACCGCCGGGTCGAGGGTGTACGGCTCCAGTTTGAACTGCACGGTCGGCTCGGCCGGGTTGATCGAGAAGAAGCTCTGACGAATCGTCAGCGCGGCGGCCATCTGATCGAGATAGACCTTGGACACCGGCAGGCTGTGACCGTCGACGCTGCGCATGCGGTAGTTGCCCGGATCGCCGCTGACGAACGGACGCAGGTAGCTGTCGAAGAAACGGTCGACGGTGCCTTGAGCGCGGAAGAACTCACGGAAATCGCTGATCGCCACGTCGCTGGTGCTGCTGGCGCTGAACGGATAACGCTTGCTGATGGTTTTGCCATACACGCTGTACAGCTCGTTCTGATAACGGCCGTTCAGGTACTGGTAAGCATCGTTAAGCACCAGACGCCACGAGTCTTCGGCCAGCACGTTGAACCACACGCTAAGCGGACGCGGCAGACGGCCGGAGGCATTGCGCAGGTTGGTCAGCGCATCACGCTGGCCGCTCATGCGGGTTTTCGCCATTTCGAACGCGGCTTGTTCCGGTGTGCTGGAACGGGCCAGACCAGCCAGTTGCAGTTGCAGGTCGTTGAGCGCGCTCAGTGCCGGAGTCAGGTCCGCCGCCGGGCCGTTGTTGTCATCGAGCAAGCGATGCAGCGGTTCGAAGCGGCGTTGCAGCGACTTCTTCGCGGTGTCCGGCAGGGTCTTCGCCACGTTTAGGGCCGAAGCCTTGTCCGCTGCGGCGGCGGCAAGTTTGCCAACCTTACCCAGTTTGCCTTTCTGCCCGGCCAGCGCATCAGCAGCGTCGCCAGCTTCTTCGACAGGATCTGCAGCGGCCTGGAAGCGGGTGTTCTCACGCACTTCGGTGAGCAATGCCAGCACCGGCGAATTCGCCGAGGTCAGGCCCGCCAGTTGCTCGGCGCCTTCACCGGCGTCGCTGATCGGCGGCAGGGCAACCTGGCCAACGGCTTCGCTCCAGTAGTTGGCGTAGTCGCGGAAGTACAGCTGCTCCAGCTCGACCATCAGGCGACGCAAGTCCATGTCGCTGATGCCTGCGCCTTCGCCCAGCACCCAGTTGTCACGCAGGATGTCGGTGACCAGCGCCGAACCCTGTACCGAGAAATACTGCTGATAACCGGTTTGCGTGTAGAAACCCGGGATCACGTATTCGGTGCCGATAAACAGCGAGCCTTGTGGGCCGAGGTGTTGGCTGAAACGGTAGTCCGGCAGGTTGCGCGCTTGCTCGCGGAGCATGCGGTAAACCACGGTGGCCAGCGATTCACTGCGCAAGACCTGACGCGCCTGGGTCACCAACTGCTCGTTCAGCGGGTAGATAAACGGCTGCTTCAGCAAACGCTCCAGATGCGCGCTCAAACCGTTTTGCACCGCGGTGTTGCCGGTGTAGCGCGTCGACCAGTCAGTGGCGACCCAGTCCTTGAGCCATGCGGCATCGCGACGGTCCTTCATGTTCAGCATCAGGTACGCGCGCAGGCTGTTGAGCAGGCGGTCGCGGTCCTTCATGTTGGCGCGGATCTGCCCTTCGAGCATGGTCGCAACCCGTGGCAGCAGCTGCTTTTCAAGCTCGCGCTCGTAAGCCTCTTTGACCACTGGATTGACGTCTTCGCCCTGATACAGACCGCCACGTTCGTGGTACGAAACGTCGCCCTTCTTCGGGAACACCTGGGTCGCGGCGTAGCTGCTGTCGAGGGTTTTCAGCACGCCCATCGCATCATCACGCGGCGACAATGCCGTGCGTTGCTGCGTCCAGTTCTGCGCCAGATTGCGCAGGTTTTCCAGGCGCTCGTAGTTGGCCGAGAAACCGCCCGCCCAGAGCATGCCGAACAGTGCCAGTGCCGCCAGTGCGCCGACGTACAGCGCACGCTGGCCCCAATGAATACGGCTGCGTTCACGCTTGTCCAGACCGGCCAAGTCGGATTCAGGGAAAATCACCTGGCTGAACAAGTGGTGGATGAACCGTGAACGACCGCTGCGCAGGGTCGGCAGCACGCCGGCACTCATGCCGAGGCTGGCGCCGATGCCGGCGGTGGTCGCATCCATCTCTTGAGTCAGGTGCGGTGCGCTGGTCAGGTAGAAACCGCGCAGTTGCGTGGCACGCTGATAACGGTTGCCAGTGAACGCCATGTCGACGAACAGGCACAGGCGCTCGCCGATCTGCCCCAGTTGATGCGGGAAGTCGAGGATGCGGCCACGGCGCTGAGTGTCGCGCTCGGAGTGCATGCGCATGATCACTTGGCTGTTGAGGCGCCGCAGCAGTTCTTCGAACTCGTTGCGCAGCACAGCGACATCGGTGCCGACCTGATCCTTGCGGAAACTGGTGCCGAGCACTTGATCGCTTTCTTCGCGGGTCAGTTGATCGAAGAACTCGTCGAAGCCGAGCAGCTTGTCAGCCTTGCTCAGGACCAGATAGACCGGCACGTCGACGTGCAGTTTCTGATGCACGTCTTGCAGACGGCCGCGAATCTGGCGCGCGAGGGTGTCGATGTCCTGCTCACTGCCACCGAGCAGGGTTTCCACCGGAATGGTCACCAGCACGCCGTTCAACGGACGCCCGCGACGGCGCTTGCGCAGCAGCTCCAGCAATGTCGTCCAGGCGCCGCCGTCGACTTCCACATCCGGTTGCGTGGTGTAACGCCCGGCGGTGTCGATCAGCACACCGTGGTCGGCGAAGTACCAGTCGCAATGACGGGTACCGAGGGTGTCGCGGGTCAGCTTGCGGTCGATCTTGTTGATCGGGAATTCCAGACCGGAAAAGTCCAGCAGACTGGTTTTGCCCGAGGCCTGCGGACCGATCAGCAGGTACCACGGCAAGTCACTGCGCCAGCGCTCGCTGCGGCCGCGATACAGACTCGAGGTCTTCAGGGTTTTCAGCGCGTCTTTGAAGCGCGCCTTCAACTCCTTCTGTTCTTCGTCGATCAGCTCTTCGCGGCGAATGCGGTCCTGACCGTCCTCGCTTTCTTCCTCGGCTTTCTTGCGGATACCGCTGCGCCAGCTGACGAAGACCATGGTCAGGCCCCAGATCAGGAACAGCACAGCGATGGTCAGCAAACGCGAGGTCGAGCTCTCCCAGAACTTGTAATCATCAACCGCCAACAACGGGCCGACGAACCACACCAGCAGCGCCACAAACAGCACCAGCAGCAAGGTCCAGACCCAGGTCTGGCGCAGGAAGGCGCCGACTTTCTTGAAAAACTTTTTCATCACACGTCCCTGTTTACGGCTGCGACTGCGGTTGCACCGCGGCCGGATCAAGCGGCTGATAAGGTTGCAGAACGGTGTCGCGCTGCTCGCCCAAGACCCAGGCGAAGCCCGAATACATCACCACCAGACAGACGAAAGTGAACAACACCACCATCCACGCCGGCACGATGCGTACCAGGTTGCGACGCTGATCGTTCAAACCTTCCCAGTGTGGCGACAACTCGCGCGGCACGTCGCCACGCAACTGACGGATCTGCCGATACAGAGCATCGCGGATGCCTTCAAGCTCAAGCATGCCGCGTGCCTGTACGCGGTACTTGCCCTCGAAACCGAGGGACAGGCACAGGTACATCAGCTCAAGCATCGGCAGGTGCTTGACCGGGTTCTTCGACAGTCGATCGAGCAACTGGAAGAACTTCTCGCCACCGAAGGTTTCGTTGTGGAAGCTGCTCAGCAGGCTCATCTGCGACCATTCGCTTTCGTTGCCCCACGGTGTGGTCACGACAGCTTCGTCGACCACGGTGCAAAGCACGTAACGCGCGGCCATCACCTGGCTGCTTTCGGCGCCGTTGTGCAGGGCGCGTACTTCAAACAGTTTCAGCCCGGCAGTCAGACGCTCGTTGAGTGCGTACAAGTCTTCGCGGGTTTCGCTGTGCTTGAGGCGCACCACTTCCGAAAGCAGCTCGGACGAGGCCGCGACCAGCGAATTGAGGCTGATGTTGAACGCTTCTGCCGGGCGCAGGCGCGCGGCGTAGATCATGCGTTCTTCCAGTTGCTCGAAACGCGGCGGCGCGGCGAAGTCGGTCAGCGGACTCGATGCCGGTCCGTGGCCCTGACGATCGAGCAGGACGGTTTTGTCGTCCTGGTTGTAATCCGTTTCCTTGATCATGTCGGTCAGTTCCTGATGGCCCAGAATTTCAGTTCAAGCTCGGCGAATTCGCCGGACACGTGGAACGCGAAACCGCCGGAGCGCTCGAGTTGTGCCAGGTCTTCGGAACTGAGTTCGAGGATGAAATAGGTTTTGTTCGAATGGAACGCGATCTGCCGCGGGGCCACCGGCAACGGTTTGACCTTGATCCCCGGCAAGTGCAGGTTGACCAGTTGGCGGATGCGCTCCACCGGGCCGACCTTGAGGTGCGCCGGCAAGCGCTGGCGCAGTTCTTCGGAGTCGCAGTTGGCACTGGCTGCCAGCACGAACGACGCCGAGCCGAGCAGTTTGTGGTCGTGCAACGGCGAAACGATGATGCCGTACTGACGCGCTTGCAGGATCAGTTCGATGGCGTGCTGTTCGAGCACCATCGACAGCACCTGACGAATCGCTTCCATCAGTTTGCGGAAGCTCCCACCCTGATCGGCGTGGGAATAGCGGCTGTCCAGACGCGGACGTTTGCTTTCGCCGGAGAAGGTCGCCAGATCGCCGAGCATGGTCAGCAGCGTGCGGTACAACTCTTCCGGGTGCACCTGCTCCAGGCCGAGGTAGTGGCGCAGCAGCAGTTCGGTGCGGTTGATCAGTTGCAGCATCATGAAGTCGCCGACTTCGGCACCGCCGACCTTGCCGTTGGAGCGAATCCGCTCGGCAATCGTATCGCCACGGTGGTTGAGCATGCTGATGACTTCTTTCAGACACGACAGCAGATAGCTGGAGGCGTGGGCCTGAATGTAGGTCGGCACGAAATCCGGATCGAGGCTGATCACGCCGTCCGGCGTGGTGTCGAGCACGTCGCAGATCTTCAGCTTCACGTAAGCCTGATCGCTCTGCTGCTCGCCGAGCAACAGTTTGAAGTCCGGGCGACCGCAGCTGACCTGGCTGGCGGAATCGTCGCCGGCATTGGAGTCGGCGACTTCGGCGTCGTACGCGGTATAACGCGCGAGCACGTCGGATTGCTCCGGACGGCGCGACTCGATGTGGTTGCCGGTGACCAGCGGCAGCGCCAGGTAGATCGGCGTGTTACCAGTGTTCGGCGGCACGTCCAGCGCCAGCGGCTCAGTGTTGCCACCAAGTTCGAACAGGCTGCCGTCCGGCAGAATCCCCGAGGCTTCACTGATCACCAGTTTGCCCATGTTAAGGAACTGCAAGTCGATCTCCAGATTGAGGAAACCCCAGGTGTAACCACCCAACAATTGCGTGCGGGTTTTCATCTGGTGATCGTAATAACGATCGTTGTGCTGGAAGTGCTGCGGACGCAGCAGCATGCCTTCCTGCCAAATGACTTTATGGGTATTCATGATCAGTCATCCGCCTTGGCGAGCACTTGATTGGTGTTACGGATGCCGGTCTGGTCCAGCGTCAGATCGACTTCGGTGACTTCCAGCGGAGTGATCTGCACCGTGTGGCGCCATTGGGTGTCCGGCAAGTCGCGGTAAGCGGCGAGAACGCCCACATAAAGACTGCCCTCTTCCACCTTGAGCTTCATTTCCACGGTTTCACCCGGGCGCAGCTCAAGTTCTTCGCTGGCCACCAGATCCGGGTTGAGGGACTCCTTGGCGCGTTCGTAAAGGCTGAAGAAATCAGCGTTCTCGAAGGTCACCGGGTGCTTGAGTTCGAACAGGCGCACGACGATCGGCGACGGCCGACCGTTGAGGTCCGGATTGAGCTGATCGCTGCCGGTCAGCTTCAGGTTGATCTTGGTCACTTTCGAGTACGGCGACAGCGACGAGCAACCGGCGAGCAACACCAGCACGGTGAGCGCAGTCAGCGTCTTGAAAAAAGCGGTCGAGCGGCGAGACATGCGCATCATCCTTGGTGGTCGGTGTGGAGGGTGGAGATCAGACGGATCTGTTCTTCGTAAGCTTGGGCAAAGTCGCGGGCCAGCAGACGCTCGCTCCAGTCATCGTCCTGACGCAGCGCCTGGTGATAACGACCGAACGCTCTCCAGCGTCCGCCCGAGGTGGCGATCAACGGCTTGTTGTCACGTTCGAAACGCAGGGTCAGTTGCTCTGGCGAAAAGTGCTCCAGCGTGCCACGCACGGCGGCGCGACTGGCGGTCAGCAGCGCCACCTGATGCGCCTGCAAATCACGGAACGCGCGGGAGATGGCTTGCTCGGCCGGCAGATGGCCGGGCTTGCTCGGCTGCAACAGAATCTGCAGCGCTTCGCTCGGGTCGACGGCAAATTTCAGCGGGTTCTTGTTGGTGCCTTGCACGGTGGTCTGGGCCAGACGCAGTTCGTTTTTCAGCTCCGAACGGGTGCGCAGACTCTGCTGCAAACCGCCGATGCTTTGGCGCAGCAAGCGCGCAGCGTTCAGGGCCAGGGCTTCGCGTTCGTCGTGGCTGAGGCCTTTGACGTCGACACCCAGCGCCGCACCGAAGTGCTCCCAGAAACCTTCGCTTTGACGCTCAACGGCTTTCGGTGCCGGAGCAGGCTCAGGTTCGGCAGGCGCGGCAATCAGCTCCGGCACCATCAGGCTTTCCATGTCGATGCGTGCGTAGTCGGCACGCTGACGGGAATCCTCAGGCTTGGTGTTCGGGGCCAGCAGTTCGTCGATTTCCGAGTACACACGCTCTTGCTGCTCGAGAGCATTGAGCGGGTCGAGATCGAGGAACGCGTCGTCGGGGATGATGCTGCCGGCAGCACGCGGGCGACCGACTTCGCCGTCGAAGGTCGCCGGGTCACGGACCAAGCGCGCGCGAATCTCGAAGTCACCCAGCACGTAGGTGCTGCCGTGCTCGATGCGCACTGGTTCGCCTTTGTGCAGGCGTGCGCCGCTCTCGCCGTCCTGGACACCGTTGCTGCTGGTGTCGGTAAGGAAGAACGTGCCCTCGCGGTAGCTGACAATCGCGTGGTGGTTGGACAGGTGACGCTTGCGGTCAGGGATGATCCAGTCGCAGTCCTCGCCCCGCCCGATCACGCCGCCGGCCTGTTTGAAGGTCTTCTGGCACAACTCGGTGGGCACGAACTGCTTGGTGTTCAGCATTTCGAAAACCAATTCCATGTTTGATGCTCCTTGCGGTCACTTGCCGCGATTGACCGCTTGCGGATCACCCAACGGGCGATAGTCGTTGTCGTTGAATTTGTAATTACCGCTACAGCCGCCAAGGCCGCATAGAACGACGAGGGTCAGCAGGACAGCTTGCCAGTGACGAACAGACATCAGAGGGTCTCCAGGTGTAGACAAAGCACAAAGCGCCGACCCTTGCGGGCGGCGCTGAAATTGGTTTTTGCGGGGAATTCGAGGATGTTTTGCCTACCCATCGAAATCTCCCAGATTGATGTTCAGACGGCCGAGCCGATACAGCAGCGTGCGCCGTGGCAGGCCCAGTTCGCGGGCGGCGAGGGTCTGGTTGCCGTCGTTCTTGCGCAGGCAATCGAGCAACAAAGTGCGTTCGACCTGCTCCAGACGTTCGCGCAAATTCAGGTGGCTGTTGTCTTCCGGCATCGGTTCCATGCGCAGGGAGAAATGCTCGGCGAGCAGCTCACCACCCTCGCACAACAGCACCGCACGCTCGACCAAGGCCTTGAGTTCACGCACGTTGCCGGGGAAGTTGTAGCCGGACAGGTGTTCCAGCGCCGCACTCGACCAGCGCACCGGATCGCGCTGCAGATACGTGCAGGTCTTCTCGGCGAAGTGCTGGGCCAGTTCGAGGATGTCGCCGTCGCGCTGACGCAGCGCCGGCAGCTCGATCGGAAATTGCGCGAGGCGGTAATACAAGTCCTCGCGGAATTTGCCTTCGCTGACCAGCGTCGACAGATCGCGGTGAGTCGCGGCGATGATGCGTACGTCGATCTTGTGGGTGTCGTTGGAACCCAGCGGACGAATCTCGCCTTCCTGCAACACGCGCAGAATCTTCGCCTGCAACGACAGCGGCATGTCGCCGATTTCGTCGAGCAACAGCGTGCCGCCATTGGCCGCATCGAACAGGCCGGCGCGGTCGCGATCGGCCCCGGTGAAGGCGCCTTTGCGATAGCCGAACAGTTCGCTTTCCAGCAGATTTTCCGGAACCGCCGCGCAGTTCTGCACGATGAACGCCTGCGACCGACGCGGGCCGCAATCGTGAATCGCCCGCGCCACGACTTCCTTGCCGGTGCCCGTTTCGCCGCGCAACAACACGGTGTACGGGCTGTGCAGAACCTTGCTGATCAGCGAATGGGTCTGGCGCATCGCCGCGCTTTTACCAATCAAGCCGTAGCCGCTGATGCTCGGCACGCTGCGCGCCACCGTGGCCGATTCCGCCAGCGGCTGACGCAAGCGTTGCAGCAGATGCAACTGGCCAAGCACGAACGATCCGAGCTGGCCAAGGGAATCGGCAAAACCTTGCAGATTGGTACGACGACGGCTGGCACACAGCAGCAAACCTTCGACAGCTTTGTTGCGATTGACCAGCGGCACACACAACAGCGACTGCCACGGCGAGGTTGCCGCCGGCAGAAAACTGGTTTCGTGCAGGCTGCCGCTCAAGTCGTCGAGGCACACCACGCGGTTCTGACACAGGGCGAATTGCAGCAGTTGTTCACCGTTGTAATCCGCCGGCAGGCTCGCCGCTTCTCGCGGTTGCAAGGCGCCGTCGAGGCATTCGGCGTTCATCCCCAGGCAGGTGTGGGTGGCGTCGAGCAGATACAGTTGCGTCAATTCGCAACCGCTCAACTCGGCCAGACCACGCACGAAGTCACCCAGCAACGCAGCACCGTCCGCCGCCCGCGACAGACTGGCGAACTGCGCCAGCAACGCTTCGGCATAGACCAGTGGCTGCGGCACCTGAGTGAACATCACACCCACCTCAGGCGAACTCGCAGGTCACGCTGGCTTCGCCGTCGAGCGTAGCGTGCACACGCTTGAGGCTTTCGCCGGTGGCCATGGCGTCGAGCAGACGATCCGCCACCAGCGGCAGCACGTGCTGATCGAGCAGATGGTCGATCAGGCGCGCACCGCTTTCGCTCTGCGTGCAACGCTCGGACAGGTGATCGACAAGGTTCTGGCACCAGCTGAAATCCAGCTGACGACGGTTGAGGCGCTCGCCGAGACGACCGAGTTTGATCTCGATCAGCTCGCGCAGCACCGGGCCGCCGACCGGGTAGTACGGCACCACTTTCATCCGCGCCAGCAGCGCCGGTTTGAAGTGTTTGCTGAGCACCGGGCGAATGGTTTCTTCGAGGACTTCAGCAGTCGGGCGTGCGCCGTTTTCGCAGAGGTCGCTGATCTTGTCGCTGCCGAGGTTCGAGGTCATCAGGATCAACGTGTTGCGGAAGTCGATCTCGCGACCTTCGCCGTCGTTGGCCACGCCTTTGTCGAAGATTTGGTAGAACAGGTTGAGCACGTCCGGGTCAGCCTTCTCGACTTCATCGAGCAGCACCACCGAGTAAGGTTTCTGCCGCACGGCTTCGGTGAGCATGCCGCCCTCGCCGTAACCGACGTAGCCTGGCGGTGCACCGATCAGACGGGAAACGGTGTGCTTCTCCTGAAACTCGGACATGTTGATGGTGGTGATGAAACGATCACCGCCGTACAGCAAGTCAGCGAGGGCCAGTGCGGTTTCGGTTTTACCGACGCCGCTCGGGCCGACCAGCAGGAACACGCCGACCGGTGCGTCAGGTTTATTCAGGCCGGCAGCGGTGGCGCGCATCGAGCGGTCCAGTGCGTGCACGGCTTGTTCCTGACCACGGATGCGCGTGCGCAGGTCGGTGGCGAAACTGGCGACTTTGGCGTTGTGCTCACGGGCCAATTGCGCCAATGGCACACCGGTCCAGGCGCTGATCACTTCGGCGACCAGACGCGGGCACACTTCGAAGCTGACCAGACGTTCTTTGACTTGGGCGGCAGTCAGTGCACTGTGGGTTTCGTTGAGCTGGGCTTCCAGCGCTTCGACGCTTTGGCCTTCTTCAACCTCAGCGGAGACGGTTTCGATCACGGTGCCTTCGGCGTCTTCTTCAACGGTGACCACTGGCTCGACCGCAGCAGCTTCGCGGGCCTTGGCCAGTTGCTGACGCAGTTCCAGCAGGCGCTCGGCCAGTTGCTTCTGTTCAGTCCACAGGGTTTCCAGCGCGACCATTTCAGTTTCGGCTTCGTCGAGACGCGCTTCCAGAGCATCCAGCGCTTCGTGGTCGATCAGCAGACCGGCCTCGGCATCGCGACGCAGGGCCTGACGCTGACGGCCACCTTCAGCCAGTTCGCCACGCAGGCGCTCAAGGCTTTCCGGGGCGGCGGCGAGGCTGATGCGTACGCGGGCGCAAGCGGTGTCGAGCACATCGACGGCTTTGTCCGGCAGTTGCCGACCGGCCAGATAACGGGCGGACAGCTCAGCCGCCGAGACCACCGCGTCATCACGCAGGTAGATGCCGTGGCTCTTCTCGTAAACCTGGGCCAGACCACGGAGGATGGTCACCGCTTCGCTAACGGTCGGTTCGTGCAGTTGCACCGGTTGGAAACGACGGGCCAGCGCCGGGTCTTTCTCGAAGTATTTCTTGTACTCGGCCCAGGTGGTCGCGGCGATGGTGCGCAGTTCGCCACGGGCGAGTGCCGGTTTCAGCAGGTTGGCCGCATCGGAACCGCCAGCGTTGCCGCCCGCGCCGATCAAAGTGTGGGCTTCGTCGATGAACAGAATGATCGGTTTCGGCGAGGCTTTGACTTCGTCGATCACGCCTTTGAGACGACGCTCGAACTCACCTTTGACGCTGGCGCCGGCCTGCAGCAGGCCCATGTCCAGCGACAGCAGCTCAACGCCTTTGAGCACTTGCGGCACTTCACCGGCAGCGATGCGCGAAGCCAGACCTTCAACGATGGCGGTCTTGCCGACACCGGCCTCACCAACGACGATCGGGTTGTTCTTGCGGCGACGGGCGAGGATGTCGACCATCTGCCGGATCGCGCCATCACGGCACAGCACCGGGTCGAGTTTGCCGTCACGGGCCTGTTGGGTCAGGTTGTGGGTGAAGCGCTGCAGCAGCGATTCGCCCTGCGCGGCTGGTTTGCCGTTGGCCGCCGGTTGCTCATGTTGCGACAGGGCAAATTCCTTCAGGCGATCGATGTTCAGTTTGGCGAGCAGCGGCTGATAACGGCTGCCGGCGTAGCGCATCGGATTGCGCAGCAGCGCAAGGATCAGTGCGGCATCTTCAACCTGGGTCTGGCCCAGTTCGAGGTTGGCCACCAGCAGCGCGTCTTGCAGCCACTGCACCAGCTCCGGGGCGAACACCGGGTTGCGCGAGGCGCTGTGTTCAACCCGCGATTGCAGCGCGGCACTCAGTTCGCCGGCATCGACGTCGGCATCTTGCAGCGCGCGTGTGAGCAAACCGTTCGGACGCTCGAGCAGGCCGAGCATCAGATCTTCGACGAGGATCTTGCTGCCGCCACGGGCCACGCAACGCTCGGCCGAACGCTCCAGATCACGACGGGTTTCGGCGTCCAGCGCCTGGATGAGTTGTTGCAGGTCTACGTTGATCATGGCTCACGTCCTTAATGAATTTTGCTGCCCAGGGTCACCACGCCGTCCGCTTTCTCGCGGCCCAGCCAACTGGTCCAACCGAGGCGACAGGCGTTCTGCTCACCGATGCGCAGTTCGCGGATTTCTTCCTGGCGCAACACCAGGCGGATGTCGTAATCGAGCGGGTCACGCAGGGTGAACCGCACCAGCGCGCAGAGCGGCTGGTAACCAAAACCGATCGGCAGGAATTCATGGAATCGCTGCCAGTTGAGTTCGGTGATGTGAATGCGGAATTTGCCGCTGCGGTCGCGCACGTTTTCGCCGAGCACCAGGTCTTCGCCGAGCAGGCTGTTGGCGCGGCCCAAACGATTGCGCTGCTCTTCGAGAATTTCTACGCGGCGCTCGATGCACTGCTCAATGACCAGGTCTTCGTGCTTGAAGTAGTAACGCAGCACGGCTTCGATCAGCGCCGCCGAGTGCGCCCGCAAGCTGAGCAAACCGAGGTACGGCAGCAGGCGTTTCCAGTTGAGTTCCTTGGCCTTGCGGATCTCGTCGCCGCCCAGACCGATCAGGGCGAACAGCTGCGAGGAGAACGGGTCAATCGCGCCGCTCTGGAAGCTTGCGCGATAGCGATATTTGCGCCAGATCGGCAGCATCAGCCGTTGCAGGCGATGGTGGAACAGGTCGAGGAAATTGCGCGTCGGGTTGCCGTCCTCGCTGTCGCCCAAGGCTTGTTCGCCGTAGAACGCCGGCAACGGCGAGCCGGAACCCACCAGGCCGATCAGGTTGAAACGCATGCGCGCGCGCATCTGCCCGTGCTCTTCGAAAAACTCGACGCGATCGACGTCGCTGCGCGGAAAGCCCAGGCTCGGGTTGGCCTGGAACTCGACGTGGTCGTACAGATCGTCTTCGCTCAGGTGCGGGTGTGCCTCGCGCAGCCGGTCGATCACCAGCAGCACGGCCTGAAACAGCGAGTACTCGCGTATTACCTTGGTCAGCCCGCTTAAAGCAGGGGCTGCAGGCCCATACGTGGTGTCCATTGGTACACCTCTCCCTGTGTGCTTTTTACGCGCAGTTCATGGAATGAATTGAGACTGGCGTAAAGCGCGAAAAACTCGTTAAGAACCGAAGCGAAGACGAACAGGTCGCCTTCGCCGATATACCCTTCCGGGTCGATGGTCAGTTCGGTGCGCAAACCGCGCACCGGTAGCCCACGGTGCAAGCGGTCAACGTGGTGATGCTTGATGTGCTTGAGGCCGCCGAGCAGGCGTTTGCTGACCTTCTCCGCGTGCTGGTCGTAGTAGCGCGGCAGGTCGTAGGTTTCGAGAATCACCTTCAACGCATTGACGTCGGCCAGCGACAGATAGTTAAGCGACATGTTGCTGATCAGCTTCCACAGGAAGTCACGGTTCAGCGGTGGCGCGAAGCTCGACGTGGCCGGGGTGATGTTGCGGAAACTCAAGAACTCGGGCGTCTCTTCGCAGGCCATGCAGATGTCGCCGAGCTTGAGCTTGCGCGGCAGGTTCTGGTTGGTGCAGATCAGCTCGATCGACAGGGTTTCGTGGGCTTCGGTGTGGCGGATGCCGAAGCTCAGGTAGGTGTCGAGGCCGTCGTGCAGCAAGGACGAGCGCTGGCGGATGCTGTAGTGCGGACGGCTGTTGGGCACGTCGAAACTCGGGTCGTGCTCGAAGGATTCGAACGGCACGTACTCCTGATAACCGAGGCCGCCGGGCTTCCAGCCGGTCACGGTTTCCACCGAGAACACGCCGCAGTTTTCCAGATCGTATTCCGCTGGCAGCAACAGGTACTCGTCCTGCTTGCCATCGAGGCGAATCGGCAGTGCATCGTGGGCGAACAGGTTGGCAATCGGCGTGCAGAACAGCTTCACGTTATCCAGGGTCGGCCGCATACGCATGATGCCGCTCTTGCGAATATCGAAGCGCAATTCCAGGCCGCGCATCTGCTTGAGCGTGTCTTCCGGCAGCGCATTGATGATGTCCAGACCGTTGACGTCGACGAACAGGAATTTGTCCTGGAAGGCGAAGTATTCCTGCAGGTAGCGATAGCCGCGGAAGGTGTTCAGCGGATACGGGATCAACGCTTCTTCTTCGGCAAAGCCCACCGGTTTGACCCGGTCACCGGGAATCTTGAACGCCATCGGCTTGCCGCTGACGCCATCGATTGGCTTGCCAGCGCCGTCGAGCGGGATCAGCTCGATACCTTCAAGGTTGCGCAGCAAGCTCAGGTAGAGCATCTGGCTGATATAGCGCTCACCGGCAAAGTGCAGACGCAGTTTGCTCAGTTCCAGCTCACCGAGGTGGCCGTCGGCGCTCATTTCCAGACGCAGGCTGAGCAGCGAGCCGTCGCCCTTCACCGAGTAGTTCAGCGCAGCCAGATCCAGCGGCAACACGTCGGTCGGGTAGCAGGTGCGGAAGCGGCAACGCACGTCTTCGATCGGTTTGCTTTCAATCGGCGTATCACGCTCGACGCGCAACGCCGGCCCGGATCGCTTGAGCGGATCGAACTGCAAAATGCTGAACGCCGGCAGCGGGCGCATGTAGTTCGGCCACAGCAATTGCATCAGCGAATGGCTGAGTTCCGGCAGCTCGTCATCGAGCTTCTGGCGCAGACGCCCAGTCAGAAACGCAAAGCCTTCGAGCAACCGCTCCACGTCCGGATCCCGCCCGGCCTGCCCCAGATACGGTGCCAGCGCCGGACTACGCTCGGCGAAACGGCGACCGAGTTGGCGCAGTGCGGTGAGTTCGCTTTGGTAGTAGTGGTTAAACGACACGGGTTACCTGCCTGGTATTGAAACGCATCAAAAAAATATCCTGTAGAGCGCGACCGTCACGCCGGCGCAGAAATAACCGCCAATCAGCAGGAACGGCACAATCGAGATCCAGCCGTACGCCATGTAGGCATCACTGAGCTGACCGACAACCAGACTGAGCAGGCCATACAGCATCCATGGCACGGCGTAGAACGGGATGAACTTCACCGGCGCCCACCAAACCATCCGCAGTGCCTGTTGCTCGTTGCGGCTCTGCGCCGATCGGGACATCCATAGCGAAAAACCCAAAAGCCCGGGAATTCCCCACCACAACAGGTACTGCCAATAAATCCCGGACGACTCGGGTGTTGAATACTCGCCACTCCACAGGTCATAGGAACTGATCACCAACACCGCCAGCAGTGGCCACCACAAGGCCGCCATGAAGAAGCTCAGTTGCGCACGACTAAGCATGAGCAGGGCTCGCAGGCGACGTCTGCCGCATCAGCGCAAGTCTTTCCCAACGCAGTTCAATCACCTGCGTGAGCAGAATCGCCAACAACGTGACTCCGCCTTGGGCCACGGTGTAGAACAGCGCACGTAGCGGGTTGTCCGGCACCATCATGAACAGAATCCAGGCAACCATCAGTGCGAGCAAACCGAGCTTGGCCCACAGGTTCGGGATGATCGCGGCCAGCGCGTTTATGCCAAAAAATATGTAGATGAACATGTAGTGAGCGATGCCAATCGCCACGCCACGGGTGGTGAATCCGCCGTTGAAGGCCTTATAGGCCACAACCACTGCGTTATTCAGAAACACGTAGGCCACGCATCCCGCCGCGTGAATCGCCAGACAGAGTGCAAGACGCGCGTAGATATTCATCGCTGCGCCACTCCCTGTTTTTTCGGCGTGATCGCCATCGCCGAATACACATAGAGTTCGACGCCGTCGTAGCCGCCGATGGCGGTAGCGCTCAACGGATAGCTGTCCCGTGTGCCGTATCGAACCCAGCCCTCAGTCCACATTCCGCCACTCTCGTGGCGAATCTCGACGTAATAGTCCGGCGCCTCGTTCCTGGTAACTTCAACGAATACCCCGCCATCCTCGGCGCCAACCCACAACGCGTTGGGATGAGCGAACAGCTTTGGTTCGGTCGAGCTTTCCATTCGCAACAGCAGCGCGAAGCCGACCAGAATCGCCAGCAAACCGACCGAGCTGAGAAAAGCGATGAGACATTGCCAGGCTCTGAGTTTCATCGAGCCGACCCGAACATGTGCGTCATGGACAGAACGCCCCGCTATCGACTGTCCATGAACGAACAACGCCACTCAGGTGTTTCTTAGTCATCAGCTCGACCCTGGCGAATTGCCGATAATCACCGTCCCGGAACCTGCCGTGACCTTGTTGCCGTGAATACCAACCGAACCCACGGTCGCGGCCGCTTTGCCGTTAATCAACACCGTGGTCGCCAGATCGCCGACCATCGCACCACCACACGCCGAGGCATCGCCTTGGCGGGCGGCCGCGAGGCCATCGAAGAATACGTCGCCGGAACCGGCGGCGATCGGGTTGGTACCGTGGCCTGGAAGTGGGCAAGCGGTGGGGTCGGATACGCGTGCTGCGGGTTTGCCAGACATCGGGGATCTCCTTAGGTGACCTTCACTTGTCCGCTGCCATCCAGGCGCGCGGAAAAACTGACCTGACGCTTGAACCCTTCAACTTCCAGCAGGCCTTCGATGCTGAAGGCCAGGCGCAGTTGATCGTGGTCACGCGGCAGGGAAATGACACGCACGTTGCTCAGGCGCGGCTCGTAGGCTTCGATGAAGTTTTCGATGGCCAGACGGGCCTGACTCAGGGAGTCGTGCAGGCTCAGACGCATGTCATTGAGATCGGGCAACCCGTAGTCGGCCAGCGTTTGCACGCTGCCGGCCCGGGTGCTGAGCATTTTGGCCAGATGGGCAGCCACTGACGCCATGGCACAAGCCTCAAGGCTATTGCCCTTGCGTAGTTGCGCGTCGCCGTTGAGGCGTTCGAACAGGCTGCCGTATCCGTCCATGAGTCGCTCTTACTCTTTGTCCAGCTTGCCAACCAGCGACAGGGTGAAATCGGCACCCATGTACTTGAAGTGCGGACGCACGTTCAAGCTCACGCGGTACCAGCCCGGCTCGCCTTCAACGTCGCTGACGATCACTTGCGCAGCGCGCAGCGGACGACGGCCACGCACTTCGGCGCTCGGGTTTTCCTGGTCGGCAACGTACTGACGGATCCACTTGTTCAGTTCCAGCTCGAGGTCGGTACGTTCTTTCCACGAACCAAGTTGCTCGCGCTGCAGCACTTTCAAGTAGTGAGCCAGGCGGTTGACGATCATCATGTACGGCAGTTGGGTGCCGAGCTTGTAGTTCAGCTCTGCGGCCTTGCCTTCTGCGCTGATGCCGAAGAACTTCGGCTTCTGCACCGAACTCGCGGAGAAGAACGCCGCGTTATCGGAGCCTTTACGCATGGTCAGGGAGATGAAGCCTTCCTCGGCCAGTTCGTATTCACGACGGTCGGAAACCAGAACTTCAGTAGGGATCTTGGTTTCGATTTCGCCCATGCTTTCGAAGTGGTGCAACGGCAGATCTTCAACCGCGCCACCGCTCTGCGGGCCGATGATGTTCGGGCACCAGCGGAATTTGGCGAAGCTGTCGGTCAGCTTGGTGCCGAACGCGTAAGCAGTGTTGCCCCACAGGTAGTGCTCGTGGCTGTTGGCAACGGTTTCCTTGTACACGAACGATTTGACCGGGTTTTCTTCCGGATCGTACGGGTTACGCAGCAGGAAACGTGGCACGGTCAGGCCAACGTAGCGGGAGTCTTCCGAAGTACGGAAGCTCTGCCATTTGGCGAATTGCGGGCCTTCGAAGTGGTCTTTCAGATCTTTCAGATCCGGCAGGCCGGTGAAGCTTTCCAGGCCGAAGAATTTCGGGCCGGCCGCAGCGATGAACGGCGCGTGGGACATGCACGAAACGCTGGCCACGTACTGCATCAGCTTGACGTCTGGCGAGCTTGGCGACATGTAGTAGTTGGCGATGATCGCGCCCACAGGCTGACCACCGAACTGGCCGTATTCAGCGGTGTAGATGTGCTTGTACAGGCCCGACTGCATGACTTCCGGCGAATCTTCGAAATCGTCCAGCAGGTCTTCTTTCGAGACGTTGAGGATTTCGATCTTGATGTTTTCGCGGAAGTTGGTGCGATCGACCAGCAACTGCAGACCACGCCACGACGATTCCAGAGCCTGGAAGTCCGGGTGGTGCAGGATTTCATCCATCTGACGGCTGAGCTTGGCATCGATCTCGGCGATCATGCGGTCAACCATGGCCTTCTTGACCGGCTCACCGTTGTTCTGCGGCTTGAGCAGTTCTTCGATGAACGCCGACACACCGCGCTTGGCGATGTCGTAGGCTTCGTCGTCCGGAGTCAGACGGGTTTCGGCGATGATGCTGTCGAGAATGCTGTACTCGCCGTTGCCGGCGCTCTTCTCTTGTGCTGCGCTAGTGCTCATTGTGTTGGCTTCCTTGGCTGGAGTCTCAGGCGTCCGGGGCTGCGGCGTTCAGGCCCAGCTCACCGAGTACGCGACCGCGGGATTCGTCGTCGGCGAGCACGCCTTCGATCGCTTTACGGAACGCAGGTGCGTTACCCAGCGGGCCTTTGAGGGCCACCAGCGCATCGCGCAGTTCCATCAGTTTTTTCAGCTCAGGCACTTGCTCGACCAGGCTGGCCGGGTTGAAGTCCTTCATCGAATTGACGCGCAGTTGCACAGCCAGCTCGTCGGCCTCGCCATCTTCCTGCAGACGGTTCGGCACGCTCAGCGTCAGACCCAGTTCTTGCTTGGCCAACACTTCGTCGAAGGTCATCTTGTCGATGCTGATCGGCTTGCGATCTTCGATTTTGCGATCGTCCTTGCGGTGGGTGTAGTCACCGATTGCCAGCAGCTTCAGCGGCAGTTCAATCTCTTCCTGAGCACCGCCGGTGGCGGGTTTGAAGGTGACGTTGATGCGTTCCTTGGGGGCTACCGAGCCTTCTTTGGCCATGGCTTTTCTCCTTGCGGTTGTGGCCCTGGGGCCTATTCGAGTACCACTTCGAGGTCGAGGTGGCACAGCCTGCGATAAATCTCTTCCTTGCGTTCACGTACGGCATGGTTCTGCGGCAACAACTCGCAGCAGCTATGCAGTAAATGCAGCACTTCCAATGCAAGATCGGGCTCCCAGGCGTGCAGGCCTGAGTCCTGTAATGTCTGATCGAGGGTTTCCAGCTGGTTCTTGGCCAGTTCGTATTTCTTGGCCATGAAGCACAGGCGCGCGAGGGCGAACTGCCAGAAGAAGCGTTCGCGGCCACCGTGAGCGGATTGCAAACCCTGCTTGAGCGTCTGCACGGCGGGCTTCAGGCCTTCCTTGCGCAGCAGCGGCAGAACTTCTTCGAGGGCCTTTTCCCAGGCTGGCTGGGTTTCGACGTTTTCGCTTTCGACCTTGCGCGGCGCACTGGCGCTCTGCAGGTGCGGCATGACGTTGGCGGCGATCCAAGCCCGGGTGGACGGATCGGCAAACGGCGCGCCGTCATGGAAACGCAACTCGACAATGCCGGGCAGCCGTTGAACCAAAAGCGCGAAGTGGATTTCCACTTCGCGCATTGCCAGCTCGGCGTTGAGGTTCTGGAGACACTCCCAGACCATCCTCTGGCCATCGAACCAGAACGGCGCCTTCGCCAGGCTCGCCTCCAGTTCCACCAGCAGGTCGGCGTATTTGCCCTGATCGAAACGGTCCTGGTACAGCTTGAGTTTTTCCAGCGGCAGGCCGCGCAATACGGTGATCTGCTCGGCGTTGCGCTCCGGCACCGCGTCGATGGTCATCCACAGCAGCGTGCGATTGAGGCGCAGAGCGCGCAGGTCGGTGGCTTTCTGTTTGAGCCACCAGGCGCACAGCGGACGGGCGCTTTCCTGCTGGGCGCGCAGGGCTTTATGGGCGTCTCGTTCGTTGTCGATCGGTGCGCCCGGGGTGAGCAACTGGCTGGCAGCCTGCTTGACCTGCGCCACTGCCGCACCGACCACACCGGGGGCCGGCTGATTGTCGGCCGCGCGCTGGATCATGGTTTTCAGGCGACGGGAGATCGGCAGCAACAGCGGCGAGTCATCGCCCAGATGCTCAGCGCAAGCCGCTTCGAGACCGGACAGGTGCTCGGAGAGCTGCCGGAACATCGGCAACTGCTCTTTGATCGCAATGTTTTCGGTGATGACCTGCTCGAGACGCGGCACCAGCCAGCCGATGGCGGCGGCACGGGTGCGGGGTTTGAGCGGGTGAACGTCGGCCCAGTTATTTTCCGACAGATGGTGCAGCAGACCGAGGCCGGCCAGCAGCCCGGGGAAGGATTCACGCTGGTACAGCGACCAGGTCAGCCAGGCGCCGACACGCAGATCCTTGGATTGGGTACGCAGCAGGTTTTCGCTGTTTTCGCGAATTTTCAGCCAGTCGATCTGCCCGCTTTCGTGCATCGACGAGGCTTTGGCCAGCTCGCTTTCCAGCGCCTCGAATTCGCTCGAAAAACGAACGTCTTCGCCCGCGAAATTCTCTTTGGAAACAGAGACTTTAGCGAGTTCGAGGTAATGGGCGGAAAGTTTGCTTGAGTAGGACATCCATGGCCTTTATTAAGGATTACAGTCAGGCGCCTATTGGAGTTGCGGCGGCGCGGGACAGTATCGAAGAGCGGTGAAGCGACTCATCCAATTGAGATGTGCTCTTTCAAGTGGGCGCATCGTAATCACTATGATGGCCACTAGCAAGCATCTGATTAAACAACAAGACGAAGTGTTCATTGGGGTCTGTAGGAGATTGCCCTATATGTCACAAGGGAATCCCTGATAGTCATTTATATTCGCCACATTTCTCTCTCCCCCGCCAATGCCCTGAGCTAGAGCGCTTCTGTACGGCGAGACGACATCCTCCCGGACGTTCGTCCCATTACAGAGCGGCAAGCATGACAACTCTTGAAAAAAATAGAAGTAGGACACTTCCGAAAATGCATCAGCCTCTTTGAACAATTCAGCGAGGACAATGATAAACAGAAAAAGTGCCATCAATTTGATGGCAAAGTATTTTTGTGAAACTTTCCCAGCCCCGTAAACACTGCACATTCGTGCTAACTCAATAAATATCGAAGTACTCTCCTACAGCCAGTTCCTTCAATTCATACAACGTTTTACAACCCGGAAGTCTCTGACAAATGACAGAGACACTTCTTACATCAATTTATTTCCCGCGCCGCTAGCGTGCCTTGGCAAATTTTTTATGCGTGGCGATCACGGAGGATCGGACACCGCGCAATGACTCACTTTGCTTAAGGACAAGCCTATGTTCGGTACGGGCAATTGCGCGCTGTTTACCCTGCAAATTCCTGCTTTTCGTCACGACTTCAAGGTGCTTTCGTTTAACGGCGCTGAAGCCGTCAGTCAGCTGTATGCCATCCGTGTCGCACTGGTGAGCGAGCGGACTGATGTCGATCTGGAAGCGTTGCTAAGCCGACCTGCGTTCCTGCAATTCGGCGCCAATCAGGAAGGCATTCACGGGCGCATCGAAAACATAATGCTGGCGGAGTCCGGCAAACGCCTGACTCGCTATGAGCTCACGCTGGTGCCCGCGCTGCACTACCTGCAGTTCAGTCGCGACCAGCGGATTTTCCAGAACCTGACAGTGCCCCAAATTGTCGCGCAGGTTCTGCAACGGCAGGGCATTCAGCCCGATGACTTCACCTTCAATGTCACCACCCGTGCAGTGCGTGAGTACTGCACGCAATACGGCGAGGACGACTTCCGTTATATCCAGCGCCTGTGCGCCGAGGACGGCATCGCGTGGCATCACCAGCACTCGGTTGACAGGCATTTGCTGGTGTTCAGCGACAGTCAGGTGTTTTTCCCAAAATTGGGAGCGACCGCTTTTCAGCCTGACAGCGGCATGGTTGCAGAACATCCGGTGGTCAATCACCTCACCATGGGCTTCAACACTCGCACCAGCACGGTCACCCGCCGCGACTATGACCTGAAACGCCCGAGCCTGTTGCTGGAGAGTCGCTTCACCGCCGAATTCACGCCCGAACTTGAAGACTATCGTTATCCGCTGCTCATGACGTCTGAGAAGCACGGCAAACAGCAGGCGCGCCAAGCACTGGAGCGGCACCGCAGCGACTATCAATGGATTGAGGGCAAGAGCAATCAAGCGATATTGCGCAGCGGTCACCTTTTCGACCTGACCGAACATCCGCGACCGGACTGCAACGAGATGTGGTTGCTGCTGAACATCACTCATGAAGGCAAGCAGCCCCAAGTGCTGGAAGAGGCTTTCAGCAGCGATGACAAAACAGCTGATGGCTTCACTCAAGGTTATCGCAATACCTTCAAGGCCATCCCGGCCGACGTGCTTTACCGCCCGCCACTGCCAGCGCCAAGACCTGTGCTGGTTTGCCAGACCGCACGAGTCACCGGGCCGCCCGGAAGAGAGACGTTCTGCGACGAATACGGCAGGGTTCGCGTCGAGTTTCCATGGGACCGGGCAGAACTCAATAGCGAGAAAAGCAGTTGCTGGATACGCGTTGCCTCCAGCTGGGCCGGGGAAGGTTTCGGGGCGATGACGATTCCGCGCATCGGCATGGAAGTGGTCGTGACATTTCAGGAGGGTGACCCGGATCAACCGCTGATCACCGGGTGCGTGCCCAACAAGATCACATCCGCCGCCTATGCATTGCCAGCCAACGAGACCAGAACGGTCTTGCGCACTCAAAGCTCACCGCGCAATGGCGGTTACAACGAGTTGTCGATCGAAGACCGTGCCGGACAGGAAAAAATCTACCTGCGGGCTCAACGTGACATCGAGCAAGTGATCCTCAACGACCGCCTCGAACAGGTGGGCAATAACAGCACCACCCTGATCGCAGGCAAAGAACTGCGCACCCAGCACGGCGTGCGCAGCACGGTGATCAATGCCGATGATCTGCTGACGATCAGCGGCACCAGCAGCCTGACCGCAGGATCCCTGGTAATTCACGCCGGTCAGCAGGCGCACATTTCGGCCAGCAACGTGGTGATCGATGCGGGCATGAGCCTGACGCTCACCGCCGGTGGTCACCACATCGTGATCAACGCCGGCGGAATATTCAGCAGCGTCCCGATCGTGCAGGGCGGCGCCCCTCTGGCGGGTATTGCACCGATACAGGCAACACAGGCCCCGGCCGGTAAAACCCTTGCCGACATCGCCAGCCCGGCGTCCATCGTCGCGGGTGCCCGCCAGCAGGCCGCGGACTATTGCCCACTTTGCGAGGCCTGCCGTGCCGGCCAGTGCAGCATCGGAGAAGTCGCATGAGCACACTCGAACAATGGCTGAACGCACAATCGCGATCCGATCGCGCACTGTTTCTGATGCTCGACTCGCTCGATCAACCTGAAGAATGTAATGCCCTGACGCAAGAACTCGGCACCGAACACGCTCGCAATTTATATGTGGGTACAGCGGCGAACTCACTGGCGCAGAGCGGTCCGTTTCTGTTTCAGATCGGTAGCGTCAGACATCCGCTGGTCCAGACCCTGTTGAACACACCTGAACGGGCTTGGGGCTGGCTGGCCAGTGCCGGTCACGCGGATCTGGATGCTCTGGCTGCGCACTGGCGCGAACGCATAATCACCGGCGAGTCGCCAAACCTGGCGGTGTATCGCGTACACGACAACCGTGTACTCGGCCGTGCCCTGGCCCATCTGCAACCAGCGCAGTACGCCGAGCTGCTTGGGCCGATCATCAGCGTTTGCTACTGGCAGGACCCGCAATGGTCCGTCGCCGATAACCCAGCTCCCGGCACTTACCCGCTGCCGGCCGAACCACCCTGGTTGAACACGCCAATACCAGAAACAGTGCGCGCCAACGTGCTGTTCGATAACACCCGACGCTATCTGGTGCGAGAGCACGTCGAAGCACTGGCGTCGCTGGCCGAGCAGCATGATGTGGATGACTGGTTGTGGGCACAGATTCAACTGAGTCACCTGTGGCAGTGGCACCAACCGGAGCAGGTGCACTTTTTACTGACCCAGAGTTTGAAAGCACCGGATTATCTGCCACCCAAAAACTGGCTGCCTAAACCTGAAGAAGACCCCGCGGCGCATTTCGAACGGTTGTATCAGCAGGCGCTGTATTGGCAGGGGGAGGGGTCTATATGAGGGGTTCATTACGCTGGGCGACGCTGGGCAGTTGCCTTGCCCTGACCTTGGGTTGCTCCGCCGTCGGCAAGCCGAACTCGTTTACGTTCGTTCCCGATTTCCCAGCTGATTTCACGTATGAACTCAAAGCTATCTACCTTCCCGCGCAAGGCGAAACATGCACCTTGCCGGTAAAGCGAGATTTTTGGGTCAGTTTCAATAAACCCGGCATGGAATACATCAGTACTGCCGAGATCGAGCTGTACAGAACCGAGAGTGAGTGCCCGCTAGCGCTCAACCATGTTGAGATCAAGATCATCGGAGTGATTGGCAGAGACGAGAAACGAAGCTACTCGGGATATGACTATGCCTCGTTCGCCGTACGTCCGGAATTATTGGAACGACAGATGGGTACCTTCGGTGATGACGGCGCGGGCGAGTTTTTCGGTGAATGCCAATGGCTGTTCCGCACCGTTGGCCCGAAGCGCTACATCACGAAAATACTCACCTGCAAAAAAATGGATGAGCAGGGCAACGTCCGCAGGGGTCGTCCCTCCACTGCGTACACGTTGACTCAGCTATCGGGAAAAACGGTAAGGCTGAAGGTCAAGTTGGCCGATGAGGAAAAGCCGGCATTTGGTGACACGTGGGTCAAAGTCCCTGGCGGCTGGAAGCGCTGTATGGGGAAAGGCTTTGAGGATCAGGACGCGTTCTGTTTCGGCAATTACGAAGACTTCAGCACCTTCAAAATGTTGGATGAGCGCGTCTGCACCATCTACCCGGGCTGCACAGAAAACAAGGAAGAAACCCAATGAGCGTTGAACCATTGGCCGCCAGTGATGCGAGCTTTATGCAAGGCAACATACACGCCTGCCCTTTACGTGGCCATACGACCACGTTTCAGCTAGTGGACGAATTTGGCGACGGCAAACCCTATGCCGGGTTGACTTATGAAGTCATTGATTACGAAGACACCGTCTATTCCGGAAAACTGGATGCTACTGGCTCTGGCAAAGTCATTGATCATTACTGTGGCCCCGTCACTCTAAAACTCAATCAGTTTTATCAGGGCAAAGAGGAAACCTACGCTCGGCTGAAGCAACGACCACATTACCCACTCCCCATTACCGAACTCCAGGTACGCGCCGAACAAACCCGCTTTTTCCACACAACAGGTGTACGCACCCAAGCCAACCCGGCAAAAAATCTCACCGACACCCATGCCTATTACCAGGTCGAGGTGAGTGAACTGGTCAAGCATGTGGCGCACCTACCGCCGCTGGCGCAGCGCCGCGACCCACCAAACATGCTGGTGCACAAACTGCTGCGGTCCGCGCCCAAAAGCAGAACTTTCAAGCAGGTTGATACAACTGCACCGGATGGCGGGCTAAGTGCAATTTTCAATCAGGAAGACATGGCCACGGTCGAGCTGGGGTTTTTCCCGCCTCCACCCAAACCCAAGGGCATTGCCCTGCTGCCAAACAAACATCACGTGTTGGAAGTTCGCCCAATGCGGGCGCTGCGGCCGATGCTGTCGACCAGCGACGATTTCTGCGCACTCAACCTCTATCAACTGTCCTTGCTGGCCACCCTGAGCTATAGCGATTTCGGACAGGAACCGAACACGCAACCGGTGGAAACCGACAGCGTAAGCTTCCCCCTGCAGCCCAGCAGCGGCAACTGGTTCGGCCATGCCCTGGCGCAGTTTGATGAGTTATGGCAAGTCGATGCTGCGCAAACGCAAAAGTACTACCCGCTGTACGAAGAAGTGCCTTATTCGAAACGCCTGGAAGTGGTTCCGTTCGACCCGCAACTCTACCCCGAAGTGAACGACCCGGCGTTGGGTGATGAGCAAGAAAATCCGGCCAAACTGCACTTTCTTGATGACCGCAACAAAGACAACAGTACCGACACCCAAGCCTTCATCTGCCACCACGACGAACTGATCCTCATCAGCGTGCGCGGCACCAGTGAAATATGGCCCGACGGCCTGCGTGATGGCGATGCTTATCAGGTTGCGTTCGAAGAAGGCGAAGGCAAGGTGCACCGAGGTTTCTACGGCGGGGCTCTGGCGGCATACCCCTTTATCGTGACCTATCTGGATAAGTTCTACAGCGGGCAAAAGCTGCTGATCACCGGGCATAGCCTGGGCGGTGCAGTGGCTTTGATACTGTCCGAAATGCTGCGCCGTGATAAGCGTTTCGACCCCGACATCGTGCTCTACACCTACGGCGCCCCTCGCGCCGGCGACACCACTTTCATCGAAAGTGCCAAGGCGTTGATCCACCACCGCATCGTCAACCAGAACGACCCGGTTCCGAGCGTACCCGCCACATGGATGAACACCTTTGCCAAACCAGAGCCGATGTATATCGCCAATGGAGCAGTGCTGGTTATTACCCCCGCTGCCGGTTTTGCCTTGCTTGTCTGGGGAATGACCAACTTCTTTGGTGACGATTACGGACACCACGGTGCACTGCGCCATTTCATGCCCGTAGTGTTTGGCAAGGAACACCAATCCTCCATTCTCTGGCAGCCGGGCTGCAGCATTATCAACGATCACGGCTGTGCCGAAGCCTTGCGAAATATCAATGGCCTGCCCAAGCGCGGCTCTTTTCTGAAGCAGCTCTTCGCGGCAGGCGATCACTCGATGGTCGGCAGCTACATCCCCGGCTGCTGGGCCAGCCTGCGCCGCTGGCAGGAGGCGCAGCAGCTCAAACGCTCTTTGGTCACACCCCGGGAGTTCGAATGGGTCAGCGGCGCATTGGAAAATATCAGAAAGCAACTGCGTGCCGTTGAGCGCGAGATCCAGGCCCACCCCAGCGCCTATGTCCGCCACCAGGAAAGAAATCACAAGACCACGGTTCTCAACAACGAAATAGACAAAATCAAAATGACCCATGACCGCCTGGTCGCTCTGCGCGGCCAGCGCGTCACCGAAGCCGACGTTTACGGCAGCTATGCCGACCAGCCCGAGTGGGTGCAGGAAAACCTGGTGCGCTGGAACGCTCACCCGGAAAACCTCGTCCAGGAACAACTGGCGATGATTCCGACAGCCGCCGAAGACCACGATGCCGCCATCGCCGCAATGACCAGTGGCCATGCGGTTGGCGCGCCGTTTCAGCTGGATATTGATTCGATTGTGTAGCGGCTAAACAACGCGCGGACAAATCTTGGCTATGCCAGAATCCAACGCCCACAGAATCTGCACCCTCTACAACGGCTGGTAAGGAGCTTCACCTCATGGAATTGAAAACCCTATTTTTCGCAGCACTTATTTGGCTGCCAATCACCCAAGCATCAGCAGACACCCCCTCACTGGACGGCCATTACTACCTGTCCGGCGCCATGGAAATGGGCGCCGAATTGCTGCTGCGCAAGGACGGTACTTTTGATGCGGGCGTGGCGTACGGCAGTGCTGACGGTTTTGCCAAAGGCACTTGGCAAGTGGACAAGGAAATACTGACGCTGAAAAGTGCAACCAAGCCTGCTTCCGATAACGATTTGTCTGTCCTGTTCGAGGATCTGCAATTGGCTATTGAGCCAAACTGCCTGGCCGTGGACTTCGGCAACGGCAAGGCCTGCTTCCGGCGTCAATAAGCCGATTTACAGCCACAAAAAATGGGCACCCGACCGCAATCGGTGTGCCCATTTTTTATTACGATGTTCCCCCGCTATTCAGGGGATCCGCCGCTTATGGATTGACGCTGTCTTTCAACGATTTGCCTGGCTTGAACGCAACGGTGTTGCTGGCCTTGATTTTGACCGGTTCACCGGTCTGCGGGTTTTTGCCGGTGCGGGCGCCGCGGTGGCGTTGCAGGAAGGTGCCGAAGCCGACCAGCGTCACGCTGTCCTTGCGGTGCAGAGCGCCGGTGATTTCTTCGAGAACGGCGTTGAGTACGCGGTTGGCCTGTTCTTTGGTCAGATCTGCTTTTTCAGCGATTGCAGCGGCGAGTTCTGGTTTACGCATTAGTGAAGCCCCTTTGACGGTTTTTTGTTGTTATGTCCGTGCTGTTCTCGTTGGAACAGCGCCCAAGGCGCCGCAGGCTCTACTCTGCGGCAGACGGGAGTGAGAATGGCACGCGGATACCGGCGGCGCCAGTCTCCCCGCGACCTTTGTAGGGGCAAAAGCGGGGTGATTCCGACAGAACGACCGGTATTTACGCCAGCAGGGCCGGAAGCTGTTTGTTCAGGGCGAGTTTTTCCAGCACCGCGGCGCCGGTCAGCGCGTAGCCGAGCAACTGGCCGTCGGCGCTGTGACACAGGGCCTTTATGTCGGCGCCCTGCCCTTCAACCGTCCAGACGCCTTCGCTGCCCCGTGGCGGCGGCGAAACCACCAATGGGCACACCGGAGTTTTCACGGTGATCGGCATCGGACCGTAGCTCACGGCAGTCAGGTTGCCCGCCAGGGTTTGTGCCAGCGCTCGCGCACAACTCATGAGGGGCATCACGTACAGCAGATTCAGCCCGTCGACTTCAGCGCAGTCGCCCAAGGCGTAAATATTGGCGTGGGAAGTTTTCAGGTGCCGATCAACCACGACACCGCGATTGACTTGTACACCGGCAGCCGCCGCCAGATCGATGCGAGGACGCAGGCCAATGGCCGAAACAACCACGTCGCATGGGATGACCTGGCCGTCGGATAGATGCGCTTCGAGGCCGTCAGCGACTTTCTGCAAGCGGGTCAGTACCGGGCCGAGATGAAATTTCGCACCGAGACTTTCCAGCCCGGCCTGCACGGCTGCCGCAGCCGCCGGGTGCAGCAGCATCGGCATGACCTGTTCACAGGGTGCAACCAGTTGCACTTCGTAGCCGCCGAGGATCAGGTCGTTGGCGAATTCGCAGCCGATCAGGCCGGCGCCGAGCAGCAGCACCCGACGCTTGCCCGCCGCAGCGGCACGGAAACGCGCATAGTCTTCGAGATCGTTGATCGGGAATACCAGCTCCGCGCCATCGCCTTCGATTGGCACGCGTACGGTTTCTGCGCCCCAGGCGAGAATCAGGTCACGGTAATAAACCGCTTCTTCGCCGATCCACAGGCGTTTATGGCCGGCGTCGATGCCGCTGATGCGCGTGTGGGTGCGCACTTCGGCTTTCAACTGCTCGGCCATCGCACCCGGTTCAGCCATGCTCAGACCATCAGCGTCCTTGTTCTTGCCGAAACCAGTGGAGAGCATCGGTTTGGAGTAAGAGCGGCCGTCATCGGCAGTGATCAGCAGCAGCGGGGTTTCGCTGTCGAGCTTGCGAAATTCGCGGGCCAGGTTATAGCCCGCAAGGCCAGTGCCAATGATGACGACAGGTGCGCTCATGCCTTACTCCTTTGTTTTTCTTGCTTAGTTGATTTCGATCATTTCGAAGTCCATCTTGCCGACGCCGCAGTCCGGGCACAGCCAGTCTTCCGGTACGTCCTGCCACAGGGTGCCCGGCGCAATGCCGTCATCCGGCCAGCCGTCGGCTTCGTTGTAAATCAGGCCGCAGACCACACATTGCCACTTTTTCATTCAGGTACTTCCTCAGGGTTCAGGCTTGGTGCCGGCGCGGACGGTCGATGGAGTTGCACTGCCATCCGGCTCAGGGCGTTTTGTACTGATGGTGCCGGGCAGATGCAAGCCTGTTCGGCGCAATGGCGACCCGGGTCACTCAATATCGCAGCTCGCCATGGTAAGCTCGCCGCCTCATTTGCGGCCAATAATGACTCATTGTGCAACATTCAAATGCCTGCCCGACCTCGCTCTGGCTGACCCAAAGCCGACTGACGCCCCTCCCCGATTCGTTGACCCTCGACTGGTTGTTCGACGAAGGCTCCCTCACCCGCCGACTGACCCGGCTGTCCAATGATGGCTTCAGTGTCACGCCGTTGTTCGAAGGCTGGGACACCCTGCGCGCTGACGAATGCGCCGCACTGGATCTGGCCGACGGCAGCGAAGGCTGGGTGCGCGAAGTGTATCTGCGCGGCCACGGCGAGGCCTGGGTGTTTGCCCGCAGCGTGGCATCGCGCGAAGCCTTGCAGGGCGACGGTTTGCACATGGATGAGCTGGGCAGCCGCTCGCTGGGCGAATTGCTGTTTTGTGATCAAGCGTTTCAGCGTCGCGCCCTCGAAGTTTGCCACTACCCTGAACAATGGCTGCCGGAAGCCGCCAAAGCGCCGGAACTGTGGGGCCGCCGTTCGCGTTTTGACCGTGGCGCTTTGAGCGTGCTGGTGGCGGAGATTTTCCTGCCAAGCCTGTGGAGCGCTGCCCGCGCCCATCCGGAGAATTGCTGATGTATCAGAGTCTGCTCAAGTCCCTGAACCGCTTGAACCCGCGCGCCTGGGACTTCATTCAATTGACCCGTATGGACAAGCCGATTGGCATTTACCTGCTGCTGTGGCCGACCCTGTGGGCGCTGTGGATTGCTGGCAAAGGCTCGCCGTCGCTGGCCAACGTGGTGATTTTTGTCCTCGGCGTGATCCTGACCCGCGCCGGTGGCTGCGTGATCAACGACTGGGCCGATCGCAAGGTCGACGGCTACGTCAAACGTACCGCACAGCGGCCATTGGCTGCCGGCAGAATCAGCTCGAAAGAAGCGCTGGTGTTCTTTGCGCTGTTGATGGGCGTGAGTTTCCTGCTGGTGCTGTGCACCAATGCGCCGACGATCTGGCTGTCGCTGGGCGGGCTGGCGCTGGCCTTCACTTATCCGTTCATGAAGCGTTACACCTATTACCCGCAAGTGGTGCTGGGCGCAGCGTTCTCGTGGGGTATGCCGATGGCATTCACTGCCGAGACCGGGGAGTTGCCGGCAGCGGCGTGGCTGCTGTGGATCGCCAACCTGCTGTGGACGGTGGGTTACGACACCTATTACGCGATGACCGATCGCGATGACGATTTGAAGATTGGCGTGAAATCCACGGCGATCCTGTTCGGCGAGGCGGATCGGGTGATCATCCTGAGCTTGCAGGCGTTGTCGCTGGGGTGCCTGTTGCTGGCGGGGTCGAAGTTCGAGTTGGGTGTCTGGTTCCATCTCGGCTTGCTGGTGGCTGCCGGGTGTTATGCGTGGGAGTTCTGGTACACCCGCGATCGTGACCGCATGCGCTGCTTCAAAGCGTTCTTGCACAACCACTGGGCCGGGTTGGCGATTTTCGTCGGGATTGTGCTGGATTACGCGTTGCGCTAAGGATTCAAACCTGTGGGAGCGAGCCTGCTCGCGAAGGCGTCGTGTCAGTCAGCCAATGCGTTAACTGACACAGCGCTTTCGCGAGCAGGCTCGCTCCCACAGGGACGCAGTTGCTGCAGGACTCAGTGTTTCGGCATGTGCCACATGTCCTTGAACCCTTCCCCCTTCATGTCGCCTGGTTTTTCATCCATTTTGAAGGTGTAAAGCGGCTTGCCGTCATATGCCCATTGCATCATGCCGTCATCACGCTTGATGGGGGTGAATTTGCCTTCAGCCTTGGCTCCCGCCGGCGCCATCATCGGCGGCCAGTTCTTCGCGCAATCGCCGTTGCACATCGATTTACCGCCCGTGTCCTTGTCGAAGGTGTACACGGTCATGCCTTTGTGGTCGGTCATCATGCCGTCTTTCATCATGACCGGGTCAGCGGCGAACGCCATCGACGGTAATGCAATGGCAGCGGCAAGCAGCAGTGCTTTGAAAGAAACAGTCATTTGAGTCATGGAAACCTTCTTTTGTGGTTGTCAGGATTCGGACTTAGAGCTTAGTTGAGGATTTGCACAATCGCCGCCGGACTAAAATACTGTCACACGACTGCAATAATTCCGTTATCTAATGCGGCGCAAGACAGTTAAATGACAAGAGGATTAAGGCATGGTTGGCAGGAGCATTCTGATCGTCGACGACGAAGCGCCCATTCGCGAAATGATCGCCGTTGCGTTGGAAATGGCCGGCTATGACTGCCTCGAGGCAGAGAACTCGCAGCAGGCCCACGCCATCATCGTCGACCGCAAGCCGGACCTGATCCTGCTCGACTGGATGCTGCCCGGCACCTCTGGTATCGAACTGGCCCGTCGCCTGAAGCGCGATGAACTGACCGGGGACATCCCGATCATCATGCTCACCGCCAAGGGCGAAGAGGACAACAAGATCCAGGGCCTGGAAGTCGGCGCCGACGACTACATCACCAAACCGTTTTCCCCGCGCGAACTGGTCGCCCGTCTCAAAGCCGTGCTGCGCCGTGCCGGCCCGACCGACGGCGAAGCACCGATCGAAGTCGGCGGCCTGCTGCTCGACCCGATCAGCCACCGCGTGACCATTGACGGCAAACCTGCCGAGATGGGCCCGACCGAATACCGTCTGCTGCAATTCTTCATGACCCACCAGGAACGCGCCTACACCCGTGGCCAGTTGCTGGATCAGGTCTGGGGCGGCAACGTCTATGTTGAAGAGCGCACCGTCGACGTGCACATCCGGCGCCTGCGCAAGGCCCTCGGCGACGCCTACGAAAATCTGGTACAAACCGTGCGCGGCACCGGCTACCGGTTTTCCACCAAAGCATAAAAAAACAGCTGCAAGCTTCTAGCTACAAGCGGCAAGTAACAGCGAGCCGCTCTGACTTGTAGCTTGCAGCTTGAAACTTGAAGCTGCGGCTAAGGACGCCCCCGTGAATCAAAACTGGCATGGCACCCTGATTCGCCACATGCTGTTGCTGGTCACAGCGTGTCTGGTGATCGGCCTGATCACCGGCTATTACGGCTGGAGCCTCGCGGCGGGCCTGGGGATTTATCTGGGCTGGACGCTCAAGCAATTACTGCGGCTGCACGAATGGCTGCGCCAGCACCAACCCGACGAAGCACCGCCCGATGGCTATGGCCTGTGGGGCGAAGTGTTCGACAGCATCTACCACCTGCAACGCCGCGATCAACGGGTGCGCGGGCGCCTGCAAGCGGTGATCGACCGGGTGCAGGAGTCCACCGCCGCGCTGAAAGACGCAGTGATCATGCTCGACAGCGACGGCAACCTGGAATGGTGGAACCGTGCCGCCGAAACCCTGCTCGGTCTCAAGACCCCGCAAGACAGTGGCCAACCGGTGACCAACCTGGTGCGCCATCCGCGCTTCAAGGAATACTTCGAGCAGGACAGCTACGCCGAGCCGCTGGAAATCCCCTCGCCGACCAACGATCGCGTGCGCATTCAGCTGTACCTGACCCGCTACGGCAACAATGAACATTTGATGCTGGTGCGCGACGTCACGCGCATCCATCAGCTGGAACAGATGCGCAAAGACTTCATCGCCAACGTCTCCCACGAGTTGCGCACGCCGCTGACGGTGATCTGCGGCTACCTGGAAACCCTGCTCGACAACGTCGAGGAAGTGAATCCGCGCTGGAGCCGCGCCCTGCAGCAGATGCAACAACAGGGCGGGCGCATGCAGACGCTGCTCAACGATTTGCTGCTGCTGGCGAAACTGGAAGCCACCGATTACCCGTCCGACAACCAGCCGGTGCAGGTCGACTCGCTGCTGCAATCGATCAAGAGCGATGCGCAGCAATTGTCCGGCGCGAAGAACCAGCGCATCACCCTCGAAGCCGACGCCGGCCTGCTGCTCAAAGGCAGCGAAGCGGAATTGCGCAGTGCGTTTTCCAATCTGGTGTTCAACGCCGTGAAATACACCCCGGCCGAGGGCAACATCCGTATTCGCTGGTGGGGCGACGACCAGGGCGCACACCTCAGCGTGCAGGATTCCGGGATCGGCATCGACAGCAAACACCTGCCGCGCCTGACCGAACGCTTCTACCGTGTCGACTCCAGCCGCAACTCCAACACTGGCGGCACCGGGCTTGGTCTGGCCATCGTCAAACACGTACTGCTGCGCCACCGCGCACGCATGGAGATCAGCAGCGTGCCCGGTCACGGCAGCACATTCACCTGCCATTTCGCCCCGGCGCAAGTGGCCCAGGCGCGGGCGATCAGCGCCGCTGAGTAATGTCGCACTAGGCAATCGCCAGGTCAGCCGCTACATTGGCTGACTTGTGCCTGCCTTTCAGGCGCGACTTTTACCTCTCTTGAATCACACGGAACCCGCAAAACTCCATCATGGACCCTTCCCCTGGCTTGTCCCTCGCAACAATATTCGCCGATTTCGGCATGATCCTTTTTGCTCTGATCCTGGTTTTGCTCAACGGCTTTTTCGTTGCGGCGGAATTCGCCATGGTCAAACTGCGCTCGACCCGGGTCGAGGCCATCGCTGATCAGAACGGCTGGCGCGGACACATCCTGCGCACCGTACACAGTCAGCTCGATGCGTATCTGTCGGCGTGTCAGCTCGGTATCACCCTCGCCTCTCTCGGCCTCGGCTGGGTCGGTGAACCGGCCTTCGCACACATTCTCGAGCCGCTGCTGAGTGCGGTCGGCGTGCAGTCGCCGGAAATCGTCAAAGGCGTGTCGTTCTTTACCGCGTTCTTCATCATTTCCTACCTGCACATCGTCGTCGGCGAACTGGCCCCGAAATCGTGGGCGATCCGCAAACCCGAGCTGCTGTCGCTGTGGACGGCGGTGCCGTTGTACCTGTTCTACTGGGCGATGTACCCGGCGATCTACCTGCTCAACGCCAGCGCCAACGCGATTCTGCGTATCGCCGGCCAGGGCGAACCCGGCCCGCACCACGAACACCATTACAGCCGTGAAGAACTGAAACTGATCCTGCACTCCAGCCGTGGCCAGGATCCGAGCGATCAGGGCATGCGCGTTTTGGCCTCGGCGGTGGAAATGGGCGAGCTGGAGGTGGTCGACTGGGCCAACTCCCGCGAAGACCTGATCACCCTTGAATTCAACGCGCCGCTGAAAGAAATCCTCGCGATGTTCCGTCGCCACAAGTTCAGCCGTTATCCGGTGTACGACAGCGAGCGACAGGAGTTCGTCGGCCTGCTGCACATCAAGGATCTGCTGCTGGAACTGGCAGCACTGGATCACATTCCCGAGTCGTTCAACCTCGCTGAACTGACCCGTCCGCTGGAGCGCGTGTCGCGCCATATGCCGTTGTCGCAGTTGCTGGAGCAGTTCCGCAAGGGTGGCTCGCACTTCGCCGTGGTCGAGGAGGCTGACGGCAACATCATCGGCTACCTGACCATGGAAGACGTGCTGGAAGTGCTGGTCGGCGACATTCAGGACGAACACCGCAAGGCTGAGCGCGGCATCCTTGCCTATCAGCCGGGCAAACTGCTGGTGCGTGGTGACACGCCGTTGTTCAAGGTTGAACGCCTGCTGGGTATCGACCTTGATCACATCGAAGCGGAAACCCTCGCCGGGCTGGTTTATGAAACCCTGAAACGGGTGCCGGAAGAGGAAGAAGTGCTGGAAGTCGAAGGCCTGCGGATCATCATCAAGAAGATGAAAGGGCCGAAGATTGTGCTGGCCAAGGTGTTGATGCTGGATTGAGTGCAATGCGGGAAACCGCGTTGCCTGCTAAAAGATCGCAGCCTGCGGCAGCTCCTACATGGGAATGCAATCCCTGTAGGAGCTGCCGCAGGCTGCGATCTTTTGCTTTTAGAAGCTTACTGCTTGCCCAACGCAAAGTTGGGCAACGCCCCCAGCGGCTGGTTGAACTGATACGGAATCGACACCAACCCTTCCCCGGTATTGCGCTGCACCACAAAGTGCAGGTGCGGGCCGCTGCTGTTGCCAGTGTTGCCTGACAGCGCCAGCGGACTGCCCACGGTCACCCTTTGTCCTTCGCGCACGCTTACCGAACCTTGTTTGAGGTGCAGGTACACGCCCATGGTGCCGTCGTCGTGTAGCACCCGCACGAAATTGCCGGAAGCATCATTACCGCGCCCGCTCTGGGAATTCTCGGTCTTCACCACCACCCCGGCCCGCGCGGCAATGATCGGCGTGCCGACCGGCATGGCGATGTCCATCGCGTACTTGTTCTTCGGCCCGTAGTGGCTGTATTGGCCGTTGGCGCCCTGACTCAGGCGAAACGGCCCACCGCGCCATGGCAGCGGATAACGATAGCCCTGTGCGGTTCCAGCGGGGTCACCGAGGGAATAGTGAAATTGCGGCGTGTACACCAGCGGCTGCTTGCCGGACACCGCCGTCAGCAATGCCAACCGCGTATTGCTGCGCGCCGGCAGCACCCGGCGGATGGTTTGTGCCGGCGCGCCGCGCACATTGCTCATCCCGGTGAACGCCAGCGCCACCTCGACCGGCGCATACAGATCGTTGCGCACGAAGACCACGTCGGCACCCTTCTGCTTTTTGATGTCGAGGTACACCTGCCGCTCCAGACGCTCGACCATGCGGTCCTGAAAAACGAACACCTGCGCGCCTTTGCTCGGCCGGTCACTGTACGAGACCACGCCGTTGGCATCGGTGGACTTGTAAATGGTCATGGCCACAGCCGAGGTGGAGGCCATGAAGAGACCACAGAAAAACAGCAGGCGCGCGAGCATGGGCAAGAGTCTGTCGAAAGGAAGGCCTGGAAATGAGCCTAGCAGGTGAAGCAGACCAGGCTAGTCGACAGATGTTTCAATTTGCCCAGCGCACAAAGCAAAAGATCGCAGCCTTCGGCAGCTCCTACAGGGAAAATGCATTCCAATGTAGGAGCTGCCGAAGGCTGCGATCTTTTCACAGACGCCGATCACGCGCCCGGAACGAAGTGCTTCTGCGCCGTGCCGCGTGCGATCAGGCGGGAAATGTAGTCGAGCTTCTGCGCATCCTGATCGACGAAACGGAAGGTCAGTTGCAGCCAGTCGCTGTCCGGTTTCGGCTCGAACGCGACAACCGCGTGCAAGTAACCGTTGAGACGGGCGATTTCGGCGTTGTCGCCCTGCTCCAGGTCGAGCACGGCGCTGTCGAGGATCTGCGGCAGGGTCTCGGTGCGTTTCACCACCAACAACGCTTCCTTGATGCTCAAAGCCTTGATCACGCATTGCTGAGTACCGCTTGGCAGGCGCAATTGGCCTTGGCCACGACCGCTGGCCGGAGCCGATGCGGCGGCTGGTGCCTTGACCGGTGGGCTGTTGAGCAGGCCACGGGATGGCGCAGCAGCGGGCGCTGGCGCGGCAGCAACCGGTTTGGCAAACGGGTTGACCGCTGCGGCCGCCGGCGCACCACCGACCACGGCAGGCTTGCCGCCAGTCAATGCGCTCAGCGAATCGTTGCCGAACGCCGAGTTCATTTTGGTCGGCGCACTGTTCATCAGGGTGTCGAGCTTGCCGACCTTGTTCAGCGCCTGTTTGACCTTGGTCAGTAGTTGCTCGTTGGTGAACGGCTTGCTGACGTAGCCGGAAACGCCGGCCTGAATCGCCTGCACGACGTTTTCCTTGTCGCCACGGCTGGTGACCATGACGAACGGCATGGTCTTTAGGTTGTCTTGCTCGCGGCACCAGGTCAGCAGCTCGAGACCGGACATTTCCGGCATTTCCCAGTCGCACAGGACCAGGTCGAACGCCTCTTTGGCCAGCATGGCCTGAGCCTTTTTACCGTTGACGGCGTCCTCGGTGCGGATCCCCGGGAAGTAATTACGCAGGCACTTTTTCACCAAGTCACGAATGAACGAAGCATCGTCCACGACCAACACACTGATCTTGCTCATCCAACACCCCTATTAAAATCCCGGCAAGCATAACGCTGGCTGATGGCACATTGCCAAAACTCTTCAGTCACGCCGGGACTTTTCGTTCGCGGGTGCTGCTTTTTAATTCGATCTGCCTTGTGAAAAGCACAAACAAAAACGCCCGACCAAAGGGCCGGGCGCTTTTCTCAGGCAATCTTACTTATCGTCAGCATTACCCGGAACATTAGCGGTTTCGCCGCTTGTGCCTTCAACTTCTTCTTTCATGCGCTTGAGGCCCATGTGGCGCACGTCGGTGCCGCGCACCAGGTAAATGACCAATTCGGAGATATTGCGCGCGTGATCGCCAATGCGCTCCAGCGAACGCAGCACCCAGATGATGCTCAAGACCCGCGAGATAGAGCGCGGGTCTTCCATCATGTAGGTCGCCAGCTCACGCAGCGCGGTCTTGTATTCGCGGTCGATGATCTTGTCGTACTGCGCCACCGACAACGCCAGATCAGCGTCGAAACGGGCAAACGCGTCCAGCGCATCACGGACCATGTTGCGCACCTGGTCGCCGATGTGGCGAACCTCGACGTAACCGCGCGGCGCTTCGCCTTCTTCGCACAGCTGAATCGCACGACGGGCGATCTTGGTCGCTTCGTCACCGATGCGCTCAAGGTCAATCACCGACTTGGAGATGCTGATGATCAAACGCAGGTCGGACGCCGCCGGCTGACGACGGGCAAGAATGCGCAGGCATTCTTCGTCGATGTTGCGTTCCATCTGGTTGATCTGGTCGTCGATCTCGCGCACCTGCTGAGCCAGGCCGGAGTCGGCCTCGATCAGCGCAGTCACCGCGTCGTTGACCTGCTTCTCGACCAGCCCGCCCATGGCCAGGAGGTGGCTGCGCACTTCCTCAAGCTCAGCGTTGAACTGCGCAGAGATGTGATGAGTGAGGCCTTCTTTGGAAATCATGCATTCGCTCCGAAAAAGCGTTTAACCAAGAGCTGCAAGCTACAAGCTGCAAGCTGTTATGTGGTGATCCATGCCGCTTCGCTTCTAACTTGCCGCTTGAAGCTTGCGGCTTGCAGCTGTACGGCTAGCCGTACCGCCCCGTGATGTAGTCTTCGGTCTGCTTCTTCGCCGGATTGGTGAACAGGGTATCGGTGTCGCCGAATTCCACCAGTTTGCCCATGTACATGAACGCCGTGTAGTCGGACACCCGCGCGGCCTGTTGCATGTTGTGGGTCACGATGACGATGGTGAACTTGGACTTCAGCTCGTAGATCAGCTCTTCGACTTTCAGCGTCGAGATCGGGTCGAGGGCCGAGCACGGTTCGTCGAGCAGCAGCACTTCCGGCTCAACCGCGATGGTGCGGGCGATCACCAGACGTTGTTGCTGACCACCGGACAGGCCGAGTGCCGACTCGTGCAGACGATCTTTGACCTCGTCCCACAGCGCCGCGCCTTTCAACGCCCACTCGACCGCTTCGTCGAGGATGCGCTTCTTGTTGATGCCCTGAATGCGCAGGCCGTAGACCACGTTTTCGTAGATGGTTTTCGGGAACGGGTTGGGCTTCTGGAACACCATGCCGACACGACGACGCAGCTCCGCAACGTCTTCGCCTTTGCGATAGATGTTGTTGCCGTAGAGGTTGATCGCGCCTTCTACGCGGCAGCCGTCAACCAGGTCGTTCATGCGGTTGAAGGTGCGCAGCAGCGTGGATTTACCGCAGCCGGACGGGCCGATGAAGGCGGTCACGCGCTGTTTCGGGATGTTCATGCTGACGTCGAACAGCGCTTGTTTCTCGCCGTAGTACAGGCTCAGGCCCGGTACTTCGATGGCCACGGTTTCCTGTTCGAGGTTGAGGCTCTGCTTGTCGCGGCCCAGGGCGGACATGTTGATGCCGTGGGTATGTGTTTCGTGCTGCATGGTTCTCACTCCGTTCGTAGCTGCGAGCTTCTGGCTGCAAGCTGCAAGTTTGAGCAAAAGCGGCTTGTAGCTTGCCGCTTGTGGCTAATGGCTTTAGCTATCCAGTGCTTTGTATTTTTCGCGCAGGTGGTTGCGGATATACACCGCCGACAGGTTCAACGTCGCGATCACCAGTACCAGCAACAGCGCCGTGGCATACACCAGCGGGCGGGCCGCTTCGACGTTCGGGCTCTGGAAGCCGACGTCATAGATGTGGAAGCCCAGGTGCATGATCTTCTGATCCAGGTGCAGGTACGGGTAGTTGCCGTCCACCGGCAGCGACGGCGCCAGTTTCACCACACCCACCAGCATCAGCGGCGCCACTTCACCGGCGGCGCGAGCCACGGCGAGAATCATGCCGGTCATCATCGCCGGGCTGGCCATCGGGATCACAATCTTCCACAAGGTTTCAGCCTTGGTCGCGCCGAGGGCCAACGAACCTTCACGCACGGTACGCGGAATACGCGCCAGACCTTCCTCGGTCGCCACGATCACCACCGGCACCGCCAGCAACGCCAGGGTCAACGAGGCCCAAAGCAGACCCGGGGTACCGAAGGTCGGTGCCGGCAGCGCTTCGGGGAAGAACAAGCGGTCGACCGAACCACCGAGCACGTAAACGAAGAAGCCCAGACCAAACACGCCGTAAACGATCGCCGGTACGCCAGCGAGGTTGTTCACCGCGATACGGATGATCCGCGTCAGGGTGTTCTGCTTGGCGTATTCACGCAGGTACACCGCCGCCAGCACGCCAAACGGGGTGACGATCATCGCCATGATCAACGTCATCATCACGGTGCCGAAGATTGCCGGGAAAATCCCGCCTTCGGTGTTCGCTTCACGCGGGTCATCCGAAAGGAATTCCCAGATCTTGCTGAAGTAGAAGCCGACCTTGGTGAAGGTGCTCATCGCGTTCGGCTGGTAGGCGTGAACCACTTTGCCCAGACCGATTTCGATCTCTTTGCCGTTGGCATCGCGAGCGGTCAGGGCATCGCGGTTGAACTGCGCATGCAGATCGGCCAGACGCGCTTCGATGTCCTGATAACGCGCATTCAGCTCGGCACGCTCGGACTCCATGTCCGCTTGCGCGGTGGCGTCGAGTTTGCCTTCCAGTTCCAGTTTGCGACCGTGCAGACGGATGCGCTCCAGTCCTGCGTTGATCGCACCGATGTCGGTTTTTTCCAGCGATTTCAGTTGTGCCGCCAGGCCGTTCACACGGTTGATCCGCGCTTGCAGTTCAGGCCAGGCAGCTTCACCCTCGGCGATAACTTTGCCGTCCTGTTTGACGTTGACCAGGTAGCCGTAGAAGTTGCCCCACTCGCGACGTTCGATCGCCATCAGCTCTGGCGGCGTGGTCTGGTTGGTCAGCCAGTCGCCGACGATCCAGGTGAAGTCGTTGCCGTTCAAGTCACGGTTGCCGACCTTGATCAGCTCGCGGGTCATGAATTCCGGACCTTCATCCGGCACCGGCAAACCGGCGCTCTTCAGACGGGCACGCGGCACTTCTTCTTTCTGTACCACTTCGCCGACGACCAGATGCTGGGCCTGACCCGGCACGTCGTAGCTGGCATGCACCAGGTCCGCCGGCCAGAAGTGACCCAGACCGCGCACGGCAATCACGGCCAGCAGGCCAATGGTCATGATGACCGCGATGGACACCGCGCCACCGCTGATCCAGACGCCCGGGGCGCCGCTCTTGAACCATCCTTTCAGGGAGTTCTGTTTCACAGACTTCTACCTTTGCTTAAAGCGACGAGTATTTCTTGCGCAGACGCTGACGAATCAGTTCTGCCAGGGTGTTCATGACGAAGGTGAACAACAGCAGCACCAGCGCCGAGAGGAACAGCACGCGGTAGTGGCTGCCGCCGACTTCCGACTCGGGCATTTCCACCGCGACGTTGGCAGCCAGAGTGCGCAGGCCCTCGAACAGGTTCATTTCCATGACCGGGGTGTTGCCGGTGGCCATCAGCACGATCATGGTTTCGCCGACCGCACGGCCCATGCCGATCATCAGCGCCGAGAAGATCCCCGGGCTGGCGGTGAGGATCACCACGCGGGTCATGGTCTGCCACGGCGTGGCACCCAAGGCCAGCGAGCCGAGGGTCAGGCCGCGCGGCACACTGAACACCGCATCTTCAGCGATCGAGTAGATGTTCGGGATCACCGCGAAGCCCATGGCCAGACCGACCACCAGAGCGTTGCGCTGGTCGTAGGTGATGCCGAGGTCGTGGGAGATCCACATGCGCATGTCACCGCCGAAGAACCAGTTCTCCATGAACGGGCTCATGTACAGCGACAGCCAGCCCACAAACAGAATCACCGGAATCAACAGCGCACTTTCCCAACCGTCCGGGACTCGCAGACGAATCGACTCAGGCAGGCGACTGAAGGTGAAACCGGCGACCAGAATGCCGATCGGCAACAACATCAGCAGGCTGAAGATGCCCGGCAGATGCCCTTCTACATATGGTGCGAGGAACAGGCCGGCGAAGAAACCGAGGATCACCGTCGGCATCGCTTCCATCAGCTCGATCACCGGCTTGACCTTGCGGCGCATGCCCGGGGCCATGAAGTAGGCGGTGTAGATCGCCGCCGCGACCGCCAGTGGCGCCGCCAGCAACATCGCGTAGAACGCAGCCTTCAGGGTGCCGAAGGTCAGTGGCGAGAGGCTCAGTTTCGGTTCGAAATCGGTGTTGGCCGCAGTCGATTGCCAGACGTATTTAGGCTCGTCGTAGTTCTCGTACCAGACCTTGCTCCACAGCGCGCTCCACGATACTTCCGGGTGCGGGTTGTCGAGCAGCAGCGGTTGCAGCTTGCCGCCGGCTTCGACGATGACGCGGTTGGCGCGCGGCGACAGACCGAACAGGCCTTGGCCTTCTACAACTTGATCGACCAGCAGCGTGCGGTGCGCGGTGCTGTGGAACACGCCGAGCTTGCCGCTGGCATCCAAGGCGAGGAAGCCTTTGCGACGCTCTTCGGCGGAGATTTCAACGATCGGCGTGGTGCCCATCTGGAAGGTGCGGATTTGTTTCAGGCGCAGTTCGCCATCGGTGTCACGGGCCATGAACCACTGGGCCAGACCACCCTTGGAGTCGCCGACGATCAGCGAGATACCGCCGACCAGTTGCGTGGTCGCGGTGACTTCGGCATCAGCGTTTTCCAGCAGTTTGTAGCGACCGTTGAGGCTCTTGTCGCGCAGGCTGAACACGTCGGCCTGAGCGCGACCGTTGACCACGTACAGCCATTGCTGGCGCGGGTCGACGAAGATGTTTTTCACCGGTTCAGTCATCTGCGGCAGATCGATACGCTTCTGCTCGTTGGTGACTTCGCCGGTCATCATGTTTTCTTCGCTGGTCAGCGACAACACGTTGAGTTGCGAGCCGGTCGAACCGACCAGCATCAGTGTGGTGTCGGAGGCGTTGAGACTGACATGCTCCAGCGCACCGCCGGCTTCGTTCAGCGCGATCGGTGCCTCGCCATATGGATACTCGATGGCCGGGCTGATAGTTTTCTTGCCGTCGGGGTAGCTGACTTTATAAGTGTGACGGAACACCAGCGCCTGGCCGTTGGACAGACCCACGGCCACCAGCGGATGGCCCGGCTGATCTTCACCAATCGAGGTCACGGTGGCGCCGGCAGGCACCGGCAGATCGACGCGCTTCAGTTCAGCGCCACTGTCGATATCAAAGAACAATGCCTGGCCCTTGTCGGAAACGCGCATGGCCACCTGATTCTGCTCTTCGAGCGAAATCATCAGCGGCTTGCCGGCGTCCTGCATCCAGGCTGGGGTGATCGAGTCTTTCGCGGTCAGGTCGGCACCCTGAAACAGCGGCGCAACCACGTAGGCGAGGAAGAAAAAGATCAGGGTAATGGCTGCCAGCACCGCGAGACCGCCAACGAGGACGTACCAGCGGGTGAAGCGATCCTTGAGCGCGCGAATGCGGCGCTTGCGTTGCAGCTCAGGCGTATTGAAATCAATGCGCTTGGGAGGATTAGTAGTCATTTGGGAATTGGCCAGATCATTCATGCGCTCACCCTAGCGATCCTGTATGACAGAAAGATGACAATGCAGTGACGCAGCAAATCCACCGCCAGCGGGACTGGCAGAGGATCAAAAATTTGAGGTGTGGAAAAGGCCGGCCTGCGAGCAGATCCGGCCTTTTACCTGAGTCCGGTGGGGTTCACCCTGGACTCAATTTGTTACTTCTTTGCGACAGCGCCGCCTTCCTGCAGACCCAGGTCAGCCAGTGCTTTTGCAGCAACCTTGGCTGGCAAAGGGATGTAGCCGTCTTTCACCACAACTTCCTGGCCCTGCTTCGACAGCACCAGTTTCACGAACTCAGCTTCCAGCGGAGCCAGAGGCTTGTTCGGGGCTTTGTTGACGTACACGTAGAGGAAACGCGACAGCGGGTATTTGCCGTTCAGGGCGTTTTCTTCGGTGTCTTCGATGAAGTCAGTGCTGCCTTTCTTGGCCAATGGCACGGTTTTCACACTGGCGGTCTTGTAACCGATGCCCGAGTAACCGATGCCGTTCAGCGAGGAGCTGATCGACTGCACGACCGAAGCCGAACCTGGTTGTTCGTTGACGTTTGGTTTGTAGTCGCCTTTGCACAGGGCTTCTTCTTTGAAGTAGCCGTAGGTACCGGATACCGAGTTGCGACCGAATAGTTGCACTGGCTTGTTGGCCAGGTCGCCGGTCACACCCAGTTCGCCCCAGGTTTTCACGTCGGCTTTGGCGCCGCACAGACGGGTCGACGAGAAGATTGCGTCAACCTGTTCCATGGTCAGGTGCTGGATCGGGTTGTCCTTGTGCACGAATACGGCCAGGGCATCCACGGCAACCGGGATTGCGGTTGGCTTGTAGCCGTACTTCTGCTCGAAGGCCGCCAGTTCGGTGTCCTTCATCTTGCGGCTCATCGGGCCCAGGTTGGAGGTGCCTTCAGTCAGCGCAGGTGGCGCAGTGGCGGAGCCAGCGGCCTGAATCTGGATATTTACGTTCGGGTATTCTTTTTTGTAGTTCTCAGCCCAGAGGGTCATGAGGTTGGCCAGGGTATCGGAGCCGACGCTGGACAGGTTGCCCGACACACCAGTGGTCTTGGTGTAGCTCGGGATAGCAGGGTCAACAGCGGCGAACGCGTTGGCAGTCGCAACGCCAGCAGCGACAAAAGTCATTGCCGCCATCAAACGCTTCAGTTTCATGCCTTACTCCTAGCAGATAGGGTGTGTTAAGTCGGGGCCAAGTATCAGCAGGCCGTGTGAACACTCTATGGCTGAAATATGACAATTGGATGAAAGGCCAGCATGGGCCTCGTCAAAAGAAAACGAAACACTTGTCGAGTTGACAAATCAAACGTAAAAGATAGCCTTGTCAACCACGAGAGGGCCCCATGATAAACGACCGAATTCGTCGCGCGCGCCTGCAAAAAGGCCTCACTCTTGAGGCTTTGGCGATGGAGCTTGGCGACATAACCAAACAAGCCTTGAGCAAATATGAGAAGGGGTTGAGCACTCCGAACTCAACTCGCCTGCTGCAACTGGCCAAGGCGCTTCAGGTCAGCCCTGAGTACTTCTTTCGCGCTGATGCAATTGCACTGGCGCCTCTGGAGTTTCGAAAACTGGCCCGAATGCCTAAATATCGCCAGGCACAGGTGGAAGAGAAAATTCGCGAGCACCTTGAGCGCTACATCGCGCTCGAGGAGTGTTTCAATCCTGCCGACATCCACACTCCCGTCACCCCGGCGCAAATGATCCCGGTTTCCTCTCTCGATGAAGCCGAAGGCGCAGCAGAGGAGCTTCGGCAATTCTGGGGAATTGGTAGCGACCCCATTGCCAACCTGACCGAACAGCTGGAGGAGCACAGCATAAAAGTCGCCATGCTAAACGGCCCGGACGACTTCGACGGCGCTTGCGCTGCCACCGGTAACGGCGAACACGTGTTGATTGCACTGAATGCCGATCGCCCAGGCGAACGAATCAGGTTCACTGCCGCCCATGAACTCGGCCACTGGGTCATGGCATTACCCGAGGATATGCCGGAGAGGGACAAGGAAAACTGCTGCCATCGATTTGCCGGCGCGTTTCTTTACCCGGCGAAAAGTGTCACCGGTGACTTCGGTAGCCATCCTCGCTCCAGAGTTCATCCACGAGAACTGCTGATTGCAAAGCGTCAATACGGGATCTCAATGCATGCCGCGTTGAGACGCCTGAAAGATCTGAAGCTTCTCAGCGAAAGTGGCTATAAGTCCCTCACCATCCAATTCAGTGCCAATGGCTGGCGCAAATCAGAACCTGAGCCGTTACCTTGCAAGCCGCCTCAAAGATTTGAGTCGCTAGCATTCTGGGCGCTGGCAGAAGGTTTGATCACCAAGTCTCGGGCTGCCGAACTCCTGCGCAAACCAGTGAGCGCACTGGACCCCAATTTTTTGGGTTCACTGGAGAATGCATGAGTTTGATCTTCATCAGTGATACGAATATCTGGATTGACTTCAGAAACGCCGGATTACTGGACCAGATGTTTCGCTTGCCATTCACACTTTGCTGCACCGACTTTGTCATGCATGAGCTTGCAGACTTTCCCCACCAGGAACTGCTTGATCGAGGGCTGAGTGTTGAATCGTTCGATGAGTCTGGCGTGATCAGGCTCTTTGAGCTGAAAATCGAGCACAACAACAGCTCACTGGCGGACGTGTCTTGTTACCTGCTCGCACAGGAAACAGGACGTCCGTTGCTGACCGGAGATGGCAAGTTAAGGCGCCAGGCACAACGAGATGGACTGGAGGTGCACGGCGCTCTTTGGTTACTTGATCTGATGGTTGAACATCACGTAATCGAAAAGCCGCACGCCGCAGACGCCTTGGCCCATATGCTTGAGCATGGCGCTCGACTCCCAACTGGCGAGTGCGAAACAAGGCTCTCACGCTGGCGAGAGCCCTAGATAGCAGAATCCTGGATCAGCGCCCCTTCTTCCAGAGCCACGCCCCCACCAGAATCCCCATCGCGCACAGCACCGCCACATAGTAGGCGGGCCCCATCGCGCTTTCTTTCAGCAGCAGACTGACCACCATCGGCGTCAACCCGCCGAAGATCGCGTAAGCCACGTTGTACGAGAACGACAAGCCGCTAAAGCGCACCACCGGTGGAAACGCTTTAACCATCACATACGGCACCGCACCAATGGTGCCGACCAGAAAACCGGTCAGCGCATACAGCGGGAACAGCCAGTCCGGGTGATCGGCGAGGCTGTGATAGAACGTCCACGAGCTGATCAGCAAGCCCAGGCAACCAAACACAAATACCCGACCGGCACCGAAACGATCCGCCAACGCGCCGGAAATGATGCAGCCGATGCTCAGGAACACAATCGCCAGACTGTTCGATTGCAGCGCTTGCGTCGGCGTGAAGTGATAGACCGTTTGCAGCACGGTCGGCGTCATCAGGATGACCACAACGATACCGGCCGACAGCAACCAGGTCAGCAGCATCGAGATCGCAATCGCGCCGCGATGATCACGCAGCACCGCACGCAGCGGCACTTCTTCAGCCAAGGCTTTGCGCAGTTGCAGCTCAGCGAATACCGGGGTTTCGTGCAGCCAGCGACGCAGGTAGACCGAGAACAGGCCGAACACACCGCCCAGCAGGAATGGAATCCGCCAGGCGTAATCGGAAACCTCGGCAGGCGTATAAATGCTGTTGATCGCCGTGGCCACCAGCGAGCCCAGCAGAATACCGGCGGTCAGGCCGCTGGTGAGGGTGCCGCAGGCGTAACCCATGTGCTTTTGCGGTACGTGTTCGGAAACGAAGACCCACGCGCCCGGCACTTCACCGCCAATCGCCGCGCCCTGAATCACCCGCATCAACAGAAGCAGGATCGGCGCCCACATGCCGATCTGCGCATACGTTGGCAGCAACCCCATGATCAGGGTCGGCACGGCCATCATGAAAATGCTCAGGGTGAACATCTTCTTGCGCCCCAGCAGATCGCCGAAGTGCGCCATGACGATGCCGCCCAGTGGCCGCGCGAGGTAGCCGGCGGCGAAGATGCCGAAGGTCTGCATCAGGCGCAGCCACTCGGGCATGTCGGCCGGGAAGAACAACTTGCCGACCACGGTAGCGAAGAAGACGAAGATGATGAAGTCGTAGAACTCCAGCGCACCACCGAGGGCGGACAGCGACAGAGTTTTGTAGTCATTGCGGGTCAACGGTCGTGCGGGTTGCTCGGGCTGCGCGAGGCTCGAAGGCGCTGTGGTCATGGCAAGGGCTTCTCTTATAGTCGGATCTGCCGCCACAACAACGCTGGCGGTGGCTTGGGCAGGTTCGGCACCATAGCAAATTGTTCGAAAAAGCACATAGAGGCGCGTATTTGACGGTCGAAATCAGAACCGGATGGTCGTCGCGGAGTCTACCGACCGATATACTCGCAACCTGCTCCGGTTTGTAAGGGGTTGCTGTGCGAAAACGTTGTTGGCCCGGCCTTTGCTCGGGATCAGCCGGTTTCGCAGAGTTTCTCCTTAGGCGCCTGATGGAAAACGTGACGAACGTAGTATGTTCGGTGCTGAATCGTTTTTCCCGAAGACGGCTACCACCAGCAATACCAACAAGAGTCACGGGTCAGAGGCACCCCCGGCATGATAGAGCTCGAACAAGAAGATCCGATCCCGCAAGGCGACCTGGCCCTGCAAATCACTGCACTTCCACGTGAAACCAACGGCTTTGGCGATATTTTCGGCGGCTGGCTGGTGGCACAGATGGATTTGGCCGGCACCGCAATGGCCAGCCGTGTCGCTGGCGGCCGCGTGGCCACGGTTGCCATTGATCGCATGGCGTTCCTCGTGCCTGTGGCTGTCGGCGCGCAATTGTCCTTTTATACCCAGACCCTGGAAATCGGCCGCAGCTCGATCCAGATGATGGTCGAAGTGTGGAGCGACGACCCGCTGTCCAGCGAGTGGCGTAAAGTGACCGAAGCGGTATTCGTCTTCGTCGCCATCGACGGCAGTGGTCGCACCCGCTCGGTTCCGCCACGCGCGCGCTAAACCTCGCGGCCGTTTGACGGTCGATAGTTGTCCTTGTTACTGATCGAGAGCTGTCCCATGACCACGCCCAACGTTGAAGCGGTGAAACTGGATGAACTGAACTGCTGGCGCATTCGCCACGGTCAGGCCGAAGTGCTGGTGGCCCAGCAAGGCGCGCACATCCTCAGTTATCAGATCGATGGCCAGCCGCCGATCATCTGGCTCAACGACAAGGCCGTGTTCAAGACTGGCCAGAGCATCCGTGCCGGTGTGCCGGTGTGCTGGCCGTGGTTCGGCAAGTTCGAACGTAACCCGCAGAGCGTGCAGGCCATGTACACCGGTGAGCAACCTGCGTCCGCGCACGGTCTGGTGCGAGCGATGGATTGGGAGCTGGGTGGTATCGAATCAGAGACTGACGGCGTCAAGGTCGAATTCAAGCTGCCCTACCCCGAAGGTGGCCTGCCGGGCTGGCCGCATCAGGTCGATCTGACCCTGACCCTGCATTTGTCCGAGCAATTGAGCTTCAGCCTGACCAGCCACAACCGTGGCAGTGACACCGTCAGCCTGAGTCAGGCGCTGCACACGTATTTCGCGGTCAGTGATGTGCGCCATGTGCAGGTCGATGGCGTGGATGGTTTGAATTACATCGAGACGCTGGACGACTGGAAAACCAACAGACAGCAAGGCGACCTGCATTTTGCCGGTGAGACCGACCGCATCTATCTCGACGCTCCTCCACAACTGAGCATCGTCGATCCGGCCTGGGAACGGCGCATTGTGCTGACGGCTACCGGTTCACGCACGGCGGTAATCTGGAACCCGTGGATCGACCGCGCGGCAGCGCTGGCGGATATGGATAACGATGGCTGGCAGCGCATGCTGTGCATCGAGACGGCGAACGTGATGGATGACATCGTCACGCTGGCGCCGGGTGCGAGCCATACCATGGGCGTGAGTGTCGCCAGCAAACCGCTTTAAGATCAAAAGATCGCAGCCTGCGGCAGCTCCTACAGGGAAATGCATTCCAATGTAGGAGCTGCCGAAGGCTGCGATCTTTTGCTTTAGAGATCGGACTCCTGCACCACCCGCACTTTATCCGCTTCCAGCGCATACGCCGCATCGGCCAGATCATTGCTGACCTTCTCGACCTTCAGCGTGCCGATCACCCACAGCGGTGTGTAGATATCGTCCAGTTTCAAACCTTTCGGATATCGCACCAGCACCAGTTGATTTGGCGGCGGCGGCGGCACGTGGATGCAGGCGCCCGGATACGGCACGAGGAAGAACAGCGTGCTGCGGCCCTTGGCGTCGGACTCCAGCGGCACCGGATAACCACCGATGCGGATGTGTTTGTCGTTCATCGACGCCACGGTTTTGGTCGAATACATCACCGCCGGCAGACCTTTGGCCTGCTTCATCCCGCCCTTCTCGGTGAAGGTGCCGGTGGCTTCCGGGGAGTTGTGGTCGATTTCAGGCATGGCCTCGAGGGCCTTTTGGTCCGACTTGGGCATCAGTTCGAGCCAGTCGGTTTCCGGCAGTTCGCCGGCGTGGGCCAAACCGCTGCCCAGAAAAAGGAGAGTCAACAGAAGACGGCGCATGAAGGTGCTCGGTATAGAAAGGAAGGAACGCTGAATCGCCGAGCATTCTAGCCCTCCCGGCCACGTTGGCAGAGAGGGCTTTGTCGCTTTGGATCAGTTCTTTTTGATCAGGCCGTAGATCACCAGCAACACGATCGCGCCGACCAGTGCGCCGATGAAGCCTGCGCCCTGACCTGCCTGATAGATGCCCAAGGCCTGGCCGCCGTAAGTGGCCGCCAGCGAACCGCCGATACCGAGCAGGATGGTCATGATCCAGCCCATGCTGTCATCGCCCGGTTTCAGGAACCGCGCCAGCAGGCCAACGATCAAGCCGATAAAGATGGTTCCGATAATTCCCATGGCAATTCCCTCTCAAAGATAGATATGCGAAGCCTAGTCAGACTTTGGCATCCTGCCATGAGAGAACAGCGGCCCCTGAATGGTTCCGCCGCTGCCACATGAAACTGTCGTTACTCGGCGATCAGCGCTTCGACCTTGACGATCTGCGCCTGCAGCGTCGCCATGTCGGCGCAGCGCAGGTTGGCGTGGCCGACCTTGCGCCCGGCCTTGAAGGCTTTGCCGTAGTGATGCAGGTGGCAATCTTCGATGGCGATGACCTTCTCAACCGGCGGAACCACACCGATGAAGTTGAGCATCGCGCTTTCGCCGACCTTGGCGGTCGAACCCAGCGGCAGGCCGGCAACGGCGCGCAGGTGGTTTTCGAACTGGCTGCACTCGGCGCCTTCGGTGGTCCAGTGCCCGGAGTTGTGCACGCGCGGGGCGATCTCGTTGGCTTTCAGGCCACCGTCGACTTCAAAGAACTCGAACGCCATCACGCCAACGTAGTTCAACTGCTTGAGCACACGGCTCGAGTAGTCTTCGGCCAGCGCCTGCAACGGGTGATCGGTACTGGCCACCGACAGCTTGAGGATGCCGCTGTCGTGGGTGTTGTGCACCAGCGGGTAGAATTTCGTTTCACCATCGCGGGCACGTACGGCGATCAGCGAGACTTCACCGGTGAACGGCACGAAGCCTTCCAGCAGGCAGGACACGCTGCCCAGTTCGGCGAAGGTGTCGACCACGTCTTCCGGCTTGCGCAGGACTTTCTGGCCCTTGCCGTCATAACCCAGAGTGCGGGTTTTCAGCACGGCCGGCAGACCGATCGAAGCCACGGCGGCATCCAGATCGGCTTGCGATTGAATGTCGGCGAAGGCCGGGGTCGGGATGCCCAGATCCTTGAACATGCTCTTTTCGAACCAGCGATCGCGAGCGATGCGCAGGGCTTCGGCGCTCGGGTAGACCGGGACGAATTGCGAAAGAAATGCCACGGTTTCGGCCGGGACGCTTTCGAACTCGAAGGTCACCAGATCGACTTCATCGGCCAATTGGCGCAGATGATCCTGATCGCCGTAATCGGCCCGCAGGTGTTCGCCCAGCGCCGCGGCGCAAGCGTCCGGCGCAGGGTCGAGGAAAGCGAAGTTCATGCCCAGCGGAGTGCCCGCCAGGGCCAACATGCGACCCAACTGGCCGCCACCGATTACACCGATCTTCATCTCAACAACCTCAGGCAATACGTGGGTCTGGATTGTCCAGGACGCTGTCTGTCTGCTCGGCACGGAAGGTTTTCAGTACCGCGTGGAACTGCGGATGCTTGGCGCCGAGGATGCTCGCCGAGAGCAGGGCTGCGTTGATCGCGCCAGCCTTGCCGATGGCCAGGGTGGCGACCGGGATGCCGGCTGGCATCTGCACGATCGACAGCAGCGAGTCGACGCCCGAGAGCATGGCCGACTGCACCGGCACGCCCAGCACCGGCAGGTGGGTCTTGGCCGCACACATGCCTGGCAAGTGGGCTGCGCCACCGGCGCCGGCGATAATCACCTCGATGCCGCGGCTTTCAGCCTCTTCGGCGTACTGGAACAGCAGATCAGGGGTGCGGTGGGCAGAGACCACTTTGACCTCGTACGGGATGCCGAGCTTTTCCAGCATATCGGCGGTGTGGCTAAGGGTGGACCAATCGGACTTGGAGCCCATGATCACGCCAACCAGTGCACTCATCGTCGCGCCTCTTCTCTCTGGAGCGCCCGCAGGCGCGTCATAAAACAACAAGCCACGCAGGTTGCGTGGCTTGATTGTACGAAAAATGGCCGGACGTGCCGGCCGAAGGCCGCGCAGTATACCGCAAAGAAAGCAATAAACAGCCCCCTGCGCGACCATCCGTCATCTGCCGCAAATGCCCGGTTTTATTGACCTGAAGGTCAGCGACAGAACACCGCAAATCCCCTGTAGGAGTGAGCCTGCTCGCGATGGCGGTGTATCAGTCACATCCTCGCTGAATGTGCTGACGCTATCGCGAGCAGGCTCACTCCTACATTTGAACTGCGGTGGGTCAGGATGATTGTGCGGCGCCGCCTTCAAGCTTTCGCCAGAGCAGGCGGACGTTGGCTTTTCGCACCAGCGCGCAGCGATACAGACGGATCTCCAACGGCACATGCCATTGCGGGCCACCGCAAACCACCAGTTCGCCACGCGCCAGCTCAGCACGCACGCTCAGTTGCGGCACCCAGGCGATGCCGAGCCCTTCCAGCGCCATGCTTTTCAGGCTGTCCGCCATCGCGGTTTCATAAATAGTGGTGAAACGCAGCTGACGCTGACGCAACAAGCCATTCACCGAACGCCCAAGAAACGCCCCGGCGCTATAAGCCAGCAACGGCACGCTGGCATCCCCTTCCAGATCGAACAACGGCTTGCCCTCGGCATCCGCCGCGCACACTGGCAGCATTTCCGTCTGGCCCAAATGCAGCGACGGGAAAATCTCCGGGTCCATCTGCATCGCCGCATCCGGGTCGTAGAACGCCAGCATCAGGTCGCAGCCGCCTTCACGCAACGCATGCACCGCATCGCCGACGTTAGTCGCGACCAACCGCGTGGCGATGTTCAAGCCCTCATTACGCAACTGCGCAATCCAACGCGGGAAGAAACCCAGTGCCAGCGAGTGAGCGGCAGCGACCTGCATCACCTCGCCCTGCCCGCCTTCCAGATGATGCAGGTGGCGCAGCACTTCACCGAGCTGTTCGACTACGGTGCGTGCGGTCACTAGAAACAACTGCCCCGCCGCCGTCAGTTCGATTGGCGTGCGCGAGCGATTGACCAGGGTCAGCCCCAACGCAGCCTCCAGACTGCGGATCCGTCGGCTGAACGCCGGCTGAGTCACGAAGCGTCGTTCGGCCGCTTGCGAGAAGCTGCGGGTGGCGGCCAGAGCACTGAAGTCCTCGAGCCATTTGCTTTCCAGATTCATCACGTCCTCCCGGACACGCACCAAAACAGGTCACACGTCTGCCGCGCACGCGGCGTCACACGGGCATTATGCCGAATGTGCATAGGGCAGCGCTGAACAGCATTGGCCCAAAAATTCCTACAAGCCTAGCATTCGCAGCGTTCCGGCACAGACCGGGTCCATATCGAGATGATTTCTATCATGTCCTCCGCTGCATCTTTCCGCACAGAAAACGACCTGCTTGGCGCCCTCGAAGTACCGGCTCAAGCGTATTACGGCATCCAGACCCTGCGAGCGGTGAATAACTTCCGTCTCTCCGGCGTTCCGATTTCGCATTACCCGAAACTGGTTGTCGGCCTGGCAATGGTCAAACAGGCCGCTGCTGACGCCAACCGCGAGTTGGGTCACCTGAGCGAAGCCAAGCACGCTGCCATCAGCGAAGCCTGTGCCCGATTGATCCGCGGTGATTTCCACGAAGAGTTCGTGGTCGACATGATTCAAGGTGGCGCCGGTACTTCCACCAACATGAACGCCAACGAAGTGATCGCCAACATTGCACTCGAAGCAATGGGTCACCAGAAAGGCGAGTACCAGTACCTGCACCCGAACGACGACGTCAACATGGCGCAGTCGACCAACGACGCCTACCCAACGGCGATCCGCCTGGGTCTGCTGCTCGGTCACGACACCCTGCTGGCCAGCCTCGACAGCCTGATTCAGGCGTTCGCGGCCAAGGGTAAAGAATTCGATCACGTCCTGAAAATGGGCCGTACCCAGCTGCAAGACGCCGTGCCGATGACCCTCGGCCAGGAATTCCGTGCCTTCGCCACCACCATGGGCGAAGACCTGGCCCGTCTGAAGACGCTGGCCCCGGAACTGCTGACTGAAGTGAACCTGGGCGGCACCGCGATCGGTACCGGCATCAACGCCGACCCGCGTTATCAAGCGCTGGCGGTACAGCGTCTGGCCCTGATCAGCGGTCAACCGCTGGTTCCAGCCGCCGACCTGATCGAAGCGACTTCCGACATGGGCGCCTTCGTGCTGTTCTCCGGCATGCTCAAGCGCACCGCGGTGAAGCTGTCGAAGATCTGCAACGACCTGCGCCTGCTGTCCAGCGGCCCGCGCACCGGCATCAACGAAATCAACCTGCCAGCGCGTCAGCCAGGCAGCTCGATCATGCCCGGCAAGGTCAACCCGGTAATTCCGGAAGCTGTGAACCAGGTGGCTTTCCAGGTCATCGGTAACGACCTGGCGCTAACCATGGCAGCCGAAGGCGGCCAACTGCAGCTGAACGTGATGGAGCCGCTGATCGCTTTCAAGATCTTCGACTCGATCCGCCTGCTGCAACGCGCCATGGACATGCTGCGCGAGCACTGCATTGTCGGCATCACCGCCAACGAAGCGCGCTGCCGTGAACTGGTCGAACACTCGATCGGTCTGGTCACCGCACTGAACCCGTACATCGGCTACAAAAATGCCACCCGCATCGCCGGTCTCGCTCTGGAAAGCGGCCGCGGCGTGCTGGAACTGGTGCGCGAAGAAGGTCTGCTCGACGAAGCCATGCTCGCCGACATCCTGCGCCCGGAAAACATGATTGCTCCGCGTCTGGTTCCGCTTAAAGGCTGAACCGACACGTTACTTGTAGCACCGCTCACCAGGTCGAGGGACTAGACACCTCTCACCTTTTGAGGGCTTGGGGATTTAGTCCCCAAGCCCTTTTTTTTAACTTCTTTGCGGGCAGGACGTTAAATGTTTTGTGTATTTGATACCGCCAAGATCGCAGCCTTCGGCAGCTCCTACATTGATTGACGTACACCTGTAGGAGCTGCCGAAGGCTGCGATCTTTTGATCTTGCAGCACCCTCGTTTCGTCGCTTGCACCACTACCGTGCAGACGGGCGCGCCACTGATCGGTATAGTGCCGCCCCTCTTCGCGTGAGCGGTCGTCGGTAACGAGGCCATAACCCATGCGAAACCCGAACTAATAACAAACCCGCGAAATGGAACCGGACGAAACCTTCGCCTCACCCGTCGTGCCGCGCGCACACCGGTGTAACACGATGTTTCTTCCATCCAGCATTTGCTTACACAATAAACAGCGAGGAAAAATCCATGCTCGAAGTCATTAACGACTTCCTCTCAGGGAAAGTACTGATCGTGCTCATTGTCGGGCTCGGTAGCTACTTCACGATTCGCTCGCGTTTCGTTCAATTGCGTCACTTCTTCCACATGTTCGCGGTGTTCCGCGACAGCCTCAAAGGTAGCGCCGGGCAACTCAGCTCGTTCCAGGCCTTGATGCTCAGCCTTGCCGGCCGTGTCGGCGCAGGCAACATCGCCGGTGTCGGCATCGCCGTGACCCTCGGTGGTCCGGGTGCGGTGTTCTGGATGTGGGTAACCGCACTGGTCGGCATGTCCAGCAGCTTCTTCGAATGCACCCTGGCCCAAGTCTACAAGCGCGCCGATGGCGACGGCTTGTACCGTGGTGGCCCGGCCTACTACATCCAGCACGGCCTCAAGCTCAAAGGCATGGCAGTGGTGTTTTCTGTCCTGTTGCTGGTCACCTACGGCTTCGCCTTCATTGGTCTGCAGTCCTACACAGTGACCCACTCGCTGCAGAACGCCTTTGAATTCAACCCACAACACACCGGTATCGTCCTCGCGGTGCTGCTGGCCATCACCTTCATCGGCGGCATCAAGCGCATCGCCTCGGTGTCCGACCTGCTCGTACCGATCAAGACCCTCGCCTATATCGGCGTGACCCTGTACGTGATCGGTACTCAGATCGAACATGTGCCAGCCATGCTGGAAACCATCTTCAAGAGCGCCTTCGGCCTCGATCCGGCCTTTGGTGGTCTGCTCGGCAGCGCCATCGTCATGGGCGTGAAGCGTGGCGTATTCGCCAACGAAGCGGGTCTGGGCAGTGCGCCGAACGTCGCCGCCGTCGCTGCCGTGAAGCACCCGGGCGCGCAGGGCGTGGTTCAGGCCTTCAGCGTGTTCCTCGACACTTTCGTGATCTGCACCTGCACCGCGCTGCTGATCCTGCTGTCGGGCTTCTACACCCCGGGCTTCGAAGGTGACGGCATCGTCCTGACCCAGAACTCGCTGGCCGCCGTGGTCGGTGACTGGGGTCGCATGTTCGTCAGCGTCGCGCTGTCGCTGTTCGTCTTTACCTGCATCCTCTACAACTACTACCTGGGCGAAAACAGCCTGCAGTTCCTCACTCGCAACCGCGCCGCGCTGATGATTTTCCGCGGCCTGGTGCTGGCGCTGGTGGTATGGGGTTCGATGCAGGACCTGTCGACCGTGTTCGCCTTCGCCGACATCACCATGACCTGCCTGGCCTTCGTCAACCTCGTGGCCCTGGCCATGCTGTTCAAGGTCGGCATGCGCGTAATGCGCGACTACGACGGGCAGCGCCGCGCCGGCGTCAAACAGCCGGTGTTCGACTCGAGCAAATTTGCCGATCTGGACCTCGACCTGAAGGCCTGGCCGACCAGCCCGTCTGCCGCTGACGCCAAGGCCGAAGCCGAAGCCGAAGCCGAGCCGCAAGGCGTGCCTGCAGCGCAACGCTGACAGGTGAATGACGGGCGCATCCCCTGCGCTCGTCAGTTATTGTGATGCAATACCTGTAGCAGCGAGCCTGCTCGCGATAGCGGTTGATCAGTCGACATTAATGTTGAACGGGATGCCCCCTTCGCGAGCAGGCTCGCTCCCACAAGGACCTCATCCTTTCGGAGAATCCCCATGAATTCGTCGACCTACCCCGCCGCCCAACACGTCATGGTGCTCTACACCGGTGGCACCATCGGCATGCAGGCCAGCGCCAATGGTCTGGCCCCGGCGTCCGGTTTCGAAGCGCGGATGCGCGACTACCTGCACAGCCAGCCTGAACTCGTCGTGCCACAGTGGCGCTTCCGCGAAATGTCGCCGCTGATCGACAGCGCCAACATGACCCCGACCTACTGGCAGCAACTGCGTGAAGCAGTGGTCGATGCTGTTGATGTGCAAGGCTGCGACAGCGTGCTGATCCTGCACGGCACCGACACACTGGCCTATAGCGCGGCGGCGATGAGTTTCCAGTTGCTCGGCCTGCACGCCCGCGTGTGCTTCACCGGCTCCATGCTGCCGGCCGGCGTTACCGACAGCGATGCCTGGGAAAACCTTGGCGGCGCACTGGTTGCCCTCGGCCAAGGCCTGGCGCCGGGTGTGCATTTGTACTTCCACGGCGAAATGCTGGCGCCGACCCGTTGCGCGAAAGTGCGCAGCTTCGGCCGGCATCCGTTCAAGCGTCTGGAGCGTCAGGGCGGCGGCGTGAAAGCCTCTTCGATTCCAGCGTCGTTGAACTACAACCAACCGAAGCAGTTGGCCAAGGTTGCGGTGTTGCCACTGTTCCCCGGCATCAGCGCCGAAGTGCTCGAAGGCCTGCTCGACAGCGGCATTCAAGGTCTGGTGCTGGAGTGCTACGGCAGCGGCACCGGGCCGAGCGACAACCCTGAGTTTCTCGCAAGCCTTGGCCGCGCGCGGGATAACGGCGTGGTGGTGGTTGCTGTAACGCAGTGCCATGAAGGTGGCGTCGAGCTGGATGTTTACGAAGCAGGCAGTCGATTGCGCGGGGTCGGCGTGTTGTCCGGTGGCGGCATGACCCGTGAGGCTGCGTTCGGCAAGTTACACGGCCTGCTCGGTGCAGGGCTTAACATACAGGAAGTTCGTCAACTGGTTGAGCTGGACCTGTGTGGCGAGCTGGTCTGACCAGCGCCGCCCAATACATCTCTCGTCATAAATAAACCTTCCTGCAAAATTGATGCAGGAAGGTTTAAACAATCAATCTAATGTAACTTCAAATTTTCCGCCGGTAAGTTTGGAGTTATTGTCTCTATCGCCCTGCACATTATCCAGCAATCCAGCGATTTTTTTACTGCCCTCTTGCCACTCGACTCGAATCCAGCCCTTTGTCGCCACCCACTCTTGCACAGAATCCTGAAACAACAAATAAACAGGGTCGCCGTGCCCCACAAACTCCACTTTCTTATTCAAATGAGCTTTGCCGATAACCACGCCGATAATATTATTGCGGCCCGGATCTCCGCCGCTCATATCGAAGTCCAAAACAATATCATTTGCGCGGACTTCGGCGTGAATGACCGGAAATGTTTGCTTTTTACCGTCAACCTCCACAGTGATTTGGCCCTGAAGCGCCGTCTTGCTGCCTTTGAAAAATTCGAGCGGATATTCTTTAGCTTGTGAACGGCTCATTTAAATCTCCTTTTTCGACACATTAGTCAAAATTCATATTTACTGAAAAACCCGCAACACCCACTAAACAACTAGCGACATCCACTGGCAAACTAGACCCGACTTATGGAGCTGTCAAAAAAATACCTACAAATAAAAATACTCGACAAACGGTTAACAATTCGCCAAAAACCTGTAATTTCTGACAGTAGACCAAGCGCTGCTTAAACTTTAGAATTGAAATGCGCCATGTCCTACTCTAATTATTCGAAGTTAACTTTAAAAAACATAACTTGCAAATTGCAAATCCCTCGCTAGTGATTGGAAGTTTAACTTTCAATATATTCTCAACATTGCAAATTATCTGAACGGCACATAAATTGCTGGGGTATCCCTATCCATGATCGGGAAACTTCTTATGCTCCACTCCCACCTCACCACCCTTAACGCCGTCTCGCTGATCCTCAACACCTTCAAAGCCGAAGGCCTGTCGAGCGAAGCGTTGCTGGCCGGCAGCGGCATCAGTGCGGCGGATCTCAGCCGCGCCGACACGCGCATCACCACCAATCAGGAGATGCAGGTCTGCGCCAATGCGGTCGCGCTCAAACACGATATCGGTCTGGAACTGGGCCGGCGCATGCATGTTTCCTGCTACGGCATCCTCGGTTACGCGCTGCTGACCTGTGCCACCTTCGGTGACGCTTTGCGTCTGGCGATCCGTTATCCGGCGCTGTTGGGAACACTTTTCGAGCTGAGTCTGGAAGACGATGGCGAGCGCGTCTGGTTCGTCGCCGCCGACTATCGCGAGAGTCCGTCGATGGCGGTGTTCAATGCCGAGTTCTGCCTGGTGTCGTTGAAAGTCATTTGCGATGACTTGCTCGGGCATCCGCTGCCCTTGCGCGCGACGCGGTTCGAGCACGCCGCGCCGGATTACCGCGACAGCTATGCCGAGCACTTCAACTCGCCGCTGCACTTCGCCGCCAAGGACAACGCTTTTGCCTTCGACCGGCACTGGCTCGATCAACCGCTGCCGTTGGCGGATGCCATTACGCATCAGGCCATGGCCGAACGTTGCCGCAAACAGAATCTCGAATTCACCGGACGTCAGGCGTGGCTGGGGCGCATTCGCCAGTTGCTCAGCGCGCAACTGAATGCCGCCCCGGGGCTGGAAGGTCTGGCACAACAGATGAAGTGTTCACCACGCACGTTGCGCCGGCATCTCAAGGACATGGGCAGCAGCTATCAGGAACTGCTTGATGAACTGCGTTTCGAGCGCGCCAAACAGATGTTGTGTGAGGATCAGTTGCCGATCTACCGCATCGCCGAAACCCTCGGCTTCAGCGAGACCGCGAGTTTCCGTCATGCCTTTGTGCGCTGGAGCGGCGTTGCTCCCAGCCAATTCAGAGCATGACAGGATCGGTGTAGGAGCTGCCGTAGGCTGCGATCTTTTGATCCTCAAGGGGCGAATTGCGGTCATAGGTTTTGGCCATATCAATCCCCTTTTGGCCTTTCCTGCCGTTCTCCGATTCGCTTCGCGCCGCAACACTGGGGGCCACCGAACCAGCCTTGCGGAGAACAACAAATGCTGACGATCTACTCAGACGATCACCACCTGCACCATGGCCGCTGTGAACTCATCGATGGTCAGCTCAAGCCATGCTTCGAGATGCCATCGCGCGCCGACCATGTGCTGCAACGTGTGCAGAACCAGAACCTTGGCGCGGTTGAAGCGCCGAAAGATTTCGGCCTGGAACCCATCGCCCGTATCCACAGCCGCGACTACCTCGACTTCTTCAAAGGCGCCTGGGCGCGCTGGACTGAATTCAACACCGACGGCGACTTGCTGCCCTACACCTGGCCGGCGCGGACCCTGCGTGCGATCAAACCGACCAGCCTGCACGGCCAACTCGGTTATTACAGTTTCGACGGCGGCGCACCGATCACCGCCGGCACCTGGCAAGCGGCCTACAGTGCAGCGCAGGTTGCACTGACCGCACAAGCAGAAATCCAGCGCGGCGCGCGCAGTGCCTTTGCGTTGTGCCGGCCACCGGGACACCATGCTGCCAGCGACTTGATGGGCGGTTATTGCTACCTCAACAACGCCGCCATCGCCGCGCAGGCGTTCCTCGATCAGGGCCACAAGAAGGTCGCGATCCTCGATGTCGACTATCACCACGGCAATGGCACGCAATCGATTTTCTATGAACGCAGCGACGTGCTGTTCACCTCGATCCATGGCCACCCGGAAGCCGAGTTCCCGTTCTTCCTGGGCTACGACGATGAGCGTGGTGAAGGCGCTGGCGAAGGCTTCAACTTCAACTATCCGCTGCCCGCCGGCTCTGGCTGGGAGGTGTGGAGCGCGGCGCTGGATCAGGCCTGCAACGAGATTGACCGTTATGGCGCCGACGTGATTGTCGTGTCTCTCGGCGTCGACACCTTCAAGGACGACCCGATCTCGCAGTTCAAACTCGACAGCCCGGACTACCTGGCGATGGGCAAACGCATTGCTGCCCTTGGCAAACCGACGCTGTTCGTCATGGAGGGCGGCTACGCCGTGGAAGAAATCGGCATCAATGCGGTGAACGTGCTGGAGGGTTTCGAACAATAACCAAACACAAGTCGCACCTGTAAAAAACCGACCCGCCCATGCGGGTCTTTTTTTGCCTGCAATACGTATCTACCGCATGCGCTGCGCAGCCCGCCTCTACCTTGCCCGCAACCGCCGCCCTTTCGGCGCGCCCATCAGAGCAGGAGTTGCCCATGCCCGAAATCCCCTCGCCCAGCGCCGTCGATGTCGTGACGCAGCTGGTGACTGGACCCTCCATTCGTGAAGTCGCCACAAAGACGCTGGTCCCGGCACTTCAAACGTTGTATCCGGACCTGACCATCAATCCGCAACTGGCCATGGTCGTGCGGCCGTCGTGGCTCATAGAGAATGATCAGGTCGTCCCCGGGGTTCAGCAGATCGAATCGCTGACCGATTCATTGGTGCGGCTTGCGCTGTCCGGTACTAGCGTGACGTACCTCGATGGTGAACATTTTCTGACTTTACAGCCCGGTGTTCAGCCTGCGATTCAATTGCCGGTGAAGATCGATGCCATCGGTGGCCTGCTCAACGAACTCGCGCCGCTGCTGTTCATCGCTTACAGAGAGCAGCATGTCGAATACTGGGACGAATTCACCTATCCGGGCCAACCGCGTTGGCAGCAAATGTCGGATGCCTTGCGCAATCTTTGGAACGTCGACACAAGCCTTGGTTGGGATGCGGATCAACGGGCCATGGCGCATACGGTGTTCAACAACCCGGACAAACTCCAGCGCCTGCCCACGGACCCGTACCAGACACGTGCCTGCCTGATTGACCTCGATCGGCAAACCGATGACCACGTGAATCACCTGTTCCTGCTTGACTGCGCGGTATTGATCGGAACCGTCGGGGAGCGCACGTTGATCATTAGCCACTCGGTGATTGATGGATACCGGTGCTTCGACTCGCTGGATGAATTTGCCGAGACTATGCTGCGTCGATACCGGGAAAACACCGCCAGCGCTGCCCTCAAGTGGCGACTGGTCGAACCTCAAGGCAACTTCTTCGACCATCTGGCCTGCAACTTGATCGCCCTGGAGGCCGATGCCCTTGGCGCGATCAACTTCTTTGAAGGATCAACGCTCAATAACCTGTACCCACACACAGGAACAGTGGGCAACCCGGAGCAACCGACACCACGCCTCAAACCCCATGTCGATCGGTTGCGCCCAATGCTGCCATCCTGGCTGGAGGGCGCACTCCCCGCCGATCAAACCCGTTACAGCCGGCATCTGCTGGATCTGACGCTGGTGCAGCATTCAAACAAAGGGAAATCATTTCAGAATGAGGTGAACAGCCTGCAGACATTCACCCGTGAAGCCCTGAAAGAACAGATGCTCAAGAAGCGTCCGGAAGCTACCGAGGTGAAGATTGATGACATCGCAATCAGTATCACCAGCCTGGTCGTTTGGGGCACATTCGTTTTGCCCGGTAACGTTCAGACGAAAACCCTGTCGCTCGTTGAACTTGCCCTGCAAAACCTTGGGGGGCAACCACTGGGCAATAAAACCGCGCGTTATCAGGACGGCAGCGCTCTGCCCGAATGGATGAGTGTGTCTTACCTCGAAAAACTGGTGAGCACCGTAGACATTGGCAAGACCTATCCGGCATATCTGCAAAAGCTGCTGCTCGACGACACCGAGCAAGCGACGGCGCTGCAGGCGCTATACACCAGTCAGCTGCGCATCGAGCTACCGTTGCTGGCGCTGCAACACAAGATCCAGGGGAAGGCTGGCATCAGTGAGCTGGGTTACCGGTATGTTGTCGCCGCGCTGTCCGACACCGGCGCTGGTCACCAGGTCGATGGTCAGGAGATCGTCATTCGTCCTCTGGCCTTCGTCGCCCACCGCACCAGCTCTCGGGCAGATACCGTCGACAACATGTTCGTCATTAGCCCGCGTGAATCGGACCAAGGGCCCTGCGTGCTCTATCGACCGCTGTTCGAGATGGCCTTGATTGAATACCCCGGACACGCCAACTTGCTGTACGCGATTCAGAACTCGCAACATTTGCGCGAGTCAGTACTGGCCTGGTTACCGGACGATGTGCGCTTCAATTACAGCCAGTTCGTATTCACCGCAACACTGCCCTCGGTGTGGACGATTCCGCAATTGCTGGTCAACCCGACCACTGCCCTCGACATGTCCGGGCCTGTCGCACTGGGCTCCACCGTCATTGAAACCGATGTCCTGGCGACACTGCATCGCAGCAACGTTCAGGCGATCATCACGCAAGCCGACCGCGAGTCGGTTTCCGATGCAGAGGCGCGTTGGGCCACGCTCAAACACGGCGGCTGGATGCTGTTCAACGCAGCGTTGCCGTTTCTTGGCCGCAGTGTCGGCACCGCTGCGTGGATCTGGCAGATCATGGACGACTTGCAGGAAATCAGCGACGTCGCCAACGAACAATCCAACAAGACGGCCTGGACTGCCATCGCCGACATTCTCCTTGCGTTGGGCATGGTGCTCGCTCATCGCGCGGCGGTCGGCAACAAGCCCCATCGTGAATCGATCACGACACCGGAAAAAGAAACGCAGGCAGAAATACCCACGCCAAAAACTGTAAAACCGCTGCGCTTGCCGGACATCACCAGCAGCGCACTGCCTATCGAACATGACATGTCGCTCAACCAAGTCACCGCGTTGAAGCGATCTCCCGAAGCGCTTGCGGCACTGCTCGACCGTTTCAAACTCGACAAGCCCAAAGGCCTTGGTGCGGGCAGCCGCGAAGGCACACATCGGCATCTCCATGCCTACGGCAAGCAGTGGTACGCACCGGTCGGCGAGCGCTGGTTCGAGGTACATATCAATGCACACGGGGATGCTCAGATCATCGATTCACGCCAGCACTCACTCATTCCCGGGCCAGTACTGGCCTACACCGCCAACGGGCAATGGGTGATCGACCTTCGATTGCGCCTGCGAGGTGGCGGACTGCGCAGCCGCCGCCAAGAGGCAAAAGACAAGAGAGCAACGCGGACGAAAAAAATGAAGGCCGATATCGACACCTTCGACCAGACGATGGCGACCAAGCAGACCCAACTCGACACCGCCCACAAGGCCCTGAACGATGCTCTGCCGGAGACGCGCGCAGAGGCACACGCACATTATCTGGAGACCCTCGATTCACAGAGCAGGGAGTACAGCGCGATTATCGACCAGATCAAGATATTGAACCTCGAAGAGACCATTCCCAACTACCGTACGTGCATGATTCAGCGCCTGGAGATGTTGTTGTTTCTGGGTTACGAGTGGCTCAGCCAGCACTCCACTGACTATCAAACCAGGGTCACCACGACAATGGCGATGATTGCCAATGGCGCCAATATTGAACCGCTGGTGTTGACCCAAGCCCTGGAAAAGATGACCGATGTAACTCAGGCCATCATTGAAAAAATGGAAATGGCTCAGACCCGTCTGGACGAATTGACACTGCTCGGAAAGCAGGCGGTCGAGGTTTTTCGTTCCTACCGCAAGGCATTGCCGAACTACAACCTGAACGACCTCAAATTGTTGCAGATCAGCCTCGGGCAAGAGATCTGCGTCAAACCTGGCGACACCGCGATTCGTGCACAGGCGCAACGTGCTTTGGAAGACCTCCTCGAAAACGCCGTGCTGAATATTCAGAGTGCATTGAATCTGACCGCCGATGAAAGCTTGAATGATCTGCGTGAACGGATCGATGCCTTGAGCAATGTTTCCGAGCAATTTGCTGCTGTCGATCAGCGCTTTGCCGACCTCGTCAGTGAATATCCCGATCACATCGAAACCGCGCGGCTGGAGCATGTGCGCAGTCGGGTAGCCGTGTTCAAACAGCGTACGGATGAACGATTAGCCGACCTGCTGCGTAATAAACACTTGCTGGAACCGGTCCAGGGGCCCTCCAGACCGGGTTCTTCGTCGTTATCGGCGCGTAAGATCATCCACACCCGGTTCAAAGGCACGCTGGTTGGCGAACGGAAAAAAAGTGTCGATGGACTAGACACCGAACTGGTTGAGGTGCGGACCAACCTGACGGGCGTCATTGCCACATTCCAGGAGGAGTCACCTGGGATCTGGGTCGAGCACGGCACGCCGAAACCACCGCCACCCAAAGCGTTGATCAAACCGACTTTGAGTAAAAGCTCCGGTGAAGGTCAGGCGTTGCTCGACGGCCTGGCTGCATTCCAGCAGCTCATCGAAGCGAGGATCAAACGCGGCTCGCGACTTCCCGTCGAGGTGGAGGAGGAATACCACAAGCAGGCCGCGCTATTGCGCAAAGCCAATGCCGACATCGATGAGGCATTGACCGCCAGCAATCTCACTGCTGATCTGCAGAAACCGACGGAAGCGCTCAATCACGCGCTCGACAGTGCCGCGACGACGCTTGAAGAAAAGGGCACTCGCTTGCGCATCAGCATGGTCAAGCAACAAGCACCCACGGCGGCGGGTATCGAGTGGCTCAAGAGCAAGGGCGAAGTGAGCATTTCGAAAACCGTGACTCGACGCCGGCTCAAAGGTCACGCCAAGGATTTCCTCGACGAGTACGAAATACGCGACGCTCACACCGACAAGGTGTTGTGTTACGCACATTTCCATTACGGCAGCGTGCAAGCGCCCGTCGCGCCATTCCCCGTCGGACATATGAAAACCGTCGCCCAACGCCGTATGGGCGGCGCCTATGAGCCGCGCCATCTCAACAACCAGGCGCTGATCGATATCCATCGCAGCGGCATTTCCGACAAGTCTGCGCAGGCGCTGTTTCTTACACCTGCCACGCCTGCCGCAACCGAGTCAGTGCCGCTTTGATTGCCGGTTCAGGTACCGCAGCGAAGCCCAGAACCAGCCCCGCGCGCTGATCCAGCGGCGTTGTAGAATCGGGCAGCCAGTAACTGCTCAAGCCGTTGATCTCTACATCGACGTGCGCAGCCGTCGCAATCAACTGCTGCTCGCGTTCGATGCTGTCGACCGCCACAGTCAAGTGCAGTCCGGCCGAGACGGCGGGTAAATCGCCCACTCCGGGAATGGCGGTCGGCCAGCCGTCGAGCAAGGTATTGCGACGACTAAGAGCGGCACGGCGCATGCGTCGGATATGCCGCTGGAAATGCCCGGCCGCCATGAACTCAGCCATCACCGCCTGGGTACTCACCTCGGAATGCCGGACATCCACCGCCCGGCGTTGCGAAAATGCATCGACCAATGCCGGGGGCAACACCAGATAACCGAGGCGCAACGCCGGAAAGGCAACCTTGCCAAAGGTGCCGACATACAACACTCGTCCCTGGCGATCGAGTGCCGCCAAGGGTGCCAGCGGCGCACCGGTGTAGCGGTATTCGCCATCGTAGTCATCCTCGACGATCCAGCCCTGGCTGCGCTCGGCCCAGGCGAGCAGCTCGAGGCGTCGCGCCAGACTCATCACCACGCCGGTGGGGTATTGATGCGAGGGCGTCACATAGGCCACGCGACAATTCCCGGTGGCCGCCAGCGCCGAGCAGTCCATACCCTCTTCGTCCACGGCAATCCCGTGCAAACGAGCGCCCGCCACGGCAAACGCATGACCGGCCGCGCGGTAGCCCGGATTCTCGATCGCCACGCCATCGCCCGGCTCCACCAGCAACTGTGCACAAAGGCTAATGCCTTGTTGTGCGCCGCTGGTGATCACTATTTGTTCAGGCGAGCACTGCATGCCGCGCGAACTGCGCAGATAGGCGGCGATCATCGCGCGCAGACGCGCATCGCCGGATGGATCGCCGTAGCACAACTGCTCCAGATCCGGCTTACGCCAGAAAGCCGCATTCAGCTTGGCCCACACCTCAAAAGGGAACAGATCAAACGCCGGAACACCCACCCTGAATGCTCGCGGCGGGCCACTCGGTGGCCGGGCTAAATGGTTCTTTTCGATGCGCGAAAAACCATCGCTGTGGATAACTTTACTGGATGGAATCACAGGCAAATCCAGCCAATTTGTGGATAAGGCTGTGGGTAAGCCTGTTGAAAACCCTGTGGATACTTTTGTGGATAGTTTTTTCGACGGCGCTGCTACGGGCATCAATTGTGCGACGTAGGTGCCATCCCCCACCCGCCCTTCAATAAAGCCTTCGGCATACAGTTGATCGTAGGCGCGCACCACGCTGTTGCGGGAGATTCCCAACGCCGCCGCCAGATCGCGACTGGCCGGCAACCGCGTACCACTCGCCAGCCGCCCATCCAGCACCCGCAAGCGCAACGCCTGATAGAGCTGACGACTCAAGCCCTGACGGCGGTCTAGCTCGATACCCGCGGGATTGAACGGCATGGACAACGTCGGCGAATCGGGCATGGCAATGGACCTATGAAATTGGTCATCAATGGCTCTTACAACAGACCAATAGCCTGCCTACGATGCAGGCATTCGCCAAGGAAAATCTGTCCATGTACACGCCACGCGCCTTTGCCATCGAAGACCTGTCCCAACTGCACGAACTGATTCTCGCCACCCGCCTCGCCATTCTGGTGACTCACGGCGAAAACGGCCTGCAAGCCAGCCATGTGCCTGTGCTGCTGCATTGCGAACAGGGCGAGTACGGCACGCTGTACGGGCACCTGGCCCGCGCCAATCCACAGTGGAAAGACTTGCGCGACGGCGCCGAAGCCATGCTGATCTTCGCCGGCGCCGATGCCTACGTCAGCCCGGGCTTTTATCCGAGCAAGGCCGAGCACGGCAAAGTCGTGCCGACCTGGAACTACATCGCCGTGCACGCCTATGGCCATGCCGAAACCTTCAGCGATGGCGGACGCCTGCTCGATATTGTCAGCACCCTCACCGACCGTCATGAGGCCGGCCGCGCCCAGCCGTGGTCAGTCGCCGACGCGCCTGCCGATTACATCGACGGCATGCTCAAAGCGATTGTCGGTTTTGCCATTCCCATCGACCGGCTCGAAGGCAAGCGCAAACTCAGCCAGAACCGCAGCGCCGAAGACATTGCCGGCGTGCGCGAAGGCCTGGCGGCCAGCCCGGAAATCAATGATCAAACCCTCGCCCGATTGATGCGCTAAGGAAATCACCATGAGTCAGATCGACATTCGCCCGGTCAGCGCCGACGACCACACCGCGTGGCTGCCGCTGTGGCAGGCTTACCTGCGTTTCTACAACACCGAACTGCCGCAAGCTGTGACGGAAAGTAGCTGGCAGCGTTTTCTCGACCCGAGCGAGCCAACCCACGCAGCATTGGCGTGGGCCGACGGTAAAGCCGTGGGCATGGTGCATTTCATCTACCATCGCTCGAACTGGAGCATCGAAAACTCCTGCTACCTTCAAGACCTGCTGGTGATACCCGAAACCCGCGGCACCGGCGTCGGCCGCCTGTTGATCGAACACGTTTACGCCACGGCCAAGGCTGACGGCTGCTGCAAAGTGCACTGGCTGACCCACGAAACCAACGCCACCGCGATCCAGCTCTACGAGCGCATCGCCGAACGCCCCGGCTTCATCCAGTTTCGCAAAGCCCTTTAAGGAGACGCACGCATGACCGCTTCACTCGCTGACTGGAAAGGCGCCCCCGCCCCTACCGCCACGTTGCTTGAAGGGCGTTTTATTCGCTTGGAAAGGCTTGACCCGGCGCGCCATGGCGAACAACTGTTCGCCGCACTAGAGGGCCCTGGCGCGGATCCGAAACTTTGGGATTATTTGCCTTACGGTCCGTTCCCGGAACGCAACGTTTTTGACGCTTGGCTGAAAAACCATGCCGCCAGCAGCGACCCGTATTTTTTTGCTGTCATCGACCGCGCGAACAACCAGGTACAAGGCATCCTCAGCCTGATGTCGATTGTCCCGGCCCAGGGCCGCATCGAGATCGGCCACGTCACCTTCGGCGCGCCAATGCAGCGTTCGCCGAGAAGCACCGAAGCGGTGTACCTGCTGGCCAAGCACTCCTTCGATCTCGGTTACCGCCGCCTCGAATGGAAATGCAACAACGGCAACGCCCGCTCCAAATATGCCGCCGAGCGCCTGGGTTTCAGCTTTGAGGGGGTGTTCCGTCAGCACATGGTGGTCAAGGGCCAGAACCGCGACACCGCGTGGTACTCGATTCTGGATGGCGAGTGGCCGGCGATTGCGGCAGGGTTCGAGCAATGGCTGTCCGATGAAAATCAGACGCCCGACGGGCAGGTGAAAGGCTTGGTCGAGTGCCGTTCCTGATTATCTGAAAAGCAAAAGATCGCAGGCTGCGGCAGCTCCTACACGGGATTGACGTTCATCCTGTGGAGCTGCCGCAGGTTGCGATCTTTTGATCTGTTTTCAGTTCAGCTTTTGCGCCAGCACCGCAATGTGTTCCGGCCCGATCCCGCAGCACCCGCCCAAATGGCTGGCACCGCGCTGCTGCCAGTCAATCGCCCAATGCAGGTAACCCGGCGGATCCAGATCCTCACGTAGCGGATCAAGTCCATCATTGGCCGTAGCCTCTTTTGGCTGCGGCGGAAACGCATTGGCGTAAGCGCCAATCTGAATGTTCACCCCCAGACGCTCGAAGGTTTCACGCGCAGCATCAATCGCGGCACCAATCACTTCCGGCTGACTGCAATTGAACAACAATGTTTCGACACCCAATTCGGCCGCCACCGCAGCGGCTTCGGCGACAGGCTCACCAGAGCGCAGGCGCGGCACTTCATCGGTGTCTTCATCCTTCAAGGTGAACGACAACCAGAACGGTTTGCCATCCTTCGGCAACTCCGCATGAATGGCACGCGCCTCGACGATCGAACTCTGGGTTTCCGCCAGCCACAGATCAACGTGCGGTGCCAGGCCATTGACCAACGGCGCCAACAACTCGGGCACTCGTGCAGCCTCGAACAGATCCGGACGATAGGAGCCAAACAGCGGCGGCAATGAGCCGGCCACACGCACGGATTTTCCCGAGGTCTGCACCGCACGCCGCGCCAGTTCGCCAGCCAACGCGGCCAACGTCTGCCCTTCGGCAGCGAAACGCTCTTCGCCAATGTGGAACGGCACCACGGCATAACTGTTGGTGGTAATCACGTTGGCGCCACTGGCGATATAAGCCGCGTGTACCGCCTCCACCGCTTGCGGTGCTTCGCTCAAGGCCAGCGCCGACCACTCCGGCTGGCGAAATGGCGCACCGGCGCGCTGCAATTCACGGCCCATGCCACCATCGAGAATAATCGTGCTGCCTGCGCCCATATGCTTTTCACTCATATGCTTATGAAAATAACTCACTATCAGAGTAGTTCTTATAACTATTTAATACGCACCATTCGGTTAATAACAACCTCTTTTTTGCTCAGGGATCGACTGTGAAATTTCAACCGCTATTGGCTCTGGGCCTGACGATTCTGGCCGCCTCCGCGCAAGCCTTTGGTGGCACGACGCTGGACCGTATCGAGCAAAAGAAAGAACTGGTCGGCGTGCTGATGGAAAGCTACCCACCGTTCTCGTTTCTCAATGACCAGAATCAGCTTGATGGCTTCGACGTTGATGTCGCCAAGGCTGTGGCTGACAAGTTAGGCGTCAAGTTGCGGCTCGAAACGCCGTCGTGGGACGTCATTGCGGCCGGCCGCTGGAGCGGGCGCTACGATATCTGCATCTGCTCGATGACACCGAGCAAGGCCCGCGCTGAAGTGTTCGATTTCCCGGTCGAGTACTACGCTTCGCCAGCGGTGATCGTGGTCAACGCCAAGGATGATCGTATTCACGATGCCAAGGATCTGAGTGGCAAAAAAGTCGGCCTCACCAGCGCCTCCAGTTACGAAAGCTATCTGAACAAGAACCTGGTCATCGAAGGGGCTGAAGACACGCAGTTGCAGTACCCGTTCGACGATGTGCAGATCGCGCCGTACGATACCGACAACGTCGCCTTTCAGGATTTGGGGCTGGGCGCCGGCGTGCGCCTGGATGCCATCCTCACTAACCTCGTCACCGCGCAGCCACGCCTGAACGAAGACAAGCGCTTCAAACTGGCCGGTGCGCCGCTGTACTCGGAGCCGAATTCCGTGGCCATCGAAAAGGGTGACGCGCAATGGGACGCCAAAGTGCGTGAGGTGTTCGCGCAATTGAAACAGGACGGCACCCTGAGCAAGCTGTCACAAAAATGGATCGGCGCTGATATCAGCCAATGACTTCTTTCCCGACACCTCCCCAGCCACCGCAACCGGTGGCTGAAACTCGCCTGCAGCGCTTGTTCGGCTTTCGTACGCGGCTGTACCTGACATGGGCAGCGCTGTTCTGCCTGTTCGCCGGGTTTTTCCTGAGCTTCGACCTGAAGTTCTCGATCATCCTCGACAAACTGCCCAATCTGGTCGGCCTGCACTTGGCGCCCAACGGCTTTCTGCAAGGCGCGGCGCTGACGCTTTTCCTCTGTGTATGCTCAATTGTCGCCTCGTCCCTGCTGGGCTTCATCACCGCATTGGCACGCCTGTCGAAAAGCGCGGTGGCGTTCGGCATCGCCAGTTTCTACACCTCGTTCTTTCGCGGCACGCCACTGCTTATCCAGATCCTGCTGATCTACCTGGGCTTGCCGCAACTGGGCATCGTGCCCGGCGCCATCGTCGCGGGGATCATTGCCCTGTCGCTGAACTACGGCGCCTATCTCAGCGAGATCTTTCGCGCTGGTATCCTCGGGGTCGACCACGGCCAACGTGAAGCCTCGCTGGCACTGGGTATGCGCGAGACCGTGATTTTCTGGCGCATCACCCTGCCGCAAGCCATGCGCACGATCATCCCGCCCACCACCAACCAGTTCATCTCGATGCTCAAGGACTCGTCACTGATTTCGGTAATGGGCGTCTGGGAAGTGATGTTTCTCGCCCAGTCCTATGGGCGCTCAAGCTACCGTTACATCGAAATGCTGACGACGGCGGCGATCATTTACTGGCTGATGTCGATTGGGCTGGAGTTGATTCAGGCACGCATGGAGCGGCACTACGGCAAGGCTTACGTGCGACGGAGCTAGGGCGATTGGCACCTTGCGGGCTGCGTCGGGTTTTAATGGGGCTCTCGGCGTACCCGCACAACGCCCATTTTCAGGCCAAACAATCGGAATATTGAGTCCAACGACCTCAACGTCTGATTACCCTCAGCGTGCTCTATGTGTATCAACGTGCGGACCGAAATTTTGCACATCTTAGCGAATTGGATTTGATGCAGCCCTGTCACCTCAACTCGTAAACGGCGGACGGCTTCGCTGATTTCCAATGTCCCGTCGGCCAGCGCCTCTTGAATGCTTTCGATGAGCGCCATGCGTTCGAGAACTGTCATTACCATTTTCCTCTCCAATCTTCGAGCGCCGCATAAGGCTCAATAAACATTAATGGCGCGGGGATTCATTGATGTGAGTGCTTCGGCGTTTGAATCAAAACTTACCGCACCTAATGAGAGAAGCAGGCAAAAAAACTGCAACAAAATGCAGAAATTAATATATTTCAGCGCTGAAGATGCAAAACAATGCAGATCAACCACCGACATCATTCTGTAAAAACCCTTCGCTATACAGGACGCCCCGCTTATAACAAGAAGGCCGTCCGACCATGCCGTTCCCGCCCCAGCGTCTGTCCCTTGCCATTGCCCTGTTGATCGCTGCTACATCGGCAAACGCTAAAACCGTGCAGATCGACACCGCCACCACTGCAGCGCAAACGCTGGGTGGTAGCGACACGTTGACGATTTCGGCGCCGGGCAGCATCACCAACAGCGGCAAGGCCGTCAGCCTGAAAGACAAGACCAGCGGTGCCGGTGTGGTGATCGATAACGCCGGCAAAATCATTTCCAGCGGTGGCCGGGCCATCGACAGCAGTGGCGACCTGACCCAGGCGCGCAACTACACCCTCTACAACCGCAGCGGCGGGCAGATTCTCGGCGCCAACGACGCGTTGCGTATCGACAGCAACTTCGTCAGCGGCAGTCTGTTGATCGACAACAGCGGCGTGATTCGCTCCACCACTGGCCAGGGGCTGGACCTCGATGCGCTACGCAGTGACGGTGTGAAGACCACCATCATCAACCGCGCTGGCGGGCTGATTCGCGGTGACGCCAGTGACGGCATAAAGACCGGCGCCAATGCGACGATCAGCAACTATGGCGAGATTTCCACCGGCGACTCGCACAATGCCGACGAGAAGTTCGACGGCATCGATATCGATTCCGCGAGCGGTGTCAGCGTGACCAACTACGGGACGATTTCCGGCGGCCGGCACGGCATCACCACCGATCTTGGCGCGACGCTGATCAACTACGGGCAGATCACCGGCCGCAATGGTTCCGGCTTCGGTTCCGACGGCGATGGCACGGTGATTAACCACGGCACCATCACTGGCGCTTACTCAGGCTTGCAAGCGAACGGTGACGGCGACGGCGTGGACATCGACAAGATCGCCCACATCGAAAACTACGGGACCATTCAGGGCATCGGTGCCGGCGGTGTGGATAAGGGCGGTTTCGCCAATGGCAGCGAAGGTATCGCCCTCGGTGGTGGCTACATTCTCAACGCCAACAGCGCTTTGATCAGCGGCGCCGACAGCGCCATTCTGGTCGACGATGGCAGCGGCGGTTCGGGGCTGGCGGCGACTACACTGGAAAACTTCGGCACCATTCAAGGCCTCAACGGGTTCGGCGTGAAATTCGTCGGCGAGTTCGCCGACAGCGTCATTAACGGCGGTACGATCAGTGGCAGCAATGGCCTGGCGCTGGATCTGGGTGCCGGCAACGACAATCTGGCCTTGCGCAACGGCAGTCGCTTTGTCGGCGTGGTCAACGGCGGCAGCGGTTATGACCGGGTGGTGATGGATGACGCGGCCGGTGGCAGTTTCGGCGCCAGTCGCAACTTCGAATGGCTAGAGGTCAAGCAAGGCGCATGGACATTGACCGGCCATGATGACTTCAGCGACGGCGGCGCAGTGCGCAACGGCGCGACACTGCTCAACCAAGGCAGCATCGCCGGTAACCTGAGCGTCGACGCCGGCGGTGTGTATGCCGGTGGCGGTTCGGTGGGCAGCCTCAACATCAACGGCACATTGCGCACCGACACTAGCCTCGGTCGCGCAACCATCGTTCGCGATTTGAACATGGGCAGCGCCGCCACCCTCGCCTACGGCGTCAACGCCGACGGCAGCAGCGCGCCGGTACAGGTCGGCGGCATTGCCAATCTCAACGGCGCAACCCTCGCGGTGAATCCCGGCAGCGGCACGTACCCGTGGCAGAGCCATTACACCGTGCTGCAAGCGACGCAGGTCAACGGCACCTTCGGCAAAGTCACCAGCGACTATGCGTTCCTCACGCCGACCCTCGCCTACACGCCCACCCAGGTCGACCTGACCTACACCCGCAATGACGTGGCCTTCAATGAGTTCGCCGCGACCGGTAACGCCAGCAACGCCGCCAACAGCCTGGCCTCGATGAGCAAAAACAATCCGCTGTACAACGCCTTGCTCAATACCAGCCAAAGCACGGCTGGCGCGGCGATCGAGCAACTGGCCGGCGCCAGCAACGCCAACCTCAGCAGCGTCACCCTCGGCGCCAGCAGTCAGGTCGGCAGCAGCATGCTCTCGGCGATGCAGCAAATGGGCGGCAGCCCGGGACTGATGGTTGGCCTCGATCAGCGCGACACACCGGTACTGGCGGCCAATGGCGTGCCGTCCGAGGCGCGCAATCTGAATGATCCGAACGCTCGCGGCCGGCTCTGGCTGCAAGGCATTGGCGGCTACGGCAAGCTCGATGGCGAACATGGCAGCAGTGGCCTGGAACAACGCACCAAGGGCAGCGTGCTGGGCGCCGACTGGGCTCTGAATCCGGCGTGGCGCCTGGGTGTGCTCGGTGGCTATTCGAAAACCGATCTGGATGCGACCGGCGTCGACGGCAACGTCGAGAGCTGGCACGCCGGCGTCTACGCGCTGCATCAGAACGGCCCGATCGCCGTGCGCCTCGGCGCGGCGTACAGCAGTCATCAGGGTGAAAGCAAACGCACCATCGCCTTCAATGGTTTCAGCGAACGCCCGAAAGGCGATTACGACGCCGACAGCCAGCAAGCCTTCGCCGAACTCGGCTACGCCATGGGCAGCGGCCGGCTCAGCGCCGAGCCGTTTGCCAGCATCGGTTATCAGCGCTACCACCGCGACAGCTACAACGAAAAAGGTGGCGCCGCCGCACTGCAGGTCGACGGCCAGATCCAGGACAACTTCAGCAGCACCTTCGGCCTGCGCCTGGCGCACTTGAGCAGCCTGGACAACGGCATGAGCGTGACCCCACGCATGGCCGCTGGCTGGAAACACACTTACGGCGATGTCAGCAGCTCGACGCGTCAGGCGTTTGTAACCGGCGGCACGGCGTTCAGTGTCGATGGCAGCTCGCTGGATCGCGACAGTCTGGTGCTGGAAGCCGGGCTTGATGTGGGGATCTCGGCGCGGCATACATTGGGCGTGGGATACAGCGGTGAGATCGGCAGCAACAGTCGCAATCACGGGTTGATCGGGCAGTGGCAGATGAGTTTTTGAGGGATGAACAGCTGGCGGGATCTTGATTGGCTGTAGGAAAAAGGACCGCTGCAGTCGAGTAAAAGGCTTGGTTGCGGATCTAAGGGTCATTTTCTACAAAATGATCCGACGTCGCCTGCAAGCGTGCGGGAAGCAGCCGACATCGGATTTTGGGGTGCATCAATAGAGTTGGGTCTTCTTCCAAAGAGAGGCCCAACCCGATGCCCACTCAACACATATTCAAACCAAAACACTTGGCTTTGGCCATTTCGCTGGCTCTGGGTTGCGTAGCGTTTGCCAACGCTCAGCAACCCTCTGAAATCGCTGATTCACCCGCAATAACGGATGCTGCAGAATCGTCCGAAACCAGCCATAAAGAAATGGCGCTTGAACGACTCAGGGCATTTCTCACTGCCCCAAGTACGGTGCCCATCGCGTTTGAAACCCCTGAAAAGACTTTTAAAGGTACCGCTGTAAACGATCTGATCACCCTCACGGACGGCGCAAGCTTTTCGGGTCTGCTGGATGGTGGTGAGGGGGATAACGTCCTGTTCCTTAACGCCGCTGCAGGCGGTGAGTTGAAAGAAACACGTAATTTCAACGGCCTCGTCCTTGCACGGGGAGACTGGATGCTGAGTTCCAAGGGAGACTTCAAGGAAGGAGTGCTGGTGAACAGCGGTACCGCTCTGACCAACTTGGGTAGCATTATGGGCGACGTCTATGTCGGGAGGGGGGGCAGCTTTGCAGGTAAAGGTGCGCTGGGAGACCTGGAGGTCGCCGGCCTGCTCACCGTCAATGGGGTGCTAGGCAGCCCGCGCGTGAAAGGCGATTTGCGCTTGTCCCCAAGCGCCGAACTGGCTTATGAGGTCACTCCCAGTGGCAGTCAAACGATCAAGGTCGATGGCACTGCCAGGCTGGAAGGCGCCACTCTGAATGTCGTTGCCGCTCCGGGAGAGTATCCGCAAAGCAAACAGTACAAAATCATCGAAGCCGGCAAGGTAGAAGGTGAATTCGGTAAGGTCCTTAACAACCTCGCCTTCATGACTGCCACCCCTCAATACAACAAAAAATCCGTAGGGCTGACTTACGCCCGTAACGGTGAGCCGCTTGCAAGCGCTGCCACGACAGACAACGGTCGTGCAGTTGCCGACAGCATTGTCGAACCACAAACGCCTGCGCCATTGACTGCGTCTGCACCGGTTCCAGTTCCAGTTCCAGCTCAAGTTCCGCCTTCAGCGTCGACTCCCGTTGCAGAATCCGCCCCAGCGCCAATGCAGGACGAACCTCTGACTGCGCAAGTTAACGAGACCGCCGAACCGCCCGCCGCTGCGCCACTAAAACCCACGAACGCAGCAGTCGCCGCACTCCTGACCAGCGACAAAACCACCGCCCCCATCGCCATCGAACAACTCGCTGCCGGCAGCAACGCCAACCTCGCCAAAGCCACGCTGAGCAGTATCACCCCCGTGAGCGCGAGCATGTTGTCGGCCATGCAACAACTGAATAGCCGTTACGGCTCCGCTTACAGATCCGGCAACTCACCGCGTCAGGCGACTGGCGCGGCCGATTCCGGTCGGGTATGGATTCAGGCGCTCGGCCATGGCGGCAAGGTCGATCGCGAGTTCGACAGCACCCTCAAACACGCGACCCAGGGTCTGGTCATGGGCGCCGACTGGCGGCTCGATGAGCAATGGCATATCGGCCTGATCGGCGGTAAATCGCAGACCAGACTGGACGCTCGGCAATACGATGGCGACCTCGACAGCTGGCACCTCGGTGCCTACGCCGTGCGCCAGGACGGACCATTCTCACTGCGTCTCGGGGCGACCTATGCCAGCCATGACGGCGACAGCAAACGTCGGGTGGCCTTCAACGGATTCAGTGATCGCCTCAAGGGCCATTACGACGCCAATACGCAGCAAGCCTTTGCCGAACTCGCGGTCAATGTCGGCCGCCACAACGCCACGCTCGAACCGTTTGCCAGCCTCGGCTATCAGCGCTACCAGCGCGACAGCTACAGCGAAAAAGGTGGGGATGCAGCGCTGAAAGTCTTTGGGCAAACCCGCGATAACCTCAGCAGCACCTTCGGCCTGCGCACGGCAAAAATTACTCGACTGGATAACGGCATGACGTTGACGCCGCGATTCAGTGCCGGCTGGAAACACACCTTTGGCGAGATTGAAAGCGACACCCGCCAGCAACTGGTCAAGGGTGGCAAACGCTTTGAGATTGCCGGTGCCGCGCTGGATCGCAACAGCCTGGCCGTGGATGCCGGCCTCGACCTCGGGCTGTCTGCCAATCACACAGTCGGCGTGGGTCTCACCGGAGAAATGGCCACTGACAGCCGCACTCACGGCGTGATGGGCCAATGGCGCATGGCGTTCTAACTGACACAACACTCTTTGTAGGAGCTGCCGAAGGCTGCGATCTTTTGATCTTGTTTAATGAACTGCAAACAACATCAAAAGATCGCAGCCTTCGGCAGCTCCTACAGGGTTAAAAAACGCAAAAAAAAGGGGAGCACATGCCCCCCCGAGGTTTAAAGCGTTGGATCGCGGCCGTTATCTCAGCCTTCGATCTCGATCAGGATTTCACCCGGATTGACCCGATCACCCTTGGCCACATGAATCGCGGTGACCTTACCGGCAATCGCAGCCTGGACTTCGGTTTCCATCTTCATCGCTTCGGTGATCAGCACAGCCTGGCCCGCCTTGACGGTGTCGCCCTCCTTGACCAGCACATCGACGATGTTGCCCGGCATGGTGGTGCTGACGTGGCCCGGCGCCGAGGCTTGCTTGCGCTTGCTGCTGCCACCGCCGACGAATTCGTTGAGCGGCTCGAACACCACTTCTTCCGGCATGCCGTCGATGGACAGGTAGAAGTGACGCTTGCCTTCCGCCTTCACACCGACACCGGTGATGTCGACGCGGTAGGTTTCACCGTGGACGTCGATGACGAACTCGGTCGGCACGCCTTCGCCGCCCGCCGAAGCAACGCTGCCAGCCTCTGGAATCGGCAGCAGCACTTCAGGCGTCAGGGTGCCGGCGGCACGCTCTTCGAGGAACTTGCGACCGATGTCCGGGAACATGGCGAAGGTCAGCACGTCTTCTTCGGACTTGGCCAACGCGCCGATGTCGGCACGCAGCTTGGTCATTTCCGGCTTGAGCAGATCGGCCGGACGCACGTCGATGACTTCTTCGCTGCCGATGGCCTGACGACGCAGCTTCTCGTTGACCACGCCCGGCGCCTTGCCGTAACCGCCCTGCAGATACAGCTTCACTTCGTTGGTGATGGTCTTGTAGCGCTCGCCGGCCAGCACGTTGAAGAACGCCTGGGTGCCGACGATTTGCGAAGTCGGGGTCACCAGTGGCGGGAAGCCGAGGTCCTCACGCACCCGCGGGATTTCTGCCAACACTTCGGCCATGCGGTTGAGGGCGCCCTGCTCTTTCAACTGGTTGGCAAGGTTGGAGATCATCCCGCCCGGCACCTGGTTGACTTGCACACGGGTATCGACCGCAGTGAATTCGCTTTCAAACTGGTGGTACTTCTTGCGCACGGCGTAGAAGTACAGGCCGATCTCTTGCAGCAGCTCAAGGTTCAGACCGGTGTCGTACTCGGTGCCCTTGAGCGCAGCGACCATCGACTCGGTGCCTGGGTGGCTGGTGCCCGACGCGAAGCTGGAGATCGCGGTGTCGATGTGATCGGCGCCGTTTTCGATTGCCTTGAGCTGGCACATGGTCGCCAGACCAGCCGTGTCGTGCGAGTGAATGAACACCGGCAGCGACTGCTCGGCTTTCAATGCACGAACCAACTCACCGGTAGCGTAAGGGGTCAGCAGACCGGCCATGTCCTTGATCGCCACCGAGTCGCAACCCATGGCTTCCATTTGTTTGGCTTGCGCCACGAACGCATCAATGGTGTGCACCGGGCTAGTGGTGTAGGCGATGGTGCCTTGGGCATGTTTACCGGCAGCTTTCACCGCTTCGATGGCCACGCGCAGGTTACGCACGTCGTTCATCGCGTCGAAGATGCGGAACACGTCGATGCCGTTGACCGCAGCTTTGGCGACGAAGGCTTTGACCACGTCGTCGCTGTAGTGGCGGTAGCCCAGCAGGTTCTGGCCACGCAGAAGCATTTGCAGGCGGGTGTTAGGCAGTGCCGCGCGCAGTTGGCGCAGACGCTCCCACGGGTCTTCTTTGAGGAAGCGTACGCAGGCGTCGAAGGTGGCGCCGCCCCAGCATTCCAGCGACCAGTAGCCGACTTTGTCGAGCTTGTCGCAGATCGGCAGCATGTCTTCGGTGCGCATGCGGGTGGCGAGCAGCGATTGGTGAGCGTCGCGCAGGATGGTATCGGTTACGAAGATCTTCTTAGTCATTGGTATCTCCTCATAGCGGCAAGCTTCAAGCTACGAGCGGCAAGAAAAAGCCAATCTGCTTTTACTTGCCGCTTGCAGCTAAAAGCTCGCAGCTGTTTCATTCATAGGCCTGCGTGGGCGGCGATGGCGGCGGCGATGGCCAGAGCCAACTCTTCGGGTTTGCGCTTGATCGAGTAGTTGGTCAGTTCAGGGTGGCTTTCAACGAAGCTGGTATTGAACTGGCCGCTACGGAATTCCGGGTTGCGCAGGATTTCCTGGTAGTACGCGGCGGTGGTCTTCACGCCTTGCAGACGCATGTCGTCGAGGGCGCGCAGGCCACGATCCATCGCCTCTTCCCAGGTCAGTGCCCAGACCACCAGTTTCAGGCACATCGAGTCGTAGAACGGCGGAATGGTGTAGCCGGTGTAGATCGCTGTATCGGTACGCACGCCTGGGCCACCGGGGGCGTAGTAACGGGTGATCTTGCCGAAGCTCGGCAGGAAGTTGTTCTTCGGGTCCTCGGCGTTGATACGGAACTGCAACGCGAAACCACGGTGCTGAATGTCTTCCTGTTTCACCGACAGCGGCAGGCCGGAAGCGATGCGAATCTGCTCGCGGACGATGTCGATCCCGGTAATTTCTTCGGTGATGGTGTGCTCCACCTGCACCCGGGTGTTCATTTCCATGAAGTACACCTCGCCCTCGGCGAGCAGGAACTCCACGGTGCCGGCATTCTCGTAACCCACAGCCTTGGCCGCACGCACCGACAGGTCGCCGATGTAGGCGCGCTGTTCCGGGGTCAGTTGCGGGCTCGGGGCGATCTCGATGAGCTTCTGGTTGCGGCGCTGGATCGAGCAGTCACGCTCGAACAGGTGCACGACGTTGCCGAAGCTGTCGCCGAGAATCTGCGCTTCGATGTGCTTGGGATTGACGATGCATTTTTCCAGGAACACTTCGGCAGAACCGAAGGCCTTGGTCGCTTCGGAAATCACCCGAGGGAAATTCTGTTCGAGCTCTTCGCGACTGTTGCAGCGACGGATACCACGACCGCCACCACCGGAAGTGGCTTTGAGCATCACCGGGTAACCGATGCGGTCGCCCTCTGCCAAAGCTTCTTCGATGTCGGCCACGTTGCCTTCGGTACCCGGCGTGACCGGTACGCCAGCCTTGATCATGCTGCGGCGCGCTTCGGTCTTGTCACCCATGCGGCGGATGACTTCTGCCGACGGGCCAATGAATTTGATCCCGCGCTCGGCGCAGATGTCAGCCAGTTCAGCGTTTTCCGAGAGGAAACCGTAACCGGGGTGCAGTGCATCGCAGCCGGTTTCAACCGCCAGGTTCACCAGCTTGCGCGGGTTCAGGTAACCGGCCAGTGGCTCGGCACCGATGCTGTGGGCCTCATCCGCACGCTTTACATGAAGTGCATGGCGGTCGGCGTCGGAAAAAATCGCAACCGAGCGAATGCCCATTTCGGCGCAGGCTCGCACGATTCGTACGGCAATCTCACCACGGTTGGCGATCAGGATCTTTGTTATCACTTGGAGGTTCCCTTGAGCCGGTGGCACCACGACCTGCTAGACCCAGGTCGACGCGTGACCAAATGTTTCAATTTAGTCGCAGGTCCACACTAGCGCTCATGAGGGATTAACAAAAATGAATAAAAATTGGGTCAGGCATAAGCAAAGACTTATAGTTGAAACCTCAGCCAGCCGTCAGAGCCTGTAAAAAATGCGTAAGTCCTTGATGCGTATGACATTGCGTCAGTTGCAGATCTTCAACGAAGTGTGTGATTTACGCTCTTACAGCCGCGCAGCCGAGGAAATGTCCCTCACCCAACCGGCCGTCAGCCTACAGATTCGTCAGCTCGAAGAGCTGATCGGCCAGCCATTATTCGATTATGTCGGCAAAAAACTCTACATGACCGAAGCCGCCGAGGCACTTCAGCGCGCCAGCCGGGACATCTTCGGGCGCCTGGAAAACCTCGATATGCAGCTGTCAGACATGCAGGGATCGCTGCAAGGTCAGCTAAAACTGGCGGTGGAATCCAGCGCCAAATATTTCGTCCCGCACCTGTTCGCCGCGTTCAAACGTCAGCACCCGGAAGTGAATCTGCAACTGACCGTGGTCAACCGTGGCCAGGTGATTCGCAGGCTTTCGGACAACCGCGACGATCTGGTGATCATGTCGATGGTGCCGCAGGACATGGGCCTGGAATTCCTGCCGTTTCTGAACAACCCGATTGTTGCCGTGGCGCGCCCGGATCACCCGTTGGCGCACATGGGCCCGCTGCGTTTGCAGGATCTGGAACCCTACACGCTGCTGATCCGCGAACCCGGCTCGGGTACGCGACTGGCCTGTGAGGAGTACTTCAAAGAGAAGCGCGTGCACTTCACCCAGACCCAGGAAGTGGCCTCGGCCGAAGCTCAGCGCGAATGCGTGGCGGCGGGTCTGGGCCTGGCGCTGTTGACGCGCCACGCCCTGAACCTGGAGCTGGCGACCGGCGGGCTGGTGGAACTGCCGATCGAAGAACTGCCGCTGCTGCGAAGCTGGTGCCTGGTGCAGGCCAAGGCGAAACGCCTGTCACCGGTGGCTCACGCCTTCCTGGCGTTTATCCGCAGCGAGCGTGTGCAGATCAGCGCGCTGGTTGAGCGCTTCGACGGGAAGCTGAAGGTGTTGCCTGCCAGTGAGTGATTTCGGGAAAATCGCCGATTTCGGCCTGAAGCTGGCGAAGTTCGAAGCGATCTTCGATAGCGCGACGGAATTCCATGCGGCGCTGATCTTCCTGCTGACGACGGGTTTTCGCGGCGCTGTTGCGTTCTTCGTAGGGCTGAGCCATTTCGAGTCTCCCAAGGCGATGACGGGAGCTTCACGATAGACGTGGGGGATGACGGTTTGATGAAAGTAACCGTCGTAAAGCAAAAGATCGCAGCCTTCGGCAGCTCCTACATGGATCGCATTTCACATGTAGGAGCTGCCGAAGGCTGCGATCTTTTGATCTTAATCATCCAGCGCTTTGGCGGCTTTCGGCGACAAGCGCAAGCTGCGCAGACTGCGCTTCACGCTCTTGAGGTGGTTGACCAGGCTCGGCCCGCGCGCCATCGCTACGCCCATCGCCAGCACATCAATCACCACCAGGTGCGCGATACGCGACGTCAGCGGTGTATAAATCTCCGTGTCTTCATGCACATCGATCGCCAGATTGACCGTCGACAATTCGGCCAGAGGTGTCTGGCTCGGGCACAAGGTAATCAACGAAGCGCCGCTCTCACGCACCAGATTGGCGGTGATCAACAAATCCTTGGAACGCCCCGACTGCGAAATGCAGATCGCCACATCGGTCGGTTTCAACGTCACCGCAGACATCGCCTGCATGTGCGGATCGGAATACGCCGCTGCAGTCAGCAGCAAACGGAAGAACTTGTGCTGCGCATCCGCTGCCACTGCACCCGATGCACCAAAGCCGTAGAACTCGACCCGCTGCGCCTGCGACATCAGCGTCACGGCGCGCTGCAACTCAACCGGATCGAGCTTCTCGCGAACCTCCATCAAGGTGTGCAACGTGGTGTCGAAAATCTTCAGGCTGTAATCGGCAACCGAATCGTCTTCATGGATCGCGAACTGGCCGAAGCTGGCACCGGCAGCCAGACTTTGCGCCAGTTTGAGTTTGAGATCCTGAAAACCGGAGCAACCGATGGCGCGACAGAAGCGCACGATGGTCGGCTCACTGATGCCGACACTGTGGGCCAGATCGGCCATGGAACTGTGCATCACCGCCGCAGGGTCAAGCAGCACGTGGTCGGCGACCTTGAGCTCCGACTTGCGTAACAGGTGACGTGACTGGGCGATGTGTTGCAGCAGATTCAAGGGGCTGGACTCTTCTTATGGGCAAGGATGTAGCACGCTTGTAGTTATACTACATGAATTGGCTTTTTGCCTGCTCAATGCGTAACTCGATGTCCCCATATCAGGCGCGATGAGGTGCATGTAGCCCTTAAAGCGGTTTTTCCTGATCGCGCAAAAGCCCGGCCAGACTGGCAGCTTCTACCGGGCGGCTGATCAGATAGCCCTGAACTTCATCACAACGCTCGGCGCGTAAAAACTCCAGCTGATCCTGTCGCTCGACGCCTTCAGCCACTACTTTCAGCGACAGCCCATGAGCCATTGCAATGATCGCGCGAGTGATCGCCGCATCTTCACTACCCTCACCCAACCCGCGAATGAATGCCTGATCGATCTTCACGTAGTCCACCGGAATGCGCTTGAGGTAACTCAATGACGAATAGCCGGTGCCGAAATCATCGATCGCCAGTTTCACCCCCAGATCGCGCAGTTGCTGGAAGGTCGCGATGATGTGTTCGACGCTGTCGAGCAACTGGCTTTCAGTCAGCTCCAGTTCGAGGTAGTGCGGCGCCAGCCCGGTTTCCTCCAGCACCTGGCGCACCAGACTGACCAGCTTGCCTTGGCGCAACTGATGCACCGACAGGTTCACCGACACGCGGATCGGCTCAAGCCCCTGACGCTGCCATTCACAGGCCTGCCAACATGCCTGACGCAGGACAAATTCGCCGATCGGGCCGATCAGACCGGTTTCTTCAGCCAGCCCGATGAAATCCCCCGGCGGTACTCGGCCCATGGTCGGATGATCCCAGCGCACCAGCGCTTCCGCCGCATTCAAACGTCCGGTTTGCAGGCACAACTTGGGCTGATAGAACACTTTCAGCTGCTTTTCTTCGATGGCTTTGCGCAACTGGTTTTCCAGCTGCAAGCGCTCAAGGGTGCTGGCCTGCAGGCTTTCGGTGTAGAACTGGAAGTTGTTGCCGCCGAGGTGCTTGGCATGTTGCATGGCCATGTTCGACTGGCTGACCAGCGCAGAAATCTCCCGCGCATTGTCCGGCAACATGCTGATGCCCATCGACGCGCTGACCACCAGTTCATGCCCTTCCACGGTCAGCGGCAAGCGCAGCTTGGCCGACAACCGTGTGGCCACCCGGGCAAGACTCGACAGGTTGCCGTAGGCATCGAACAGCACCGCAAATTCATCACCGGACAATCGGGCAATGGTGTCGGCTTCCGGCAAGGCATTGACCAGCCGGCGCGCCATTTTCTGCAACAACTGGTCGGCAATCTCATGGCCAAGACTGTCGTTGAGCAGTTTGAAGCGATCCAGATTGATGTGCAGCAACGCCAGACTGCGTCGGCCCTGACGCGAACGCTGATGCGCTTCGTGCAAGCGTTCGCGGAACAGTGAGCGGTTGGCCAGACCGGTCAGTTCGTCGTAATGGGTCAGGTAACGCATGCGCTCTTCGGATTCACGCCGCGCTGAAAGATCGGCGAAGAACCCGACGATATGACTGACATTTCCCCGACCATCACGCACCGCATTGAGTTGCAGCCACTGCGGATACAGTTCGCCGTTCTTGCGCGTTTCCACCAGTTCGCCCTGCCAACTGCCGTGCTGCTCCAGTGCATGACGGATCGCCACGTAATGGCGGCGCGCATCTCGGCTGCACGGCAACTCGACAACGTTGCGCCCAAGCATGTCCTCGATGTCGTAACCGGTGACCCGGCTGAACGCCTGATTGATTGCGATCAGCGCGTAATTCGGGTCGAGAATCACGATGCCCTCACTGGCCGCTTCGAACACCGTCGCCGCCAGACGTTGCTGTTCTTCGAGGCTTTTGCTGGCGCTGATGTCGCGACGGGTGCCGACCATGCGGATCACCCGCCCGCTGTCGCTGCGCTCTACCGCGCGGCCCCGATCCTCGATCCACACCCAATGACCATCGCTGTGACGCACACGGTATTCGATCTGGTAGTCCTCGGTGCGACCCTTCAAATGCTCGATCAACGCGTATTTCAGCGTCGGCACATCGTCGGGATGCAGGCGAGGCTTGAGGTCGCGCAACAGCGCCGTGACGTATTCCGGAGCGAGGCCGAACAGTTCCTGAATCTGCGTGTGGTGGACTTCGTCGGTTTGCAGGTTCCAGTCCCACAGCCCCAACTCACTGGCTTTCAACGCCAGCGCCAGCCGCGCTTCGCTTTTGCTCAGGGCCTGATTGGCTGCATCCAGCTCAAGGCTGCGCTGGGCAACGCGGTCTTCGAGTTCGACCTGGGCTTCGCGCAGCTTGCCCTCGGCGCAGCGGCGATGATCGATTTCCTTGGCCAGTTCCTGATTGAGCTGTTCGCTGCGCGACTGCGTCTGTTGCAGGTGTTCGATCAAGTGCTGATTCTGGAAGCGCCGCAGCAAGCCGCGATCGATCAGCCGATTGACCTGCCACGCCACCACGCTCAGCGAGCCGAGCAGGATCAACCCGAGCCAGCCCCAGCCGCGCGCCTGCTCATCACCGCCCCAGAACAGATAACCGATCGCTGGCAACAGACAGGGCAAGGTAAAGGAAAGAAACGCCGGCAGGCTCACCGCGTAAGCGACACTGGCCGACAAGGTTGCGGCGCCGATCAGGCCGAACACCCAGGCCTGCTGCATGAAGTTGTCGGCGGGCACCAGGGCGATGCCGGCGCCAGCCAAAGTCAGGCCGGTCATGGTCGAGCCAAGCAGAAACATCCGCCGCCAGATCGGTTGCGCCTGCCGATCCGGGATTGCCGAGTCGAACGCGGCGACCTGAATCACCCGCAACGCCACCAGTGACAGCAACCACACCAGCCAGACGCTGACCACGAAGTAGCGCTGCGGGCTCCAGAGCAAAGCGGCGCAGACCAGACCATTGATCAACATGAACAGGGTGGGCAACAACGAGCCCTGATACAGCAGACGCGTGCGCTCCACCGCCATTTCGACGGCATAGTGCTTGCGGATAACCCGGGGTTCCACGTAGGGGCCCGACAGTTCAGAGCTGAGGGTCATGGGCAACGTTCTTGTTCTTATAAGGAGGGCGTGCGCCCGAAACGTGGACGGAGCATACACAAGCAGCTCCCGTTGCCAAACTGCTCCAGATCACAATTTCAGCGAAACTTTTCCGCCCTTTGGCACCGGCAAAACCCTTGGAGCGCGGCGGGCCGATGCTTGTAGCCAGTGACTGACCGGTCGTCATCGGCAGGAGTTTCATCGGCTAATGCAAAGCTCGGTTTGCCCGGGCCTGCGGCGCACCCTAGAATGCCCCGATGCGCGATGATCTCTCCCTTCTGCTGAATTCCCTCAACGATGCCCAACGCCAGGCCGTAGCAGCCCCCGTTGGCCGTCAGTTGGTCCTGGCCGGCGCCGGTTCCGGTAAAACCCGAGTGCTGGTGCACCGTATCGCCTGGTTGATCCAGGTCGAAAACGCCTCGCCCCACTCCATTCTGTCGGTGACCTTCACCAACAAGGCCGCTGCCGAGATGCGTCACCGCATCGAGCAGTTGCTGGGCATCAACCCGGCGGGCATGTGGGTCGGCACCTTCCACGGCCTGGCGCACCGCTTGCTGCGGGCGCACTGGCAGGAAGCTGGCCTGAGCCAGACCTTCCAGATTCTCGACAGCGACGACCAGCAACGGCTGGTCAAGCGGGTGATCCGCGAGCTCGGTCTCGACGAGCAACGCTGGCCGGCGCGTCAGGCGCAGTGGTTCATCAACGGCCAGAAAGACGAAGGCCTGCGCCCGCAACACATTCAGGCCAGCGGCGATCTGTATCTGGCGACCATGCGCGGCATTTACGAAGCCTACGAGGCGGCGTGCCAGCGTGCCGGCGTTATCGATTTCTCCGAACTGCTACTGCGCGCCCTCGACCTGTGGCGCGATCATCCGGGCCTGTTGGCGCACTACCAGAAGCGCTTCCGGCATATTCTGGTGGACGAATTCCAGGACACCAACGCCGTGCAGTACGCCTGGTTGCGCCTGCTCGGCAAGGGCGGCGACAGCCTGATGGTGGTCGGCGACGACGACCAGTCGATTTACGGCTGGCGTGGCGCGAAAATCGAAAATATTCATCAGTACTCCTCCGACTTCCCGGATTCGGTGACCATTCGTCTGGAGCAGAACTACCGCTCCACCGCCGGCATCCTCAAGGCCGCCAACGCCCTGATTGCCAACAACACCGGACGTCTGGGCAAAGAGCTGTGGACCGACGGCGGTGACGGCGAAGCGATCAATCTGTACGCCGCGTTCAACGAACACGACGAAGCACGCTACGTTGTCGAAACCATCGAAAGCGCGCTGAAAACCGGCCTGGCCCGTAGCGATATCGCGATTCTGTACCGCTCAAACGCCCAATCGCGCGTTCTGGAAGAAGCCTTGCTGCGCGAGCGCATTCCGTACCGCATCTACGGTGGTCAGCGCTTCTTCGAGCGTGCGGAAATCAAGAACGCCATGGCCTACCTGCGCTTGCTCGAAGGTCGCGACAACGATGCGGCGCTGGAACGGGTGATCAATGTGCCCGCCCGTGGCATCGGCGAAAAAACCGTCGAAGCCATCCGCGATCACGCGCGCCACAGCGATGTGTCGATGTGGGAAGCGATGCGCCAACTGGTCGCCAATAAAGGCCTGACCGGCCGTGCCGCCGGTGCATTGGGCGCGTTCATCGAGCTGATCGAGAACCTCGCCGCCAAGTGCATGGAGATGCCGTTGCACTTGATGACGCAAACCGTCATCGAGCAATCCGGCCTCATTGCCTACCACGAAGCGGAAAAAGGCGAGAAAGGTCAGGCCCGGGTAGAAAACCTTGAGGAACTGGTCAGCGCCGCGCGCAACTTCGAGAACACCGAAGAAGACGAAGAACTGACGCCACTGGCGGCATTCCTCGGCCACGCTTCGCTGGAGGCCGGCGACACCCAGGCTGACGAACACGAAGACAGCATTCAGTTGATGACCCTGCACAGCGCCAAAGGCCTGGAATTCCCGTACGTGTTCCTCGTGGGCATGGAAGAAGGCCTGTTCCCGCACAAGATGAGCCTGGAAGAACCGGGCCGTCTCGAAGAAGAACGGCGCTTGGCTTACGTGGGCATTACCCGGGCGATGCAGAATCTGGTGATGACCTATGCTGAAACCCGCCGCTTGTACGGCAGCGAAACCTACAACAAGGTCTCTCGTTTCGTACGTGAAGTGCCGAAAGGCCTGATTCAGGAAGTGCGTTTGTCGAACAGTGTCAGCCGTCCATTCGGCGGTAATCAGTCGATGAGCGGCAGCAACCTGTTCAGCGGCAGCGAGATTCCGGAAACGGGTTTCAGCCTCGGGCAGGCGGTACGGCATTCGATTTTTGGTGACGGTGTGATCCTCAACTTCGAAGGTGCCGGTGCGCAGGCACGGGTGCAGGTGAACTTCAGCGAAGGCAGCAAATGGCTGATGCTCGGTTACGCCAAGCTGGAAGCGATCTGAGGCCGATTTCGCTTTTCTGTGGGAGCGAGCCTGCTCGCGAATGAAATCACCGCGGTTGATCTGATAGACCGCGGTGCGGCATTCGCGAGCAGGCTCGCTCCCACAGGGTTCGGTGTTCTGACCAACAATCCCGCTGAACCTATCGCCTTTTCCTACAGACAAAAGTAAATAGGCTGATTGCCTCGCGAAGCTGAACGCGACCTGTCAGGCAAAAGCCCGAAACACTCTCTCGCTAGCCAGCAACACTTCAGCTGTGCAACATGGCGCGCGTGTCTCCACAAACGGGAATTCCCTTTATGAAACGTTTTCTTAGCATCGCCATGGCGTTGTGCATCGGCCTGACGATGAGCCTCGACGCCAACGCCAAGCGCTTTGGTGGTGGCAAAAGCGCCGGCGCTGCGCCGACGCACCAGACCAGCCAGATGGCTCCCTCTTCTCCAGGCGTGGGCGGCGCAGCAGCGACCGCTGGTGCTGCCGGTGCCGCTGGCGCTGCCGCCAAGGCCGGCGGTGCTTCGAAATGGCTCGGCCCGCTGGCCGGTATCGCCGCCGGTGGCCTGCTCGCTTCCATGTTCATGGGCGGCGGCTTCCAGGGCATGCAGATCTTCGACATCCTGATCATGGCCGTGATCGCGTTCGTGATCTTCCGCTTCATCGCCGCGCGTCGCCGCAAGCAGCAGGAGCAGTTCGCTCCGGCTGGCGCGCCGATGCAGCGTGAAGTGTTCGAGCAGAAACCTGCGGCCATGGGTTCGATTTTCGGTGGTTCGGCCGCACCTGCTGCCGCCCGTCCGGTGATCAACGCGCCAGCCTGGTTCAACGAGCAGAACTTCCTTGAAGCTGCCCGCAGCCACTTCCAGTCGCTGCAGCAGCACTGGGATGCCAACGAAATGGACAAGATCGCCGAGTTCGTGACCCCGCAAATGCTCGAGTTCCTCAAGCGTGAGCGTGCGGATCTGGGCGACGCGTTCCAGTCGACCTACATCGACAACCTCCAGGTTCAACTGGATGGCGTGGATGACCGTGCCGACAAGACCATCGCCACCCTGACCTTCAATGGTGTGTCGAAGTCCTCACGCTTCGACCAGGGCGAAGTGTTCAGCGAAAGCTGGAACATGGAACGTCCGCAGGGCGAGAATCAGCCTTGGCTGGTCGCCGGTATCCGCCAGAACGGCTGATCCCCTCGCGCGCTTCACTTGCTGTAATAAAAACCCCAGCCTCGGCTGGGGTTTTCTATTTCGCGGTTGCATCTATAGCGAGCTACTGTATAAACCGGCCCATATAAACCGCGCCATTCAAGCAAGAGGATCCCGGACGTGGAAGAAATCATCGAACAACTGCGTGAAGCCAACGAACCCGTGCCGGTTCCTTTGGAATTGCCTGACGAAGACCAACTGGTAGAAGTCGAAGAAGAACTGTTCATCAACATTCCGTTCGTCTTCAAAGAATTTTTGCTGACCGTCAGCGACGTGGTGTACGGCAGCCTGGAGCCGGTGACCGTCACCGATCCACAATCGCACACCTATCTGCCGGACGTCGCAGCCAATGCCTGGGACATCGGTGTTCCGCGTGATCTGATCCCGATCTGCCAGGACGGTGAGAACTACTACTGCGTCGAAGAAGACGGCACCGTGGTGCTGTGGTCCGGCGAAGAAGAGCTGATCACCGAAGAGTCCTGGGAATCGGTGTGGCACTGGGCGCGGGACGTCTGGCTGGAAAGCTGATCGGCCAGCCGCCCCGGTGGGTCAATGCCCCGACGACTCTTTGTGGTTGTCGAGGGTTTCCAGCAGCGCCACCTGCATCCGCGTGTGCACGCGGATGAACCAGCGCCAGAGCAGCGCCGCCACGGCGGCCGCGACCACGGCGATCAGCATCAGCAACTTGTTGGTCGGCAAGATACTGGCCGACAAGGCTGCCAGCAGCAGGAAAATCACCAGCAGCGAGAGAATCGGGATCACTTCGGCGATCACCCGACGCACTCGCTGCGTGTGACGCCCGGCCATCTCCGGCTTCACGCCCATCTCTGCCAGCAGCATCGACAGTGCCTTAAGCTTGCGGTACGCCGCGATCAGGAACGGCAGCGATACCAACAACGCCCCGCCCCAAATCAACGCTTTCTGCCAGCTAGGGTCGCTGATCCAGTCCTGCAACCACAGTGAGATGCGTTCGGCGAAATACGCGCCAGCGAAGAAGATCGCGATGACCAGGGCGAGATTGACTCCGACCTGCAGCAGGATCTTGCGAATGATTGAAGCCAGCATCGCACCCTCGCCTTGCGGCTGAATGCTGCGCAACCATTCCCCATACATGCCCAGCACGCGACCAAGAGGCTTGGGCACCGCCGCCGACAACTTGATCGACAGCGGATCAGCCGCACGAATCAGATACGGCGTCAGCAGCGTGGTAATCACCGACACGGCCACAGCGACCGGATAAAGGAAATTGCTGGTGACCTGCAAGGTCATGCCCAGCGCGGCGATGATGAAGGAAAACTCGCCAATCTGTGACAGCCCCATCCCCACGCGCAGTGAGGTGCGTCCGTCATTACCGGCGATAAACGCACCGAGGCCGCAGGACAACATCTTGCCGAGTACCACGGCGACGGTAATCACCGCGATCGGCCACGCGTATTCGAGAAGAATCATCGGGTCGAGCATCAGGCCGATCGCAACGAAAAAGATCGCGCTGAACAGATCGCGAACCGGCTCGATCAGGCGTTCGATTTTCAGCAACTGCCGCGACTCGGCCATGATCGCGCCGATCAGGAACGCGCCGAGCACCATGCTGTACTCAAGCTTGACCACCAGCAGACAGAAGCCGAAACACAGACCGAGCACGGTGATCAGGAGCATTTCGTTGCTTTCGAATTTGGCCACGTAAGCCAGCAGGCGCGGCACCAGCAGGATGCCAATGACCAGCGCGACGATCATGAACAACGACAGCTTGCCGACCGTGGAAAACACTTCGCCGGAGCTGACGGTGCCGCTGACCGCGATGCTCGACAGCAGTGCGATGATGCCGATGCCGAGGATGTCTTCGACGATCAGCACACCGAAGATCAACTGCGCAAAGCGCTCGTTCTTCATCTTCAGATCATTGAGTGCCTTGACGATGATGGTGGTCGAGGAGATCGCCAGGATGGCGCCGAGGAACAGCGAGTCCATGGTGTTCCAGTCGAACCAGCGGCCGATTTCGTAGCCGATCCAGATCATCAGGACAATTTCGAGGAACGCCGCGATAAACGCCGTTGCGCCAACCTTGAACAACTTGCGCAGGCTGAACTCCAGCCCGAGGCAGAACATCAGAAAAATCACCCCGAGTTCGGCAAGAGTCTTGATGGTTTCTTCGTCGTGAATCAGGCCGAACGGCGGTGTGTGCGGGCCGATGATGAAACCAGCGACGATATAGCCAAGCACCACCGGCTGCTTGAAGCGGTGGAACAACACGGTCACCACGCCTGCGACCAACATGATCACTGCCAGGTCCTGAATAAAACTGATGGCATGCATGGCGTGGGCTCCTTGAATGACGAGACTCGCGGCAGACGTCAGAAAGGTCTGGGCGAGCTAGGTAAAAATCCGCTTTTTGTGTGGGAATTGCCCTTGAGATGGGCTTTTGCAGGTTAACACCGCGACTTCCGCCTGGAAGGCGGTGCAATATATGGAAACAGATCGATTCCGGCGTGACGGCGGCCAGTCGCCCGGCGTCCCGATAACGGTGCTTTTGAAAAGCGACCAGGCACCCGCAGAGGTGCTTCCAGAAATCAGCCTTGATCCGTGAGAACGCTATGGAACCCGGAAACGCCCAGCTGTCGATGACGGTACTGATGACCCCCGACATGGCCAACTTCTCAGGCAATGTCCACGGCGGCACCCTGCTCAAATACCTCGACGAAGTGGCTTACGCCTGCGCGAGCCGTTATGCCGGCCGCTATGTGGTGACCCTGTCGGTGGATCAGGTGATTTTCCGCGAGCCCATTCATGTCGGCGAACTGGTGACCTTCCTCGCCTCGGTCAACTACACCGGCAACACATCGATGGAGGTCGGCATCAAAGTCGTCACCGAAAACATTCGCGAGCGTTCGGTGCGCCACACCAACAGCTGCTTCTTCACCATGGTTGCGGTGGATGACCAGCGCAAGCCGGCCGCCGTGCCGCCGCTGCAACCGCAGAACAGTGAAGACAAGCGTCGCTACATGCAGGCGCAGCAGCGTCGGCAGATTCGCCAGGAGCTGGAGAAGCGCTACCAGGAGATCAAGGGCGACGCCTGAGATCAAAAGCAAAAGATCGCAGCCTTCGGCAGCTCCTACAGGGTTTGATATTCCCATGGAGGAGCTGCCGCAGGCTGCGATCTTTTTTGAACGATAACGCGATTACAGACTGATCGCCGTAGCCTCGAACTTCACCCGCGGATGCGCAATCCGATCCTGCGCTCGCACCAGTTGCAGCTCATAACTGGCGCACGCCTGAGTCTCCAGCAGCACCTCATGCACCGCCGCCGCCGTGAATTCAAACGCCGCCACCAGGCTATCGCCCAACAACACCCGCGCCAGAAACAGGCCAGACGTCAGATCGCCCACGCCCACCGGCTGACGCGGGAACGCCAGCAACGGACGGCGTAAATGCCAACTGCCTTCGGCCGTGACCAGCAACATCTCGAAGCCATCGGCCGGTTTTCCCGGATAATCCAGATGCTTGACCAGCACAGCTTTCGGCCCACGCGCCAGTAGCGCCCGCGCCATTGCCAGGCAATCGAACAACGACTGCGGCTTGCGCCCGGAGAAGCTGTCCAGCTCCAACTGGTTTGGACACATGATGTCCGCCACCGCAGCCGCCTCGTCCAGGAGGAAGTCGCTGACCTCGGTCGGCACGCTACATCCCTTCTCCGGGTGGCCCATCACCGGATCACACAGATACAGCGCTTTCGGATTGACCGATTTGATGCGCTCGACACCGCTGAGTATCGCTCGACCCTGCGCCGCGCTGCCGAGATAACCGGACAGCACCGCATCGCAGTTGCCCAGCTCGCCAATCGCCGCAATACCTTCAACCAGCTCGGGAATGTGTTGCGGCGCCAGCACTTCGCCAGCCCACTGACCGTACTGGGTGTGGTTGGAAAACTGCACGGTGTTGAGCGGCCAGACATTGACCCCGACCCGCTGCATCGGAAAAACCGCCGCGCTGTTGCCGGCGTGGCCGAACACGACGTGGGACTGAATGGCGAGCAGATGAGGCGTACGTTTCATTCGGGTCATTCCGTAAAACGATTGAAATTCAAGCCGCGCAGTATGCGACGAAACGCAGCCTGTACGACAGACCGGCGACGCAGTTAAGCTGACGCTATCTTTTGGAGTTCGATGTTGATGCTGACCCTGGAAAACATCTTTGTGCTGATGCTGTTCGCTGCGGCCGGCGCATGGCTATGGCACAACCACGGCTTGCGTGAGCGGGCGCTGGAACGGGTCAAGCAGCATTGCCTGAACGTGCGCGTGGAGTTACTGGACGGCAACGTTGCACTGAAGAAGATCGGTTTCATCAAGGACGCCAACGGTCGCCGACGATTGGCGCGGGTGTACAACTTCGAATTCACCGTGACCGGTGAAACCCGGCACAACGGCACGATTACCCAGTTTGGAGCGCACAGTGCGCAGATCGAGCTGGCGCCCTACCCGGCGCCGTTCGACGATACGCCGCCAGTGGTCGAAGTGCAGAAGCCACGGGCAGAAGTCATCGAGCTGAGCCAGTGGCGGCAGGAACACACCAAGTGGAAGCCTTGAGCTGAATCACCGGGTTTGGCATCGCGCCAGCCCCGCCTGCAATTGATCAATATTTTGCGGATCGACGAAGATCAGTTCGATTCGCGAATCTTTCCGCCATTCGCTGGCTTGCCAGATCAGCTTGGCATTATCCAAAGCATTCGCAGACACCCAGCCATCCGTGCTGCGGATCACCAGTTTCGCTCGCTTCCAATCAAGGCCGGTTAGCCAGTCGGCAATGCGTTGCTTGTCGAACGTCTGGCCCGGATGCCAGCGCCAACCAATGCTCCAGCCACCCTCCTGCGCCTGACTCAGGCAAATCGGCAACGTCGGATCACTCCAGACGGCCGGCATTTGTCCCAATCCTTTGGGCACGGCCAGGTTGTCCATACCGTTGACTGCTTTTTCAGCCAGGCCCGGCAGTTCGTTCAGGGGTAGTCGCGCCTGTTGCGTCCAGATCAGCGGGACTGGCGGCAATCGGTTGGCGATTTTTGCCCGGGCCGTGTCATCCAGGTTTTCGGCCTTGTTCAGCAGCAGCAATCCGGCGCTCGCCAACGCGTCCTGTTGCGCGACTGGTAATGCTTTCCCGACATGCAGCGCCTGAGCATCCAGCACCAGCACACAGGGCTGAACCGCCAGAACGCCAGACCATGGCGCTTCATTCAACTGCTTGAGCAATTGCGCCGGATGCCCCAACCCGGACGGCTCGATAAACAGTCGATCCGGCTTCTCCTTGCGCAACAACCGCCCGAGACCAATCTGAAACGGCGCGCCATTGACGCAGCACAGGCAGCCCCCAGCCACCTCACCGAGTGCGACACCATCGGCATCGCGGGTCAGCAGCGCAGCATCGAGGCCGATCTGGCCGAACTCGTTGATCAGCACCGCCCAGCGCTCGCCTTCTGGCCGCTGGGCCATAAGCTGGCGAATCAGGCTGGTCTTGCCTGCGCCCAAAGGGCCAGCAATGACATGGGTAGGAATGTTCTGCAACATGGCGGGAAGCTTTCTTGGGAGATGCAAAGATGCGTTGGATGGGATGGTCGTTGCTGTTGACGCTGCTGTCGAGTGAAGCGTGGGCCCAGGCTTGCGTAGTGCATAGTCAGAGCGAGCGGCTCGACGTCAAAGTCTGCCAGCAGAACCGCAATATCCCGGAGAAGCTGTTCAACGACGGTTTCTGCCAGCCAACGCTGGCCGGGCAGAAAGTCGAAGTACAGTACGTCGATCAGTGCCCGAGCGGTGCGTTTGGTGTGTGCAGCAACGCGCAAGTCGCCAATATGCCTTATCGCCAGGACATTCACTATTACGGCGTTGCCACCGATGCGGCGTATTTGAAACCGTATTGCGAAGGCCAGAGCCAAGGATCGTGGCTCAAGCCTTGAGGTGTCTTTAGGCGTTAGCCGAGCCAGTCGAGGATGAGGATCAATCGATGCTCGCCAGCCGTCGGTTGCGGCGAGCGATGGATGAGACCGAAGCCTTCATTACCGTGCCATTTTTCGCCTTTCAACAGCGCGACATCGCCACTGCTGAGTTGCTGAATTTGCGCGTGGGGCTCAGCGTTGGCCTGCCCCAGTTGCTGGCGATCCATCACGCCTTCCTTGAGCCATTGGCTGCCGACGCCAGCGTACGTGGTGATCAGCCGCACCGGCACGTGATCAACGTGGAAACGCGGGCACATGGCTTTATCGAGCACCCGCAGGCGCAGGCCGATCCGCTTGGCGCCCAGCAAACAGCCAAAGGCGCTGACCAGCCATTTCAGGTCGGCGATAAAGCCTTCATAGCCTTCCAGATCGCGGAAGCCTGAAGCCAACCCGGTCAGGTCAGGCTCGGCGTCCTCGCTTGCCAACTCCAGGCATAACGATTGCGCCAAGGGTTCGTTAAGCGACAGCAATAACTGAGCGAAATCGCTGATGTGCAACGGCAGTTGCCGCTGCCACACGGCAAGATTGGTGTCATCGTCCAGAATTCGGGTCAGCGTCTTTGGCGTCCGCCCTTGATGCTGATGACGCGTGCGGTTTTGCATGAGTTTGAGGGCGAGCATCAGGCAGCCTCTTCATGCCAAGGGCCGAATGGATCCGCCAGCAATCGCCAACCCTCTACGCCGAGCGCCATTTCTTCATCGGTGAGCAGGCAGTCATCCAGTTCGTCGGAGAGCTGTAGGAAATCGATGTTTTGCCCGATGAAAACCAGCTCCTGACGGCAGTCTCCTACGCTCGGCGTCCAGTTTTCCATGATCGCGGCGGAGCTTTGTTGATCTTGTGGCCATTGGTTCTTCGGCACAAAACGCCACCAGCGTCCGGCGAAACCGTGACGCATCAAACCGCCAGCCTGCGACCAGCTGCCAGCATCCGTAGGCTTGCTCGCCAGCCAGAAGAAACCTTTGGAGCGCAGCAGCTTGCCGTTCAGCCACGGGCGGTCGATGAAGTTGAAGAAACGCTCCGGGTGAAAAGGCCGGCGTGCGCGGTAGGCGGTGGAAGCGATGCCGTATTCATCAGTTTCCGGCACGTGCTCACCGCGCAACTCCTGCAGCCAGCCCGGTGCTTGCGCGGCTCGGTCGAAATCGAAGCGGCCGGTGTTGAGGATCTTCTCCAGCGGCACCTCGCCCATCACCATCGGGATGATTTCGGCTTGAGCATTGAGGCGTTTGAGGATAGCGATCAACTCTTCGCGCTCGGGCTGGCTGATCAGGTCGATCTTGCTGATCAACAGCACGTCGGCGAACTCGATCTGTTCGATCAACAGGTCGGTGATGGAGCGCTCGTCTTCTTCGCCGAGAATTTCGCCACGGGAGGCGAGGCTTTCCGCCGCTTGGTAGTCCGGCAGGAAATTCACACCGTCGACGACAGTGACCATGGTGTCGAGACGGGCGATGTCGGAGAGGCTTTGGCCGTGTTCATCGCGGAAGGTGAAGGTTTCTGCGACCGGCAACGGCTCGGAGATACCGGTGGATTCGATGAGCAGATAATCGAAGCGATCTTCACGGGCGAGCTTGCTGACTTCTTCGAGCAAATCTTCGCGTAACGTACAGCAGATACAGCCGTTGCTCATTTCGACGATTTTTTCTTCTGCACGGTTCAGGCTGACATCGCGCTGGACTTCGCTGCCATCGATGTTGATCTCGCTCATATCATTGACGATCACAGCAACACGCAGCCCCTTTCGATTACGTAGTACGTAATTCAAAAGTGTACTTTTTCCAGCGCCGAGAAATCCTGAAAGTACGGTGACTGGCAATTCTTCTGACATTGGATAATCCTCATAGAAAGGCAGCCGATTGCGCTTTTACCAGCGCTTGGCGTTTTTCTGCTTCAGACGAGGGTTCGCTGAAGGTAAACGCTTGAAATCGGACCGCTCAGGCTCAGTTACTGTTTATGTTATAGTATAACACCACGAATAGACCAGCCCTGCTCTTGTCCTTAGCGATAAACAACAGGAAGCTGAGCCCATCCCACTCCCGGAATTGGTAATGAAAACTGCGCTGAAATGCTCGTTGTTGAGCCTCGGATTTCTCGTTGCTGGCGATACGTGGGCGCAGATTCCGGCGCTTGCGAGCTGCACACGTAGCGCTAATCTGCTGGCGTGCGTCGATGCCGAGGGCAACGCGTATAGCGTCAACACCGTCGGCAGCACGCTTTATCTCCGTGGGTTTGAAAAGGCTAGGCAGCGTTATTGGGCACAAACCAATAGCCGCTTCGGTCAATTGACGTTCTTTACCGGCATTGCCTCTGACGGAGAAGCCTGGGTCGGTTACACCCGCCGCGTCGGCTGGACAACCATCAATCGCTTTTCCAGCTCGGGCGGCAGCAGTGCAAAGTTCACCTGTAGCCGGATTGCCGGTTGCTAAACCCGTGCGGCTTTTTGCTCCTGCTCCCAAGCGAGATAGCTGTCGATCGGTGGGTTTTTCTCAAAGTAACGCTGCAACCCTTCAAACAAACCATTCGCCACGGCCTGCTGATGCCGCGCAGTGACCAGTCGCTGACTGTCGCGAACATTGGAAATAAAGCCGGTTTCCACCAGGATTGAAGGCACATCTGGCGACTTCAACACGGCGAATCCAGCCTGTTCCACACGTTTCTGATGCAGCGTAGTGATGCCCGCCAGACTGCCCAATACCGTGTTGCCCAATTGAAGGCTGGCAGCGATGGTAGCGTTCATCGACATGTCGAGAATCACTCCGGCGAGCATTGGATCTTTATCTTTGAGATTAAGCAGACTGGTAGCGCCGAGCAGATCCGCACCGTTCTCACGCTGCGCCATAAAACGTGCCGTCGCTGATGTCGCGCCACCCTCAGAGAGGCAATACACGGAGGCACCAGAAGCCGTCAGCCTTGGCGCCGCGTCGGCATGCACAGAGATAAACATGTCGGCTTTATGCTGACGAGCGATCTCCACTCGCTTGCGCAAAGGTACGAAAAAATCGTCATTGCGCACCAGTTTCACATCGAATCCTTTCTCTTTTTTCAGTCGCTTGGCGAGTAGCTGTGCAATGGAAAGCACCACATCTTTTTCCCGCTCACCCTTGGCGCCAACCGCACCAGGATCCTTCCCACCATGTCCTGGGTCGACGACTACGATGATGTCACGCTTGAGATGAACGTCGATTCTGGGTGTTTCACGTGGAACCATTGGGGCTGTTTGAGGCGTTTTTGTGCTGATGAGATCCAGAACCAACCGATGACTTTGGCCGTTTTGCGGAGCCAAAAGGAAGCTGTTCAGCAACACTGGATTGCTCAGATCGAGAACAATCCGCGTATCTCCCTGACCAAAAGGCCCGGATCGAATGGAACGGATCACTGTGCCATTCAAAGCCAACTGGCTGAAATCAGCGCTTAGATTGGCTCCGGACACATCGACAATCAGTCGTTCAGGCGAACTGAGCGTGAAGGTTTTGTAGCGCACCGGCCCGCTCAGATCGAAGACCAACCGCAGCTTTTCATCAGAACGCCAAAGCCGCGCATTGCGAATTTGCGTGGCCGAAACCCCGAAAGGGAAGGCGAAGGCCGTGCTGGCCAGAATCAGATTGAGCAGATGGCGTCTGTGCATATGAAAGCCTGTTCATGAAAAAGGCATCGTGATTTGTATTGTTATAATGTAACATTGATTTCAATCAACACGATGGTTCCAAACATGAATTCGCTGACACTCCCGGATATCGCCGCGCAATCCGCTCGCCAAGCCTTACCCCTCGAATGGGTGGGTATGCACGGCATCGCGTTACCCGTTTTATTGGAAGGCCAACGCTTGAGTGCGAAGGCAGATGCGGGAGTGAGTCTGGATGACGGCGAGGCTCGCGGGATTCACATGTCGCGACTTTATCTAGCCTTGGAGACGCTCGAACAGGAAAGACTTTCCCCTGCTCTTCTGCACCAGGTACTGAACCATTTTCTGGATAGCCACGACGGTTTATCCAACTGTGCCTACCTGAACATACACACCGATCTGCTGCTTAAAAGACCCGCGTTGATCAGTCCATTGGCCGGATGGAAGTCCTATCCCGCGACGATTTCAGCCAGCCTGAAAAACAAGATGTTCCACGTGGAACTCAAAATCGAAGTGCCCTACTCCTCAACTTGCCCCTGCTCCGCAGCTTTGGCGCGCCAGTTGATCCAGCAGCAATTCATCGACGACTTCGCCAATAAAACTCTTCAGCATGCAGACATTCTGGCTTGGCTCGGCTCAACACAAGGCATCGTCGCCACGCCTCACAGTCAACGCAGCGCTGCACAATTGCATTTACATCTCGACGAATTCATCGATGAGCTCCCGCTGAGCGTCATCATCAATGACGCCGAAACCGCCCTCGGCACTGCCGTGCAAACCGCAGTAAAACGCGCGGACGAGCAAGCCTTTGCCCTGGCGAATGGACAGAACCTGATGTTCTGCGAAGACGCCGCACGCCGGTTGAATCTCGCACTTCGCCACACCCCCGGAGTTAATCAATTCCACCTGCGAGTGATCCACGCCGAAAGCCTGCACGCCCACGACGCCGTCGCGGAAAGTCATTGGCAGCGTGAGCAAGCATGATCCGTTGCCAATCCCTGAGCTGGGGCGCCCCTGGCCAACCGCTCACCGCCCCCCTGAATCTTGAGCTAGAAAGCGCCAGCCTCACGGCAATCGTTGGCGCCAACGGCTGTGGAAAAAGCAGCCTTTTGAAAGTTATCGCCGGGCTGCAAAAACCCTTGTCTGGCAAAGTCTGCCTGAGTGTTCCACGCCAAAGCGGATTGTCTTTCCTGCCCCAACAACAGCACCTCGATCGCCAGTTCCCTATCAGCCTCGAAGACCTGATCGCCGCCGGTTTCTGGGGACGTCGACTCTCAACCCGACTGCGCGCACAACGACTGAACGCCGCACTGGAAAACTGGCACTTGAGCGGACTCGAACGGCGCTCGCTCATGGCCCTTTCCGGCGGCGAATTACAACGCGCCCTGCTCGCTCGTTTGAGCCTGACCGACGCCCCGGTTCTGCTCCTCGACGAACCCCATGCCGCCCTCGATGAACTCGGTCAACAATTGCTCTGGCAGCATATCCATGCCTGGCATAACGAAGGACGAACTATCGTCGTGGTCTGCCATGACCTCGTCGCCGTACGCCAACACATCCCGCAAACCTTGCTGATCAAAAACCGCGAATGCGTGTACGGCGCCAGCGTCGAACTGATCCAGCAAACCCCTCACATGCAGGTGGCCTGATGCTTGCCGTCACCCACTTCTGGCAACCGTTCAGCGAGTTCGTGTTCATGCGCCGCGCCCTGCTTGGCGGCCTGGTATTGGCGTGCAGCACCGCACCGCTCGGCGTGTTTTTGATCTTGAGAAGAATGAGCCTGATCGGTGACGCCGTCGCCCACGGCATCCTCCCCGGTGCCGCATTGGGATTCTGGTTTGCCGGTTTGAGTCTGCCTGCCCTCACACTCGGCGGCCTGGGCGCCGGTCTGAGCATGGCCGGACTCGCCGCCTGGATCACTCGGCGCACCGGTCTGCGCGAAGACGCCAGCCTCGCTGCGATCTACCCAATTTCCCTCGCGAGCGGTGTGCTGATTCTCGGCATGGCCGGCAAACGCCTCGACCTGCTTCACCTGCTGTTTGGTTCGGCATTAGCCGTCGATGGCCCAACCCTCACCGGCATGTTGTGGGTCTCGGGATTCAGCCTGATCGCCATGGCGCTGATCTACAAACCGCTGCTACTCGACACTCTCGACCCACTTTTTCTCAGAACCGTCAGCCGCCTCGGCCCACTCGCCCACGGCGTATTCCTTACGCTGGTCGTGCTTAATCTGGTGATCGGGTTCCAGGCCATCGGCGCACTGATGGTCGTCGGACTGATGATGCTCCCCGCCGCTGCCTCACGATTCTGGAGCCGCCAATTACCGATCCTGATTGGCATCGCTGCGGTCATCGGCTGCCTCTCGGTATGGTTTGGCTTGTTGCTGTCGTTCTACTACTCGCTGCCCAGCGGCCCGGCCATCGTGCTGGTCGCCGGTATCGGCTATCTGCTGTCAGTGGTGTTCGGGCCGGTTCACGGCCTACTACGCCGCCCACCGTTGCTCACATCCCAATGAGGTGTTTCCCGATGCGCGTTCTAGTCGTGTTGTTCAGCCTGATGCTGTCGATGTCATTATCGGCGGCGGAAAAATTGCCGGTGGTGACCAGCTTCAGCATTCTCGCCGACATGGTGCATCAGGTCGGCGGCGAACATATCCAGATCACCAACATGGTCGGCCCGGACGCTGACGCACACACCTACGAGCCGACACCGGACGATGCCAAAGCGCTGCTCAGCGCCAAACTGATCATCAAGAACGGCCTCGGTTTCGAACCGTGGCTGGATCGACTGGTGACCAGTACCGAGACCAAAGCCACGGTTATCAGTGCCAGCCATGGCGTGATTCCCCGTTCACTGGATGAAGACGGTGAAACCGTTCCCGACCCGCATGCCTGGCACAATCTGGCGAACGCCGAGTTGTACGTCGCCAACATCGCCAAGGCGCTGATCGCTGCCGACCCGGCGAACAAGGCCGACTACGAACGCAACAGCAAAACCTATCTGAAGCAGATCTACGCCCTGCTCGCCGAAGCCAAAACCAAACTCGGTTCGCTGCCACCGGGCAACCGCAAGATCGTCACCAGCCACGATGCTTTTGGGTATCTCGGCCAAGCGTACGGTATCGACTTCATGGCACCGCAGGGATTGTCCACCGAACGTGAACCCTCCGCCGCCGAAGTCGCAGCACTGATCACCCAGATTCGCCAGGCCAAAGTCAAAGCGGTATTCATGGAAAACATCAAGGACGCCCGCCTGCTCAAACAGATCGCCGATGAAAGCGGCGCGCGCATCGGAGGCACGTTGTACTCCGACGCGCTCGCCGCCAGCGGCCCTGCCAGCACTTTCACCGGTCTGTTCGAATACAACCTCAACACCCTTTACAACGCACTGAGCCGACCATGATCCGCAAGAATCCTTCAGGTGATTTACCGCAAATCGCCGAGTCGGCCTACGTCGATAAAACCGCGATCATCTGCGGCAAAGTGGTGATTGGCGAGAACGTGTTCGTCGGCCCCTACGCGGTGATCCGTGCCGACGAAGTGGACGCCTCGGGCGAGATGGAGCCGATCACCATCGGCGCCAATTCGAACATTCAGGACGGCGTGGTGATCCACTCGAAATCCGGTGCAGCGGTGACCATCGGCGAGTTCAGTTCCATCGCCCACCGCTCGATCGTGCATGGCCCATGCGTGGTCGGCGACCGCGTGTTCATCGGTTTCAACAGCGTGCTGTTCAACTGCATCGTCGGCAACGGTTGCGTGGTGCGGCACAACTCGGTGGTGGATGGTCGCGATTTGCCGGACGCGTTCTACGTGCCCTCCACCACTCGCATCGGCCCGAACACCGACCTCTCGTTATTCCCGCCGGTGAGCGTCAGCGCCTCGGAGTTTTCCGAAGATGTGGCACGCACCAACGTCGATCTGGTGCGCGGCTACAAAGCCTTGCAGAACGAGTTCTAACCATGAGCAGCGTGCTGATTCGCAACGCCAGGCTGGTCAACGAAGGGCGCGAGTTCGATGGCGATCTGTTGGTCAGCAACGGTCGCATCGTCAAAATTGCGCGAAGCATTGAAGGAGAAAACGCCACGGTAGAAATCGACGCCAACGGCCAATGGTTACTGCCGGGGATGATCGATGACCAGGTGCATTTTCGTGAACCAGGCGCGCCGGCCAAGGGCAGCATTCACACTGAGTCGCGTGCGGCAGTTGCCGGTGGCATCACCAGCTTCATGGACATGCCCAACACCAATCCGGCCACCCTCACCCTCGAAGCCCTGGCGGATAAAAAACGCCGGGCGGCGATCAACTCGGTGGCCAATTACGGCTTTCACTTTGGCGTTAGTCGCGACAATCTCGATACGGTGGCTACGCTTAATCCGTGTGAAGTGGCCGGGGTGAAAGTGTTCATGGGGGCATCCACCGGCAACATGCTGGTGGATGATCCGCAGATTCTCGAGCGGCTGTTCGCCGAGGTCCCGACCATTCTGTTGGCGCACTGCGAACACACGCCGAGCATCGACGCCAACGCGGCCAATCTGAAAGAGCTGTTCGGCGAGCGAGTTCCGCCGGAAGCTCACCCACTGATCCGCAATGCCGAGGCGTGTTATCGCTCCTCTTCATTGGCGGTGGAACTAGCGAAACGTCATGGCACTCGTCTGCACGTTTTGCACCTGACCACGGCGCGTGAACTGGCGTTGTTCGAGGACAAACCGTTGGCGCAGAAACGCATCACCGCTGAGGTGTGTCTGCATCATTTGTTGTTCGATGATCGCGACTATCCAAACCTCGGCAACCTGATCAAGTGCAACCCGGCGATCAAGACTCAGAATGATCGCGATGCTTTGCGTGAAGCTTTGAACAGCAATCGGCTGGACGTTATTGGCAGCGATCATGCGCCGCATACCTGGGAAGAAAAGCAGCGGCCTTACGCGCAGGCGCCGTCGGGATTGCCACTGGTGCAGCATGCGTTGCCGGCGCTGATGGAGTTGGTGGCAGATAAGGTTTTGCCGGTCACGACGTTAGTGGCGAAGACCAGCCATCGTGTCGCGGATCTGTTTGCGATTCCGGATCGTGGTTATTTGCGTGAGGGGTATTGGGCGGATCTGGTGCTGGTTGAGGCGCAGACGCTGGAGGTCGATCGGCAACCGATTCTGTCGCAGTGCGGATGGACGCCGTTTGCCGGGCGCAGCTTTCGGCATCGGGTGAGCACGACGTTTGTGTCGGGGCAGATTGCGTGGCGGGAGGGTCGGGTGAATGAGGGGTGTCGGGGGTTGGCGCTACGATTTATGCGCTGATTCAAAAAACCCAGTAGGAGCTGACGAGTGAAACGAGGCTGCGATCTTTTGATCTTGTTTTTTACAATCAAGATCAAAAGATCGCAGCGTGCCGCAGCTCCTACAGGAGATACATTTAGGCGCGGGGTTTAACCGCGCCGCAGTCTTGGCCTAGCCAAACTGCACGCGTCTCCAGACTGCCCTTCTGGTTGATCCCGATCGCATTGAACGTGCCGTTGGCCACGGTGGTGAACTCGCGATCACTGAGGAACGTCGCCACGCCGGTACCCTGCGCTTTCGGGCAACTGAAGCGGAACTTCCACTGGTTACCGGTGCGATCGGTGATCTGCTGTTTGCAGCCCGATTGCGGGTCGGCCAACGGAATATCGTTGGTCGCCACCTGCTCTGGCGTCAGGCAGGCGCGGATGCCTTTGCCGCCAATATTGATCCCGTTCTTCTCCAGCGCCGCGCGCTGTTGCGGGGTCATCTGGCCTTGCAGCTGGCCGAGGATCGATTGCACATCCATCGGCTGATCATCGACCTTGACGTTGCTCGATGTCATTTCCCACAGCCCCGGCTGCAGCATCTGCGCCTGCGCAACCACCGGCAATGCCAAACCCAAGCCCAGCGCCAAACCCAGCAGACGAACATTCATCGAAAAACTCCTGATCAGTAGTGGCCGTTAGACGTCGGCCGATTGCTTCGGTTCATGCACCAATTAAATAGCGACAATCGCGACAGAACATGGTCTGTTAAGCATTGAATCTTCCGGAGCAAGGCTGCCCCATGGATTATTTTGGACCGCACATTTTCGGTTATCTGATTGCCCTGATACACACCCTCGGCTTGATCGCCGCGATTCATGCGGTGCTCACCGTACGCACGGCTCAAGGCTCGATCGCCTGGGCATTGTCGCTGATCTTCATTCCCTACCTCACGCTTATTCCGTACCTGGTGTTCGGCCGCAGCACGTTTGACGGTTACATCAAGGCGCGGCGGCAGGCCAATGAACAGATGCGTCAGGCCATCTCCGAACTGAACTGGCGCCCGTGGGTGGAAGAAGCCCTGACCGCGCGCGCCTCGAATGCCTACGCCTCGTTACGCGCGATGCCCAAACTGGGACGTATGCCTTGTCTGGCGAACAACGAGGTGCAATTGCTGGTAAACGGCACGGCGACGTTCGAGGCGATTTTCCAGGCCATCGATCAAGCGAAAGAAGCGGTGCTGATCCAGTTCTTCATCATTCACGATGATCGACTCGGCCAACGTCTGCGCGACCTGCTGCTGAAGAAGGCCGCCGAAGGCGTATCGATTCATCTGCTTTACGACCGCATCGGCAGCCACGCCCTGCCCCACAGCTATGTGCAGACGCTGCGCGATGCTGGCGTCGAGGTGAAAGCCTTCGCCACGCGCAGCGGCTGGCTCAATCGCTTTCAGGTCAACTTCCGCAACCACCGCAAGATCGTCGTGGTCGATGGCGTGGTGGGATTCGTCGGCGGGCATAACGTTGGCGATGAATACATGGGCGAGAAACCACCGCTGGCACCGTGGCGCGATACCCATGTGAAGGTGCGCGGCCCGGTGGTCGCGTGCATGCAGGAATCCTTTGCCGAAGACTGGTTCTGGGCCGCACGCACGCTGCCGCCGCTGATCCTGCCCGACGAATACCCGGATGACGGCGTGCTCTGCCAACTGCTGGCCAGCGGCCCGGCCGACGCCTATGAAACCTGTTCACTGTTCTTTGTCGAAGCCATTCACGCGGCAACCGAACGAGTGTGGATCACCAGCCCATATTTCATCCCCGACGAGGCTGTGTTCGCCGCACTGAGATTGGCGGTGTTGCGCGGCGTCGATGTGCGTCTGCTGCTACCCTCGCGACCCGATCACCGCATCGTTTACGCCGCTTCCAGCCTCTATGCATTCGAAGCGGTGCGTGCCGGTGTGCGGGTGTTCCGCTACGAACCCGGCTTCCTGCATCAGAAAGTGGTGTTGATCGACAGCGAAATCAGCGCCATCGGCAGTGCCAATCTGGACAACCGTTCGTTCCGGCTGAATTTCGAAGTGATGCTGCTGACCGTCGACAGTGACTTTGCCGCCAGTGTGGAAAACATGCTCATTGCGGATTTCGAGCAAGCCTACGAAATCGCCAAAGAAGAAAGCCGGGAAATCCACCGCCTGCAACAGGTTGGCATGCGGATCGCCCGGCTGATTTCGCCGATTCTTTGAAACCCTCTCCCAAAGGAAGAGAGAAAAGGCTCAAGGGTTGTAGATGTCGTCACGGGTCCATGGCAGTTCATGGCTGCCATCCGGATGCGCCTTCACCGCGAGGATCTGGTGCAAATTGATCCAGCCCCGGGCAAAAGCGTAAGCACAGCCGGCCAGATACAGGCGCCAGATGCGCAGCGCTTGATCCGGCACCAGTTTGCCCGCGGCCTCAAGGTTGTCCTCCAGCCGCTCGCTCCAGTGATCCAGCGTGCGCGCGTAGTGCAGGCGCAGGCTTTCAACGTCGACAATTTCCAGGCCCGCCTCGCTGATCTCCGCCGAGATCATCGACAAGTGCGGCAACTCGCCGTTGGGGAACACGTACTTCTCAATGAAATCCCCGGCACCGCGTCCCACCGGACGGCCATCGGTGTGTTTGGCGGTGATGCCGTGGTTCATCACCAGACCGCCCTCCTTCACCGCGCCGAACAGGGTTTTACAGTACTCGGCGAGATTGGCGTGGCCGACGTGTTCGAACATGCCGACACTGACCACTTTGTCGAAACGCCCGTCCTGGGGCAGATCTCGATAGTCGAGCAGTTGCAGTTCGACCTGGTCTTCCAGACCTTCGGCCTTGACCCGCTCACGCGCCAGTTCCAGTTGTTCCTTGCTCAGCGTGATACCAAACACTTTGGCGCCGAATTCGCGCGCGGCATAACGTGCCAGACCACCCCAGCCGCAGCCGACATCCAGCAGATAGTCGCCAGGCTGCAGACGCAGCTTGCGGCATAAATGGCGGAATTTGGCTTGTTGCGCCTGCTCCAGGGTTTCGCTGCCCGTTTCGAAATACGCACAGGAATACGCCATGTCGCTGTCCAGCCAGAGCTGGTAAAACGCGTTGGACAAGTCGTAGTGATAGGAGATGGCTTTGGCGTCGGTTTCCTTGTCGTGCAAGGCCCGCACCGGTTGGTTGTCGTCATCGTCACCGAGCAAGGCATTGCTCAATTCGTCGCAGACCCGGATGACCTCGCTGATCGAGCCCTCCAGTTCCAGTTTGCCTTCAACGAATGCCGCTCCGAGCGCATCAAGGCTTGGGTGGGTGAACTGGGTGACCATCTGCGGGTCCTTGACCACGATGGTGACGCTGGGCGTCGGCCCCAGATTGAACTCATGGCCGTCCCAGAGTCGCAGGCGAAGCGGTAGCTGCAGATTCTGTAAGGCCGGTGGAAGTTGCGCAAGCATGGAAAATCCCCCTTGTTTCAGACGTCAGATCTGAGGGTAGACCATCCCGGAAAAATAGCAGGCTATCGATTTGATTAGCCGTATCTATCGTTGCAGACGCTCCAGCAAACCGTCCTGAACCCATTGTTTCAACCAGGTAACAGCTTGAAGTGGCGCGCCCTCACCATAAATGACTGCTAACTCTGCGCACAGTTCGGAGAAATTCCAGCCACCGTCGAGCAAGCCATTGAGGGCTGTGGCTTCGGCTAAATCGAGACTGCGGTAATTACAGATCAGTTCGCTGCGCCAGATCAGACAGGTCTGGAGGATTTCGAGCGCTGTGCTGTCAGGGTATTCGGATTCTTCTTTCACCGAGCGCCATAGCGCAAGGCTGTTGAAGCGGCATTCCAGCCACTGCAGCGAAGGCGTCGGCTTCACCCGCAGCTCAGGCCACTCCTCTGCGGCCATCGTCGCCATTGATTGCAGCGTCAATGGCTGACCCGCCGGCGCATCGAACGCCAGCGTAAATGCCCATTCAAGCGAAGCCAGTTCGGCCAGTGGCGCGCTTTGTTCCGGCACCAGATGCTCGCGGATAAAGCCTGCGAAACCTTTGCCCAGCCAGCGCAGGCTGTAATGCCCTGACGGGTACTGGCGGAGATAAGACCTGGCGAGCCGATCGAATTCGTCGTCCCCCATCCAGTGCAAGATCGCCACGAAGTCATTGCGCAGGACTTCGAGCAGACGCGCCCTGTAGGCATTGTGATAGATCGCCAGTCCCGTGCCGACATCCAGCGTCGGGCCACCGATCAGGCTTTTGCCCAGGATCAGATTCGCCGTAGCGTCGTCGTCGAGCAGAAACGACTCGAACGCCAGTTGCCATTCTTTCAGGCGCATTGCTGCCTCCCGGCCAAGACCTTGTCGCCAAGTTCACGTGCCTTTTGCAACTCATCGAGCAATGCTTCGAAAGGCGGAAAATGGTCGTCGCGTTCCAGCAATGTGGCCACCGGGCCGAAGTGTTCCAGTGTGCGTTGATAGAGCGCCCAGACCGGATCGCTCACCGGATGGTCGTGGGTGTCGATCACGTAATCGCCGTAATCACTGTGCCCCGCCAGATGCAGTTGGCGGACTTTGTCGACGGGCAAGCTGCGAATGAACGCCCACGGATCGAAGCCGTGGTTGCGTGAGCTGACATAGACATTGTTCACATCCAGCAGCAGCTCGCAGCCAGTTATCCGACTCAGCACGGCGAGAAACTCCCACTCGCTGAAGTCATCCGAGGCAGCACGCACGTAACTGGAGACATTCTCCAGCACCAATGGACGCTGCAGTATGTCCTGCACCTGCCTCACCCGGCCGGCAATGTAATCCAGGCTTTCTTCGGTGTATGGCAGTGGTAGCAGATCATGTAACTGATGGGCATTGCCACGGCTCCAGCACAGATGATCGGAGATCCATGCAGGTCGAACCCGATCGGCCAGTTGCTTGAGTTGTTGCAGATAGTCCGGATCGAGGGCATGCGGCCCGCCGATGGACAGGGATACACCATGCATCACCAGCGGATAACGCTCGGCGATGGCGTCGAGGTAATACAGGGCTTTGCCGCCCTGCACCATGAAGTTTTCCGAGACCACTTCGAACCAGTCGACATTAGGCGACTGCTCGAGGATCTGTTGGTAGTAAGCGCTACGCAGTCCGAGGCCGTAACCCAGGAAAGGCACAGAAGCTGACATAAGCGGACTCCTGATAAAAGTGGCCGCAGTGGCGCAAACCACTGCGGCGACACTAACCGGTCAGTTATTCGCCGACCTTGCCACCGGCTTTTTCGCAAGCCGCCTGAGTCATCGCCTTGAAGCCCTGGCCTTTGCACGAGCCCATGCCTTTGCAAGCGTGGTCTTTGGTTTTGCAGTCGTTCTGGCCTTTGCAGCCATTCACGCCATAACAGTGAACGTTGGCGTCGGCAGCCATCGCGTTGGTGGCAACACCGGCAAACATCGTGGCGGCGGCCAAAGCGAGAGCGGCACCAGCAGCAGCAGTCTTGATAGTCATTTTTCTTATCCTCGGTAATCGTCAGGGGTGTCGGCTGGAAGGTTTGTGCAGTCCCGACATAGCACTAGAGAGAGCGCCCCCGACGGCGTTACAGAAGATTAAAAATAATATTCAACGGTCTGCCTTGAGCTTCAATAGCGGCTCCTGAAAGCGCAGCAACCGCCCGGCATTACCCAGTACCAGCAGCGTGCTGAGGTTGTGCAGCAGCGCGGCGATCATCGCCCCGGCAGCGCCGAGCCAGCCGAATGCAGCGAACACGACGATGCCCAGCGTCCAGCCCAGACCAATGATCACGTTGACCTGCAACGTCCTGCGGCACTGACGACTGAGGCGCACGCAGGTGCCGAGGCGGCGCAGGTCGCTGCCGATCAAGACGATGTCCGCCGAGGCCAGCGCAATGTCTGCACCACCGGCACCCATTGCCACACCGACCACGCCCGCCTTGAGCGCGAGCGAATCATTAATGCCGTCACCGACCACCATCGGCCGGAAGCCGTTGTCGATTTCCTTGAGCACGCGATTGAGTTTGTCTTCTGGCAGCGCCTGGGCTTCGACCTCATGCAACCCGACATCCCTGGCCAGCGACTGAGCCACACTCTGGCGATCACCAGTGAGCAACAGCTGTCGACCCAGACCCAATTCACGCAATTCACTGAGGGCAAAGCGCGCCTCCGGTTTGACGCTGTCAGCCAGCAGCAGCCAGGCAAGGAACTCACCGTTGAGTGCCAGCCCGGCGATGGGGCCGTCATGATCGGGAATAGTTGTCGTAATAATGCCGAGTTGCGCGAACAACTCCGGGCGGCCAAGCGCCGCTTCGCCCTGCCCGGTCATGGCCACAACCCCGAGTCCCTGGCGCTCGTGGATATCTCTCAACGGTAAGCATTGGTCTTGAGTGACCAGCCCTGCGAGCGCACGACTGACCGGGTGGCTGCTCGCCGCCCCGAGACTGGCGGCGAGTGCCATGATCGCGGACGACTCTGCGCGCGGGTTGTCGATCGACTGCAAGCGCAAGGTGCCGTAAGTCAGCGTGCCGGTCTTGTCGACCACCAGCGAAGTCAGGTCCGCCAGCTCTTCAAGAAACGCCGAGCTGCGAATCAGAATGCCGTGGCGTGCCGCCACCGCCACACCGGCAATCGCCGTCGCCGGAGCAGACAACACCAACGCGCAGGGACACGCCGCTACCAACACGGCGAGCATTGCCTGAGCATCATTGGTGATGAACCAGGTCACCGCCGCCAGCAACAACACCAGCACCATGTAGCTGCCGGCGTAACGTTCAAGCAAACGCGTGATCGGCGGCTTCGAGCGCTCGGCGTTCTGCATCAGAGCGATGACCTTGCCGAGCGTCGACTCATCGCCGGTTCGCGTCACTTCGATGCGCAACAGGCCGTCGAGGTTGATCGCGCCGCCGAATACGCTCATTCCGACGCCCGTCTCGACCGGCACTGATTCCCCGGTAATCGAAGCGGTGTCGAGGCTGGCCTGGCCAGACAAGATTCGCCCATCTGCCGGCACCCGATCACCGGCTCGCACCTCAACGGTGTCGCCTGCTTTCAACGTGCCGTTGTCCACTTCGATGATCGAGCCATCCGTCAGTACCTTACGCGCATGGCTGCGGGTCAGTTGACCGAGGGCATGAATCGCTTCCTGCGAACCGATGACGCTACGTTCCTCCAGCACATGGCCGAAAATCATGATGATCGGCAGCAACGCCGCCGTCAGCAGATCACCGGTTGCCCACGCGCCGAGCATGGCCAGAGCAATCAGTTGATCGGTGATGCCATGCAGACTCGGATAACGCAGGCTGTACCACGCCGAACGCATGACCGGCACGGCGACCAATAAAGAAGCGAAACCCAACAGCAACTGGCTGACACCGGTTTGCTCCGGCACCAGCCAGCGCCAGATCAAGCCCAGCCCCAGCAAGCCCAGTGCAAGCATGGCCAAGGTCAGTTGTCGGGCAGCGCGGCGTTGTTCGGCCGAGGACAACAGACTTGGTGCGGCGATGGTCGCGGTCATTTACTGGCTCCCTGAATGATCAAGCGGGAATCGTCTTTCGGGTCGACCGTGGTCACGGATCCCGCCTGACCAAGAATCTTCGGCATGCGCTCGCGATAAAGGCGCAGGAGCATTTGCGGGTCGGTGCTGCTGGCCAGACTCGATACCGTGGCGGTGTCGGCCGACGCTTTGGCGAGGCGCTCCCCGGCCTGTGCGTGAGCGACTTGCAACGTACGGTCGGCTTGTTCGTTGGCGGTCTGCGTGAGTTTCTCAGCGTCGGTGCGTGCGTTGGCCACGGCTTTGTCGGCTTGCTGACTGGCAGTCAACACCGCATTGAAAGCACTGACCGCCGGATCGGGCAGACTCGATTGCACATCCACCCGCGCTACCTCGATGCCGATGCCCTGCCCGCTCGCCTTCAACTCGGCCAAGCGTTTATTGATGCCCTGTACCAGATCACCGCGCAACCGCTCACGACGTTCGGCAGCCTGATTGTCGGCGCCGATCAACTCAGGTCGAGCGACCAGAATGGTGTCCAGATCCCGCGCGGCAGTCAGTGCCACAGCGCTGCGGGTGACCAATCGATCCAGTGCTGGCAGCACATGATCAGCCTGCAAGACAAAGTCGTACGGATTGGTGACTTTGTAAAACACCCGCACATCCAGTTGCACCACCCCCGCATCACCGGTCAATAAATAACCAGAACCGGCCAGGGCATCGCTAAGGGGTGTCGCGAAAGATGCGACCCGATCAGCCTTTAGCGCCTCATCGCTGCGCAGCAGGTTGTCGACGCGACGCTCAATAACCCGATCGGCTGCCGGCAACAGAATCACTTGTTCGAATGGCTGTGGCCAGGCCAACAAAAGTCCGGCGTTGTGGATGCGATCCAGCGCGCCGAAGTGCAAAACCACCGCGCGATTCTGCGGATCGATTTGCCGCACATTGGAAAACGCCCAAGCCAATGCGGCCAGTACCGTCACCGCATACAACGCAAAAAATGCCAAACGCCCAGCCTGAATCCACGGACTGTTCAGCGCATGTGTTCCACGTGGAACTTCTTCACTCATGGCTGCGATCCGGATTTGCTGTCGAGTGTCGGCGGGCCGTCAACCAGCACGCGGAATGGCGCGGCATCGGTGCGCAGAATCAGTTTGGTGTCAGGCGTGACGATGGTGCCAAGGGTGTCCAGCGAACGCAGCAAGTTATACAACTGCGGCGAACTGGCGTAGGCACGGCCATAAATCTGCGCGGCTTCGACGCGAGATTGCGCTTCGATTTCTGCCGCTTTCACCGTGGCGTCAGCCTGCACAATTCGCGCATCGCGCTCGGCTGCGGAACGAATTTGCGCGGCTTCGCGCTTGCCGATCGCCGTACGCTCGGTGGCAATTGTTTCACGCTCGGCGCGCATGCGATCGACCGTGGCGGTAAGCGTTACCGACGGCAAGGTCAAACGCTCAATGCCGACTTGCACGACACGCACGCCATAGGTCGCGAGCAATTGCTGATCGATCTGCTGGCGCAACTGCGCTTCGAAGTCAGCGATGCGCACCTGACTGGCGTCGGTGTTGACCAGATTTGCCAGATCGAAACTGCTGGCGGTGGTTTCCAGTGCCGAGCCGACAAAGGTACGAATCTGCCGCGCTGCCTCATCCGGTTGGTTCTGCACGGCGCGCATGAATCGCTGCACGTTGTCCGGATCACCCTGAACCTGCCACGCCACGTAGGCCTGGACAATGATGCGCAAACCGTCACGCGTACCGACATCCTGCAAGCCGCTTGACGTCGTGCGCAGCCGCAGATCCACCGGGATCGCTGCTTCGAACGGCGCCGGCCAACGCCAGCTCAAACCCGGATCGAGCAACACCCGCGACGGATTACCGAAACGGGTGATGACCGTGGCTTCACCGGAGCGCACTTGCACCAGGCTCGCCGCCGCGATAGCGAACGCCACCAGCAACACGGCCCAGCCCATGCGTCGCCACGGAAACGGCCCCGCCTCTTCCGGCGCACCGTGGTGATGGTGATGATGCCCGTGATGATGGTGATGTCCGCCGTGGCCGTGATCGTGGCCGCTGTGATCATGCGGTTCGTGCGTGTGCGACTGGCTCAATGGGCGACTCCTGGTTGAGCGGTGGTGCGCGCGGGCGTCGGGTCAGCCGGCAGCGTGAAGGTACGCAGGTCGATGGTCGGCGCATTGCTGCTGCCACCGAGGCGATGATCGAGTACCAGCAATTTGGCTTTGCTCAGGCCCTGACTGAGCTGGCCGAGGTATTGCTCGAGCACGAAGGCCTGACCGGCACTGGCGTAGGCTTTTTGCTCGGCAGTGAATTTCAGATCCGCCGCTTGCGCCGTGGCACTGGTTTCCCGCGCATTGGCGCTGGCCTGATCGCGAGCAAGGCTGGCCTGCAACTGCGCCTGATTGCTCGCTTCAGCCGCTGCACCACGTTCGCGGGAGATCAACGCTTGCGCGCCGATCTGTGCGGCTTGCACGCTGTGATAGGCATTGGCGGCACCGGCCGGCGGGTGAATGGCTTCGACGACCGTGGCGAGAATCTCCACGCCACTGTTGAGTTGTTGCAAATCGCTTTGCACCGCACGACCGATCTCTTCGCCGAGCCCTACCCGATCTTCACCGAGCAAACCGTCTAACGTGCGCGAGGCAAAGTCGTGCACCAGAATCCGGCTGGCGGTGCTGCGGATCAGTGTCGGCACGTCGGCGCTGTTGTAGGTCGCCGCCACTGCTGCCTGATCAGTCAGGCCAATGCGATAGACGAAGCGCACGTCCATGTTGACGATCTGAAAGCTCTGAAGATCGCCACGGCTGCTGGCAATGACTTGCGATTTGTCATTGACGTGACTGGCGTCCCACAAACGATTGGCTGTGAACGGCGCCGGACCTTCAGCGGGATCGGCTTGCAGCGGCACCGGGTTCTCGCCGACGCTGGTTGCCAGTTCGTGCACCACGCCGTTTTCAACGATCAGCACGCGCCCAAGTGGCCACGGCAAACCTGTGTGCAATCCCGGGCCGAACACCTGCACCGGTTTGCCGAAACGCTCATAAATGCCTCGGCCTTGCAGGGGGACTTCATGAATGCCGGTCAGCAACCAACCCACGGCCGCAACCAACGCCAGTACCGGCAGAAACGCCCGGCGCATGTAGCTGAACGCCCAGATTTGTCGAAGATCGATACCAAAGCGGTTGTGCAATTCATGCTGCAATGCGAGTAACGGTTGTGGCGGCCAACGCAGCATATCGGCGACAAAACTGCGCGCCAGCAAGGTGGGTTCAAGCTGCTCGCGGCGGGGACTGAAAATCGAAAGAACAGCGCGCAATAACAGCTCAATCGCCACCAATCCCGGCAATATTCCCAGCAGAACGGCGACGCGAACCGGCCAAACGGCGTTCTCGCCTGCAAACAGTAAGCACAGCGCCGCAAGCACCAGCGTGATGATCGCCACGCGCGTCAGTTGTGCCAGTGAGCCCGCTTCCGGCCATTGCGCGGGATTTTCCTGTGCAAGTTGTCGCTCCAGCACCAGCAAACCGAACGCCAGTAACAATGTCAGCGCCGCACCCACGGTGGCGGATACACCGACGGCCGCGGCAGGCAAGGCGAGGTTCCACACCGGGTCGATGCTTGACACCACCAGCAGCGCCCAGCCGCCCAACCACAGGGTCGACGCACCGATCTGGCCGAGCAGATGCAAACTGCGCTGGCTCAAGCGATCCAATAATCGCTCGTACCAGCCCTGCGGCGCAGACTCTTCGTCCACAGCAACCATCGTCACCGCGACAGGGCTAATCGCCCGTGCGCGCCATTGCGTGACCCACCAGGCCGATTGCAACCCGGCAACCATCACCAGCAGCGCCGCACTCTGATTGATCAGCAACGGCAACCATAACGACTGCGGGGCAAACAGCCCGACAAAAAACGCCAGTATCCACCCCGCCCCGGCCAATCCTCCGAGAGCGATCGCCCAACGCCGCAAGTGCCGGCTCTGCACGGCCGCCTGCTGAAAGCGCGGTAGTCCGGTCACTTGCGTGCCATCCACCTCCAGATCGACTTGCATATCACCCCAAATTCAACGGTTCGCTGTTCATCTCGTTACGATATAACGAAAGGCGTGAAATATTCGTACACAATTACCCTTATTCAAAGATGCCCCACCTGTCGCTTGGCTGAAGCCTTGACCGGAAAGCCTCGAAACGCACATATTACGTTCGTAATTTTTATCCGGAACTACTTTTAGCGATCCGCATCCATCAATCAGGAGCAAGCGCATGAGCAACTATGACGTAGTGATTCTGGGCGGCGGCCCCGGCGGTTATAACGCGGCGATCCGCGCCGGCCAGCTGGGCCTCAAGGCCGCTTGCGTGGAAGGTCGCGCGACCCTCGGCGGCACCTGTCTGAACGTCGGTTGCATGCCCTCCAAAGCCCTGTTGCATGCCTCGGAGCTGTATGACGCGGCGATGGGTGCGGAATTCGCCAACCTTGGCATCGAGGTCAAACCGACGCTGAACCTCGCGCAAATGATGAAACAGAAAGACGAAAGCGTGGCTGGCCTGACCAAAGGCATCGAATTTCTGTTTCGCAAAAACAAGGTCGACTGGATCAAAGGCTGGGGCCACATCGACGGCCCCGGCAAAGTCACGGTGACTGACGCTCAGGGCGCCAAGGTGGAGCTGACTGCCAAGGACATCATCATCGCCACCGGTTCCGAGCCCACTCCCCTGCCCGGCGTCGAGATCGATAACAAACGCATCCTCGATTCAACCGGCGCGCTATCACTGGGCGAAGTACCCAAGCATCTGGTGGTGATTGGTGCCGGCGTCATTGGACTGGAGTTGGGCTCGGTGTGGCGGCGGCTGGGTGCGCAGGTCACCGTGGTCGAATACCTCGACCGCATCTGCCCCGGCGTCGATGGCGAGGCTGGTAAAACCCTGCAACGCTCACTGAGCAAACAGGGCATCGCCTTCAAATTGAGTTCGAAAGTCACCAGCGCCACGTCTTCCGCCAACGGTGTACAGCTCAGCGTCGAGCCTGCGGCGGGTGGCAGCGCTGAACTGCTCGAGGCCGATTACGTGCTGGTGGCCATCGGCCGTCGTCCGTACACCCAAGGCCTGGGTCTGGAAAACGTCGGCCTGAGCACCGACAAGCGCGGCATGCTTGCCAACAAACAGCATCGCACCGAAGCCGCTGGCGTCTGGGTGATCGGCGACGTGACGTCAGGCCCGATGCTGGCGCACAAGGCTGAAGACGAGGCGATGGCCTGCGTCGAGCAGATCCACGGCAAGGCTGGCGAAGTCAACTACGACCTGATCCCCAACGTGATCTACACCCGACCGGAGCTGGCCAGCGTCGGCAAGACCGAAGAGCAACTGAAGGGTGAAGGGCGCGCCTACAAGGTCGGCAAGTTTCCGTTCACCGCCAATAGCCGGGCGAAAATCAACCATGAGACCGAGGGTTTTGCCAAAGTCCTCGCTGATGAGCGCACCGATGAAGTCCTCGGCGTGCATCTGGTCGGCCCGAGTGTGAGTGAAATGATTGGCGAGTTTTGTGTGGCGATGGAGTTCAGTGCGTCGGCCGAGGACATTGCGTTGACGTGCCATCCGCATCCAACGCGGTCAGAGGCGTTGCGCCAGGCGGCGATGAATGTCGAGGGGATGGCGACGCAGATGTAGGGTTCTGAAATCTTTTTTGACCGGACTGCCGCTTTCGCGAGCAAGCTCGCTCCCACATTTGACCTTGATACGCTTGAAAGAGCGCGGTCACTGTGGGAGCGAGCTTGCCCGCGAAGGATGCGACTCGATCTAAAGCGGAAGATGCCCCAGCGGCAACGCCCCCGGCGTCTTCACCGTGTGAATGGCAAAGTTGCTGCGAATATCGCTGACCCCGGGCAACTTCAACAGACACCCACTGAGAAAACGGTCATAGGCACGCAAATCCGGCACCACCACTTGCAGCAAAAAGTCCGACTCCCCCGACACCAGAAACGCGGAAATCACCTCCGGCAATGCCGTCACCGCGGTGTAAAACGCTTCGGCCTGTTCATCGTTGTGGCGCTCGACCTTGACCCCGACAAACACCGTCAACCCCAGCCCGACTTCATCACGATCGAGATTGGCCTGATAGCCACGGATCACTCCAGCCTCTTCCAGCATCCGCACGCGGCGTAGACACGGCGAGGCCGACAGACCGATTTCGTCTGCCAGTTCGACATTGCTCAGGCGTCCGTTGCGTTGCAGGGCCGCGAGGATCTTGCGGTCGAAGGCATCGAGTTTCATGTTTGGCAGATTCCGCTAGTCATGGCGCTTAAAACCAGCAGGTTATGCCAATTCTTCGACCTTTTGAAGCTGACTTCGCAAGCACCTGCCCTGCCCCTCAGCCATAGACTGACGATCACCGAATCGACAACGAAAGGGGGTGCAACGTGGCAAGTCTCTGGCTGTTTTTCCTCGCATTGGCGGTGGTTTATCTATTGCCCGGGCCGGACATGATCCTGCTCCTGCAAACCGGTGCCCGGCAAGGACGCGGTGCGGCACTGGCCACTGCCATCGGTCTGGGCATTGCCCGTGGCTGTCACGTGGCATTGGCCGCGTTGGGACTGGCGGCACTGTTCAAAGCGGCGCCGTGGACGTTCGACGTGGTGCGCCTGGCCGGTGCGGCGTATCTGTTGTGGATCGGCATTCAATGCCTGCGCAGCACACTGCTGCCGAACCTGACGACGGGCGATGTGGCCAACACCCACGGGCAATGGCGCGAAGCAATCCGTCGCGGTTTGCTGACCAACCTGCTCAACCCGAAAGCATTGCTGTTCTGCTCAGTGCTGTTGCCGCAGTTCATCGTCACCGACGGTGCTCCGGTGCTGAGCCAATTCGCCGTGCTCGGCGCACTTCTGGTCGGCATCGGGCTGCTGTTCGACAGCGCCTACGCCCTCACCGGCGCCGCGCTGGGCCGTTGGCTGCAACACAGTCCAACGGCCCAACGCGTACAACAATGGCTGTTCGGCAGCCTGTTGATCGGTTTTGCGGTGCGCTTGACCTTCGTTCAGCAGGCTTAGTCTCTGCGTGTCTTGCGTTGGCGACGGCTGATCAGCAACAACGCAGCAGCCGTGACCAAAACAATGGCGCCGACCTGCACCGGCCACTTGTACGGCCGCAGTGATGAACGCACGGCATCGGTTACCTGAGTCACGTAACGCTTGTCCGCGCTTTCGAAATCCGGGTGCTGGCACTGATGCCCGAAATCACCAGCCCAATCAACATAGGGGCCTTCTTTCACGTAGCGTTGATACAAACCGCTCTGTTCTTGCAGGCTGCTATTGAAGCTATAGGCAGTACAGAGCACGGCCGCAAATGCCTGACTGGTGTGTGGCAAATTATCAGCGGCGCGGCTGGCCAACGCGGTGGCGACAAAGCGATAGTGGTAACGCTGATCCGGCTGCGCAGCGCTATTCTTTTGGCGTTGCACCTCAGCGTCGGAAACCAGCGGCCCGACGTTCAACTCGGTGGTCTCCAAACTGTAGTTGCCACCAAACGTTGCGTAGTCCGGCGCCATCTCATAGCCGAGGATATCCATCCCCCAATCCCGCGCCATCCATGCTGCATTGAAAAATGCGCTTGCACGCTTGGTTGGCCACCAAGCGGACTCTGCAGCGAGCCGTTGTTGGGCATAAGCATTCGCTTTGTTCTGCAGATCGGGATTGTCAAAGTAAGCAACCGCGTCCGCGTAATGCCCCTCGCGCAACAGGCGCCGGCCGAGCAGATTGCGCAGGCTGGCGGCGACCGGCAACGGCACGTAGTTGTCGCGCTCCTGTTGGGTCAATGCGGGCGGCGCCGGCACGTTATCGTCGACGTATTTTTTCAGCTCCTCGACTGTCAGCACACGTTCGGCGACGGTGGCGGCATCAAACCAATAGGTGCTGTTGCTGCGATACAACTGCACAAACGCTTGCAGATATTCGCCGCGCTGCAACGCAAGGATCGCGCTTTCACCCTCGACCCGGCATTTCGGCTGCAGGCTTTCGTAAGCCCAGTCCGGCGTGCGGCGATAACCCCAATCTTCTTTCTGCGGGAAGGCCTGCGCAGCTTTCGAATAGGCAGCAGCGGCAGCATTTTTATCACCGTCACGCACCGCCAGTTTCGCCCGCAGCCACCACGCCAGTCCGCCGTCGCCAGCGTTTTCGAGGAAGGCCTTGGCGCCGGCGTAATCGCCTTGTTGATAACTCATTGCCGCCAGACGATCGGCGTTTTCCAGGCTGCCACGGGTACTGTTTTGCAGCAGCTTGACCATCTTCTTCTCGTTCGGCGGCTCGTCGCCAAACGACCAGCCCTGACGGCTGACCAGCGATGCAGTCACCAGTTGCTGCACGGATGGGTGCTGGAGCAACTCGGCCAGTTCGGCCTCGGGCAACTCTGCCAGTTCGTTCATTAACTGTTTGAGCGAGGTGTAACCTACGGCGGAACCGTGCAGATTCTGCGCTTCATACAATTCAATGGCGCCGTTCCAGTCGCCGGCGGCGCGGACCACCCGCGCCTCTTCGCCAAGGCTGGCAACACCCAGTTCCAGCGGATCGCTGAAACCGTCGATGCTCAGTTGCCGGGCCTGACGGAATGCGTCACGCGATCGCTCCAGCGCGACGACCTTATCCCCGGCCTCGCTGCTCATGGCGAACAAAGTACGCCCGAGAGAATACGCAGCCCAGGTGCTGCGCGACGGACGCTGATCCGCCGGCAGCGCCAGCAACTTGTTGAAATATTCAACGGCGAGTTGATGATCGCCCGTGGCAAACGCTACCGCGCCGGCCACGTACAAACGGATTTCTGCCGGCAGACTGGCGCCCTGCATCTCGACTTGACGGGCATCAGTCAGCTCACGCAGTTGCTTGACCAGCGTTTGCTGCTCGGCACTCAGGCCGGCCTGCTCGGCTTTTTCGCGCGCCTCGGCGGCCGCGTTTTCCTCGCCGTACAGGTCGTCGGGATTGTGCGTCGCAGCCGTGACATTTCTCAGACCGGCGATGGTTTTGCCGAGGCGACTGAGTTCGAAGTTGAAGTTGCCCTCAGGCAGATCCGCCAGGGTTTGCCCGCGATTGTCGAGCAGGCGCATCGGGAAGTCAGGGCCACAGGCCAGCGCCGAACCCAATGGCATGCAGAGGCTCAGGCAGAGCAGATGGCGGGGCCAGTTACGGGTCAACATGCGAACCTCCTTGATCAATATGTGCGCAACGCGCCCAACCGATGGCGCGTTGTCCGCCCGCCGGCAAGCGGCCGTCGCGCAGGCGGGTGAAGGTAAGCAGATCCGGGCTTTGTTGCAACGAGTAACCGGCGAGTGCATCGGCACCTTCACAGCTTTGCGCCTTCAGCGTGATGCGCGCCGGCCAGACACTGTCGAGATTGCCAGGGTTGTCGAGTTTGATGTCGTAGAGACCGTTGTGTTCGCTGACCGTCACGCCGAGCTGACTGACGAGTTGCTCGCCACGGGCAACCGCGCGCAGGGTGGTCAGGCTCCAGGCGCGGCGGTCGTTGGCCAGCGGCAGGCGAAACCAGATCAACCCGGCCAAGTGCGCCGGCGGGTCTTCGCGCAAGGCCTTGCCGAGTCGGCTCAATAGCAGCGGATCGGCGAGCAGTTCCTGACGCTCGCCACCGCGCTCAAGTTGCACTTCGCTTTCCACCACCGGTGCCCCGCCGTCATCCGGCAACAGCGCGACACCGTACGCCGGCAGCGCGAGATAAAACGGTTTATCGGTGATTCGCGACCAGGCTTTGGCCCACTGCAACGCCTGATCAGAATCGAACAATCCCCGACGCGGATCGCTGACGGCGTGGACTTGCAGCACGCTGCTGTCGACGGTTTGCAGGAGCATTGGCAATTGCGCACTGCCGAGCCAGGCCGGAAGTGCGGTAATGCTCAAAGGCAGGGACGTCGGCAATGCCGAGCGCAAATGTTTGAGGAATTGCGCGTAGGCCGGCAAACGTGCGTTACCGGCATCGTGATCAATCTCGACGCCGCTCAATACAAGGCCTTGCGCCTGCCAATCGGCAAGCACCTGGAGAATCTGCGTGGTGACTTGATCCTGGTCCAGCGCCTTCAACTGGCCATCGAGACGAATCACCGCGATCAACGGACGGCCGTCGGCTTTCAACAACGGCGCATCGATCCGGGCGCGACTCCATCCTGCGTTTGGAAAGGCCTGCAGCGCGAGCACGCGCAGCGTCGAGAAGTCGTCGTGGCTGTCACGGAGTGCCAATTCATGGGCCTGCGTCCATTGACGTTGCCAGATGTAGAGTTGTTGATCGAGAGGGAGCGCGTCCTGCTGCTTGCAAGCAGACAGCACCATCAAAGCAAACAGACTGACGATAAACCGCATACCTTCCAGATCCCTGAACCACAAGGCTGCAAGGTTACACAAAACCCTGCCGGCCTCGCTCCCACAAGTCGCAATCAGGAAGTAACTTCAGTAGACGCGACAGTCCCTCGCGACGTCCTCAGGCGTTGTACCAGCGTGGTACCGCGTTTGCGCATAGGCGTTTCAACGAAGCGATAATTCAGTTCGCTGAACAATACGATCAGGACGCATGCACACAGCAAAGTGACGATCGGGTGCCCGGCCGGGCTCGGCAGGCCTGCACCCTGCAAACGGAAAATCACTTCGCGTACCAGGAAATACACCGGAACGTGGATCAGGTAGATCCCGTAGGAACGACTGCCCACCCACGCCATCACCCGCTGCAAGCGTCCGGGTGGCATCAGATAATCTCTGTTGTAAGACGCGATCCATACCAGCACCGCACTGAGGATGGCGATAGCGCCGATGCGATAGGGTGCCGTGGTGAACCGGTCGGTGCCCAGGTAACTCAGCAGCAGCCCGATAATCACCAGCACTGAAATCCCGGTCCACGACCGGCGCAGAAACGTCGGTTGCCAGCGTTGGTAACTTGGTTGAACACTCCACATTGCCAACAGCACACCGAGGGCAAGCGCGTCGGTTCGTACGCTCATCAACAGCGACGAACGCGCCATGAAGAGTTGCACTGCAACCAGCGCCAGCAGCACCCACACCAGGTGTTTGCGACAGAGCAGAATCAGCAGCGGAAACAGCAAGTAGAACTGCTCCTCCAGCGCCAGACTCCAGTAAACGAAACTGCTGCCGTACTCGTAATGAAAAATAGCATCGGCAAAGCGGAAGTTGGCGTACTGAAATACCCCCGCAAGCGTGGCCTGCACGTTGGCTTGCACCGTGCCGAAGGCCCCAGAGCGGTTAAAGAACACACACAACAGCAGCATCAGTGCCAGCCACAACCACGCCGATGGCAGCAGGCGAAAGGCCCGACGCAACCAGAAGTTACGCGTCTGCTCCCAGTACTCCTGACGGTTGCTGCAACGGCGCAGAACAGGAATCAGACTGCGAGCAATGACGAACCCGGAAATCGCGAAGAAAAGGTCCACCCCCCACCACAACCCCATCCAGTCACGCAGGACTGCGAGCAGCGGCACGGGGTCGCTGAACAGACCTTGCAAGTGATGAAACACCACCCCAAGCACTGCAAAGGCGCGCAGTACTTCGATATCCATGATTCGTTTACCGCTCATTCGACTCCCCCGCATCCAGCGGTTTACGGGCAATGATCACCTGACTCTTGGGCATGAACTGATCGAGGATCTGTTTGATCGCCAGCCCGTCAGGCCGGTCAAGCATCTCTTCCCAGGTTCTGGCCCAGCCGCCCATCAAATGCGGAAACGGTGCCTGAATGCGATCGCGCACCGCACCGCCCGGATCTTTGCCGGCAGCCTTTTCGCTGGCCCAGAAGAAAATCATCCCCATCACCCAGAAGAACCCGGTGGCTTGCCGATGTTCGATGACCAGCCCGGCATCCTCGATCATCGCCTCGAAGCGCTCCGGGGTGAAAATCTGTACATGGTTGGGTGACTGGTAATAACTCTTAGGGGCGATGCCTTTCTGCAAATGCTCGCCAACCGGCGCTGGCACACTGAGCAGATACAACGCACCAGGCCGGCCCATACGCGCCAGTTCGGCCATGAACGGTTCGGGCTCGTCGACGTGCTCCAACACCTCCATGCACACCACTCGGCTCGCGCAGCCATCCGTCAATGGCAATGGCAAGCTGTTGCTGACCACGCCCAGACTCGGCTTGGTGCTGCGCGCTTCAACCTGCCGGGCCAGCTCGCTCACTTTGTCGTGCTCGCTGTCGGTGAAGATCACGGAAGCGCCCTGGCGTACCGCAAACAACGTCGCGGCCCCCTCGCCACAACCGACGTCGAGCAAGGTGTCTTCAGGCGTTATGGCGAAGCCCTTGAGCAATTCACCACTGTCATTGAGAAACCAGCCGTCGAGGACCGCGTCACGTAAACCGACATCGCGTGGCGACCAAGTGAACAACGGTTCCGGTTCGGATTCAGGCGTCGGTTCAAGCACCGCTTCGGCGTCAGGCTCAACGGCTTGCGGCGCTTGCGGCTCGGCTAAAAATCGCTGGAACAATCGACGGATCATGCTCCAGCAACCTCCGTTGCAAGTTCGGCGTGCCGCTCGAACAGCTGCGCGAAAAATGCCTGCAAGCGCTCCTCGGCCACGGCTTGACTGCAAAACCCCTGGAGACTTTCCACAGCCTGCGCCGACATGTGCGCATAACGTTGCGGATCGTTTTTGGCCACCTCGTAGCTGGCTCTATAAGCCGTACAGATCGACGCCCAATTGGCCGCATAACGCAGTGTCCGGTAAGCCGAACGCGGATCATGCGGCCAGGCCGTAAACTCCTCGGTCGACGAGATCAGGAACGCGTTATCGACGTTCAGATAATCGATCATCGCTGTCGTGCAGGGTGCGACCGCCGGTTTGCCACAGGACATGAATTCCATCAGCGGCAGGCACTGACCTTCGCCGTAGGACGTATTGACGACGTAGCGGGTCGCCTGCACCAGCCGTTCATAATCTGCGTCCGCCAGATAGCCATAGACCAACACGACGCGGCAGCGATAAGGCTGGTTTTTGTACAGATGATGAAGGATGTCGGTGAGCGCTTCTTCGGCGTCGTGGTGGGTGAGTTTGAGTACCAGCGTCGCGTCATCATCTTCACGGAAAGTCGCGCAGAAGGCACTGATCATGTCCTCCCAGTTCTTGCGGCCGTCGCGAGGGTTGAACACCGAGGTGTACACCACACCTTCAAGCAACAACGTCTGCTCGGTGATCGGTGCCAGGAAGTCGATGCCCGGGCCACGACGCAGATGAGCCGGACCGAATGCATCCAGATCAACCTCGCGACTGTCGACCACCAGACCTTTGATCGTCAATCGTACCGAATCGACCACAGGTTGCCCCTGCAACTGCACGCCACGCGCCGCGAATCGATCCCAGACCGGGGCGGGCACGGCAACAATCGGGTAATCGGCGCTCATCGCTTCGCGCACCGCATCGACCGTGTAAGTGGAATGGGTGATCGCCGCACCGCAGGCGTTAAGTACCGTGCGCCAGTCGTTCAACGGATCGCCGGCAAACGGTTCGTTGGGGATGGTGCTGAACTCCCAGGCGAAGACCGGCAACGTCGGGCAGGCCAGATGCACCGGGGTGCGGTGCGGTGGCGAGAATGAGAGAAACACACAAGGCTCGCCACGGGACTGGCAGTCGGCGTACAACGCATCGACTTCGGTGTTCGGCTCCAGGACCTCGATCACCCGCCCGAGGCGTTCCAGCACCGGCCGGTACTCCTTGAGAACGAAGTAATAGCTGTATTCCGAACGCCCGAGGTTGCGGCTGATAGTGTGCTGGTTGGTTTCGGAATGGATGATGATCAGCATGAGGCGTTATCCGTAACCAGAGCAACGTTGCCGGCCTGTGATGTCAGCCCGAAAAAATCTTCCACACGATTTTGCAGAGCCGCTTGCGCGCAGTAATCGCGCATGCGCTCGGCTACTGCCAGCGACATGCGCTGATAATCCTGTGGTTGTGTCCTGGCCATCCGGTAGCTGTTTTCGTAAGCCTTTTTCAACGACCCCCAGTCCGGTCGATGACGGTGAGCGCGAAACAGCATTCGCGGGTCATGGGGCCAGGTGCACGCCTCTACGCTGGAGCCGACCACGAACGCCACAGATGCGTCGATGTAATCCTGCATCGCCGTGTGATCGGGAGCGATCACCGGTTTGCCGCACGCCATGAACTCCATCAACGGCAAGCACAGGCCTTCACAATGCGAAGCGTTGACGTAAAAACTCGCCGCCTGATAAAGCCGCGCATATTCAGCATCGTCCAGATAGCCGTGAATCATCACGACCCGGCAGGAAAACGGTGCCAATTGCGCCAGCGGCGTCATCAGGTGTGCGTAGACGGCCTCCAGATCGCTCTGAGTGAATTTCATCACCAGTGTGGCGTCGGGGGTGTCACGAAACGCTGCGCAAAAAGCCGTCAGGATCTGTAGCCAGTTCTTGCGCCCGTCATCGGGGCGGAACACCGTCACGTAGACCACACCGTCCACACGGGTTTGAACCTCTAATGAACTGTCCGGCATGTCTCGCGGCGGCGGTTGCACCGTCACAGGCACTGGGTGTGGGCCGGCGATATTGGGCAGGCGTTTGCCGAGCCAGTCATGCAACGTGTCCGGAACCAGGTCGCGAATCCCTTCCCAGTACAAGTTCTGCAGGAACTTCACACGTGAAACCGGTGGCTCTTGCTCGTGGCCTGGATTCAACAGCCACAAACGCAAGTAATGCCGGGCAATCACGAAGCGCCGCTTCAAGGTCAGCGGCGGTGGCCGTGAGGCTTCCAGGCGGGCTTCGATTTCGGCCAGTTCTTCAGGCGGGATCGGCTTGGGCAGCAGGTTATCCGGGTGCAGGTTCATCTGGCGAGAATCAAAGATGCAACCTTTGACCGTCAAGGTCGCCCCCGCATTGACCGCTGCGCTGACAGGTTGCTCGCGAATCGCTGCAAAGCGTTCCCACAGGGGTGCCGGCAAGACCAACACCGGGAAGTCTTCGCCCATGGAGCGACGGATCGCTCGGGCCGTATGGCTGGACAGCGTGATCACGCGGCCATGTTTGGCCAGCATGCGCGTCCAGTCCTGCCGTGGCTCGTCGTTCCACTGTTCATCAGGGATCGAATCGTACTCCCACGCCACAACGCAGACGGTGGGGCACTCCAGATCGATAGGGGTTTTCTGTGGTCGGGTGAACGAGAGGAAAACACTCCCCTGGCCAGCGGCGAACAGCTGCCGGTAGAGCGGATCGACCTCGGCCACAGCACTCACCACATGGACTCGCCCGAATGTTTCGAGCAACGGGTGATAGGCCCTCAGCACAAAGTAATAACTGGAATCGGGATGCCCCAGATTCTGGCTGATGGAGCGCTCGTTGATGTCCGAGTAAAGAATGAAATTCATGGCATTCCACGATGAAACTGCCATCCCGGCAGCCTCACACTATGACGGCCAGGCGTTGAATCGGATCGGTGTCCGTTCTTCGTCTTCGGTTCCGTCTTGTTCTTGTTTTAGTGGTCAGTTTCACCTTTTGACACGACGATTCCGATGAACCCGGCCAATCGTGACAAGGCGCATTCTAAACACATCCGCAAAGGGTTCGTGAACCGCTCGGCGAGAATAAACCGGACTACGCTGACGAGAACTGACCAGTCACGGTTTGGCCTGTTGAAATTGCCGAGCAATTGGCACAGATTGGCAACAAACAACTACAACAACTGACTTCGCCTGTCTTTTAAGCGGTTTTTTTACCGGTCTGACAGACCTTCCTTCAAAGCCTGTGGGAAAGTGGCGCAAGTTCAAGACCAAGGGGTCGCTGTTTGAAAAAGCGTCTGTTCGTCACGGGTCTCAGTGGATTCGTGGGACAACATATTCAGTCGCGTCTGGCGCTGCCGGATTCGTCGTGGGAGCTGCTGCCTGCCGCGTTGCCCTACGACCTCACCGATCCGCACAGCCTCACCGACCTGTGGCCACAACTGCCTGATGCCGTCATTCATCTGGCCGGGCAGACTTTCGTTCCCGAAGCCTTCCGCGATCCGGCACGCACACTCGAAATCAATCTGCTCGGCACGCTCAATCTGTTACAAGCCCTCAAGGCGCGCGGTTTTGCCGGTACGCTCCTGTATGTCAGCTCTGGCGATGTTTACGGCCAGGTCGGCGAAAGCGATCTGCCCATCACCGAACAACAACCGCCCTGCCCGCGCAACCCGTACGCGGTGAGCAAGCTCTCGGCAGAATTTCTCAGCCTGCAATGGGGCCTGAGCGAAGGCTGGCCAATGCTGGTCGCACGACCGTTCAATCACATGGGCAGCGGACAAAACCCAAGTTTTGTGATTGCCAGTGCCGCGCGCCAGATCAATCGCATCAAACAGGGCCTGCAAGCCCCGCAGCTGGAAGTCGGCGACATCGACGTGACGCGGGATTTCCTCGATGTCGGCGATGTGATTTCGGCCTACTTCGCGCTGCTGGAAAAAGGCGCGCCAGGACAGGTCTACAACATCTGCTCGGGCCGTGAGCAAAGCATCCGCAGCCTGATCGAGCAGCTCGGCGATCTGGCCGAGGTCGAGATGCAACTGGTTCAGGACCCCGCGCGCATGCGCCGTGCCGACCAGCGTCGCGTTTGCGGCAGCCACGCCAGCCTGACCCGGACCACAGGGTGGACGCCTGAAATCACTACACAACAATCCCTGCGGGCGATCCTGTCCGACTGGGAGACGCGAGTAAGACAAGAATGACAAAAAGTGCACTGATCACAGGGATCACCGGCCAAGATGGCGCGTATCTGGCCAAGCTGTTGCTCGACAAGGGCTACAAGGTTCATGGCCTCGTCGCAAGGCGCAGCAGCGATTCGCGCTGGCGCCTGCGCGAGATGGGGGTCGAAGCCGACATCGTCTACCTGGACGGTGACATGGCCGATGCCTGTTCGGTACAGCGTGCGGTCATTCAATCGGCGCCGGACGAAGTCTATAACCTCGCCGCGCAGAGCTTTGTCGCCGCGTCGTGGAATCAACCGGTGACCACCGGCATTGTCGACGGCCTGGGCGTCACTCACCTGCTCGAAGCGATCCGCCAGTTCAGCCCGCACACCCGGTTTTATCAGGCATCGACCAGCGAAATGTTCGGTCTGATCCAGGCCGAGCGGCAGGATGAAAACACACCGTTCTACCCGCGCAGCCCGTACGGCGTGGCCAAACTGTACGGCCACTGGATCACCGTCAACTACCGCGAAAGCTTCAACCTGCACGCCAGCAGCGGCATCCTCTTCAACCACGAATCACCGCTGCGCGGCATCGAGTTCGTCACCCGCAAGGTCACCGACGCCGCCGCCCGCATCAAACAGGGCAAACAGCAGGAGCTGGCCCTGGGCAACATTGACGCCAAACGTGACTGGGGGTTTGCCGGTGACTACGTCGAAGCCATGTGGCTGATGCTGCAACAGGACAAGCCTGACGATTTTGTGGTCGCCACCGGCGTCACCACCACGGTGCGCGAAATGTGCCGCATCGCTTTCGATCACGTCGGCCTCAACTACCGTGATTACGTGAAGATCGACCCGGCCTTCTTCCGCCCGGCCGAAGTCGAAGTGCTGCTCGGCAATCCGGCCAAGGCTCAGCGCGTGCTGGGCTGGAAGCCGAAAACCGACCTGGATACCTTGATCCGCATGATGATGGATGCGGACATGAAACGCGTCGCCAAGGAGTAGGCCATGCTGATCCCCGTGATTCTGTCCGGCGGTGCCGGCACCCGTTTGTGGCCGGTGTCCCGCGAGGGCCATCCCAAGCCGTTCATGACCCTGCCCGACGGCCAGTCGCTGCTTGGCAAGACCTACCAGCGCGCCGCCGCATTGCTCGACGGCTGGGGCGACATTGTCACGGTGACGAACCGCGAGTACTACTTCCAGAGCAAGGATCACTATTGCGCCGCCCACGTATCGCGCCATCGCGGGCACTTTCTGCTGGAGCCGACCGGGCGTAACACCGCGCCGGCAATTGCGGCGGCGGCGTTGTCGCTGCAAGCCTTGCACGGTGACGACGCGATCATGGTGGTGATGCCCGCCGACCATTTGATCGTCAATCAGGACGCGCTGAAAACGGCCGTCGAGCACGCAGTCAATCTGGCCAAGGACGGTTATCTGGTGACGTTCGGCGTGATCCCGACCGCAGCGGAAACCGGCTTCGGCTACATCGAAACCGGCGCGCCACTGGACGCCAAAGGCGCGGCGAAAGTGCAGCGTTTCGTCGAAAAGCCCGATCTGCAAACCGCCACGCATTACCTGGAGAGCGGCAACTTCCTGTGGAATTCGGGGATGTTCTGCTTCACCACCGCGAGCGTGATTGCCGAATTGCAATTGCACGCACCCGAGTTGCTTGAGCAAACCCGTGCCTGCATGGCCGCCAGCGCGCCGATTGAAACGGTCGGCTGCCTGCAACAGGAATTGTCACCGGCACTGTTCGCAGAAATCACCGACATCTCCATCGACTACGCGCTGATGGAGCGTTCGGAAAAAGTCGTCGTGGTTCCGGCCGGATTCGACTGGAGCGACATTGGTTCGTGGGGTGCCGTTGCGGCGCTGGTCCCGGCCGACGCCGACAACAACCGCGCCAGCGGTGAAGCGATCTTCATCGACAGCCACAATAACTTCGTACAGAGCGAAGGCCGCCTGGTGGCGACGGTGGGTGTGGACAACCTGATTGTGGTCGACACCGCCGATGCCTTGCTGGTGGCCCATGCCGACCGTGCGCAGGACGTGCGCCGCGTGGCCAAGCAGCTCAAGGACAAATCCCACGAAGCCTACCGGCTGCATCGTACCGTCAGCCGCCCGTGGGGCACTTACACGGTTCTCGAAGAAGGTCCGCGCTTCAAGATCAAGCGCATCGTGGTCAAACCTGGCGGCAAGCTCTCGTTGCAAATGCACCATCACCGCAACGAACACTGGGTGGTGGTCGAAGGCATGGCCAAGGTCACCAACAACGGCTCCGGCACGACGCTGGTCGCCAAGAACGAATCGACCTTCATCGCCGCCGGCCACAAGCATCGTCTGGAAAACCCCGGCGTGATCGATCTGGTGATCATCGAAGTGCAAAGCGGCGAATACCTGGGAGAGGACGATATCGTCCGCTTCGAAGACCAGTACGGCAGGACGGTTTAAATGCTGCTTTCCCTGTACCGCTCGTTGCATGAATACCGAGGTTTCATCCTTGGCAGCGTGCAGCGAGAGTTTCAAGCGCGATACCGCAACTCGCTGTTTGGCGCTCTGTGGCCAATCTTCAATCCGCTGTCGATGATCATCGTTTACACCGTGATCTTTTCCCACATCATGCGCGCCCGTTTACCGGGCGTGGATGACAGCATGGCCTACAGCATTTATCTGTGCGCCGGCCTGCTGGCGTGGGGTCTGTTTTCAGAAGTAACGCTGCGCAGCCAGAACATGTTTCTGGACAACGCCAACCTGCTGAAAAAAATCAGCTTCCCGAGAGTCTGTCTGCCGGTGATCGTGCTGATCAATGCCGGGATCAATTTCGCCATCATTATTGGCTTGTTTCTCGGTTTCCTACTGGTCACCGGACGCTGGCCGGGCATGGCATTGCTGGCGCTGGTGCCACTGGTTGCCCTGCAAATGATGCTCAGCGCCGGCCTCGGCATGGTGCTGGGCGTACTCAACGTATTTTTCCGTGATGTCGGGCAACTCTTCGGCATCTGTCTGCAATTCTGGTTCTGGCTGACCCCCATCGTTTATCCCATCAGCATCTTGCCGGACTGGCTGCAAAGCCTGCTGCAATTCAATCCGCTGACCAACCTGATCGCCAGCTACCAGAACGTGTTCCTCTACGGTCAATGGCCACTCTGGAGTTCACTGCTGCCGGCTTTCGTGATCGGTGCGGTGTTCTGCGCCGTCGGTCTGCGCCTTTTCCGCCAACGGGTCGGTGAAATGGTGGATGAGCTCTGATGGGACATATCCGTGTTACCGGGCTGGGCAAAGCCTATAAACAATACCCCAGCCGCTGGAGTCGCCTGGCCGAATGGCTGATTCCTTTTGCGGCGCTGCGTCACCGCCAGCATTGGGTACTCAAAGACCTTACGTTCGAAATCCCGGCCGGTGAGGCCGTGGGCATCGTCGGAGTCAATGGCGCAGGCAAGAGCACGCTGCTGAAGATGATTACCGGTACCAGCCGCCAGACGTGCGGCAACATTGAGCTGTCGGGACGGGTCGCCGCGTTGCTGGAACTGGGCATGGGCTTTCACCCGGACTTCACCGGCCGGCAAAACGCCGTGATGGCCGGGCAACTGCTCGGCATGCAACTTGATGAAATCAACGCGTTGATGCCACAGATCGAGCGCTTCGCTGAAATCGGCGAGGCGATTGATCATCCGGTGCGCACCTACTCCAGTGGCATGCAGATGCGCCTGGCATTCAGTGTTGCTACTGCGCGCCGCCCCGATATTCTCATCGTCGACGAAGCCTTGTCCGTGGGCGACGCCTACTTCCAGCATAAAAGCTTCGAGCGTATCCGCAGTTTCCGCGAGGCTGGCACTACCCTGCTGATCGTGTCTCACGATCGTTCGGCGATTCAATCGATCTGCGATTCGGCGATCCTGCTCGATGGCGGCCGCATGGTCATGCACGACAGGCCTGAAGCGGTGATGGATTACTACAACGCCTTGCTCGCCGAACGTGAAGGCCAGATCGTGCGCCAGGAAACGCTCAGCGACGGCCAGGTGCAAACCGTATCGGGCACTGGTGAGGCGGGCATTTTGCGCGTGCGCCTGCTCGACGAATCCGAACGCGCCATCGAAGCCGCCGAAGTTGGCCAGTCTGTGGTGCTGGCCGTCGACGTCGAGGTTCGTCAGGATATCGAAAGGTTGGTGCTGGGGTTCATGATCAAGGATCGCCTCGGCCAGCCCATGTATGGCATCAACACCCATCGCCAGAACCAGTCACTGGAAAACCTGCGAGCCGGCGAGCGCATCACCTACCGCTTTGCATTTGTCATGGGGTTGGGTAAAGGCAACTACTCCGTGGCCCTGAGCCTGTCGAGGCTGGACTCACACCTGGATCGAAATTACGAATGGCGTGATCTCGGTCTGGTGTTTCATGTCATCAACAATCGACGCGAAGATTTCGTCGGTTGCGCATGGCTGAACGCACAGACCACGATCAGCCGTGATGTCGAAACCAGCCGTGTGGAGCGCACACCATGACCCGCTTGCTGGTGGAATGCACCCATGTGTTCAAACACCCGACAGTCAACTCCGGTATTCAGCGCGTGGTTCGCAATGTCATCAAACAACTGCCTGCCAGCGCTGAAGGCGTAGAGTGCCTGCCGGTGGTGGTGCTCAATGGCGAACTCTATCGCGTGCTGCAACTGGCATCGCTCGATACGCCTTTTTTCAACAGGCTGGAAACCTTCGGTGGACGCCTGGAACGCCTCGCTCATCGCTTCTGGCAGTGGCATCAGCGTCGTGATGCGCAACTCAACTCGAAACTGGCGCGACGGATTTTGTATGTCGGCTACCGGCTGACGATCTTCGGCGCGTTCGGCCTGCCGATCCGCCTGATCCGACGGATCAACCGCACGCAACTGCTCAAACGTTGTTCACCCCTGCAACATCAGCCGGGCGATCAACTGGTGTTGCTGGATTCATCCTGGCACTCGGATTTTTTCGCCCACGTCGAGCGGCTCAAACGCGACGGCGTCGGCATGATCGCGGTGATCTACGATCTGATCCCGCTGACTCATCCGCAGTTTTACGACACGCGTCTGGTCGAAGTGTTCAGCGAGTGGTTCGAATGGATCACCCGCACGGCCGATGGCTACATGGCCATTTCTGCCACGGTGCGCGATCAGGTGCGTGAAGAATTGCAGCGCAGAATCGGTGCCGAACACACCGACCAGCGCTGGTTCGATTTCTTTCATCTGGGTTCCGAACTGGATCTGCACAACAACCAGGCCACGGTCGAGCCGCGCCTGAAGCAATTGTTCACGACAACAGACCCGGTGTACCTGATGGTCAGCACCATCGAACCACGCAAGAACCACGCGTATCTGCTCGATGCCTTCGAACGCGCCTGGGCCACTGGCTCAACGGCACGGCTGTGCATCGCCGGGCGGGTCGGCTGGAAATGCGACGCCCTCCTCGCCCGGGTGCGCAATCATCCCGAGCTGAACCAGCGTCTGTTCATGTTCAACGACCTCAGTGACACCAGCCTTGAACACGCCTACGCCCACGCCAGTGCGTTGGTGTTTCCTTCGTTCGTCGAAGGCTTTGGTTTGCCCTTGGTGGAAGCCATGCAACGTGGCTTGCCGGCAATGGGTAGCGACATTGCGGTGTTTCGCGAAATCGGTGGCGAGTTCATGGCGTACTTTGATCTGCAGGATCCGCAAAGCCTTGCCGACTTGATCAACGGCTTCCAGCGCAGCGGCCAATTCCCCGCCGCTCGCGATGTCGCCGATTGGCAGTGGATCGGCTGGCGCGAAGCCAGTCTGCAATTGGCCGAGCGGAGTGTGCGTAACGTCCTGCAAGCGCCGGTGGCGCCAGCGAGGCAGCATGCGCATAGCGCTTAACGCACGCATTCTTCAGGCACCGCGCACCGGCATCGGCCATTACGTTGCCGAACTGGTCAATGCTTTGCGCAGCGACCCTGACATTGACGTGACGTTGTTCCACGGCTGGGGCTGGAGCTCGGTGCTGCCGGAAGCGGCTATGCCCGGTTATTCGCGTCTTACGCCACTACTGCGGCAGATTCCCGGAGCCTATCAGGCGCGCCGCTGGCTGGAGCAGAAACGCTTCGATCAGGGCCGCGCCCAAGGCATCGACCTCTATCACGAGCCGAGCCTGTGGCCGCTGGCCTTCGATGGCCCGACGGTGATCACTCTGCACGACCTGACTCACCTGCATTTCCCCGAAACCCAGCCCCCGGCGCGGCTCAAGGAAATCGAGCGCCGATTGGCCGTGGGTGTGCAGCAGGCCCAAGTGATTCTCACCGACTCGCAAGCCATTGCCGAAGAAGCTCAAGCCTGGTTCGGCCTGCCTGCCGAGCGTTTCGTCGTCGCACCACTCGGCGTCGCCGAGCGTTTTCACCCGCGCGAGGCGAGCGTCATTGACGCAGTGCTCAAGGCGCATGCAGTGGCGGTGCGGGAATATTTTCTATGCGTGGGCACGCTGGAGCCGCGCAAGAACCTTGGCTTGGCCCTGCGCGCCCATGCCCTGTTGCCAGAAACCGTGCGTCAGCGCTTTCCGCTGCTGATCGTCGGTATGGCCGGGTGGGAGCGCGAGCAGTTCAGTGAACCTTTGCGTCAGGCGCTGGCCAGCGGGCATGTGTGCCTGCTCGGTTATCTGCCCGATGAACAGCTCGCGCAACTACTGGCCGGCGCCCGGGCGCTGATTTTTCCGTCGCTGTATGAGGGGTTTGGTCTGCCGGTACTGGAGGCCATGGCCAGTGGCACCCCGGTGGTGCTCACGCGTTCTTCGGCGATGCCGGAAGTCGCGGGCGCAGCGGGCAACTATATTGAAGCTGACGATGCAGAAGGCCTGCGTGATGCGCTGAGCCGACTGATCGACGATCAAGCGCATTGGCAGGCATGCCAAGAAGCCGGGTTGCAGCAGTCACGGCTTTTTTCCTGGGAGCGTTGTGCACAGGCTACGGCCGGTGCCTACCGCCAGGCCATGGGAGGTTGAATGCGGGTTCTTCATTTTTTCAAGACATACCTGCCTGACTCGGTCGGCGGCATTGAGCAAGTGATCTTCCAACTTTGCGAAAGCGGCGCCCAGCATGGCATCGATGGCCAGGTGCTGACGCTCAGTACCGATCCGACACCGCCCGTGATGCAACTCGGTCAGCATGAGGTGCACCGCGCCAAACTCGATATTCAATTCGCCTCCACCGGGTTTTCCTGGAGTGTGTTCAAACAGTTTCGCGAGATGGCGGCCGAGGCCGATGTAGTCAATTACCACTTCCCGTGGCCGTTCATGGACTTGGTGCACTTCGCCAGTGCGATGAATAAACCCAGCGTGGTGACTTACCACTCGGACATTATTCGCCAGAAGCACCTGCTCAAACTCTACCGTCCCCTGATGAATCGCTTCCTCGCCAGTGCCGACCGCATTGTTGCCGCTTCGCCGAACTACCTGCACACCAGCGACGTGCTGCAACAGTTTCAGGACAAGACCCGGGTGATTCCCTACGGTTTGAACAAGGCCGGTTATCCACAGCCTGACTCCGCACGGATGAATCGATGGCGCCAGCAGCTTGGGGATAAGTTTTTCCTGTTTGTCGGCGTGATGCGTTACTACAAAGGCCTGCACATTTTGCTGGAGGCCCTGAAAGACGTGGACTATCCCGTGGTCATTGTCGGAGCCGGGCCGCTGGAACTGGAGCTGCACGCGCAGGCGCAGGCGCTGGGCCTGCGCAATATTCATTTCCTCGGACGCCTGGGTGACGAGGACAAGGTCGCGCTGTTGCAACTGAGCTACGCCATTGTCTTCCCTTCGCATCTGCGTTCGGAAGCGTTCGGCATTTCCTTGCTGGAAGGCGCGATGTACGGCAAACCGATGATTTCCAGCGAGATCGGCACCGGCACCAGCTACATCAATATCCACAACGAGACCGGGCTGGTGGTGCCGCCGAGTCATCCACAGGCGTTTCGCGAAGCAATGCGAACCCTGTGGGAAGACCCGGTGCGGGCTGCCGCCATGGGGGTGAAAGCCGAAGCGCGTTACCGGCAGTTATTCACAGCCGATGACATGGGCCGCAAGTGGACAGAGCTGTATCAGGAGTTGCTGGAAGAGAAATCGCTGTCCTACGCCTGATCTCAGGCAGAAACACATTCCAGTGCAGGGATCGGTTTACAGGTCCAACACCAAGGGTTGGTTGCTTTGTGCCGGGACCGCGCAGCAAATCAGCACATGCCCCGCTTCCGGGATATCCGCCGGCGGCTGTGGATAATTCACCGCACCGCTGACCAGCCGGGTCTTGCAGGTACCGCACGAACCACCGCGGCAACTGAACTCCGGGCGTAGCCCACGACTTTCCGCCAGCTCCAGCAAACTCCCGCCATCGGGCTGCCAGCGCGCCTCTTTCGCCGAGCGCTCGAACACCACCGGCACCGAAGTGGTCGCTGCGGGCGGTTGTTCGATGACGATCGCGTCCGGATCGGCCTGACGTTTCAGCGTCGACGGGCCAAAGGTTTCCGCATGAATCTGCGCATCGCGCACATCCAGCTCACGCAAGGTGTCGTACAAACCTTGAGTAAATCCGCCGGGGCCGCAGAGGACAAAGTCGAGCTGATCGAAATCCTCGGCTTCCAGTATGTTCCTCAGCACGGTGCCGTCGATGCGCCCACGCACATCAAAATCCTCGCCCTCTTGCAGTTCAGCTTCCGGCTGGCTGAGCAAACGCAGCACTCGTACAGCATCGCCTGCGGTTTCCAGCAAACGATCCAACTCCCTGCGAAACGGCTGATCGACGAGGCTGCGCGAACTCTGCAGCAACAATGTCGGACGAATCCCCCGAGTGCGTAAGCCTTGGTAAACCACCTCGCGCAACATCGACAACAACGGCGTGATTCCTACACCGGCCGCCAACAACACCAACGGTCGCTGCTCCAGCGGCGCCACGGTGAAATGCCCTTGTGGTGCCCGCGCTTCCAGTACATCGCCGACGCGAATCTGCTCATGCAGATGCGAGGAAATCAGGCCTTCGCGCTTGACGCTGATCCGATAGAAACCATCCGACGGCGCACTCGAAAGACTATACGTACGGATGTGTACCTCACCGTCGAGCGTGAAACGCAGCGGCAGATGCTGGCCCGCGAGAAACACCGGCAAACCGGCACCATCGGCGGGCTCCAGATAGATCGAGCGAATGTGCTGACTCTCCGCTTCGATCTTCGCCACCCGCAGCGGCCGCCATTGATTGCCCAGCGCTTGCGCCTGCAAACGTGCGTTCGCCTCGGCCCAGTTACCGGTCAACAGACTGGTCGGCGACATGCCGTCGAAGCGCCAGCGCAACGCCAATGCCGCCGGGCGCCGCACCAGTTTTTCCACATCGAATGTCCACAGGCGCTCGGCGCCCTGAAAAGCCTCGATCTGCGGATCATCGAGAAGAATCTCGGTACGCCCGCTGAGTTGCAGCAGATCACCAGTGGAAAAGTCGATGAACAGCAAGCCGGCCTTGGGATTGAGCAGCAGATTGCCGAGGGTATTGAAGTGCAGATTGCCGGCAAAGTCAGGGATAGTCAGACGATTGCCTTCCACTCGTACGAAACCGGCTTGGCCGCCACGGTGGGAAACATCCACCGCACGCTGGCCATCGACATCGACGTAACTGGCGACGAAGAATGTGTCGGCGCCCTCGATCAACGCAATGGCCGCATCGTCGAGACCGTCAAGATGCCGAGCCGGGCGAGTCTGCGGATCCGTCAGTGGCACACGTTGAAACTGACGCAGTTGAATGTATTGCGGGCAATTGCCGAAAGCCTGATCCACGCTCACGTTGAAACCCTGCGCGGTCAGATTGTCGACATGGCCGTTAAGGCGATTGCGCCGGCGGGTGTGCAGTTCGATGCCGAGCAAACCGATTGGCTCGCCGTTGCGCAATTGCGCCGGATCATCGGCCGACGGTTGGCTGGCGAAATGCAGATGCTCGGGATCGGGCGAGTGGGCAAACCCCGGCGCGCCTTCGAGCACACTGGCCCACGGCCGCCCTTGCGCATCGACGGCGCCGTACAGCATGAAGGGCAATTGCTGATAGAACTCACGGTGCTGGTCCGGCATCCAGGTGCGAATCACCTTGCGCCCGAAGGCTTCCATGCGTTCGGCAACGCCGACATGGGCCTGCAATTGCTGTTCGCCAGCGTGCCACGGTGAACGTTCCATCACGATCTCTCCCCTGCACCGTCGGCACAGTGTGGATTGCGAAAATCAAGCGGTGTTTTGCAGACCGGCAACCGTGCGCGGCATGCCGACGAAACCAGGCAGGGCTTCAACCCGGGCCAGCCAGGCGCGGACGTTACCGTAGTCGTCCAGCGACACGTTGCCTTCCGGTGCGTGGGCGATGTAACTGTAGGCCGAAACGTCGGCAATGCTCGGTTCGTCGCCGGCCAGATACGGCGTTTTGCCCAACTCGGCGTCCATCACTTTGAGCAGGTTGTGCGCACGGGTAATGGCTTCTTCAGCATTCAGTTGCGCGCCGAATACGGTGACCAAACGGGCGGCAGCGGGGCCGAAAGCAATCGGTCCGGCGGCGGCCGACAACCAGCGCTGCACCCGTGCCGCACCGATCGGGTCAGCGGGCAGCCAACGACCATTGCCGTATTTCTGCGCCAGATACACCAGAATCGCGTTGGAGTCGGCCAGCACCACACCGCCGTCATCAATGGCCGGGACTTGGCCAAAACTGTTGATCGCCAGATACGCCGGCTGCTTGTGCTCACCCTTGGCCAGATCGACGAAGATCAGCTCGGTCGGCAATTGCAGCAGGGACAGCATCAACTCGACACGGTGGGCGTGGCCGGAACGTGGAAAGTTGTAGAGTTTGATCGCTTGCATGGTCGACTCCGCTGAACAGGGGCGCCGCTGCGGGGATGAGAGCGCCGATGGAGGCCATCTTGCGCTGATCGCGAAAACAACAGAATAACCAGCAACCGCAATCGATTATTTCATTCAGTGCAATAACGCCGCATTTTTCAATGCGGGATGTTCGCGCAAAGCCTCAGCCGTGAAATCGACAAAACTGCGGATCCGCGCGGGCGCCTTGCGCCCACCCTGATACACGACATGGATCGGCAGCGGCGGCAGTTCGAATTCCGCGAGGACTATTTCCAGTGCGCCGGCCGCAACCTGGCTCGCCACTTGATAGGACAACACGCGAGTCAACCCCAACCCCGTGCAAGCTGCCGTAATTGCAGCCTGATTGGCGGTAACAATCAGACGCGGCTCAGGACGCACACTGAGCGGTTCGCCACCGTCGAGAAACGGCCAACTGCGCTGCTGCCCGATCGCTGAAGTCGCCACCACTGGCGCCCCCGCCAACGCGTGGGGATGCAGCGGTCGACCATACTTGGCAAAGTATTTGGGCGAGCCGCAAATGACCCGACGCACCTCACCGACCCGAATCGCATGCTGATTGCTGTCCGGCAGATCGCCGATGCGCACCGCCACATCGATGCCTTCCTCGACCATGTTGACCATCCGATCGACCAGGACGGCATTGATCGTGACATCCGGATACTGCGCGAGATAACGCGCCATCACCGGCGTCACAAACAAATCACCGAACAACACAGGCGCCGTCACCGTCAGTTGCCCACGCGGCTCGGCATGACTGCCCGCCGCCGAATCCTCGGCTTCCTGCACCTCGGCGAGAATCCTCCGACAATCCTCCAGATAACGCTGCCCGGCTTCGCTCAAATGCACACTGCGCGTGGTACGAATCAGCAACTGCGTACCGATCCGCAACTCCAGCGCCGCCACCGCCCGCGTGACGCTGGCGGCCGACAACCCCAGACGCCGCGCGGCCGCTGAGAAGCCTTGCTCCTGGGCGACGGTGGTGAAGATGTGCATTTCCTGGAAGCGATCCATGGTGCCTCTCGAGTCAGATACAAAAATCGCAGCCGAAGCTGCGATTTTTTTGGGCGTAGGTCAGCTGTGGATAACTTATTCCACCGTCACCGACTTCGCCAGGTTACGCGGCTGATCGACGTCCGTACCTTTAAGCACCGCCACGTAGTACGACAGCAACTGCAGCGGAACCGTGTAGAGGATCGGCGAGAGGATGTCGTGGATGTGCGGCATCTGCACTACGTGGGTGCCTTCGCCGTTGGTCATCCCGGCTTTTTCGTCGGCGAACACGATCAGCTCGCCGCCACGGGCGCGGACTTCCTGCAGGTTGGATTTGAGCTTTTCCAGCAGTTCGTTGTTCGGCGCCACGGTGACTACCGGCATGTCGTTATCCACAAGCGCCAGCGGACCGTGTTTCAGTTCGCCAGCCGGATAGGCTTCGGCGTGGATGTAGGAGATTTCCTTGAGTTTTAGGGCACCTTCCATCGCCACCGGGAATTGCGCACCACGGCCAAGGAACAGCGTGTGGTTTTTCTCGGCGAACAATTCGGCGATCTTCTCCACGGTGCTGTCCATGGCGAGTGCTTCGCCGAGACGGGTTGGCAGACGACGCAACTCTTCGACCAGACGCGCTTCAACGCCGTTGGCCAAGGTGCCGCGCACTTGGCCCAGCGACAGGGTCAGCAGCAGTAGGCCAACCAATTGCGTGGTGAACGCTTTGGTCGAGGCCACGCCGATTTCACGGCCTGCCTGGGTCAGCAGGGTCAGATCGGATTCGCGTACCAGCGAGCTGATGCCGACGTTGCAGATGGCCAGACTGGCGAGGAAGCCGAGTTCCTTGGCGTTGCGCAGGGCAGCCAGGGTGTCGGCGGTTTCGCCGGATTGCGAGATGGTCACGAACAGGGTGTCCGGCTGCACCACGACTTTGCGGTAACGGAATTCGCTGGCGACTTCGACCTGGCACGGGATACCGGCCAGTTCTTCAAGCCAGTAACGCGCGACCATGCCAGCGTGATAACTGGTACCGCACGCGACGATCTGCACGTTGCGGACTTTGGCGAACAGCTCGGCCGCTTGTGGGCCGAATGCTTGCACCAGCACCTGATCATTGCTCAGGCGACCTTCGAGGGTGCGTTGTACAACGGCCGGTTGCTCGTGGATTTCCTTGAGCATGTAGTGGCGGTATTCACCTTTGTCGGCGGCTTCGGCACCGTCGCTGTACTGCACGGTCTGGCGCTCGACGGCATTGCCATTGATGTCCCAGATCTGCACGTTGTCGCGGCGAATTTCGGCGATATCGCCTTCTTCCAGGTACATGAAGCGGTCGGTGACCTGACGCAGCGCCAACTGGTCAGACGCGAGGAAGTTCTCGCCAAGGCCCAATCCAATCACCAACGGGCTGCCACTGCGCGCGGCGACCAGACGATCCGGCTGCTTGGCATTGATCACCGCCAAACCATAAGCACCGTGCAGTTCCTTGACCGTCGCTTTCAGCGCAACGCTCAGATCTGGCTGGTCCTTGAGTTTGTGGCTGAGCAGGTGGGCGATGACTTCGGTGTCGGTGTCCGAAGTAAACACGTAACCCAGCGCTATCAGTTGTTCACGCAGGGCTTCGTGGTTTTCGATGATGCCGTTGTGCACCACCGCGATGTCGCCGGAGAAATGCGGGTGGGCGTTGCGTTCGCAGGGTGCGCCGTGGGTTGCCCAGCGGGTGTGGGCAATGCCCAGACGGCCGACCAACGGGTGTTCGGCCAGCGCCGCTTCGAGTTCGCTGACTTTACCCGGGCGACGCATGCGCTCGAGGGTTTCGTCGTTGGTGAAGACCGCGACACCGGCGCTGTCGTAGCCGCGGTATTCAAGGCGCTTGAGGCCTTCGAGCAGGATGGCGGTGATATTACGTTCAGCAACTGCGCCGACAATTCCACACATGCTTATTTCTCCTGACTGACAGCCGCGCAAATCACGGTGATACCGCGGGCCTGAATCTGATCGCGTGCCTCGCTAGGCAGGCGATCATCGGTAATTAGGGTATGGACGCTGCTCCACGGCAGTTCCAGATTGGGGATCTTGCGACCGATCTTGTCGGCCTCGACCATGACGATGACTTCCCGCGCCACTTCAGCCATGACCCGGCTCAAACCGAGCAGCTCATTGAAGGTGGTGGTGCCACGAACCAGATCGATGCCATCGGCGCCAATGAACAACTGGTCGAAGTCGTAAGAGCGTAGTACCTGCTCGGCAACCTGGCCCTGAAAGGATTCCGAATGCGGATCCCAGGTGCCACCGGTCATCAGCAGCACCGGCTCGTGCTCGAGTTCGCTCAAGGCGTTGGCGACGTGCAGGGAGTTGGTCATCACCACCAGACCGGGCTGTTGTCCAAGTTCCGGGATCATCGCGGCGGTGGTGCTGCCGCTGTCGATGATGATGCGCGCATGTTCGCGGATGCGTTTCACCGCCGCGCGGGCAATCGCCTGTTTGTATTTGGAAACGCTCTGCGCAGTTTCCGCGACCAGTTCCTGCGGCATAGTGATCGCCCCGCCGTAGCGGCGCAGCAACAGACCATGAGTTTCCAGCGCGGCGAGATCCTTGCGAATCGTAACTTCGGAGGTTTCGAAGCGCTTGGCCAGTTCATCCACACTGACTTCGCCCTGCTCGTTGAGCAAGGCGAGGATGTTGTGGCGGCGTTGCGGCGTGTTGCGTTTCGACATAGCGACTTAAGTTTCGATTCGAAAGATAACGGAAGCAATCAAAACCTATCAGCCATAAATCGTCAAGCCGTCATCCCAAAAAAAATCGCAACCCCAACATTCCCCGTAGGAACTGTCGAAGGCTGCGATCTTTTGATCTTCAAAATGCCGCTGTGGATAACTCAGCTTTTCTTGATCTTCTCCGGTCGCTTCCAGCCATCGATGTTTCTCTGCCGCGCTCGGCCCACGGCCAACTGCGCGTTATCCACATTCTGCGTAATGGTCGACCCCGCCGCCGTGGTCGCACCGGCGGAGATATCCACAGGTGCTACCAACGAGTTGTTGGAGCCGATGAACACGTCCGCACCCAACACTGTTTTCCACTTGTTGGCGCCATCGTAGTTGCAGGTGATGGTGCCGGCGCCAATGTTGGTACGCGCACCGATCTCGGCATCGCCCAGATAAGTCAGGTGTCCTGCTTTGGCGCCCTCACCCATATGGGCGTTTTTCAGCTCGACAAAGTTACCCACATGCGCACGAGCTTCGAGCACGGTGCCTGGACGCAGGCGCGCGAACGGTCCGGCATCACTGCCCTCGCCGAGCACCGCACCTTCAATGTGCGAGTTGGCCTTGATCACCACGCCTTTGCGCAGGGTGCTGTCCTTGATCACACAGTTCGGACCGATCTCCACATCATCTTCGATGACCACGTTGCCTTCGAGAATCACGTTGATGTCGATCAGCACGTCACGACCCACGGTCACTTCGCCACGCACATCGAAACGTGCCGGATCCCGCAAGGTGACACCTTGCGCCATCAGACGACGGCCAGCGCGCAACTGGTAATGACGCTCCAGCTCGGACAGCTGCTTGCGATCATTGGCGCCCTGCACTTCCATCGGATCGTGCGGTTGTTCGGTGGCCACCACCAGACCATCGCTCACCGCCATCTCGATCACGTCGGTCAGGTAGTACTCGCCTTGGGCATTGTTGTTCGACAAGCGGCTCATCCAGTCGGCCAAGTGATTGGCCGGGACTGCGAGAATGCCAGTGTTGCCTTCAGTGATCGCGCGTTGCGCTTCGCTTGCGTCTTTGTGTTCGACGATTGCGGCCACCTTGCCGTCGGCATCACGCACGATGCGGCCGTAACCGGTAGGGTCTTCCAGCTCGACGGTGAGCAACCCCATCTGCCCAGGCACGACATGTTTGAGCAGGCGCTGCAGGGTTTCGACTTCAATCAGCGGCACGTCACCGTAGAGAATCAGTACGGTGTCGGCAGTAATGAATGGCACAGCCTGGGCTGTGGCGTGGCCAGTGCCCTGTTGTTTGTCTTGAAGGACGAAATTCAGATCGTCAGCAGCCAGACGTTCACGCACTACGTCAGCGCCATGGCCGATGACCACGTGAATGCGTTGTGGATCGAGTTGGCGGGCGCTGTGGATAACATGGCCCAGCATGGAATTGCCGGCAATCGGATGCAGTACTTTCGGCAGGGCCGAACGCATACGAGTGCCTTGACCGGCCGCGAGGATAACGATTTCAAGAGACATGACTGGCTACCAATCCTGGGTGGTCAGCAACTGCGACCGGGTTTCGGGAATTCGGAAAAGAAAAAAGGGTAGCCGAGGCTACCCTTTTTTATCAATCGCACAACAAGCGGCTGACGGATTAACCGCCAAACTTCTTGCGGATCTGCTGGACGGTGCGCAGCTGAGCTGCAGCCTCGGCCAGACGTGCTGACGCAGCGCTGTAGTCGAAATCAGCGCCTTTTTCATGCAGAGCATGCTCGGCAGCCTTGAGAGCTGCTTGAGCCTGAGCTTCATCCAGGTCGGCGGCACGTTGCACGGTATCGGCAAGCACTTTGACCATGTTCGGCTGAACCTCGAGGAAACCACCGGAGATGTAGAACACCTCGGCTTCCCCGCCTTGCTTGATCAGGCGGATCGGACCTGGCTTCAGATTAGTGATCAGCGGCGCGTGACCCAGAGCGATACCAAGATCACCCAGTGCACCGTGCGCAATCACCATCTCGACCAGGCCGGAAAAGATTTCCCCTTCCGCGCTGACGATATCGCAATGGACTGTCATAGCCATCTGATTGCCTCAACCTAAATTAGCGCCCGTTGCCGGGCGCCGGGATTACAGTTTCTTGGCTTTCTCGATCGCTTCTTCGATGCCGCCAACCATGTAGAACGCTTGTTCTGGCAGGTGGTCGTAGTCACCGTTGAGGATGCCTTTGAAGCCAGCAATGGTGTCTTTCAGGGAAACGTATTTACCCGAAGCACCGGTGAAGACTTCAGCCACGAAGAACGGCTGCGACAAGAAGCGCTGGATCTTACGAGCACGGTTTACCAACTGCTTGTCGGCTTCCGACAGCTCGTCCATACCCAGGATCGCGATGATGTCCTTCAGCTCTTTGTAACGTTGCAGAACGTACTGAACGCCGCGAGCGGTGTCGTAGTGGTCCTGGCCGATTACGTTCGGGTCCAGCTGGCGCGAAGTCGAATCCAGTGGATCTACTGCCGGGTAGATACCCAGGGAAGCGATGTCACGGGACAGAACGACGGTGGCGTCCAAGTGGGCGAAGGTGGTCGCTGGCGACGGGTCGGTCAAGTCATCCGCAGGTACGTATACCGCTTGGATCGAGGTGATCGAACCTTCCTTGGTCGAAGTGATACGTTCTTGCAGAACGCCCATCTCTTCAGCCAGGGTCGGCTGGTAACCTACTGCCGAAGGCATACGGCCCAGCAGTGCGGATACTTCAGTACCGGCCAGGGTGTAACGATAGATGTTGTCGACGAACAGCAGAACGTCGTTACCTTCGTCACGGAACTTCTCGGCCATGGTCAGACCGGTCAGTGCTACGCGCAGACGGTTACCCGGCGGCTCGTTCATCTGACCGTAAACCAGTGCCACTTTGTCCAGAACGTTGGAGTCCTTCATCTCGTGGTAGAAGTCGTTACCCTCACGAGTACGCTCACCCACACCGGCGAACACGGAATAACCGCTGTGCTCGATGGCGATGTTACGGATCAGTTCCATCATGTTTACGGTTTTGCCTACACCGGCACCACCGAACAGACCAACTTTACCGCCTTTGGCAAACGGGCAAACCAGGTCGATAACCTTGATGCCGGTTTCCAGCAGGTCGTTGCCGCCTGCCTGTTCAGCGAACGAAGGCGCTGGACGGTGAATGCCCCAACGCTCTTCGGTGTCGATCGGGCCAGCTTCGTCGATCGGGTTACCGAGGACGTCCATGATCCGGCCCAGGGTCGCTTTACCGACCGGTACGGAGATGGCTGCGCCAGAGTCGGTAACTTCCAGACCGCGCTTCAAGCCCTCGGTGGAACCCATCGCAATGGTACGAACCACGCCGTCGCCCAGCTGCTGCTGAACTTCCAGAGTGGTGCCGGCATCGCTTTTTACTTTCAAAGCGTTGTAGATGCTCGGTACGCTGTCGCGTGGAAATTCCACGTCGATAACGGCGCCGATGATTTGAACGATACGTCCGCTACTCATAGCTGGATCCTCTGAATATTTGAACCGTTAAACCGCGGCAGCGCCGCCGACGATTTCCGAGATCTCTTGGGTGATCGCAGCCTGACGCGCCTTGTTGTAGATCAGCTGCAAATCGCTGATCAAATCACCGGCGTTGTCGGTAGCGTTCTTCATCGCGATCATCCGCGCAGCTTGTTCAGCCGCGTTGTTCTCGACCACCGCCTGGTAGACCTGCGACTCAACGTAGCGGACCATCAAGCCGTCAAGCAGCTCTTTGGCATCCGGTTCGTAGAGATAGTCCCAGTGGTGCTTGAGATCCTGATCCGGGGTGGCCACCAGTGGAATCAACTGCTCCACGGTAGGCTGTTGCGTCATGGTGTTGATGAACTTGTTGGACACCACGGACAGGCGGTCAATACGGCCGTCCAGGTAGGCATCCAGCATCACCTTGACGCTGCCGATCAGATCATTGATCGACGGCTCTTCACCCAGGTGGCTGATAGCTGCAACGACGTTACCGCCGAAGTTGCGGAAAAAGGCCGCACCCTTGCTACCAACAACACACAGATCAATCTCGACGCCGTTTTCGCGGTTTACCGCCATGTCCTTGACCAGGGCCTTGAACAGGTTGGTGTTCAAGCCACCGCACAAACCACGGTCACTGCTCACAACGACATAACCAACACGCTTGATTTCGCGGTCGATCATGAACGGGTGGCGGTATTCCGGGTTGGCGTTGGCCAGATGCCCAATTACCTGGCGGATACGCTCCGCATAAGGACGGCTAGCAGCCATGCGCATTTGTGCCTTGCGCATTTTGCTGACCGCCACTTTTTCCATGGCGCTGGTAATCTTTTGCGTGCTTTTGATGCTCGCAATCTTACTGCGAATCTCTTTTGCGCCTGCCATGTAACACCTATCAGGTTAGCAAGCGGGAGCCTCGCGGCTCCCGCTGCGGCTTACCAGGTTTGGGTGGCCTTGAACTTCTCGATACCGGCTTTCATGCCAGCGTCGATTTCGTCATTGAAGTCACCTTTAACGTTGATCTTGGCCATCAAATCGGCGTGATCGCGGTTGAAGAAAGCAATCAGCGCTTGTTCGAAGCTGCCGATCTTGGCGATTTCAATGTCAGTCAGGAACCCACGCTCAGCGGCATACAGCGACAGCGCCATGTCAGCGATCGACATTGGTGCGTATTGCTTCTGCTTCATCAGCTCGGTAACGCGCTGACCATGCTCAAGTTGCTTACGGGTCGCTTCGTCCAGGTCAGAAGCGAACTGGGCGAATGCCGCCAGTTCACGGTACTGAGCCAGAGCGGTACGGATACCACCGGACAGCTTCTTGATGATCTTGGTCTGAGCGGCACCACCCACACGGGATACCGAAACACCGGCGTTCACTGCAGGGCGGATGCCCGAGTTGAACATGGCCGATTCCAGGAAGATCTGACCGTCGGTGATGGAAATCACGTTGGTCGGAACGAACGCGGAAACGTCGCCAGCCTGGGTTTCGATGATCGGCAGTGCGGTCAGGGAACCGGTTTTGCCGGTCACTGCGCCGTTGGTGAACTTCTCTACATATTCTTCCGAAACGCGGGATGCGCGCTCCAGCAGACGGGAGTGGAGATAGAACACGTCGCCTGGGTAAGCTTCACGGCCTGGTGGACGGCGCAGCAGCAGGGAAATCTGGCGGTAAGCCACTGCTTGCTTGGACAGATCGTCATAAACGATCAGCGCGTCTTCACCGCGGTCGCGGAAGAATTCACCCATGGTGCAACCGGAGTACGGTGCCAGGAATTGCAGCGCAGGAGATTCCGAAGCACTGGCAGCCACGATGATCGTGTTGGCCAGGGCGCCGTTTTCTTCCAGCTTGCGAACCACGTTGGCGATGGTCGATTGCTTCTGACCAATAGCTACGTAGACGCAGAAAATGCCGCTGTCTTTCTGGTTGATGATCGCGTCGATCGCCAGAGCGGTTTTACCGATCTGACGGTCACCGATGATCAGCTCACGCTGGCCACGGCCGACAGGAATCATGGCATCGACAGCCTTGTAGCCAGTCTGTACAGGCTGGTCTACCGACTTACGCCAGATCACGCCCGGAGCAACTTTCTCGACCGCGTCGGTCTCGGTGTTGCCCAGTGGACCTTTGCCGTCAACAGGGTTACCCAGTGCGTCGACTACGCGACCCAGCAGTTCCTTACCAACCGGAACTTCGAGGATGCGGCCGGTGCACTTGGCGCTCATGCCTTCAGCCAGAGACTGGTAAGCGCCCAGTACAACGGCACCTACGGAGTCTTGCTCCAGGTTGAGGGCCATACCGTAGACGCCGCCCGGAAACTCGATCATCTCGCCGTACATTACGTCGGCCAGACCGTGAATCCGCACGATGCCGTCAGATACGCTGACGACAGTGCCTTCGTTACGGGCTTGGGAGGTCACATCGAGCTTGTCGATGCGGCCCTTGATAATTTCACTTATTTCGGAAGGATTGAGTTGCTGCATTGCTCTGCTGCCCCTTCAAACTCAAGATTTCAATGCTTCGGCAAGTTTCGCGATTTTGCCGCGAATCGAGCCATCGATAACCAGGTCGCCGGCGCGGATAACGACACCACCTATAAGGGCAGCATCCTCCGCAACTTGCAGGCGCACTTCCCGGTTGAGTCGTGCACTGAGAACCTTGGCGAGTTTGTCTTGCTGTTCTTGGTTCAATGCAAAAGCACTGGTCACTTCAACGTCTACCGACTTCTCTTGTTCGGCCTTGTACAGGTCGAAAAGAGCGGCAATCTCCGGCAGAAGCGGGAGACGGTCGTTTTCGGCAACGACATTGATGAAGTTCTGTGCCTTGGCATCAAACTTGTCGCCGCACACGTCAATAAACGTGGCGGCCTTTTCTGCGCTCGTCAGTCGCGGGGCCTTGAGCACGCGCTGCATGGTGTCATCTTGTGACACCGCTGCAGCCAGGCCGAGCATGGCTGACCAATTGGCCAGTTGCTGGTGGGCCTGAGCGTGCTCGAAGGCCGCCTTAGCGTAAGGTCGGGCCAACGTGGTCAGTTCTGCCATGATCGCCCTCGCTTAGATTTCAGCAGCCAGTTGGTTAACCAGCTCTGCGTGCGCGTTTTGATCGATTGTGGCACCCAGGATCTTCTCGGCGCCGCCGACAGCCAGCAAACCCACTTGGGCGCGCAGCTTGTCTTTGACACTGTTCAGTTCCTGTTCGATCTCGGCTTGAGCCTGAACCTTCACACGGTCAGCATCGACACGGGCCTTTTCAACGGCCTCTTCGACAATCTGGTTACCGCGTTTCTTGGCTTGCTCGATGATTTCAGCTGCCTGAGCTTTCGCTTCGCGCAGTTGCTGACCCGCTTTTTCTTGGGCCAACTCCAGGTCGCGAGCTGCACGGCTGGCAGCGTCCAGACCATCAGCGATCTTCTTTTGACGTTCGTGCAGAGCAGCGATGACCGGAGGCCATACATACTTCATGCAGAACAGTACAAAAATCAGGAACGCAACGGACTGGCCAATCAGGGTCGCATTAATGTTCACGCCAACACCTCGCAGTTACGTTGTCCATCACATCAAATTACTCGGAAGAATCCGGGTAATTAGCCAGCGATCTGACCAACGAACGGGTTCGCAAAGGTGAAGAACAGAGCGATACCAACACCGATCATGGTTACGGCGTCGAGCAGACCGGCAACGATGAACATTTTAACTTGCAGCATTGGAACCATTTCTGGCTGACGCGCTGCGCCTTCCAGGAACTTGCCGCCCAGCAGGCCGAAACCAATTGCGGTACCCAGTGCGCCCAGGCCGATCAACAGTGCAACAGCGATAGCGGTTAGACCAACTACAGTTTCCATCTTTCCTCCCGACTTTTACGTCGTATGGTTTAGGTTTTTTAGATTAAAGCGGTAAAACAAATCGTTTCAGGTGCCCTGTGAAGAGCCCCTTCCCGTTTGACCGGGAAGGACATCAGACTAGTCGAGACTGGCCTTAATGGTTTTCTTCGTGCGCCATCGACAGGTAGACGATGGTCAGCATCATGAAGATGAACGCCTGCAGGGTGATGATCAGGATGTGGAACACAGCCCACGCCCACTGCAGAACAACGCCCAGGCCGCTCAGCCAGAGCAGACCGCTGCCGAACATCACAGCGATCAGAATGAACACCAGCTCGCCGGCATACATGTTGCCGAACAGACGCAGAGCCAGAGAGATCGGTTTGGCGATCAGGGTCACGAATTCCAGCAGGAAGTTCACCGGGATCAGCAGCGCTTGAACGAAGATGTTCTTGCTGCCGAACGGGTGCAGGGTCAGCTCGCCGATGAAGCCGCCGAGGCCCTTGACCTTGATGCTATAGAAAATGATCAGTGCGAAAACCGAGAACGCCATGCCCAGCGTCGCGTTCGGGTCGGTAGTCGACACGGCACGGAACGGGATGTGGTGGTCGCCGGTGATCAGGATGGCCAGCTGAGGAATCCAGTCGACCGGTACCAGGTCGACGGCGTTCATCAGGAACACCCAGACGAAGATGGTCAGTGCCAGCGGTGCAATCACCGGGCTACGGCCATGGAAGCTGTCTTTCACGCTGCCATCGACGAATTCGACCAATACTTCAACGAAGTTCTGCAAAGCACCCGGCTGACCCGAAGTCGCTTTCTTTGCCGCCATGCGGAAAAGAAGTACGAAGATCAGACCCAACGCGACCGACCAGCCGAGAGTATCGACGTGGAAAGCCCAGAAGCCCATTTCTTTGGCTTCTGCTGCGGTATGGGCAAAGCCCCAGCCGCCGTTAGGTAGCTGACCGAAGGTCAGGTTCTGCAAGTGGTGCTGGATATAGCCCGAAGCGGTTGTTTCTGCCATGGTTGCCTCAAACGCCCTAAGGTCTCGAAAGTCTTGTTCTCATCAGCAGGGGAGCGAACCAGCTGACCGACTGAGTCAGCACGAACGCGCCGAATACAGCTATCGGCGCCAGTGGCTTCACACCTGCAAACACCAGTGCAAAGAGCACTGCCGTCAAAATCAGTTTGCCTGCCTCGCCGGCATAAAAAGACCGAACGATGGACTGGGCTGCTCGGGCGCCGGAAAACCGAAATGCCTTGTGAGCGAAATAAACATTGGGCAGCAAGGCTATCAGGCCTCCGCAAAGTCCCGAGTATCCGGCAACGACTCCATGCCACTGCCAGAGCGCCAAAGCGGCAATGAGCAAAATGACAAATTGAGCCATCAACACCGGAAAAACCGCCAGGCGATGGAACGGCAGGCGGTTTGGCTTGCGGGTTTCCATCACTATTGCTCTCCAATGGTCGGCTGCCAGAATTCAATAACTTGGCATAATTTGTGCCGACAAAATGCGCGCAGAGTATAGGGGCGGTTCTGCCCCTATTCAACTGTCAGGTAGTGATTTCCGACTGCGCGCTACATGAGGAAATGTTTCAGCGGATGTGTGCGAGCACACCTTGAAGCTCATCGAGGGAGTTATAACCGATCACCAACTGACCCTTTCCCTTCTTGCCATGGCGAATCTGCACCGCAGAGCCTAGGCGCTCGGCCAGACGCTGTTCGAGACGGGCGATATCCGGGTCGGGTTTGGTCGCTTCCAAAGGCTCCGGTTTGCCACTCAACCACTGGCGAACCAGTGCCTCAGTTTGGCGCACGGTGAGGCCGCGTGCGACAACATGTCGCGCCCCTTCCACCTGCTGATTGTCCGGCAGACCGAGCAAAGCACGGGCATGACCCATTTCCAGGTCGCCGTGGGACAGCATGGTCTTGATGACTTCCGGCAGTGCAATAAGCCGCAAAAGGTTAGCCACAGTGACGCGGGACTTACCCACAGCCTCGGCAACCTGCTGCTGAGTGAGCTGGAATTCCTGCTGCAAACGCTGCAGGGCCACCGCTTCCTCGATCGGGTTGAGGTCTTCGCGCTGGATGTTCTCGATCAGCGCAATGGCGATTGCAGTTTCATCCGGCACATCGCGGACCATCGCCGGGATGGTTTCCTGCCCGGCTTGCTGACTCGCACGCCAGCGACGTTCACCGGCGATGATCTCGAAGCGGCCACCGCCAATAGGGCGCACCACGATCGGCTGCATCACGCCTTGGGCCTTGATCGACGCCGCCAGTTCTTCCAGCGCCTGCGGATCCATGTCCCGGCGCGGCTGGTATTTGCCGCGCTGCAGCAGGTCCAGCGGCAAGTGCTGCAATTCACGGGTGTCAGCTTGCGCGGCTTGTTCTTCCAGCGCGCTGACGGTTGGACCACTCAGCAGTGCATCCAGTCCACGTCCGAGACCTCGTTTCTTGACGGCCATGGGGATTCCTTAAGTTGCCTGAGCGGCGGCGATGCGTGAGTTTTTGCGCTGACGACGAACCATCTCGCCTGCCAGGGCCAGATAAGCCAGGGCGCCGCGCGATTGCTTGTCGTAGGCCAGCGCCGGCATGCCGTAGCTTGGCGCTTCGGCCAGACGGATGTTGCGCGGGATCACCGTGTCGTAGAGCTGCTCGCCGAAGTGTTCCTTGAGCTGCGCCGAAACGTCGTTCATCAGGCTCAGGCGCGGATCGTACATCGTCCGCAGCAGGCCTTCGACTTTCAGGTTTGGGTTCAGCAGTTCAGCGATGCGTTTGATGTTATCCACAAGGTCGCTCAAGCCTTCGAGCGCGAAGTACTCGCACTGCATGGGGATAATTACCCCATCGGCGGCGACCAATGCGTTCAGCGTAAGCATCGACAGCGACGGCGGGCAGTCGATCAGAATGTAATCGTAATTTTCACGGATCGGCGCAAGCGCGCTGCGCAGACGGCTTTCCTTCATCTGCATTTCCAGCAGCACCACTTCGGCCGCCGTCAAGTCGCGGTTGGCCGGCAGCAGTTGGTAACCGCCGTGCTCGGAATAGTGCATGGCCTGGGCCAGATCGCATTCGCCGATCAGCAGGTCGTAGACCGAGTTTTCCAGGCCGTGTTTATCCACACCGCTACCCATGGTGGCGTTGCCCTGTGGATCGAGATCGATCAATAGCACCCGGCGCTTGGTCGCGACCAGGGATGCTGCGAGGTTGATGCAGGTGGTGGTCTTGCCCACACCACCCTTTTGGTTCGCTATCGCGAATACCTTAGCCATTCTTGCTTGTGTTCCCAATCATGCCGTGCGGCGCAGTATCAGCAGATGGCGTTGGCCTTGGCAACCGGGTACGGCCAGGGCGTGTTCGCTATCGAGTTTGAAGTCTGCCGGCAATGCTACCAGCTCATCGGCCGGATGAACGCCCTTCATTGCCAGCCAGCGTGTATCTGCATCGCCCAAGTGGCGAGTCCAGTTGGTGAAGTTCTCCATGCTGCTGAACGCCCGGGAAATGATCCCGTTGAACGGTTGCGCAGGCTGGAAGGCTTCGACACGACTGTGGATAACTTGCAGGTTATCCAGTTTGAGTTCGAGTTTGACCTGGGTCAGGAAGCGGGTTTTCTTGCCGTTGCTGTCCAGACAGGTCACTTGCGAATCCGGATACAGAATCGCCAACGGGATCCCCGGCATACCGCCGCCACTGCCGACGTCGAGCCAGCGACCGTTTTCGATGAACGACATCACGCTCAGACTATCGAGCAAGTGCCGCGAAACCATTTCGTCCGGATCGCGCACGGCAGTCAGGTTGTAGGCCTGGTTCCATTTGATCAACAGGGCCAGATAACCCAGCAGCAATTCGTGCTGGGTTTCAGTGAGATGGACACCGAGCTCGCGGGCTCCTGTGGATAACTCTTCGGCGTGTTGCGAAGTGACCTTAGAACTCAAGCGCTTTGCTCCAACTGACGGCCCGCGCCGCGTTTTTTCAAATGAATCATCAACAGCGAAATCGCTGCCGGGGTCACACCCGGGATCCGCGAAGCCTGGCCCAGCGTCTCAGGTCGAGTCGCGCCGAGCTTGCTCTGGATCTCCTTGGAGAGACCGGAAATGTTGGTGTAATCGATATCCACAGGCAATTTCGTGCCTTCACTGGCGCGCAGACGGGCGATTTCGTCCTGTTGACGATCAATGTAACCGGCGTATTTGGTCTTGATTTCAACCTGTTCGGCGACCTGTGGATCTTCGGCGCCGTTACCGGTCACTTCGACCAGACCAGCGTAGTCGATTTCCGGGCGACTCAAGAGGTTGAGCAAGTTGTATTCGTGAGTCAGCGGCGTGCCGAATTTTTCGGCAATCGCATCGCCCTGCTGCGTGTTCGGGCGAACCCACGTGCTTTTCAGGCGCTGTTCTTCGAGTTCGATGCTTTCGCGTTTCTTGCAGAAGGCCGCCCAACGGGCGTCATCGACCAGACCGAGTTCGCGACCTTTTTCGGTCAGACGCAAGTCGGCGTTGTCCTCGCGCAGGATCAGGCGGTACTCGGCACGGGAAGTGAACATGCGGTACGGCTCTTGGGTACCGAGGGTGATCAGGTCGTCGACCAACACGCCGATGTACGCTTCATCGCGACGCGGACACCAGGCTTCTTTGCCCTTGGCGCGCAGTGCCGCGTTGGCCCCGGCGAGCAAACCCTGGGCGCCGGCTTCTTCGTAACCGGTGGTGCCGTTGATTTGCCCGGCGAAAAACAGACCGCCGATGACTTTGGTCTCGAGGCTGTATTTCAAATCACGCGGATCAAAGTAGTCGTACTCGATGGCATAACCCGGACGCACGATGTGCGCGTTTTCCATGCCGCGAATCGATTGCACGATCTGCAATTGCACGTCGAACGGCAAGCTTGTGGATATCCCGTTCGGATACAGCTCGTGGGTGGTCAAACCTTCCGGTTCGATAAACACCTGATGGCTTTCCTTGTCGGCGAAGCGGTGGATCTTGTCTTCGATCGACGGGCAATAGCGCGGGCCGATGCCCTCGATTTCACCGGCAGCGGAATACATCGGCGAACGATCGAGGTTCGCCGCGATGATTTCGTGAGTGCGGGCGTTGGTGTGAGTAATCCAGCAGCTGACCTGGCGTGGATGCTGTTCTTTGTTGCCCATGAACGACATCACCGGGATCGGCGTATCGCCCGGTTGCTCGGTCATCACCGAGAAATCCACAGACTTGCCATCAATACGCGGCGGTGTGCCGGTTTTCAGGCGACCGACACGCAGTGGCAGTTCACGCAAACGGTGAGCCAGGGCAATCGAGGGCGGATCACCGGCGCGACCGCCGGAAAAATTCTGCAAACCAATGTGGATAAGTCCGCCGAGGAACGTACCGGTAGTCAACACCACGGAATCGGCGAGAAAACGCAGACCCATTTGCGTGATAACACCACGGACTTGTTCCTGCTCGACGATCAGGTCGTCAGCGGCTTGTTGAAATATCCACAGGTTCGGCTGATTTTCCAGAATTTCGCGGACTGCGGCTTTGTACAGAATCCGGTCAGCTTGCGCACGGGTCGCCCGAACGGCTGGGCCTTTGCGGCTGTTCAACACGCGAAACTGGATGCCACCCAAATCGGTAGCCGTGGCCATCGCGCCGCCGAGGGCATCGATTTCCTTGACCAGATGGCTTTTGCCAATGCCACCGATGGCCGGGTTGCAACTCATGGCACCGAGGGTTTCCACGTTATGCGTCAGCAACAGGGTTTTTGCCCCCATACGTGCTGAGGCCAGTGCTGCCTCGGTACCGGCATGACCGCCGCCGATGACGATCACTTCAAAACGGGAAGGGAAATCCACCACGCACCTCGTGCCTGCTTAAGTAGGTAATTCAGGAATAGTTTGAGATCAGGTTTCTGGACCTGGTCGACAAGTATAGGGACTTCGCCCTTCCTAAAGAACCCTTTGCACAAAATTTAACCAGCTGTGGAGAACTCGAGGTTAAAAGAATAAAAAAGAGAGAAATTTATAAAACCTTTGTTTTTATGTTTATTTCTACTGAGCATAATTTCTGTGGATAGATCGCTACAGACCTTAATATTCAATATGTACAGAGTTTCAAAACCCTGTGTTCATGTGCCAATGAGGGCCTTGGATAACCAGTTTAAGCCTGTGGATTAAAGGGGTGGTTATCCACAGAGGGGGTTATATCCAGTTTTGAAGCGCTGTTATCAACCGACCTCAGTGGCAGTTATTCACAGGGCTTAATCCACAGAAAATCGACCAAATGGCTTTTTCAGGGCGCAAAAAAAAGCGCCACCGAAAGATCGGTGACGACCAGAAAGCCAATAGAGGGATGTGAAAGGGCTATTGTGAGAGAACGTAACAGAGGCTAATAATAGCCATTATCATTAACTCGCCAGTTTCCTTCATGTCCCTACCCGCCCATCATGCTGCGATCGAGCAAATTTACGAGCAACACCATTCGTGGCTATATGGATGGCTCAAGGGCAAGTTGCATGACGCCTGCGATGCGGCCGATGTCGCGCATGACACCTTCGTGCGGATCCTCGCGGCACGGAATGCCGCGCAGATTCGCGAACCGCGGGATTATTTGGCAACCATTGCACGCGGTCTGGTGATTGATCGGTATCGACGACAGGCTATCGAAGTCGCCTATTTGCAGACCTTGGCTGCTCGACCGGAAGCCACCGCCATCAGCGAAGAAGACAAGGTGCTGATCATCGAAACGTTGATCGCTGTGGATAAAGCCCTGGCTGGCTTGGGCACGCGAACTCAGCAGATCTTCATGCTTTCGCAGATCGACGGCCGGACTTATCAACAGATCGCCGTGCAGTTGAAAGTTTCCCTGACCACAGTAAAGAAGCACATGATCCGCGCTTTGACGGAATGTGCCCTGATCATGGCGCAACGCTGATGGCCATCGCCCCCAACCGCAAAGTGTTCGAAGCCGCTGCCGGTTGGTACGTGCAGTTTCAGGCCGATTCGCCGACGCTAGCCGAACAGAAAGCCTGGCAGCTGTGGATAGATAGTGATCCAGCGCATCTGGCAGCCTGGAACCAGATGGAACAACTGCAGCGCCATCTCGGCACGCTGCCACAGGATCTGAAACGCCGTGCGTTGAATACCGGCCAACAACGGCGCCAGGTACTGAAGCTGTTGCTGCTCGCGACAGGGACAGGGTTGTTGGGTTGGAACGCTCAGCAACATACATCCCTGGGGAATGTCTGGGCCGACTACAAAACCGGCGTTGGCCAGCGTCGTAGCATTTCAATGGCGGATGGCAGCCAGATCCAGCTCAACACCGACACCGCCATTGATGTGTCCTTCGATGCGGTGCAGCGCCTGATTCGCTTGCGCTCGGGTGAGATCCTCATTCAAACCGGCAAGCTTGGCGATCAGCGGCCGTTTTTTGTCGAGACTCGCGATGGCCGGATTCAAGCGTTGGGCACGCGTTTTTCTGTGCATAAGCTGTCGGGCTCAACGCGGGTCGGCGTGCTGGAAGATCGGGTCAGCGTGCAACCCGCTGATCCATCGACGGCCGCGATGATCTTGAAGGCAGGCGAAGGCGCGGACTTCGATAGTCGGCATATCGGACTGCTTCATCCCTTTAAACCTTCGGCAGTAGCGTGGACCAACGGCCAGTTGATTGTGCTCGATGCGCGGTTGGGCGAGGTGATCGAAGAGCTGGGGCGTTATCGCAGCGGAGTTTTGCACTGCGATAGCCGCGCCCGGGATCTACGTGTATCCGGCACCTTTCGGCTCGATTCCACCGATGCCGTGCTGGCCAATCTTCAGGCGTCGCTGCCGATCAACGTACGCTATTTCACCCGCTACTGGGTCTCGATCAGCCACAACGCTTGAATGAAATTTCAACTAGGCAAAATAAATCGACAACAGGGTTATCTTTTTCTGACCTGACCCGGCCCTACAGGTAATCGCGATAAACGCGGCTCTTTTGCCACCTTCAGGGCTTATCCAAACATGCGTCTTCCCACGTTTCGCCAGCGTTTTTCCTACCACTGCATTGCTTACAGCCTACTGATGACCAGTGCCGCGTCCTGCCTGGTGATTAGCCATAACGCCGTCGCTGCATCGGTAGTCCAGCGTTATGCCATCGCCGCCGGCCCGCTGGACAATGCTTTGAGCCAGTTCGCCTCGGCCTCCAACGTGATTCTGTCGTTCTCACCGCAACAGACCGGCCGCATGCGCAGCGCCGGGCTGAACGGTAGCTTCACCGTCGATCAGGGATTCGCCGAACTGCTGCAAGGCTCGGGTTTGCAAGCCGTACCGCAGGCGCCGGGCAGCTATATTCTGCAGGCGCTGCCGAACGGCGATTCATTGGAGCTGGCCCCGACCAACATCAACGGCCAGTTGGCCAACCCGATGAATCTGGATTACGCGGCTGACGTCGGCTACAAGGCACAGAACAGTCGGATTGGTACCAAAACCAGTACCCCGTTGTCGGAAACGCCGCGCTCGGTATCCGTCGTAACCGCCCAGCGCATGAAAGATCAGAAATCTCAGACACTCACCGAGGTACTCGGCTACGTGCCGGGGATCTTTGCCCCACCGTTCGCCGCCGGCGACAGCCTGGCGGGGGATCTGTTCTACATTCGTGGTTTCAACGCCACCGATTACGGCTACGGTCTGTTGCGCGATGGACTACGCGTACAAGGCAATCGTTATGACACCAGCACCGAGCCTTATGGACTTGAACGGGTAGAGGTTTTCCGCGGCCCGTCTTCTCTTCTTTACGGGGAAAACGCCCCCGGCGGTCTGGTCAATCTGGTGAGCAAACGCCCGACCGCCGCACCACAAGGCGAAGTGCAATTAGGTTATGGATCGAACAATCGCCGGCAGATCGGCGTTGATGTCTCCGGCCCGCTCAATGACAGCGGCAACGTGCTCGGGCGCGTAGTGATGCTCGGGCGCAAGTCCGACACCCAGACCGACCACGTACCGGATGACCGAATCTACATCGCGCCATCGCTGACCCTGAATTTCGATGATTACAACACGCTGACCCTGCTGGCCAACTACCAGAAGGATCACACCAACATGGAACTTGGCCTACCGGCCGCCGGGACTTTGCTGACCAACCCCAACGGCAAGTTATCCAAAGGCTCCATGCTCGGCGACCCGGACTGGAACACTTTCGAACGGGAAACCTGGAGCACCGGTTACGAGTTCAGCCACTCGTTCAACGACGACTGGCAGTTCCGCCAGAACTCGCGCTACATGCAGTCGCGCATTACCCGTCACGAAACCTGGCCGGGCAACCTCAACAACGCCGGGTTCGGTACGCGTTTGAACATGACCGCCTACGATCGCTTCAACAAATCGATGGTGTACTCGCTGGATAACCAACTGGAAGGCAAATTCCAGGTCGGCGGTCTGGAGAATACCGTGCTGTTCGGCGCCAGCTACGATCGCACTTCCTTCAATCAGGACTGGAACGCTGGCATCGTCGGGCCGATCGATGTGTATAACCCGGTGTACCTGCGCGACCCGACCACGCCGATTGCGGTGCAAAACACCTTGCTGGAACAGCAGATGAAAGGGGTTTATGCACAGATCCAGAGCAAGTATGACCACTGGCTGTTCCTCCTAGGTGGCCGTCAGGATTGGGTCGACAGTGATTTTCGCGACAAGGTCGCTCAGTCGAGCGACATCAGCTCCGAGGATAAGAAATTCACCTATCAGGGCGGCGTGATGTACCAGTTCGACAACGGCATGACGCCGTATGTCAGCTATTCCACTTCGTTCGTGCCGGTGCAGCAGATTTCCAATGCCGGCGCGCCACTCGACCCAATCACCAGCAGCCAATACGAAGTGGGTCTGAAGTACGAACCGATCGGCTGGGACACTGCCTTTACTGCGTCGGTGTATGACCTGCGCAAAAAAGACGACACCTACTTCGACGCCACCACGTCGAGCTATCGCCAAGTGGGCGAAAGCCGCTCCAAGGGTGTGGAACTGGAGCTAAACAGCAACCTGACCCAGAACCTCAACGTGACTGCGGCTTACACCTACACCGACGCGCGAATCACCAAGGATGCCGCGACGTCATTGGTCAAAGGCCATCAAATGACCGGCGTGCCGCGTAATCAGGCTTCGGTCTGGGGGAAATACCGCTTCCTTGATGGCGACTTGAAAGGCCTGTACGTGGGAGGTGGTGTGCGTTACTTCGACAGTGCCTTCGCTTACACCTCGCCTTCTCTCTACGGCAAGCTGGATGCCGGCGACGTCACCTTGGTGGATGCAGCCATCGGTTATCAGATCGATACGCACTGGAGCGTCGACCTGAATGCGAAGAATCTGTTCGACAAGGAATATGTGTCGGGATGCAACGATGCCGGCCGCTGTTACTGGGGAGAAGATCGCACCTTGCTGGGTACGGTGTCTTACAACTGGTAAAACGAAAGAGGGGCTGTGGATAAATTCTCCACGCCCCTTTTTCATTTGCCGATGCAGAAGCTGGAAAAGATTCTTCCCAGCAGATCATCAGAGCTGAAAGCCCCGGTGATTTCACCGAGAGAATGCTGGGCCTGACGCAGATCTTCGGCCAGTAACTCCCCAGCGCCAGCCAAGGTCAGCTGTGCGCGGCCGTGTTCCAGCGCTGCACTGGCGTGGCGCAATGCCTCCAGATGGCGGCGCCGTGCGCTGAAGCTGCTTTCCGACGTCTGCTCGTAACCCATGCAGGCTTTGAGATGATCGCGCAACAGATCCAGACCTTCACCGGCCGACTTGGCGCTTAGACTGATCGTCACGTGCCCGTCTTCACTGGTTTCCAGAACAATGGCTTCGCCAGTCAGATCGGCCTTGTTGCGGATCAAGGTGACTTTCGCCGGATCCGGCCGGGTTTCGAGGAATTCAGGCCAGAGGGCAAACGGATCCAGCGCTTCCGGAGCGGTCGCATCGACTACCAGCAACACCCGATCCGCTTCACCAATGGCTTTCAATGCCCGTTCAACCCCGATCTTTTCCACCTGATCATCGGTATCGCGCAGACCAGCAGTATCGACAACGTGCAGCGGCATGCCATCGATGTGGATATGTTCGCGCAGAATATCGCGGGTGGTGCCGGCAATCTCGGTGACGATCGCCGCTTCGCGACCAGCCAACGCATTCAAGAGGCTGGACTTGCCAGCATTCGGACGACCGGCAATCACCACCGTCATACCATCGCGGAGCAAGGCACCCTGCCCGGCCTCACGCAGTACTGTGGATAATTCATCACGGACTTTGTCGAGCATGCTCAGCACGTGGCCATCGGCGAGGAAGTCGATTTCTTCTTCCGGGAAGTCGATGGCGGCTTCGACGTAGATGCGCAGGCCGATCAGTTGTTCGGTCAAGTTATGCACACGCTGGGAAAACGCACCTTGCAAGGAACGCAGGGCATTGCGCGCCGCCTGTGCAGAACTGGCTTCGATCAGATCGGCAATCGCCTCGGCCTGGGCCAGGTCGAGTTTGTCATTGAGGAAGGCGCGTTCACTGAACTCACCCGGACGGGCCAAGCGGCAACCCAATTCCAGGCAACGCTTGAGCAACATATCCAGAACGATCGGGCCACCGTGGCCCTGCAATTCCAGAACGTCTTCGCCGGTGAACGAGTTTGGCCCCGGGAAATACAGCGCCAGACCTTCATCGAGCACTTGCTGGTCATCGCTGAAAAACGCGCCGTAATGGGCGTAACGCGGTTTCAGTTCGCGGCCGCTGATGGCTTTCGCCGCAACACTGGCCAACGGCCCGGAAATACGGACGATGCCCACACCACCACGACCTTGAGCGGTGGCGACAGCGGCGATGGTTTCACGAGGTACGCTCATTAACCGGAATCCAGACAAAAATGACAGATAGCAAAACGCCCCACTAGGGGGCGTTTTGAGTGGTTATCCACAGTGTAAATCAAGCGGCTGCTTTGGTAGCCCGTTCGATCTTACGCGTGATGTACCACTGTTGGGTGATGGACAGGCAGTTGTTCACAACCCAGTACAGCACCAGACCTGCAGGGAACCACAGGAAGAAGAAGGTGAAGATGATTGGCATCATTTTCATGACCTTCGCCTGCATCGGATCCGGCGGAGTCGGGTTCAGCTGCTGCTGGATGAACATGGTTGCGCCCATGATGATCGGCAGAATGAAGAACGGATCCTTGATCGACAGGTCAGTGATCCACAGCATGAACGGCGCCTGGCGCATTTCCACGCTTTCCAGCAGAACCCAGTACAGCGAGAGGAAAACCGGCATCTGCACGAGGATCGGCAAGCAACCACCCAGCGGATTGATCTTCTCTTTCTTGTACAGCTCCATCATGGCTTGCGACATTTTCTGCCGGTCATCGCCATGTTGCTCTTTCAGCGCAGCCAATTTCGGCGCAACGGCACGCATACGCGCCATCGATTTGTAGCTGGCAGCCGACAGAGGGAAGAAAAGACCCTTGATCAGCATGGTCAGGAAGATGATCGACCAGCCCCAGTTACCAACGATCGCGTGGATGTGTTGCAGCAGCCAGAAGATTGGCTGGGCAATGAACCACAGAATGCCGTAGTCGACGGTCAGTTCCAGACCTGGGGACAACTCTTTCAGTACTGCCTGGCTTTTCGGACCGGCATACAGCACAGCGCTGGTTTCAACTTTGGCACCCGGAGCAGCGGTCAGTGTAGGACCGGTGTAACCGATGATGTAGTTGCCTTTGCTGTCTTTACGGGTCTGGACGATGTTGTTTTCGCCCTTGGCCGGAATCCACGCAGTCACGAAGTAGTGTTGCAGCCAGGCTACCCAACCACCGGTGACGGTTTCTTTCAGCTGTGCCTTGTCCATGTCCTTCATGGACACTTTCTTGTACGGCTCCGAACTTGTCCACAGGGCTGCGCCCAGGTAAGTCGCGGTGCCAGTAGCAGTAGTGGACGAAGGGTCAGCGCTGTTATCACGCTTCAACTGAGCAAACATTGCGCCGTTCCAGGGCTGAGCGCTCTGGTTATCCACAATGTAGGAAACGGCTACGTCATACAGGCCGCGTTTCAGGGTGAAACGCTTGATGTAATTGACGCCGTCCTTGCTGAACTTCAGGTCTACGACCAGTTGGTCCTGACCGTCAGCCAGTTGATAAGTCTTCTTCTCCGAGGAGTAGACCGGACGACCGGCCGGATTTGCGTCCGGGCCGTTGGTGCCGATCAGACCGCTTTGAGCCAGATAAACACGTTCGCCGCCGTTATCGAACAGCTGGAACGGAACATCAGGACGATCCTGACGACGTGGATACAGAGGCAAGGTCAGTTGAGCGACATCGCCACCTTGTGGATCGATTGCGAGATCGAGCACGTCGGTTTTGATCTGGATCAGATCCTTGCTGGCGGCTACCGGAGTTTCGGCAGGTGCGCTGGTATCGCTTGCGGCGCGCGGAATATCGTCACTGGCGGCAGCATTATTGCCAGTGGCGGTGTCCGGCAAACCGGATGTAGTCGTACTGGAAGCAACATTCTGAGTCGGCAGGGCAGCCTGACCATAGTCCTGGTTCCATTTAAGGACCATAACGTAGGCCACGATTGCCAGGGCGACGATCAGGATCGTGCGTTTGATATCCATGATTACTCGGCCATCGAAGAAGAACGGGAGGTAGGGATAGGTGGAACCGGGTCATAACCACCGGGATTCCACGGATGACAGCGACCTAAACGACGAAAGGCCAGCCAGCCACCGCGCAGAAGGCCATGATTTTCGATGGCTTCTAACGCGTAGCAGGAACAACTGGGGTAGAAACGACAGTGGTTGGCCATTAAAGGACTAATGGCATAGCGATAAAACTGGATCGGAACGAGGGCCAGTTTACGCATCTGGACTGTCTACCCCTACAGTTTCGGTTTTGACTTCTGGAACTGGCTTGCTGCGTGCCAGACGCTTCCAGAGCTTGCCGAAATGCTGAATCAATTCGGGGTTTTCTACATCGCCCAGACCTTTGCGCGCGACGATAACAATATCCCAGCCGACCAGTGAATCCTGGTGCAGACGGAACGATTCGCGCATCAAACGTTTGAGGCGATTGCGCTCAACGGAGAGCTTTACGCTCTTTTTCCCGATAACCAGCCCGAGACGGGGGTGATCAAGACCGTTGTTGCGTGCAAGGAGCAGGAGATTTTTCCCCGGAACCTTGCCGGTAGGGGAGTCAAAGACTGCCTTGAAATGCCGGGGAGTAAGCAGACGCTTTTCCCGACTGAAGTCCTGACTCACCTCCAGTACCGGATTATCAAACTGCCAGACGCGCACGACCTTTGGCGCGACGACGCGACAGGACTGCGCGGCCGTTCTTGGTAGCCATGCGAGCACGGAAACCGTGGGTACGAGCGCGTTTGATAGTGCTTGGTTGGAAAGTACGTTTCATGTCGTGTTACCTGGTTCGTCCACAACGGGCCGGAATGGCCCCCGTTTTAAGAGACCGGGGATTCTAGAGAAAGCAAGCCTTCAGGTCAATTTCCAACCAGCGTTTCCTTATAAATAGATCTCGAGGTGTTCTTTGCCTGATCAACTGCTTGCCATACATAAAAATAAAGAAGGGAATTATTTAAAGCTTTTCTGTAAAACTTATAAAAGCTAGGCACGCCTTCTTCTGTGGATAAGTGACACCAGGCCAGGTTTTTCCTGATGTACAGCGAATGACAACTACCGTGGAAAACCGTGTTCAGCCTGTGCTGCGCTGTCGGATAACCTGTGTGTGGAATGGCCTGTTATCCACAGGCAGGTTATCCACCGAGTTCAACCCCCAGTTGTCCAGTGCCCTTAGAGGCGGTTATCCACAGAGCTTATTCACACACCGTTGGTCGCCTTTTTCCGATTCAACGCATTGATAAATCATGGTCACCGGGCAACCTGCATGTGGATAAGTGGACGGCTCGCCGCTACAATGGCCGCTTGTTTTTGCCTCACCGGCTTTCAACTTAGGGGATATCCGTGTCAGTGGAACTTTGGCAGCAGTGCGTGGAGCTTTTGCGCGAGGAGCTGCCTGCCCAACAATTCAACACCTGGATCCGTCCACTACAGGTCGAAGCCGAAGGCGACGAGTTGCGCGTCTACGCACCGAACCGTTTTGTGCTGGACTGGGTCAACGAAAAGTACCTGGGCCGTGTCCTTGAACTGCTGGATGAGCATGGCAACGGCATGGCGCCTGCGCTTTCCTTATTAATAGGCAGCAAACGCAGTTCCGCTCCGCGTGCCGCACCGAATGCGCCGCTTGCAGCCGCGCAGGTTTCCCAGCAGGTCCAGGCAAATGCCACGCCTGTGAGTACGGCGGCACCCACCCAGGCGTCAGCGCCGGCAGCCAAGCGTTCGACGCAGAAAAGCCCCGAAGTCAGCGATGAACCGTCTCGCGACAGTTTCGATCCGATGTCCGGTGCCGCGTCGCAACAAGCTCCGGTCCGCGCTGAACAGCGCACCGTGCAGGTCGAAGGTGCGCTCAAGCACACCAGTTACCTGAACCGCACCTTCACCTTCGAAAACTTCGTCGAAGGTAAATCCAACCAGCTCGCCCGCGCGGCGGCCTGGCAGGTGGCGGATAACCCAAAGCACGGCTACAACCCTCTGTTCCTTTATGGCGGCGTTGGTCTGGGTAAAACCCACTTGATGCACGCGGTGGGCAACCATCTATTAAAGAAGAACCCGAATGCCAAGGTCGTGTACCTGCATTCCGAGCGTTTCGTCGCTGACATGGTCAAGGCGCTGCAACTGAACGCGATCAACGAGTTCAAGCGTTTCTACCGTTCGGTGGACGCCTTGCTGATCGACGACATTCAGTTCTTCGCTCGCAAAGAGCGTTCACAGGAAGAGTTTTTCCACACCTTCAACGCCCTGCTTGAAGGTGGCCAGCAGGTCATTCTCACCAGTGACCGCTACCCGAAAGAAATCGAAGGCCTTGAAGAGCGCCTCAAATCCCGCTTCGGCTGGGGCCTGACGGTGGCTGTCGAGCCGCCGGAACTGGAAACCCGCGTGGCGATCTTGATGAAAAAGGCCGACCAGGCCAAAGTCGACTTGCCGCACGACGCCGCGTTCTTCATCGCCCAGCGTATTCGTTCCAACGTCCGTGAGCTGGAAGGCGCGCTGAAACGCGTGATCGCCCACTCGCACTTCATGGGCCGTGACATCACCATCGAGCTGATTCGCGAATCCCTGAAAGACCTGTTGGCGTTGCAGGACAAACTGGTCTCTGTGGATAACATTCAGCGCACCGTCGCCGAGTACTACAAGATCAAGATCTCGGACCTGCTGTCCAAGCGTCGTTCGCGCTCGGTAGCGCGCCCGCGTCAGGTAGCCATGGCGTTGTCCAAGGAGCTGACCAACCACAGCCTGCCGGAAATCGGCGATGTGTTTGGCGGCCGCGACCACACCACCGTGTTGCACGCCTGCCGCAAGATCAACGAACTTAAGGAATCCGACGCGGACATCCGCGAGGACTACAAGAACCTGCTGCGTACACTGACTACTTGATGAACACCAGCGCAGCTTATTAAGGCAAGGGACTAGACCATGCATTTCACCATTCAACGCGAAGCCCTGTTGAAACCCCTGCAACTGGTCGCAGGCGTCGTCGAGCGTCGACAGACCTTGCCGGTACTGTCCAACGTGCTGTTGGTAGTCGAAGGCCAGCAACTGTCGCTGACCGGTACCGACCTGGAAGTCGAGCTCGTCGGTCGTGTGCAACTTGAAGAGCCTGCAGAAACAGGTTCCATCACCGTGCCTGCGCGCAAGCTGATGGACATCTGCAAAAGCCTGCCCAACGATGCACTGATCGACATCAAGGTCGACGAGCAGAAGCTGGTGGTGAAGGCGGGTCGTAGCCGTTTCACTCTGTCGACCCTGCCTGCCAACGATTTCCCGACCGTTGAAGAAGGCCCGGGCTCGCTGACTTGCAGCCTCGAGCAAAGCAAACTGCGTCGTTTGATCGAACGCACCAGCTTCGCCATGGCTCAGCAGGACGTGCGTTATTACCTCAACGGTATGCTGCTGGAAGTGTCCGAAGGCATCATCCGCGCCGTGGCCACCGACGGTCACCGTCTGGCCATGTGCTCGATGAAAGCCGATATCGGCCAGCCGGATCGCCACCAGGTGATCGTGCCGCGCAAAGGTATCCTTGAACTGGCGCGTCTGCTCACCGAGCCGGACGGCAACGTCAGCATCGTATTGGGCCAGCACCACATTCGCGCCACCACTGGCGAATTCACCTTCACTTCGAAACTGGTCGATGGCAAGTTCCCGGACTACGAGCGCGTACTGCCGAAGGGCGGCGACAAGCTGGTTTTGGGCGATCGTCAGGCCCTGCGCGAAGCGTTCAGCCGTACCGCGATTCTGTCCAACGAGAAATACCGTGGTATCCGTCTGCAACTGGCCAGCGGTCAGTTGAAGATCCAGGCCAACAACCCGGAACAGGAAGAAGCGGAAGAAGAAGTGGGCGTTGAATACAACGGCGGCTCGCTGGAAATCGGCTTCAACGTGAGCTACTTGCTCGACGTGCTGGGCGTGATGACCACCGAGCAGGTTCGTCTGATCCTGTCCGACTCCAACAGCAGTGCGCTGGTGCAAGAGTCCGACAACGACGATTCGGCTTACGTTGTCATGCCGATGCGTCTGTAATCAGCTGATCCTGGATGTCCTTAAGTCGTGTTTCGGTCACCGCGGTGCGCAATCTGCACCCGGTGACCTTCTCCCCTTCCCCCCGCATCAACATTCTTTACGGCGCCAACGGCAGCGGCAAAACCAGTGTTCTGGAAGCCATTCATCTGCTGGGGCTTGCCCGTTCGTTTCGTAGCACGCGGTTATTGCCGGTCATTCAGTACGAGCAACTCGCCTGCACCGTGTTCGGTCAGGTCGAATTAGCCGAGGGTGGCCATAGCGCATTAGGCATTTCGCGCGATCGTCAGGGCGAGTTCCAGATCCGCATCGACGGCCAGAACGCCCGCAGCGCTGCGCAACTGGCGGAGATTCTGCCATTGCAGTTGATCAACCCCGACAGCTTCCGTCTGCTCGAAGGCGCGCCGAAGATTCGCCGGCAGTTTCTCGACTGGGGCGTGTTCCACGTCGAACCACGGTTCATGGCCACCTGGCAGCGTTTGCAGAAGGCCCTGCGCCAGAGAAACTCTTGGCTGCGGCATGGTACACTTGACGCCGTTTCGCAAGCGGTTTGGGACAGGGAACTGTGCCAGGCCAGCGCTGAAATCGATGAATACCGCCGCGCCTACATCAAAGCCTTGAAACCAGTCTTTGAACAAACCTTGAGCGAACTGGTTGAGCTTGAAGGTTTGACGCTCAGCTATTACCGAGGCTGGGACAAAGACCGGGAATTGAGCGCCGTACTCGCCGGTTCCGTGCAACGGGACCAGCAAATGGGTCATACCCAGGCCGGACCGCAACGGGCTGATTTGCGTCTTAGATTGGGCGCACACAACGCCGCGGATATTTTGTCCCGGGGTCAGCAGAAGTTGGTGGTCTGTGCATTGCGGATTGCCCAGGGGCATCTGGTCAGCCAGGCCCGCCGCGGTCAGTGTATTTATCTGGTGGATGACTTGCCGTCCGAGCTGGACGAGAGCCACCGTCGCGCACTATGCCGCTTGCTGGAAGACTTACGCTGCCAGGTGTTCATCACCTGTGTAGATCACGAATTATTGAGGGAAGGCTGGCAGACGGAAACGCCAGTCGCTCTGTTCCACGTGGAACAGGGCCGTATCACCCAGACCCACGACCATCGGGAGTGAAGGCATTGAGCGAAGAAAATACGTACGACTCAACGAGCATTAAAGTGCTGAAAGGCCTGGATGCCGTACGCAAACGTCCCGGTATGTACATTGGTGACACCGACGATGGCAGCGGTCTGCACCACATGGTGTTCGAGGTGGTCGACAACTCGATCGACGAAGCCCTCGCCGGACACTGCGACGACATCAGCATCATCATCCACCCGGATGAGTCCATCACCGTTAAAGATAACGGCCGTGGCATCCCGGTAGACGTGCACAAAGAGGAAGGCGTTTCCGCCGCCGAGGTCATCATGACCGTCCTCCACGCTGGCGGTAAGTTCGACGACAACTCCTACAAAGTATCCGGCGGTCTGCACGGTGTGGGTGTGTCGGTAGTGAACGCACTGTCCGAAGAACTGGTTCTGACTGTTCGCCGCAGCGGCAAGATCTGGGAACAGACCTACGTCCACGGCGTACCTCAGGCACCGATGGCCATCGTTGGCGACAGCGAAACCACCGGTACCCAGATCCACTTCAAGGCTTCCAGCGAAACCTTCAAGAATATTCACTTCAGCTGGGACATCCTCGCCAAGCGCATTCGTGAACTGTCCTTCCTCAACTCCGGTGTTGGCATCGTCCTCAAGGATGAGCGCAGCGGCAAGGAAGAGCTGTTCAAGTACGAAGGCGGTTTGCGTGCGTTCGTTGAATACCTGAACACCAACAAGACTGCGGTCAACCAGGTGTTCCACTTCAACATCCAGCGTGAAGACGGCATCGGCGTGGAAATCGCCCTGCAGTGGAACGACAGCTTCAACGAGAACCTGTTGTGCTTCACCAACAACATTCCGCAGCGCGACGGCGGTACTCACCTGGTGGGCTTCCGTTCGGCACTGACGCGTAACCTGAACAACTACATCGAGCAGGAAGGTCTGGCGAAGAAGCACAAAGTCGCCACCACCGGTGACGATGCCCGTGAAGGCCTGACCGCGATCATCTCGGTGAAAGTGCCGGATCCGAAGTTCAGCTCGCAGACCAAAGACAAGCTGGTCTCCTCCGAAGTGAAGACTGCGGTCGAGCAGGAGATGGGCAAGTACTTCTCCGACTTCCTTCTGGAAAACCCGAACGAAGCCAAGCTGGTCGTCGGCAAGATGATCGACGCGGCGCGTGCCCGTGAAGCGGCACGCAAGGCCCGTGAGATGACCCGCCGCAAAGGCGCGCTGGACATCGCCGGCCTGCCGGGCAAACTCGCTGACTGCCAGGAAAAAGACCCGGCACTCTCCGAACTGTACCTCGTGGAAGGTGACTCCGCGGGCGGCTCTGCCAAGCAGGGACGTAACCGCAAGACCCAGGCGATCCTGCCGTTGAAGGGCAAGATCCTCAACGTCGAGAAAGCACGTTTCGACAAGATGATCTCTTCTCAGGAAGTGGGCACCTTGATCACCGCGCTGGGCTGTGGCATTGGTCGCGACGAGTACAACATCGACAAGCTGCGTTATCACAACATCATCATCATGACCGATGCTGACGTCGACGGTTCGCACATCCGTACCCTGCTGCTGACCTTCTTCTTCCGTCAGTTGCCGGAGTTGATCGAGCGCGGCTATATCTATATCGCCCAGCCGCCGCTGTACAAGGTCAAGAAAGGCAAGCAAGAGCAATACATCAAAGACGACGACGCCATGGAAGAGTACATGACGCAGTCGGCCCTGGAGGATGCGAGCCTGCACCTGAACGAAGAAGCCCCGGGCATTTCCGGTGAAGCGCTCGAGCGTCTGGTGAACGACTTCCGCATGGTGATGAAGACCCTCAAGCGTCTGTCGCGCCTGTACCCGCAGGAACTGACCGAGCACTTCATTTACCTGCCGGCCGTGAGCCTGGAAAAGCTCGGCGACCACGCAGCAATGCAAGAGTGGCTTGCCCAGTACGAAGCGCGTCTGCGCACCGTGGAAAAATCCGGTCTGGTCTACAAGGCCAGCCTGCGTGAAGATCGTGAACGTGGCGTGTGGCTGCCAGAGGTCGAACTGATCTCCCACGGCCTGTCGAACTACGTCACCTTCAACCGCGACTTCTTCGGCAGCAACGACTACAAAACCGTCGTCACCCTCGGCGCTCAACTGAGCACCCTGCTCGACGAAGGCGCTTACATCCAGCGTGGCGAGCGCAAGAAAGCGGTCACCGAGTTCAAGGAAGCCTTGGACTGGCTGATGGCTGAAAGTACCAAGCGCCACACCATTCAGCGATACAAAGGTCTGGGCGAAATGAACCCGGATCAGCTGTGGGAAACCACCATGGACCCAAGCGTGCGCCGCATGCTGAAAGTCACCATCGAAGACGCCATTGGCGCAGACCAGATCTTCAACACCCTGATGGGTGATGCGGTCGAACCTCGCCGTGACTTCATCGAGAGCAATGCGTTGGCGGTTTCGAACCTGGATTTCTGATCCCGGTTTGCGTCAAACAAAAAGGCCAACGCATTGCGTTGGCCTTTTTATTGGCGGATCAAAAGATCGCAGCCTGCGGCAGCTCTTACATTGATCTCCTGTAGGAGCTGCCGCAGGCTGCGATCTTTTGATCTTTACTCGGACGCTGCCGCCACACTCTCCAACCGATACCCATACCCATAAATCGTCAGCAACTGCCACCCTCGATCCGCCGTCAGCCCGAGCTTGTTCCGCAGCCGATAGATATGCGTATCCAGCGGCCGCGACGAAGCCATCTCCTCATGCGGCCAAAACCGTTCATACAGATAATCCCGCGACAACGGCCGCCCCAGATTGCTGAACAGACACCGCGCCAGCCGATACTCGCGCTCGGTCATGACAATCGGCTTGCCCTCGCGGGTGACGGTCAGTTCAGCGTCATCAAACGTCAAATCGTTAAAGCTCAGCACTTCCGTCGCAGCCGCCCGCTGCTGGCTGTGCCGCCGCAGTACCGCAGCCACCCGCGCTTTCAGCTCATTCGGCCGAAACGGCTTGCTCACATAATCATCAGCCCCCGCATTCAGCGCCTGAACAATATCGCTCTCGCCATCGCGGCTGGTCAGCATGATCGCCGCTGGTGGCGCTTCCATGTGTTCGCGGGTCCAGCGCAGCAGCGCCAGGCCGGTGAGGTCGGGCAATTGCCAGTCGAGGATCAGCAGGTCGAAGGTCTCCCGGCGTAGCTGTCGCAACAGGTCTTCACCACGCTCGAAGCTGTGCAGTGACCACGGCTGTTCGCCGGCATCGGCCATTTGCTGCAGGGTTTGCTCGACCCGACGCAGTTCGGCGGGTTCGTCGTCCAGTATCGCAACGCGCATACGCGGTGGTTCCTTGTTGCTTGGGCAGTTGGGCGTCAACCATAGTCGCTTGGTCATCACCTTGAAAGTAAGCGGCGCGCCGTTGGTCGACGTCCGCTATGATTCTTCGAGTCTACGTCTCAGACCTGTGACCTATGAAAGCATTCACCCTGCCCTGCCCTTTTTCCCTATGAACAATCAGCGCCGGCGTGAAAGCCGTGAACCGAGCCAGGTGCAGCGACTGTTTCGTCAGTTGGTGCGCGAATGGTTGTGGATAAGTCTAGTGCTGTTGCCGCTGACTGCGCTGCTGTCTTATCGCGCGCAGATCAACCTGCATGATGCGTCTGCCGGCAAAGGCGCCCTGTTGTCGGTCGCTTTGGTGGCCAGCTGTCTTGGCCTGCTGTTGTGGCGCCCGCGCTGGGCACTCTGGGTCACGTTGATCAGCATGGCGTGCGCGTTGCTGATCAGTGCAGGTTTAGCGGAAATGCACCGCTGGTGGTCACCGACGCCAGCGGTGTTGGGGATGTTGTTCGGTTATCTGATCTGGAACTGGCGGCGCCTGAGCGTGGTGTTGACCTATTTCGGTTGGGAGTTGGCCCGGCTAGACAGCGAGCCGAAAGTTTTTCCCGAGCGCCGTCGTTCGCAATTCACCGGTGCTGATCGTTTGCAGGGCCAGATCATGGCGCTGGAACAAGCCATGAGTCGTACCCGAGATACCCGGCGCTTTATTGCCGACGGTCTGGAGTACTTGCCCGTCGCCACACTGATCAGCGATCCCAAAGGCCAGATCCTGCTGGGCAATCGCAAGGCTCGCCAGCTATTCGATCACAACCTGGTGGGGGACGACCTCCTCGATCAACTTGCCAGCCTTGGTTACCCGGAGTTGTCCACAGAGTTGCGCCCGTCACTGTCGGTCATACCACTATTGGAGTTTCGCGATCACAAGGAACGCAGCCTGCGCCTGGAGCGTGCCGCCCTGCTGCCGGTGGACGGAGACACCCCGATTGGTTGGCTGCTCAGCCTCACCGATCTCAGCGCCGAACGTGCCGCCGAGGAGCAACGCGGGGTATTGCTGCGTTTTCTTTCCCACGACCTGCGTGCCCCGCATTCGGCGATCCTCGCCCTGCTCGATGTTCACCGCCATCAGGCCGGGGTGGATTCACCGCTGTTCGAACAGATCGAACGCCAGGTCCGCCGTGCGCTGGATCTGACCGATGGCTTCGTTCTGCTGGCGCGGGCCGAGTCCGAGGCGTATCAGTTCCAGCCAAGCCTCTTCGCGATGTTGGTACTGGATGTGTTGGATCAGGCGTTGCCCATTGCTCAGCAAAAACGCATCGAATTGCTACATGACATGGATGAGCAATCACAGGAACGTCTGATCATGGCCGATCAGGGATTATTGACCCGTGCGTTATTCAACCTGCTGGAGAATGCGATCAAGTACAGCTCGGCAGACACCACGATTCAACTGCGGATCAGTTGTCACGAAGAATGGCTGCGTTGCGAACTGTCGGATCAAGGCAAGGGCATCGCCGCCGATGAATTGCCCGATCTGTTCAGTCAGTACCGCCGTTTTTCCTCGGCGCAGGGCATCGATGGCGTGGGCTTGGGGCTGTCGATGGTCAAAGCAGTGATCGATCACCACGGCGGGAAAATCGAATGCCTGAGTGTGGTCGATCAAGGCACCACGTTCCTGCTGGAACTGCCGCTGATCCCCGAGTGATCAGGCGCAAAAAAACCGGCTATATCAGCCGGTTCGTTTACTTCCAAAAAAAACTTATGCACCTTTTACGGTGTTTTATGAGCTTGAGAAATATATAAGTAAATCAATCACTTATTATCAATATTCAAGCGGTTTCAACAAAACCGTACACAGGTTATCCACAAAATCTCAGACAGCGATCTGATCATTTGCCGCCGGTGCTTGCGGGGCCGGTGGCAGCGAGCCCATCTCGCGTTGAGTCTTCTCGTTCCAGGCTTGCACCCGGTCGTTAAGCTCGGCGATGGCGCGCGGGCCTGTGCCTTCGGCGTACATCGGTTCACCGATGACTACGGTGATCACGCCGGACTTCTTGCCCCAGCCGATTTTCGGCCAGAACTTGCCGGCATTGTGTGCAATCGGCAGCACCGGAAGCGCCGCATTCACCGCCAAAGCGCTGCCACTGCGGGAAAACTTGCCGACAGTGCCAAACGGCACCCGAGTGCCTTCCGGAAAGATCAGCACCCAAACGTTGTCCTTCAGCAGCTCATCACCCTTGGCCGCGACTTGTTTCAGCGCCGCTTTCGGGTTGTCGCGATCAATCGCGATCGGCCGCAACATGGCCATTGCCCAGCCAAAGAACGGCACGTACAGCAGTTCGCGTTTGAGCACTTGGCTCAATGGCGAGAAATAAGCGGAGAGAAAGAACGTCTCCCAAGTGCTCTGGTGGTTCGATTGAATCACGCAGGGCCGGTCAGGCACGTTTTCCGCGCCTTTGATTTCGTAACGGATACCGAGAAACACCTTGGTCAACCACAAGGCGCAACGGCACCAGTACACGTTGATAAAACGATAACGCGCCTTGAACGGCAGAAACGGCGCGATGAAAAAACTCAAACTGCACCACAGCAGGGAAGTGGCGCCCAGCAGCAGGTAAAAGAGAAAAATTCTGATGGCCCGCAGTATCGACATAGTGACGTTTACCGTGACGGGGCAATGCCCGAGTGTTCAAGCGCACTCCCGATCAATCCCTGGTCAGGAACTTCAGAAGTACTCTAGTTGTGGATAAGTTCTGCGGCAATCGCCGCCAGATCGTCAAAAATCAGAGTGCCAACCGGCAGAGTTTTGCCCTGAGTCTTCGCGCCTTTTCCGGTCTTTACCAAAACTGGCTGTGAATCGACGGCTTTGGCCGCCTCCAGGTCACCAAGGCTGTCGCCGACGAACCAGACATTGGCCAGGTCGACGTTGTAATGCGCCGCGATGGTTTTCAACATCCCCGGTTTCGGCTTGCGGCAATCGCAGCCTTCGTCCGGCCCATGCGGGCAATACACGATCAGCCCGACCTCACCGCCCTGCTCCGCTACCAGTTCGCGCAAACGCGCATGCATGGCATCGAGGGTGGCGAGATCGTAATAGCCGCGAGCGATGCCCGACTGGTTGGTGGCCACCGCCACCGTCCAGCCGGCCTTGCTCAACTGCGCAATCGCTTCGATCGAGCCGGGCAACGGAATCCACTCCGCCACCGACTTGATGTAAGCGTCGGAGTCGTAATTGATCACTCCGTCCCGATCGAGAATCAGCAGTTTCAACAGCAATCCCTCAACCCAGCAGCGAAATGTCGGCAACGCCGAGGAACAGACCACGTAGACGCGCCAGCAGCGCGTAA